>JBNJFB010000001.1:0-182334 GCA_051746405.1 Campylobacterota bacterium
GCATCACAAGAAGATGCATCAGATTTGATTCTATCTTCATTACCAATTAAAACAACTTTTGCAGTTTTCTCTTCAAGTACTTTTTGTGCAGCTTTTAAAACTCTTTCGTCTTCAGTCTCAGGTAGAACAATTGTTCGTAGTTGTGACTTTGCTTTCTCTTTTATGCTTTTAATTAAACCCATTAAGTTATCCTTTCTAGTTTAAACTTGTAGAAGATTATAAATTATAACCATAGCATAAGAATAGCATTAGTTTATAATCTTAATAAAAATATATTGTATACTATATATTTCAAAAAGTACATAATATATACAGTATATGTCAAAATAGTCTATATAGAGTGATATGTTAATAAAATATTGAAAATGCGGTGCTTTTATATATGTAGAAGTTATATAAATGTACAAAAGTTGTACATATTGAATAAATTCTTTGCGTTGTTTATATAAGTTACTATATTTTAACTTTTGGCTGATTTTTTAATTTTATAAACATCAAAGATGTCATTAAAGCATCATTATATGAATCATGTTTTCCCATGAATGGAATCTTTAAATCCTCCATAATTGTATCAAATCTTAAATCTATATGACTTTGAGGGATTTTTTCTATTTTATAGTCATGATAAATTGCAGAAACTTCATAGGTCTTATTTGGAAGTTTTATACCAAGCTTTGGTTTTAAGTATTTATTTATCATAGCAATATCAAACTCTAAGTAGTAACCAACAAGAGGTCTGTTACCAATAAAATATAAAAAATCTTCAATGACTTCATCAATATTGTTAGCATTTTCTAGATCCATTTGTCTAATTAAATGAACTTTTATTGAGTCCTCTTGTAGTTTTGCTGAAGATTTAACTAGTTTTATAAACTTTTTACTTGAAACTATAGTATTATCTTTGATTAAAACTGCACCAATTGAAATAATATCATCCTCTTTAGGGTTTAAACCAGTAGTTTCACAATCAAAACAGACAAACTCATTTTTTGGTGGTTTATCAAATAAAAAAAGATAGTTTTCATCTTTTAGGTTTCTTTTATTTAATATATTTTTTATTTTATTAAACATAGCTCAACTTAAAGTGGTATTCTAACTTTTTCTTTAGTTTATTAACAATTTTAAAAGAGTCTTTTAATAAATCTTTTTGCATTGTATTTAAATCATCTGGATTAATATAGTTATCAATTTTTGCTTTTTTATCAAGTTTTTCTAAATTTGATTTTAGTTTTAGATTTGATAAAAAATTAAATGCCATAATAATCTCTTGTGCAAATTCATCATCTAGTACACCCAACTGTTTTAAAGCTTTTATTCTTTTAATTGTATTTGTATTAAAAAGTTTCTTCTCTAAACTTAATGACCTAATACTTTGAACTAAAATAAATATACCACCTCTTTTAATATCTAATTCGTTTTTATGCTCTTTTTTATCATTGTCAAATACAAATCCATCAAAAAATCCAAGTGGTACATCAAAGTTTGATATTACTTTTGCAAAGTTTGCAATAAATGTTTGAGAGTCACCTGTAACTTTAAATAGATAATCTTTTAAATCAAGTATTATCTTCCTTTCACCTGCAGCACAAAGAGAGTCATAAAATATTGCAATATTCATCATAGAATCAGGTGTAGGTTTATCAACCCATGAGTAGATTAAATCCTTAAAATCACTCTCTTTTCTACACCAATAAGGGTTTGATAACATTATATTACCTTCACATCTTGGAAAACCAAACTCAACTAATACTTCAGTAAATCTATTTGTAAACTCTTGTAGCTTCTCTTGGCTAATATCACAATCATCTTTTAAAATCAAAGCATTATCTTGATCTGTTTTTAAAATCTGTTCACACCGTCCCTCACTACCCATAACTACAAGGCAGGCTTTACCTTTTATCTCATTAGGAGCTATTATATTAAATAGTTTATTTATTAGTTTTTTATTTAATTGATTTATTAGTTTAGAAATAAACTCAATTTTTACACCTTTTGCACTTAGTGATTTTACTATTTTTAAAAGTGATATTGAAGCATCTTTTAACTCTTCAATGGTTTCAGCTTTTATTATTGAGTTTGATACAGAAAACGTATTTGTAGCAAAAAAAGATGATAGGGATATTTGATCTAAGATTCCTACTATCTTAGCTTCTGAATTTTTTACAACAACTCTTTTAAGACCATGTTTAGCCATCATAAGTTGGGCATTAAATAAAAAGTCATCTTCATTTACATAAACTAACCCTTTTGATGCTATATTTATAATCTCTTCATCAAAGCTCATTCTATTTAAAATAACTTTTTCCCTAAAGTCTGAATCTGTAACTATATACATTTCGTTATCACTATCTTCTAAAAGTAAAGTGGGTACTTTCTCTTTTTTTATAATATTTGCAGCTTCAAAAATTGTCTTTTTTGTATCAATAACAATAGCTCTGTGAATGTTTGCATCTTTAACTTTTGCAACCATTATATTTGCAATATCTTTATTCTTTTCAAAAGAGTTATGATTGTCTAGTTTTTGAGAAATTGATTGGAAAAAGTATCTTTCTAGTTCTTTATTTTCATGTAATGTCTTAATAAATATATCTCTTGGTAGTCTATAACAAATAGCCTCTTCAGCTGTTATAAATGTATTTTTTGAGTAGTTTTCGATTAAAGAAATTGGATCAAAAATCTCATTCTTTGAATATATTGATAAAACATCATCTTCATTTTTTTCTTGAACTATACCTTTTAATACAAAATAGATAAATTCAGGCTCTGAAGCACTTTTTTGAATTACTTGCTCTTTTTTAAAGTAAACAATATCAATATTTTCTGAAAATTTATCAAGTTGACTTTTATTTAGGTGTTCAAAAGGGTGAATTGCACTTATAAACGATTTTTGTTCTAAAATACTCATGGCACTTCCTAGATTAAGTTATATAGATTATATCTAATAAATATAAGATAATAATTATTCTTTATGTTTAAAACTAAGGAAATTTTTCCTTAGTTTTTAGTATTTCTAGTGATCAACTGCTCCAGCTGCACCAATACCTGTATTTGCTCTAATATTTTGAGCTCTAAATAACTCTTTTTCTGCTTTTCCTTTTTCACTACTATCAGTCTTAGAGAAGAACCAAATAGCAACAAATGCAATTGTTACTGAGAATAGTGCAGGGTGTTTATAAGGGAATAAAGCCTCTTCATTTCCTAAAATTTCCACCCATACAATTGGTCCAACAACTACAAGAGTAACTGCTGAGATAAGACCACATAGTCCACCAAAGAATGCACCTCTTGTTGTTAACTGAGACCAGTAAATAGATAGGAATAAAATTGGGAAGTTAGCTGATGCTGCAATACCAAATGCTAACCCAACCATATAAGCAATATTTTGTTGCTCAAATGCAATACCTAAAGTAACACCAACAATACCTACAATAACAACTGTAAATCTTGATACTTTAACAACTTTCTCATCTGTAGCTTTAGTGTTAATTACATTAGCATAAAGGTCATGCGAAATCGCTCCCGCTGCTGAAAGTGTAAGTCCAGAAACAACTGCTAAAATTGTAGCAAATGCAACTGCTGAAATAAATCCTAAGAATGCATTTCCACCTAACATATGTGATAAGTGAATTGAAGCCATATTATTTCCACCAAATAGCCCACCATCTGTGAAGTACTGTGCACCCTCATTAGAGTTTAAGAATGCAATAGCACCAAAACCAACAATAGTAATAATAATCCAGAAGTAACCAATAAAACCAGTTGCATAAACAACAGATTTTCTAGCCTCTTTTGCATTTCCAACTGTAAAGAATCTCATAAGTACGTGCGGAAGACCAGCAGTACCAAGCATTAAAGCCATACCTAAAGAAATAGCTGAAATTGGATCTGAAATAAATCCACCAGGAGCTAAAATAGACTCACCAGCACTGTGGTTTTCAACTGCTTTAACAGCTAAAGATTCAAAACTAAAGTCAAAGTGATATAAAACCATAATTGCCATAAATGAAACACCAGTTAAAAGTAAACATGCCTTAATAATCTGAACCCATGTAGTTGCAAGCATACCACCAAATGTTACGTAAATAATCATCATAACACCAACTAAGATTACAGCATACTCATACTCCATACCAAATAAAACTTGAATTAATTTACCTGCACCAACCATTTGTGCAATAAGGTATAAAACAACAACTGAGATAGTACCAAATGCAGCTAATGTTCTAATTTGCTTTTGACCTAATCTATATGCAGCAATATCAGTAAATGTAAACTTACCTAAGTTTCTTAATTTTTCAGCCATAAAGAAAAGAATAATAGGCCAACCAACTAAGAATGAAACCGCATAGATAACTCCATCATAACCTTTCATATAAATAAGACCTGATACACCTAAGAATGCAGCTGCTGACATATAGTCACCCGCAATTGCTAAACCATTTTGGAAACCTGTAATTCCTCCACCTGCTGTATAGAAGTCACTTGCAGATTTTGTCTTTTTTGCTGCCCAGTATGTTAAACCTAATGTTCCTATGATAAATATGAAGAACATAATAATAGCTGGGATATTTAAATCTCTTTTTGTAGCCTCAAAACTAGCATCACCCGCAGCGAATGCTGTTATAGCAAATGTTAATGATAGTAATAAAATTTTCAACATTACATTAAATCCTTTACATCTTCTTTTATTTCATTTGTAATATCGTCATATTCACCGTTAGCTTTTCTAACGTAAATAACAGTTGTAATAAAGCTTATAACTAATATAGCCAATGCAATTGGAAATGCAACTGTTAAAATTCCATCACCAAATTTTGTAGCTAAAATCTCTTTGTTAAATGCAATAGTTAAAATATATGCATAAAACATAACAAGTACAAATATACCAAGTTTTACACCAAACTTATTTCTTTTTGAAACCAGCTCAGCATATCTAGGATTACTTTCAATCCTATCTACTAACTCTTTTTTCATTATGCTTCCTCTCCTTTGTACACAACTTAATATTGTATAACATAATTATTTTTAATTTGCTAGATTTTTATAGCAAAAAAATAGCAAATTATAAATTAAAATAATTATACATTTAAAACTTATGAAATATATTCAAATATTAAATAAAATGTGTAAAAAGTATGTCGTGAATGTAATTTAGTAACAAAAAGGGTGACTTTATATTTTTAAATTAATTATAATTTTTAAGAAATAATTAAGATATAGCTATAGCTTAATTTAATAATAAGTTATTCTAATTATTTAAAACCTATTAAGCTGTAATTTTGACAATTAAAATCAACTGCGGATAAGATATTTTGATTATTTTTTTTAATACAAATTAGAGATATTACAGCTCTTAATAGCATTTATATAGCTTTTTATAAGAGTTTTCTAAATAAGATATTTCAAAAATAAAAGTGAGATAGAATAATAGATAAAAAGCTTATTTTAGGAGTTACATCTTAGCATAAATAGCTAAAATGTATATTAGTACAGAGGTAAATTATTATTTAGTTTGTATAAAAAGTGGTTTTTGCAGGGGTTAAATCTTTTAGTTTTAAAAATATCATAGAGGTCATAATAGCATCATTGAGTGCATCATGTTTACCTAATGTTGGTATATTAAGATTTTTCATAATTGTATCAAACTTTAGATCAATAAACTCATATTCACTAGTTTTTTTTCTAGTTCTGAAATACATTGATGATACTTCAATAGTCTCATTTGGTATCTTTATACCTATGAACTTTTTAGTATATTTTGAAAGTATAGCAATATCAAACTTGATGTAGTAACCAACAATAGGTCTATTACCTATAAACTCTAATAAATCATAAATTGCATCTTTAGGGTTAAGGCCATTTTTTAAATCAATAGGTCTTATTTGATGAATTTTTATTGATTCTGAATTTATTGGTCTTGAGGGTTTCACAAAGATATTAAGATTTTTTCGCATGATAATCTTATTTTTTTTAATAACAACAGCACCAATTGATAAAATCTCATCTTTTCTTGGATTTAAGCCAGTTGTTTCACAGTCTAAGCATACATATTCATCATAAGTAGGCTCATCAAATAAAAACTCATAGTTACTGTCTTTAAGTGCTCTTCTTTGAAGTTTTTTTATAATTTTTTTTAAAAACATTATGAAATCTTATCTATTTTAAATGAAAAATTAATAAACTTTTTAAAATCAATAATGATTTTAAAAGAGTCCTTTAACAAGTCTCTTTCAATCTTACCTAGTGCATGAGTATCTATATCATTAGTAACTTCTTTGTTTTCTTGAAGAGACATCAATTGAAAATTTAGTCTTAAAGTATTTACCACATCAAAAGCTTCTAAAAGCTCTCCTGCTTGGTCTTTATCTAAAACTTTTCTATCTTCTAAGATTTTTATTCTTCTTGCAGTGGTAGTTTCTCTAATCTTTTCTCTTAAAGCTAAACTTCTAACACCTTGAACTACTGGAAAAACAGCTGTTTTTTTAATATCTATCTTATGGGTTTTTGTCATAAAGTTTGCAACTGTATTTGGAGTATCAAAGGTTAGGGTAGCTTTTGCAAAATATGCCAAGAATACATCTTTATCATGAAGCTTATTAAATAAATCGTCTTTTAAATTGATTAGTAGTTCTTTGTCCCCTGCAACTGCAAATGAATCAAAGAATATTGCTAAATCCATATAGTTTTGCATATCAGGTGATTCAATCCATTTTGCAGTTTCATTTTTATAATCACTTACAGTTTTACACCAAAATGGATTGGAAACCATAATATTTCCTTCACATGGCGGATAACCAAAGTCAATTAGTGTGTCAATAATCTTTTCCATATAAGGTCTGTATTGCTCAACATCAACACTATCTTTTACTACAAGGGCATTATCTTGGTCAGTTTTAATTATCTGCTCATTTCTTCCCTCACTACCCATTACAATAAAGCAAGCATCCATTTGTAACTCTTGGGGAACAACTAGTCTGTAAAGCTTTTTATAGACTTTAGTATTTAATTGTCCTATTAAGTTTGAAATATGGTTTACTTTTACACCCTTTGCATGTAGTGATTTTATAATATGTAGTAAATCTTTACTTGCTGTTTTTAACTCTTCAATATTTTTAGCTTTTCTTATTTGAGTATCAACTACATAAGTATTATTTGCAAAGTGAGATAAGATATCAACTTGCTCTATTATTCCTAATATTTCTCCTTTACTATTTGTAACACCAACTCTTTTAATACTTTTCTTTATTAAAATTGACAGGGCATCAAATAAATAATCATCTTCAAAAACAGTTATTAAAGGAAATATTGCTATATCACCTACTTTTATATCTAAACTTCTACCCTCAAGTAGCACTTTTACTTTTAATAGTGAATCTGTAATAATTCCTACTTCTTTTGAGTCTTTTTTTTGAACAATAATTGTAGATGTTTTATAGTCTGTTGATTTCTCTATTGCATCTAATAGTTTTGTATCTTCATCTACTATGCATGCTTCATGAATTAGTGCATCACTAACTTTTGATATCATAAAACCAGAAAGTTTTGAAGTGTACTCCCTATCTTTTAGAGTCTTTATTTTATGAACTAATTTATCTAAGAAGAAGTTTTTAAACCCTTCATTTGTTTCGATAAGTTTTAAGAAAGTATTTTTTTCAAGCTCATAACAGATTAAATCTTCATGAACTAAAAAACTATTTTTTGTTTTTCCATATATCAAGGAGTTAGCATCAAATGAGTCTTCTTGATGAAAATCCATTACAACTTCTTTTTGTTCATTTAGTTCAAAAACAGTTCCTTTAATAATTATAAAAAAATGGTCATGGATTTTATCAGGACTAATTAAAACAGAGTCTTTAGGATAATAAGCTATATCCATATGATTAATACATAAGTTCATTTGTTCTTCATCTAACATCTCAAAAGGGTGTATATTTGAAAGAAAAGCTTCTTGATCTTGGAGACTCATTTTATTATCCTTGTTAGTATTTTTTTATATCTGTAGAGAATAAAGACATAAAGAAATACTAAAAAGTATACCCAAAGAGGGTATACTTTAGTTTTAGTATTAATGATCGTGCGCTGCACCAACATTATTTGGAAGTCTAATACCTTCAACAAGATCTTGAATCTCTTGAGGTGGTTCTGGTGTCATTCTAGATACAATAACTGCCACGATTAAGTGAAGTAATGTACCAACTGTACCAATACCTGTTGGATGAATTCCTAAGAAGTAATTTTCTGGATCTCCACCTAAGAATACAAAGTAAATAATATATCCAAATGTAAAGATTAAACCAGTTAAGATACCTGCAATAGCACCTTCTCTGTTCATTCTCTTATCAAAAATACCAAGTATAATTGCTGGGAAGAATGATGCTGCTGCTAAACCAAACGAGAATGCAACAACTTGTGCAACAAATCCTGGAGGGTTGATACCTAAGTAACCTGCTATACAAATAGCAACGATTGCTGAGATTCTTGCCCACATTAATTCTGTTTTTTCAGTTAATTTAGATTTTCCAGTTTCTGGATCTCTAAAGATAACTTGTCCCATTAAGTCATGTGAAATAGCAGATGCAATTACAAGTAATAAACCTGCTGCTGTTGATAGTGCTGCTGCAAGACCACCAGCTGCGATAAATGCAATTACCCAGTTAGGTAAGTTTGCAATCTCTGGGTTTGCTAGTACCATGATATCTCTATCAACATATAACTCATTCGCAATTCCATTAGTTTTTGCTAACTCTTCTTGTGTAGCTGGACCTTTTCCATTAGTAGTTAATCTATGTCCATCTGCAGCTCTTTTTTCACCGTCAAATTGAGGTTTACCATCAAATGCAGCACCTTTAGCATACTGGATTTTACCATCGTTATTTCTATCATTCCAAGCTAATAATCCACCATTTTCCCATGTTCTAAACCAGTCACCATCATTTGGTGTACCATCTGGGTGTGTTAACTCACCTGCTACAAACGCTTCATAGTTAGTGTTTTGTAGGTTTTTGATTAAGTTTACTCTTGAGAAAGAAGAAACCGCTGAAATAGTTGTATACATTAATGCAATAAATATTAAAGCCCAACCAGCTGAAATTCTAGCATCTTGTACAGTTGGAACTGTAAAGAATCTAACAATAACGTGTGGAAGACCTGCTGTACCTAGCATTAAAGCAGTTGTCAACATAAACATATTCCATAAGTTACCTGGTTGTGTATATGCAGTAAACCCTAAATCAACAATAGCAGTATCTAGTGCATGTAATAGATAGGTGCCCTCTGGAATAACTTGTACACCTGTATCAAATGCAAATGTAGTTTGTCCAAAAATACCTAGTTGAGGTAAAAATGTTCCAGTAACTTGTATTGATAAGAAAATTGCTGGAATTAAGAAAGCAAGAATCATAACACAATACTGTGCAACTTGTGTATATGTAATACCCTTCATACCACCAAGAACTGAGTAGAAGAATACAATTGCCATACCAATAAGTACCCCTGTATTTACATCAACTTGTAAAAATCTAGAGAATACAATACCAACACCTCTCATTTGACCAGCTACGTACGTAAATGAAACAAAGATAACTGCAATTACTGCAACTGTTCTTGCTACATTTGAGTAGTATCTATCACCAACGAAATCAGGTACTGTAAATTTACCAAATTTTCTTAAATAAGGTGCTAATAACATTGCAAGTAGAACGTATCCACCTGTCCAACCCATTAAATAAGCACCACCATCTGAACCTTTAAATGCAATGATACCTGCTAATGAGATAAATGATGCAGCTGACATCCAATCAGCAGCAGTTGCCATACCATTTGCTACTGGGTGAACACCCCCACCTGCAACATAAAAGTCTTTAGTTGAACCTGCTTTTGCCCAAAGTGCAATACCAATATAAATTGCGAATGAAATACCTACGAATAGGTAAATTAATGATTGTAATTCCATCTTATTCCTCTCCTACTCGTGTACGCCGTATTTTTCATCGATGTTGTTCATAGCTTTAACATAAATAAAAATTAAAGCAACAAAAACATAAATTGCACCTTGCTGTGCAAACCAGTAACCTAATTTAACACCACTTATTTCAATAGCGTTAAGTTCATTAATGAATATAATTCCACAACCGAAAGAAACCACAAACCAAACTATCAAAAGCTTAATGATAGTTGTAATGTTTTCTTTCCAGTACGCTTGTGCTTTTTCTGGACTCATTTTTGCTCTCCTTATTAATTTTTATTAAACCACAAGAGTTTAATAATCTAACCTTGAAAGTATAGTAAGTGTAGGTAGCAAAAAGATAGCAATTTAAAGGAAATTTTTAAAAGTTTTTTTAAAAGTAGTATTAGCGTAGCAAAATAGCTCTAAAAGAGCCATTCTATAGTATTTCTTAGGCAGAGTAATATCTGTCTATTTTATAGCCTAAACCTCGTATATTTTTTATAAAATCCTCTTTTAATGCTTTTTTTAATCTTGAAATTTCAGCTCTAATAGTAGGATTATCAATATTTTCACCATCCCATATATCAATTCTAAATCTTTCAAAGTCCACAATCATATTTATATTTAGTGCTAATATATGTATTATTTCAAGCTGTTTTTTTGTTAAGCTTTGTGGTTCACCATCAAAATATAGTGTCTGTTTATCTTTTGAATATGAGTAGTTTTCTGAAAATCGTACGTGTGAAGTGTTTGATTGGTTTTTCCTTAGAATAAGATTGATTTTTATACCTAACTCTTCTAAATGAAAAGGTTTTTTTAAGTACTCTTTTGCACCAAGTTCATAAGCCTTTGCTATATCTTCGATATCATTAAGAGCAGATATAAATATTGTAGGAATAAACACTTTTTTTTCATTTAAATCTTCTAATATTTCAAGACCTGTTTTACTTGGTACGCTAATATCTAATATTAATAAATCATATGAGTTATCAATATTATCAATTGCATCTTGCCCATCTGTAAAACTCTCAACCATATGCCCAATATTTCTTAAATATTCACACACTGCATTATTTAACATTAGTTCATCTTCAAGTAGTAGTATCTTCATTTATTTTAAACCTATAAGTAAATTTTGTCTCTTTCGTATTTGAGTCTAATTGGATTATAACATTATTTTTATCGGATATATCTTTAACAATTTTAAGTCCTAACCCAAAACCACCTCTTGCATCATTCTCTCTATAGAAATCATCAAAAATTTTCTCTTTTTTCTCTATTTTTTTTGAGTTTGTAGAAACAGAAAACTCAACTTCATCACAGTTTGTATAGTTTAATTTTACAAAAATAGGTGATTTTTGATATGAGTATTTTATTGCATTTGATAAGTTGTTGTCAATAACTCTTTGTAGTTCGGTTTTATTAAATTTGATATAGATGTCACTACTTATATTTTTTATAAAATACAAAGAGTTTGATATTGCAATCTCATTAAAAAATTCAATTCTATTATTTAAAATAGCTGAGAAGTCTAAATACTCTTTTTTATAGACTACTCTATCTCTTTTTATTAAATATGATAAATCATCATAGATATATTGTATAATTTTAGCCCCCGATTCAATATGTGTAATATATTTGTTATTTGGGGTTTTCATTTTAAGAAGATCAATATTTGTTCTAATAATCGATAAAGGAGTATTTATCTCATGAACAGAGTTTTTTATAAATGTTTTTTGAGATTCAAGAAGCTTTGTTAGCTCCATTGTCTTTTCATCAACTTTATACTCAAGGTTTTTATTTAAATCCTCTAGCATATGAGTTTTTAGTTTTATATTATTCATAGCATCTGTTGCATAGTTTGCTATTATTTTAAACTCTCCAAAGATGATTCTATTTTGATTTATTGGTTCATCATTATTCTGTGATTCTTTAAAGTATCTACCTATCTCTTTGACATCATTTACAATTAAGATAGTTGCATTTTTATAAATAAATATGGAGTATAGTACAAGCATAATTGTCAAAGAAGTGATTTGTAGTGTATAATCTGACATTTTTTGATTATACTCTTCATTTTTTTGTCTAATTAATTTATCTATTTCATCTAAATATACACCTTTACCAATGGTCCATTTTAAAGGTCCAAAAGATTTAGCATATGATACTTTTGGTGCATTTTTATCCACTTCAGGTTTGTACCATATATAATCAACATATCCACCATAACTTTTTTTTGATGCTTTAATTAACTCTTGAATAACTTTTTTTCCATTTGTGTCTGTCATATCAATTCTATTCTCACCAACAGCATCTTTTTCTAGTGGATGATATATCAAT
This sequence comes from Campylobacterota bacterium, assembly GCA_051746405.1. Classification (GTDB taxonomy): domain Bacteria; phylum Campylobacterota; class Campylobacteria; order Campylobacterales; family Arcobacteraceae; genus Arcobacter_B. The sequence continues at coordinate 12,287 of JBNJFB010000001.1, forward strand.
TCTCCATCATAATTATATATAAAAATATAATCACTAAGCTTATCACTTTTTTTCATAATCGCAATAGCCTCTAAAATCTCTTTTTTTATCTGCTGTTGACTTTTTTTATTTCTATTTTTATTGTAGTAGTAATCAATAAAATTAATAGTAGATTGAATATCGTTTTTTAATAATCTCTTTTGGTTTTTTGTAAAGTCTTCTTTTAGTGTTTTGATTTTGTCTTGTAACTCATTGTGGGCATTGTTTATAATAATAAAAGTGAAAAATGATATTAGTAACACAATGAATAAAATACTATAGACTATAAGATGATATAAGCTTTTTGCTTTTAACATAGATTCTCTCAATAAATAATTTAGATTTAGGATATCAAAAAAAGACTAAAGAAATACTTTATAGCAAAGGTATATTTTAAGTATATAAACAGTGGCGCGGATGACGAGACTCGAACTCGCGACCTCCTGCGTGACAGGCAGGCATTCTAACCAACTAAACTACATCCGCAATATTTAAACTGGTGACCCCTAGGAGACTCGAACTCCTGTGATTGGAATGAAAATCCAAGATCCTAACCGCTAGATGAAGGGGCCAACAATAAAAAATGGTGTTCGATAGTGGACTCGAACCACTGGCATCTACCTTGTAAGGGTAGCGCTCTACCAACTGAGCTAATCGAACAAAAAAATGGTGACCCGTGAAGGATTCGAACCTTCGGCCACCTCCTTAAAAGGGAGATGCTCTACCTGCTGAGCTAACGGGTCAAAAATGAATAGTGGCGCGGATGACGAGACTCGAACTCGCGACCTCCTGCGTGACAGGCAGGCATTCTAACCAACTAAACTACATCCGCAATATTTAAACTGGTGACCCCTAGGAGACTCGAACTCCTGTGATTGGAATGAAAATCCAAGATCCTAACCGCTAGATGAAGGGGCCAACAATAAAAAATGGTGTTCGATAGTGGACTCGAACCACTGGCATCTACCTTGTAAGGGTAGCGCTCTACCAACTGAGCTAATCGAACAAAAAAATGGTGACCCGTGAAGGATTCGAACCTTCGGCCACCTCCTTAAAAGGGAGATGCTCTACCTGCTGAGCTAACGGGTCATTACTATTTCAAGAGGTTGTTCTCAAAATGGACTGGAATTATAATAGGTTTTTTTTTATTTGTCAAGACTTTTTTGAAGAAATTGTAAAATTTTTCTCAAAGAAGAGCTTGCAGCTTGTTCTTGTATTTCCATTCTATTTCCTTTGAAATGAAAAACTTCAATATCTTTATAATCTTTGTCATCACAAATACCTATTACTATAGTTCCAACTGGCTTATTTGTACTACCACCTTGTGGTCCTGCTATTCCTGAAATTGCTATTGCATAGTTAGAGTTCATTTTCTTTACTACACCTTGAAGCATCTCATCTACTGTTTGTGTAGAAACTGCACCATATTTGTTTAAAGTATCTTTTTTGACACCTAATTGACTACACTTTATTTCATTGCTGTAGCTTACTATTGAGCCTTTAAATATTTCAGATGAACCAGCTAGTTGAGTTAGTTTATTGGCAACTAAACCACCTGTACAAGACTCTGCTGTTGTTATTGTTTTACATTTACATCTAAGTAAGTTTTGAAGTGTGATCATTTCATCATTAGTAAAGCTATTATTAAGTGTCATATATAAGATACCTTTATTGTGTTTGTAGTTAAAATAGAAAAGGTAAGCTACCTTCTCTATTAAGTTTTTACTTTTTACTACTCTTGTTCTGTAAAGTCAGCTAGGAACTCTTCTTGTTTAAACTCTTTGTTTAAATACTCACAAATAGTTTTAATATCTCTTTCTGCATTACCTAAACATGAAGTTGCTCCAGGACTTGGTGTCATATTAAAGATTAAACCATTTCCTGGATTGATTGAAGCTTCACCTAGCATTAGTTTTTGTTCATCTTTGTCTAAAACTTGTGGTCTTACTCCACCAAACTCTTTTGCGTATTTAATATCATCTGTACTTAATGATGGCACAATTTTTTGAGCATCTTTTACAAATAGACCTTTATTTATTCCTGGAATCTCAAATAAGAAGTTTTTAAATACATAGTTTCTAATATCTTTATCTTTTAATAAATCCCAGAATATCTTAATAGTATTTCCATCTATATTCATTGTTTTTAAACATTGGAAAAACGATTTACCACCTTTATATCTTTCAAGAACTGGAAGTGCTAATGCAGTTGGTCCAAATCTAGTTTTTCCATCACACAAGATATCAGGGTCACCATGTAGTGCTGCAAATGGTAGTTTATCATTTTGAACCATATAAACTTTACCATTTAAATATGTATTATTAGTAATATAAAATGAACCAGCCATTGAAAGTGAACCCATTTGTTTACCATAGCCCATTTTATGTGCTAAGTAAAGTGAGTGTGCACCTGCATTTACTACTACAAAGTCAGCTGTATATACAGTACCATTTTTTGTAGTTATTTTATATTTGTCTCCAACTTTTTCTATATCATCAGCTTCTGAGTTATAGTAAATATCAGTTGTTTTAGAATCATCAGCTTCTTGACCTGCTTTTGCTAACTCTCTTGTCATTTCACCATATTCAACTGTAGTGTATTCATCTCTTGCACCCATTGCCACAATTGGCTCTGGTCTCTCTTGAGTTTGCTCTTTATTTGCATAAACAACTTTTGGTTCTAACTCTTTTAGCTTCTCCTTATCCCATAACTCTAAGTATGGAAAAATCTCTTTGAATTTTTCATATCTTTCAGTGATAAATTTTACTTCATCTTCACCTACACCTAATGCCATTTTTTGATGTTTGAACATAATCTTGTCTTGTAAATTATACATTAAACAAAATTTTTCAATCATCTTAGCTGTTCTTTTTGTGATTTTTGCTTTATCAAATGTATAGTTTGTTTCAATATCACCAACATGAATCGTTTGTGAGTTACTTGTACCTTTTGAGTTTAAAGTAGCAAGATCTTCATACTTTTCTAACATACATATACTGTTGACATTAGAATATTTAGCAAGCTCAAAAAATAGTGCTGCACCAGAGATTCCTCCACCAACTATTGCGACTTCATAATGTTTCTCATTCATATTATTGTTCCTATCTTTTTGCGAAATATGCTTGGAGTATACCACATCAAAGTTATAAAAATGTTAAAAAAAGATGATGTTGTGCAAATTGACAATAAAATATAGAGTTTCGTAACAGCATAAGTATTATTTACGATAAAAAGTCTGTACAATTATTGTACAAACAGACTCTATTTTAGAATATATGTAGATTATCTTTTATATAGCTAATTAAGTTTTTAATAACAATAAGATATAATCTTAGCTTTTAATATTAATTATATAATAACTTGATAACCAAAGGTTAATAAAATGGATTATAAAGATAGCTTACTACTACCAAAAACTAAGTTCCCTATGAGGGGTAATTTACCTCAAAATGAACCAAAGAAGTACAAGCTTTGGGATGAACAAAATGTTTATGACAGAATGAAAAAAAATAGAGAAGATGCACCTTCATTTACACTACATGATGGACCACCATATGCAAATGGACATATACATATAGGACATGCATTAAATAAAATTCTAAAAGATATTATTGTTAAATTTCACTATTTTGATGGAAAAAGTGTTAGATATGTTCCAGGTTGGGATTGTCATGGTCTTCCAATTGAACAAAAGGTTGAAGAGAAAATTGGTAATACTAAGAAAAAAGAGTTACCAAAATCAAAAATTAGAGAGTTATGTAGAAATCATGCTAGCAGATTTGTTGATATTCAAAAAGAAGAGTTTAAAAGACTTGGAGTAATTGGTGATTGGGAGAATCCATATTTAACAATGGATTACAAGTTTGAAGCAAATATTTACAGAGAGTTATGTGCTATTGCTAATAAAGGTTTATTGGTTCAAAGAAGTAAACCTGTATATTGGTCATGGGCAGCTCAAACAGCATTAGCAGAAGCTGAAGTTGAGTATGAAGATAAAACTTCACCATCAATATATGTGGCTTTTAAGCATGAGAAATTAGATGCAAGCTTGATTATTTGGACTACTACTCCGTGGACAATTCCTTCAAATACAGGTATTGCTTTAAATGGTGAAGAGAAATATGTACAAACATCTGATAAGTTTATTGTAGCAAAAGAGTTGTATGAATCATTAAAAGAACAAGAGATTATAAAAGGTGATATATTAAATGAGATTTCACCACAAGAGTTAGAGAATAGTTTTGCCATTAACCCATTAAATGAAAGAAAGTCAAAAATTGTTTTAGGTGACCATGTGGAAATGGATGCAGGTACAGGTTGTGTACATACTGCACCTGGTCATGGTGAAGATGACTATAAAGTTGGTTTAACATACAACCTTGAAGTTTTAATGCCTGTTGATGCATATGGGAAATATGATGAAACAATAGTAAGAGAGAAGTTATTTAAAGATACAGATAAATACCTTGGACTTCATGTATTTAAAGCAAATGAGTTAATTTTAGAAGAGTTAGGTGATTCATTATTAAGTAGAGTTGATATAAGACACTCATATCCACACTGTTGGAGGACTCATAAGCCAATTATCTTTAGAGCTACAAAACAGTGGTTTATTGCTATTGATGATGAGTATGGAAAAGAGAATAAAACATTAAGGCAAAATGCACTTGATGTTGTTGAAAACCTAACTTTCTATCCGCAGTGGGGAAGAAATAGATTAAAATCAATGTTAGATGGAAGACCTGATTGGTGTATTTCTAGACAAAGAGACTGGGGTGTTCCTATTGCATTTTTCACAAATAAGAAAACAGGTGAGATTATTTTTGATGAGAAAGTATTAAACTTTGTTGCTATGATTTTTGAACAAAAAGGTTGTGATGCTTGGTATGATTTACCAATAGAGGAGTTACTATACCCAGGAAGTGGATATAACCCAGAAGATTTAGAAAAAACTATGGATATTTTAGATGTTTGGTTTGATAGTGGTTCAACACAAAATGCTGTTTTAAGAAGTAGAAACTATGATGCAGGTAGTTTTCCTGCTGATATGTATTTAGAAGGAAGTGATCAACATAGAGGTTGGTTCCAATCTTCACTTTTAACCACATTAGCTTCAAGTGAAATGGCACCTTATAAATCTATATTGACCCATGGATTCACTGTTGATGAAAAAGGTGAAAAGATGTCAAAATCAAAAGGAAACGTAATTGCACCTGAAAAGGTTATGAAACAGTACGGTTCTGAGATTTTAAGACTTTGGGTTGCTATGAGTGATTATCAAAGTGATTTAAAAATATCTGATAATATTCTAAAACAGAATGCAGAGTTATATAGAAAAATTAGAAATACATCTAGATTTTTACTTGCAAATGTTAATGATTTAGAAGAGATTATTGATGTTGAAAAGATGAATAAAATTGATAAATGGATTTTAGCAAAGGCTAAAAATGTATTTGATGAGATTGAAGCTGCATTTAATATTTATGAATTTTCAAAGGGATTAAATAAACTAAACAATTTTTTAGTAGTTGATTTTTCAGGTATTTATTTAGATATATGTAAAGATAGATTGTACTGTAATAGTAAAGATGATATAAATAGATTATCAAGTCAAAGTGCAATGGCAATGATAGCTAAGAAGTTAGTTTCATCATTAGCTTGTATTTTAACTTATACTATGGATGAGTTACTTGAAAATGCACCTGCTTGTATAAAAGGTAACTGTCAAGATGTTTTTGATTATAATAAATATAATCTTCCTGAGGTAAAGAGTGAAATAAATGAAGAGCTTTTATTAGAAGCTAAAGAAAAATTAGCTGAAATAAAAGACTCTTTAAGTAAAGAGAAAGTTATTAAATCAACACTAGAACTAAGTATTTATACTAATTGTGAAGAGTTATTAAGCTTAGGTGAAACTCAAGCAGCTGACTGGTTGCTTGTAAGTTCGATTACACAAAATAAACAAAACTCAGATATACTTGGAGAGTTTGAAATTGAAAACTTTAAATTTGAAGTATTTAAATCAAATGAATACAAATGTCCTAGATGTTGGAAATTCACATCTAAACAAGAAGAGACACTTTGTTGTAGATGTGAAGAAGTTGTAAAATAGGAAGATAATGTTTCAAGAAGAAGTAACATTAACAATAATAATTCAAACAGTTGTAGTTTTATCAATATTAATTGCAGTTGGGATATTTTTTGTTAAAAGATATGAAAAAAAAGGTGACTAATTATGATGCCATTTACTGATGAGGATTTAAAGCCTCCAGTTAGTTCAATAATAGAAAAAAAAGTCGCACCTATGTTAGCAAAAGATGGAGGAGCTATTGAGCTTCTTGATATAAAAGATGCTAAAGTTTATGTACAGCTACAAGGTGCATGTGTTGGATGTAGTGCTAGTTCTAGTACGTTAAAATTTGTTGTGGAAAAAGAGTTAAAAGCAGCGATACATCCCCAGTTGGAAATAGTAAATGTACCACAAGGTATGGAGAATAGATTAGAGGAACTTTAATGATAAATGAAGATAGGTTATTAAATGAAGCAAATAGCTTTTTTTTAGAAAAAAAGTTTGATAAAGCTTTATTTCTCTATTCACAATTATCTTCAGACTTTCCACAAAAGAAAGAGTATCCTGTATATGCTCTTTTTTGTGATATTGCATCAGAGGATGAAGAGAAAGCTTTATCTTTATTTGATTATTTTACAATTGAAAAAGAAGAGAATATTGATGAGGCTATTAAGTATGTTGAAGATATTGTAAATGCATATGATGGTGACATTGATAAGATGATGGATTTACTAAAAGATTTGACACAAAATACAGTTGACTCTTTAGATGCAATAAAGTATGAAGATTTTAAAATATTAATAAAATCAAGGGGCTCTTTTAGGCAAGCATTTGAGGATATTATGTTTTCTACGAAAGTTGCCATTGAAAGTAAAGATGATTTTTTTGATTTTGTATCTAGACTTATAGAGAATGATTTTAATAGTACAGCTTATTCATATTTAGATGGCTTTAATGATTACTTTTCTTATGATGAGAAGATTGAGCAACTATATAAAAAATTAGAAGAGAAGAAACTTGCAAATAACCATAAATAATAAAATATTTACAGATAATTCAAAAGAGGCTACAAAAGGCAAATATTTTGTAGTTTCAAAGCAAAATAGAGAGTTTAAAGAAGATGCAATAGCAAATGGATGTGAAAATATAATTCAAGCAAACGATTTAAAAAACTATTTAGATATGAGTAGTATCAAAGTTATTGGTATTACAGGAACTAATGGTAAAACAACCACAGCAGCTGCTATATACTCTATACTTTTAGATTTGGGATATAAAGTTGCACTACAAGGTACAAGGGGCTTTTTTATAAATGATGAAAAAGTTGAAAGTTACTCATTAACAACTCCTGTACAGCTTGGAAATTTTGCTCATATACAAAAAGCTATACAAAATAGTTGTGACTTTTTTGTGATGGAAGTTAGCTCCCATGCAATAGAACAAAAAAGAGTTGAGGGCTTAGAGTTTGAACTAAAAATTCATACAAATATTACAAGGGATCATTTAGATTATCATAAAACAATTCAAGAGTATATAGATGTAAAAAACTCTTTTTTTAGTGATGATTGTAAAAAACTTATAAATAAAGATGACCCTGTAGTTAAGTTTAATACAAAAAATGCACTAACTTATGCCTTAGAAACTCCAGCAACATATAAAGTAGGGGCATACTCTTTTAAAAATGGAATGCATACGATGTTTTCATTTATAGATAAAATGCACTCATATTCATCTACTATGATGGGAATATTCAATGTATATAATTTAACTGCAGCAGTAGCTAGTGTACATATGGTAACTAATAGAGACTTAGATGAAATTTGTCAAGCAGTTGAAGGTTTTGCAGGAGTTGCAGGTAGAATGGAAGTGGTAAGTGATAACCCACTTGTTATAGTAGATTTTGCCCATACTCCTGATGGAATGAAAGAAGTACTTCAAAGTTTTAATACCAAAGATATTATCTGTGTATTTGGTGCAGGTGGCAATAGGGATAATGAAAAAAGACCTATTATGGGTAGTATTGCTGCAAAATATTCAAAACATATAGTTGTAACTTCCGATAATCCTAGATTTGAGGACCCAGATTTAATTATTGAAGATATACTAAAGGGTATAAAAAATCATCAAAGTGTAATAGTTGATGTCAATAGAAAAACTGCTATTAAAAAGGCGATGGAAATGGCTACTAAAAATAGTGTGGTTTTAGTATTAGGAAAGGGTGATGAACCTACTCAAACTATATATGACAAGAAACTGCCATTTTCTGATAAAGAGGAGATTTTAAAGTATATTTAATGATATGCTTTAATTATAACTCCTGTACTATCTGAGTTTGATTCTACAAAATAGTTAGTTGGAGTCAAAATAGTATTTTTACCACTTATTTGCTTTATTTTCCAAGTTAATTCTAAAACCCTATCTCTTGATAATCCTCTAAGGGCATATTTTTTTAATCTACTCTCACTTGAATAGTTTTTTAAATCTATTTTATCTAATCCCTCAAACAGTGCTTTATCACCTTTTGAAACCACAGGAATTATCTCAATTCTTAGAGCATTTTTATTATCTTTTAGAAACTTCTTAAGATTTAAGCTACATTTATTTGGAGGTTTAATAGCACCTATATTATAGTCATAACAGTTTAGTTTATTTGATTTTCTACTATTGTAAAACTCATTAAACTTCTCTTTTGTTAGATTTTCATCTACTACTTTTACCTCTTTAATAATCTCTTTTTCTTCAACTACTGTTTTTTCTTTGATTACTGTTTTTGGCTTTTGTTGTTTATTTATATTTTTTATATCTTCATTTAGCTGCTTTATTTGATTGTTTTGGTTATAAATATAAAATAGTGAAATCAATAAAAGTAGTATTGTAACTACAAGTGCTATAAGAGTAATATTATTAGGTAACTTCTTTTTGATATCAAAACTTTTTTCACTTCTTTGATTTGCTTTTGACTCTTCTTTGTACTGACTAAAATGGTCAGTACTAGCTGATTTTTTTAATAACTCTTTAATCTCTTCTTTTTTATTCTCTTCCATAATTACTCTTTGTTTTTAATAAAAATATATAGTATAAGTGAAATGGTAGCTAAAAATAGTGGATAGAAAAATAAATAACTCTTTTTAATTATACTATTTTGGGAAATTCGTGATTTTTTTAACTTATTTTTATTATCCTCAACTTCTATAACTTTTTCTTGATTTGAATTTTCAGTTAAGATGGTATAATCTTTTATATTTATACTTTTATCAATTACAACAGGTGATGCTAAGGCTATAATGCTAAATATTGCTATTAAATATTTTAATATTATGGCAGTAAAGTTTGATTTTTCACTTGCTTTATTATAAATATGCAAATGTGGAATTAAGTAAGATGCATTTTTTGCTTTACAAAAGATATTACAAAAAATAAAAAATGGTATTAATAAAAGTACAAATGGATACTCAAAGCTAATACTACTAAACATCAACCACATCCAGAAAAGTACTTAGCATAGCTTTTGTTTTATTATCAATACTGCTTACAACTTTTTTATATTTGTATTTTTCAAGATTTTCAATTAATTCACTAGCTAGTTTTTTCTCTGTATTTGTAGTTGCTAGTAGTCTTGCGTATTTTGTAATAGTATAAGCAGCTTTTTTTGGATTTTTAAAATCTATATTTTCAAGAGTGATATAGTATCTTTTTCTTGTACTTATTTTTCTATTTTTAAAGTAGTTTATTATAGATATTAGCATAATAGCTACTAACAGTATTAAAGCTATAATTAATCCAATAAAAAAGAATATTGAGTTATCAGGAATACTAACAATATCTTTTATATCATAAAGCTCTAAATTGTCTGTTTGTGCTTTATTCATCTTAAAACTCCAATTAGTTTTTTTATTGGATTTTCATGGGTATATACTTTTGTAAATCTTATACCACATTTTTGCAGATGATTATATAGTTTATGGTCATTTATTTTTATTTTTTGTTTATATGAATCAATAGTAGTTTTATCTAAAAAACCATCAAAATTTATACTTGAAACAGGGTCACAAAAGTTTACACTTCCAAGTTTTGGTGGATTCTCTTCAAAAATATCTCTTACTATTAATACAATTATTTCATGTTTTTTACTAAGTAGTCTTAAATCTAACTCTTTTATATCAAAAAAATCACCAATGAGAAAAATCACAGATTTATGGTGTATAGTTTTAAAAAGTTCATTTTGAATAAGTTTATAATTGATATCTTTTTTTAGTACATCATACCAAAATAGCTTTTGTGCCATAAAATTTACACTGTAGATTTTTTTTGATTTTTTTGTACAAAGAGTTAATTCTTCATTTGCAATATATGATGTAAAGGGGTCATCTTGTTTTATACTAATAAAGCCAAGGGCACTTGCAAGCTCTACTATTAAATCTTTTTTTAATTTTTTTGTACCAAAGTAAACAGAGCCATTTAATAGGGTTACAATTTTTATATTTAACTGTTTTTGAGAGTGAAAAACCTTTATATATGGTTTTTGCATTTTTGCAGTTATTACCCAGTCTATATTTTTAACATCTTGCCCATATTCATACTCTTTTAATTCACAAAAGTCATAACCCTCACCTTTGGCTTTTGAGATGTTATTACCTATTATTTCAGAAAAGCTCTCTTTTTTTGTTTTAATAAGTATTTTTTTTAAAGCTTCATTCATAAGTTATGGTAAATCTATTTTTTGGATTATTTGTTGAATAATATCATCCACATCTATCTCTAAAGCTTGTGCTTCATAGGTTAGTATTACTCTATGTCTCAAAACATTTTTTATCATTAATGTCACATCTAAAGGCGAAACATAGTCATTGCCTCTTAAGTAAGCACTTGCTTTAACCGCTTTAAACATATCTATAGTAGCTCTTGGACTTGCTCCAAAATGTATATAATCACTTATTTCATTTAAATCATAATCTTGTGGATTTCTAGTAGCACAAATAATATCAACTATATACTCTTCTAACTCTTTGTCTATATGAATATCTTTTATTTCATCTTTTATTTTTAATAGGGTTTGTTCATCTATAGTTTTTTCTATTTTTTCAAAAGAGTCCATTGTAGCTTTTTTGGCTATTTCATACTCTTGTTGTTTAGTATTGTAACCCACTACAATTTTAAACATAAATCTATCAAGTTGTGCTTCAGGTAGGCTATAAGCACCTTCTTGTTCTATTGGATTTTGAGTTGCCAAAACTAAAAATGGCTTTTTTATATCAAAAGTATAATCTGCAATGGTAACTTGCTTTTCTTGCATAGCTTCTAAAAGTGCTGATTGAACTTTTGCAGGTGCTCTGTTTATTTCATCTGCTAGTAAAAGGTTTGTAAATATTGGACCTTTTTTTATCTTAAACTCTTGATTTTTCATATCATAGAGTTGTACACCTAAAATATCACTTGGTAATAAATCAGGTGTAAATTGAACTCTTTTAAAGTTTAAATCAACTGTATTAGCAACTGCTTTTACAGTTGTAGTTTTTGCAAGACCTGGAACTCCCTCTAAGAGAATGTGTCCATCTGTAAAAAGTCCAATTAAGATAGCATCGACCATCTGTTCTTGACCTATTACTACTTTTGAAATCTCATTTTTTATATTTAAAATTATACTACTAGACATTTGTTTTTCTTTAATCTGTTTTTTCTATTCTAGCAAAAGAGTTATAAATGAAGTTTAAAAAAACTCTTTTAACTCTTTGATAACATCTTTTGGTTTCTCTTCTGGTAAGAAGTGTCCACAATCTAATGTTTTACCATTTACACTATTAGCATACTCCTGCCAAACATTTATTACGTTGTAGGTTTTATTAATAAATCCTTTTTTGCCCCATAAAACTAAAATAGGCATATTAATCTTTCTTTTTTTATCCTCTAAATCATGAACCAAATCAATTGAAGCAGCCGCTCTATAATCTTCACAACTTCCATGAATTGTTGCTTTATCAAAACATTTTATATACTCATTAACTGCATCTTTGTCAAATTTTTTATCAAACTTCACATCATTTGCACTCCACCTTTTGAGCTTCTCTTTTAAATAGTATGTGGGGTTTTTGCTAATTAATTTTTCAGGCAGATTATTTGGCTGTATTAAAAAAAACCAATGATAATATCCTGTTGCAAATAACTGATTAGTATTTTTAAACATGTGATAGGTGGGTACAATGTCCATAAAGCAAGCTTTTAAAACTCTACTTTCAAAATCTAAGCATAGCCTATGAGCAACCCTAGCTCCTCTATCATGACCTGCAATATAAAACTTATCAAATCCTAAGTAATCAATTAGTTCTATCATATCTTTCGCCATTGTTTTTTTTGAATAGTTTTCATGATTACTTAAGCCTTTTGGCTTAGAGCTTTTTCCATAACCTCTTAAATCAGGACAGATTACATAGTATGACTTTGATAATTTCTTTACAACCTTATGCCACATAATATGAGTTTGTGGATATCCATGAATTAAAAGAAGAGCAGGGCCATTTCCTCCATGTCTACAGTTTATTTTTATATCATTGACTTTGACTTTCTCTTTTTTAAACTTCTTAGAAAATAGCATAATAATCCTTTTTTAAAATTTTACTTAAAGCTTGATTAAAGTTATTTTAGATAAAATCACGATTCTAATTTTAATTAGAAATGTCGCATGTGTCAATATCCTGTTCTGGGTTGTGCTGGAGTTTTCAGGCATTAAGGGGCACAGAGGCAAAACCCAAGTGAAAAATATTCAAGGAGAATACTTATGGTAACAATGAAAGACTTATTAGAGTGTGGTGTACACTTCGGACACCAAACAAGAAGATGGAATCCAAAAATGAAAAAGTTTATTTTTGGTGTAAGAAAAAATATCTATATTATTGACTTACAAAAGACTTTAAGATACTTTAGATATACATATAATGTAGTTAGAGATAAAGCTGCTGAGGGTCAAACTGTAATGTTTGTTGGTACTAAAAAGCAAGCTAGTGAAGCTGTTAGAAAAGCTGCTGAGTCTTGTGATATGCCATTTGTTAATCATAGATGGTTAGGTGGAATGTTAACAAACTACGGAACTATCAAAAGATCAATTAGAAAATTAGAAATTATTAAAAAAATGAAAGAAGAGGGGCAGTTTGACCTTCTAACTAAAAAAGAAGCTTTAATGCTAACAAGAAAAGAGCAAAAATTAGAGTTATATCTAGGTGGTATTAAAAATATGACTAGATTACCTGATATTATGTTTGTAATTGATGCTGTTAAAGAAAAGATTGCTATTAAAGAAGCAAGAAGATTAGGAATTACAGTTATTGCACCTTTAGATACAAACTGTGACCCAGATTTAGTTGATTATGCAATTCCTGGAAATGATGATGCGATTAGATCAATTCAACTATTTTGTAATGAAATGGCAGCAGCAATCAATGAAGGTAAAGCAGCTTTAGCAGATGAGCAAGGTCAAGAAGAAGAGGTTTCTAGCCAAGAAGCTAAAGAAGTTGTAGCAGAAGCAGTAACTGAGGGTGAAGCTGATGCAAATAATGAAAAAGAAAAATCAGAGGAAGCATAATTATGGCAGGAGCAACTCCAAAATTAATTAAACAATTAAGAGAAATGACAGGTGCAGGTATGCTTGATTGTAAGAAAGCTTTAAATGAGACTGAGGGTGATTTAGATAAAGCTGTTCAGTTTTTAAGAGAGGCTGGATTAGGTAAAGCAGCTAAAAAAGCTGGTAACTTAGCTGCTGAGGGATTAATCTCTATTTTAGTAAATGATGATAATACTAAAGGTACTATGTTAGAGTTAAACTCGCAAACAGATTTTGTTGCAAAAAATGATAATTTTATTGCTTTAACAAATGAAATTACTAAGCATGCACAAGATAATAAAATTGCTGATGCTGAAGCTTTAGCTGCTTCAACTATAAATGGTCAAGATTTCCCAACATTTTTAAATGAAAAAATTGCAGTAATAGGTGAGAACCTTGTTGCAAGAAAATTAGCAAATGTTGAAGGTCAAGTTGTAAATGGTTATGTTCACGCAACTGGTAAAGTTGGTGTTTTATTATCTGCTACTTGTGATAGTGGTGCTGAAGAAAAAACTGCAGCATTATTAAAAAATATTGCAATGCACGCATCTGCTATGAAACCAACAGTTATTTCATATAAAGACTTAGATCCAAAGTTTGTAGAAGATGAAACAAGAGCTATTAGAGCTGAAATTGAAGCTGATAATGATGAACTTGAAAGATTAGGTAAACCTTTAAAAAATATTCCTGATTATGTTTCAAGATCTCAACTTACAGATGAAGCTATTGCTAATGCAAAAGCTCAATTTGAAGCTGAGTTAAAAGAGCAAGGAAAACCTGAAAAAATTTGGGATAGAATTATTCCAGGTAAACTAGAGAGATATATTCAAGATAATACTCAACTAGATGGTAGACTTGCACTTTTATCTCAAAACTATGTTATGGATGATAAAAAGACAGTACAACAAGCAATTGATGAACTAAGTGGATCTATTGAAATAGTAGATTATGTTAGATTTGAGCTTGGTGAAGGTATTGAAAAGCAAGAAGAAGAAGATTTTGCAGCAGAAGTTGCAAAACAAATGGGTAAATAGAAATTTTTAATTTAAGTAATAAAAAGGAAGTATAATGAAGAGTGTAAAACAAGAAGATACACTCTCTTGTACTTCTTTACTTGAAGCTACAAACTTAGCTCATAACTTTGATTATGAGTTATATTCAAATATAAATCTTACTTTAAACTCTCAAGAAACTATTGCTATAATAGGTACAAGTGGTAGTGGGAAATCTACTTTTTTAAACAATTTGTCATCTTTACTTAAACCTTGTGAGGGCGAGGTTGTTTACAATAAAAAAAATATATATAACTTAAAACAAAAAGAGCTTTTAAATATTAGAAGAGAAGAATTTGGTATAATATTCCAAGCTCACTATTTGTTTAGGGGATTTAGTGCAAATGAGAATTTAGAAGTTGCAAAACTTTTAAGTAAAAACCAGATTGATAAAGAGTTATTAAAAAGTTTAAATATTGACTATGTGTTAAATCAAAGTGTTGGACAGTTAAGTGGCGGACAACAGCAAAGATTGTCAATAGCTAGAGTTTTAACAAAAAAACCAAAAATTATTTTTGCAGATGAGCCAACTGGAAATCTTGATAAGGACACGGCTTTAAATGTAATGGGTACACTTTTTAATTATGTTAAAGAAAACAACGCAGGTTTAATACTTGTAACACATGAAAATGAGTTAGCAATGATGTGTGATAGGGTATATAAACTTGAAGATTATAAACTGCAGGAGCTAAAGTGAATTTATTATTGATATGTGATACAGCAATAATAGAACAGATTTTTTCACTTGTGTGTAAAAAACTGAACTTAGAATTAACTATAAAAGACAGTACAAATGTAAATGAAAATTATGATTTGATTGTTGTTGACCAAAGTTTTATTGATGATAAATTTAACATAATTAAACAGTTTTCAAAAAAACTAGGTGCTATTTCAAGTGAAGAGTTACCATTTGATAAATCAAGGGATTTTTTAATACCAAGGCCTTTTTTACCAACAAAACTTCAAGAGCTTTTAAAAGATGAGCTTGAAAATATAAAAGAAGAACAAAAAATACAAGAGCAGCAAACATACAGTACAATAAATCATAATAATTTTTCACAAGATGAGTATATGGAAGATGATGAGGTAACTATACCTGTTACAAACTATGTGGAGTCATTAGCTGATAATGTTTATTCAGATATTGAAGATGAAAATGATGAGAGCATTGTAAATATTGCTACACTAAAAGGTGGTGGTGTTCTTGATAATGGAGAGTTATCTAAAATTGATACAATTTTAAGAGAGGACAATATTAAACAAGAGCTTGAGTCTATGAATCAAGAAGATTGGAAAGATATAAATGATATCATTGATGATGCACTAGATGAAGTTAAAGATTATGAGTTTACTTTAGATAAGGGTCAAGGTAAATCTGAGATTTTACCATATAAGCTTGTCTTAAATAAATATAATATAGATGAGTTAAAACCCTTATTGCAAAAGTTTAATCAAGATGTTATAGATAAGCTTTCAAGTGGTGATAGTGTTGATGTTAGATTAGTTTTAAAGGACGAGCAAAGTGAATAATAAAGGTGCTATTTTAATACTCTCAGGACCTAGTGGCTGTGGAAAATCAACCCTATTAAAAGAGGTTTATAAACATATTGAAGACTATTTTTTCTCAATTTCAACCACTACAAGAGAGCCAAGATTAGGTGAAAAAGATGGTGTTGATTACTTTTTTGTTACTAAACAAGAGTTTGAAGATGGAATAAAAGCAGGTGAGTTTTTAGAGTATGCAAATGTTCATGGAAACTATTATGGTACTTCTTTAAAGCCTATTAATAAAGCTTTAGATGAGGGTAAGCTTGTGATATTTGATATAGATGTGCAAGGACATAAGCTAGTAAGGCAAAGCTCATTAAGCAAAAAGGTAACTTCTGTATTTATTACTACACCAAATTTAAATGAGCTTAAAAATAGACTAAATAGTAGAGCCACAGATAGCAGTGATGTTATACAAAAAAGAATAGAAAATGCAAAAGAGGAGATAAACTCTTTTGATAAGTATGACTATTTTATAGTAAATGATGATTTGCAAGATGCTTCAAACCAGTTGGTTTGTATAGCAACTATTGCAAGAAGAAAAGCAAAGCTTTTCAATAAAGATAGTATAGTATCAAACTGGCTTAAGTAGGCTACTGCTACTTAACGCTATTGTAGTTTATAGGTCTTTCAAAGTAGTAACCCTGACAATAGTCTATTCCTAACTCTTTTATTTTTTCATATATCTCTTCTTTTGATACAAACTCTGCTACAGTTTTTACACCAAACTCTTTTGAGAAGTTTGCAATAGTAGTTACAATTATTTCTAAATCTTTTGAGGTATTAATATTCTCTATTAAAGAACCATCAATTTTAACAAAGTCTATATTAAGTAGTGTAAGTAGATTAAAGTTTGAATAACCAGCACCAAAGTCATCAACTCCAACTTGACAATCAAACTTCCTAACATTTGAGATAAATTTAGTAACTTCATCAAAATCTGAAATCTCTTCTGATTCTAGAATTTCAAACTCTAAAAGATGGGAATAATCTCTATTTTTTTCCAAAATATCATAGATGAATGCAGTTGTTTCACTATTTGAAATGTCATCAAATGATATATTTACAGATACTCTTTTACTCTTTTCTTTTATTAATTTAAATGAATCATTTATAACTATCTTAATAATATTTGGATAAAGCTTAGTTCTCTTTGCCACATCTAAAAACTTAAAAGGTGAAATCTCATCACCCTCTTTAGTAACATATCGAATCAAAGCTTCATATTTATAAATCTCTTTTGTGTAGCTATCAACAATTGGCTGAAAATATGCTTGGAAAAGATTCTCTTTAAATCCAATTTTTACTTGCTTAACCCATTTGATATTCTCTTCAAATGACTCTTGAATATTAAATGAATCATCATAAATCATAATTCTTTGCATTTTACTTCTTGCATAGTTAATAACTCTTTGTGAGTATTTAAATGCCATTGAGCCATTACCTTTTGCAATTCCTATAGTTACATTTATATCTATCTCATCTTCATTTATATATAAAGAGTCTTTTTCTATTTTATCTGCAAAAGATTTACAAAGTTCATAGAAATCATTTACATCAAGATTAGTATCTTTTGATACAATTGCAAATTTATCAGCTTCAATTCTATATATTTTAAAATTTTCATTATCAAAGTGAGATTTTATAGCTTTTGCTAATTCACTTAAGATAATATCTCCATTCTTTTCCCCAAATAAATCATTTATTGTTGAAAAATCATCAATATCAAGTAATGCCATGAGATCATCTTGGGTATTTTCTAAATCTTTTTTAAGTCTATTTCTATTTGGTAAGTTTGTTAATTTATCAATATATAAATCTTTTAACTCATGATAAAGTAAAGATTGAGACATCGTTTGAAGGAGTTTAGAAATATCTATTGGTTTTAAAACATATTTATCAACACCTATATCAATTGCTTCAAGCAAATACTCTTTATTTGAAAAGGCAGTTGCTACAATAATAGGTATATTCATGTTTATCTTTTTTATCTCTTTTACCATGTCAAGACCATTCATATTTGGCATATTAACGTCTGTGATGATTAAGTCAATCTCATCTTGATTTTGAATAAAAAGATCAAGACCCTCTTGACCATCTTTTGCAATAAACTGCTTCTTTGTAAAACCTTGAAGAATCTGACTTGTTACTGTTCTTAAGTCTTTTTCATCCTCTGCATAAAGAATTGTTATGTTTTTTAGTATTGAAATATTGTTATTTACCATTAAGAATCACTCCATAAATATTACGATATAATATCATAAATAGCTATAAAGTTAATTAATTTAAAGAATTATTTATAAATGAATAAAATTATTTTTAGAAAGTGAGTGAAAATTAGTGTCTAAAGTTAAGTGTGACCATTGTCATTTAAGTTTTGATGATAGCATTATGATTAAGGAAGATAGTTTAAATTTTTGTTGTAAAGGTTGTCAGGGAGTTTATCATCTTCTAAAAGATGATGGATTAGATTCTTTTTATGATAAGTTGGGAAATAAGACAATAGCTCCACCTTTGAAAAGTGATAATGATGATTTAGACAAATTTGATACAACTAGTTTTTATAACTCTTATGTAACTGTTTCAAATGAGGGTTTTAATGAGATTGATTTAATTATTGAAGGTATTCATTGTGCAGCTTGTGTATGGCTAAATGAAAAAGTGCTGTATGAAACCCAAGGTATTATTGAAGCTAATATAAACTTTACTACTAACAAAGCAAAAATTATATGGGATGATGAGAAAATCAAATTATCAGATATTATTTTAAAAATCAGATCAATTGGTTATGATGCTTATGCTTATGATTCATCAATTGCAGATGAAAAAGCTACACAAGCAAAGCGTGATTACTTTATTAGGATGATGGTTGCAGTTGTTGGAAGTATGAATATAATGATGTTAGGTGTTGCTAAATATACAGGTTTTTTCACAGGTATGAGCCAAGAAGTAAAATGGATGGTTCATTTAGGTGAGTTTTTACTAGCTACTCCTGTATTGCTTTACTCTGGATGGGTATTTTTTAAAGGTGCATATTTTGGACTTAAAAACCGTGTTTTAAATATGGATTTTTTAGTGGCATCAGGTGCTACTTTGACATATATCTATTCACTATTTATTCTCTTTGGGGCTAAGGGTGAGAGTTATTTTGATTCTGTTGCTATGATTATTACCTTTGTTTTAGTTGGTAAATATCTAGAAGTTATAGGTAAAAAATCAGCTGTGGATACTTTGGATAAAATCAAATCAACTCTTCCTTTGGAAGCTACTATAATCAAAGATAATAAAAAACAATCCGTACCTTTAACAAATATACAAATTGGAGATATAGTAGAATTAAAAGCAGGGGATAAAGTGCCTGTTGATGGCAAGCTTTTAAATACTGAGGGCTCTTTTGATGAGTCTTCACTTACAGGGGAGTCTCTTCTTGTATATAAAACAAAAGGCGATGAGGTATATAGTGGTACAATAAATACTGACAGTTTAGTGCAGTTAGAAGTTACAAAAGATTTTAAGAACTCAACTTTCTCTTCTATTGTTACGTTATTAGAGGATTCATTAAACTCAAAACCAAATATTCAATCAAAAGCAAATGAGGTTTCAAAAGGCTTTACAGTTACTGTTTTAACCTTAGCAATATTAACTTTTATAGTTTGGTACTTCTTTGGGGTTGATTTAGGGTTTGATTATGAGGGAACTAATCACTTTGAGAAGTCATTTATTGTTGCTATTTCAGTTATCGTTATAGCTTGTCCTTGTGCTTTAGCCCTAGCAACTCCAATGGCAAGTTTAATAGGAATATCAAAGCTAACAAAAAAAGGTCTGCTTTTTAAGGAGGCTAAGTTTATAGAGTCATTGGCTTTGACAAATAGTGTGGTTTTTGACAAAACAGGAACTCTAACAAAGGGTGAGTTAAGCGTTGTTAATGCAAAGTTTTTAGATGAAAACGCTAATAGCATAAATCTTTTATACTCCCTTGTAGATACCTCGTCCCATCCAGTTAGTAAATCTATTAAAAACTATTTAAAACAGAGTTATAAATGTGAAACAAAAGATATAAATGAGGCTAAAAATATTCAAGCAAGGGGCGTAAAAGCTACCTATAAAGACTCATATAACAGTAAACATGAGCTCTTAGGTGGAAATATAGAGTTTATGAAAGAAAATGGTATAAAGTATGATTTTAAATCAAAAAAAACAAACTTTCTATTTGCTATAAATAAAATAGTTATTGCAACTTTTGAGCTTGAAGATGAGATAAAAGAAGATGCAAATGATTTAATAAACTATCTACACTCAAAAGATATTGAGGTTATTATGCTAACAGGTGATAATGAAAATGTGGCAAAAACTGTATCCAAAAAGTTAAATATAAAGAGTTTTTATGCAAATCA
The DNA here is from genome assembly GCA_051746405.1 of Campylobacterota bacterium. Classification (GTDB taxonomy): domain Bacteria; phylum Campylobacterota; class Campylobacteria; order Campylobacterales; family Arcobacteraceae; genus Arcobacter_B. Next base: position 32,960 of record JBNJFB010000001.1, read on the forward strand.
AACCCCAAAAACCAAAGCAGATTTTATTAAAAACTTAAGAGGTGATAATAATATAGTTGTAATGGTAGGAGATGGTGTAAATGACTCTGTTGCCTTATCAAATGCAAGTGTAGCTGTTGCTATGGGTAATTCTGCTGATGTGTCCTTGCAAGTTTCAGATATAGTGATTTTAAACTCATCTTTAAAAGCTTTAAAAAGCTCATTTGAAATATCAAGTAGAACTTATAAGTTTATAAAGCAAAATTTAGGTATATCTTTGGTTTATAATATTGTTACTATACCATTTGCAATGCTTGGATATGTAATACCTTTAGTTGCAGCACTGTCAATGAGTTTAAGCTCACTAATTGTAGTATTAAACTCTTTTAGAATTAAAAAATAGGAAATGAAATGATTAATGATACACTTTTTATGATGCTAATAGTTGGACTTATAATCTCTTTTGCATTATTGTTACTTTTTATTTGGGGTGCAAAAACAGGTCAGTTTGATGACTCTAATAAAATGGTTGATGGGTTGTTATTTGATAGTGAGGATGATTTAAATGATGCTATAAATAAAGAAAAAAAATCAAAAGATGCAAAAGAAGAGAAGTTAAAAAAAACAGAAGAGTTAAATAAGAATAAAAATGAAAGTTAGTCAAAAGACTAACTTTCAAGGTTAGTATAAAAACTACTTAAATGAAGCAATTTTTTTAGCTAAATCTTTAATGTCAGCATCAGAAAGTCTTACAACTTGACCTTTCATAACACCTTTCATAGCTCCACCATATGAACCATCTTTATAACCATTTAAAGCTTCAATTGTTTTAGCTTCATCCCAACCAGCGATTATTGCAGATTTACCTAAAGCAGCTTTTTCACCATTTTGACCGTGACATGATGCACATGCACCCCATGATGCAGCTGATAATGATGCAGCAGTAACTGCAGCAAATATTGTACTTAATACAAGTTTTTTCATTTTATCTCCTTAAATTAAAATAAACATTTTAGCTTTATTTTCTTTTTAGTAAGCTTAATATTTATTGTTATATTTTTTTATAAGTATAAGTGTTACCTATAATTGTATATTAATTGTGTATTAATTTTAAACTTTTAGTTTAAAGGGAGTTTTATAATAAAACTTGCACCTTTGTATTTTATAGATTCAAACTCATATGTACTATTTTGTGCTTCTATACTTCCTTTCATTCCCTCAATTATTTGTTTACTCATATGCAGTCCTACGCCTGTACCCTCATCTTCTTTTTTTGTAGTAAAGTACGCTTCAAATATTCTATCTTTTATTTTTTCATCTATTCCACCTGCACTGTCTGTTACTTTTATAATAGCAAACTCATCTTGTGTATATGTATCAATAAAAAGCAATCTTTTTTGTTCTTTTTCAAGTTTTATAAGTTCATCTTTTGCATTTTTGATTATATTTATAAGTACTTGTAGTAGTTCATTTGGGTATCCATATAGCTTTATATTCTCTATATTTTCAATAAGCAGTATGTCGTTATTTTTAAACTGTGAACTTATAAGCTTATTCGTTTTTTCAAAAGCCTCTTTTAAATAATACTCTTTTTTCTCTTTGTCAGGTTTAAAGAAGTTTCTAAAATCATCTATAGTAGTTGACAAATGTTTTATTGAGTTATCAATATTTTTTATGGCTTCATTAAGTTGTTCTTTTGTGCTAAAATTATCATTCTCTTGATTTAGTTTTATTAGGCTATTTGACACAGAGATTAAGTTTAGTGGTTGTTTCCATTGATGGGCAATATTTCCTATCATCTCACCCATAGTTGCCATTTTTGATTGTTGAATTAAAAGCTTCTCTTTTTCATACACATTTTTTATCTCTGCTCTAACTTTTTGTTTGTATTTATCAAATATGCTTGCAACTATTTTAGAGATATAAAAAGATACTATTATCATAATTAGTGTTAATAGAATACTTATATAGATAATCTTTTCAATAGTTTTATTAGTGGAGACTTTTAGAGCATCTTTTCTTTTTTCTAGTGTAGTGTAAAGCTTTTCAAGATAAAAACCACTACCTATCATCCAGTTTAAATCATCTACTAGCCTTACATAAGATATTTTGTCATTTGTTTTATTGTTTTTATTTAAGATTACACTTCCTTGGTATCTAACAAAACCCTCTTTATTATTTTTTGTATAGTTTATTAAATCTTTTAGTACATATACTCCATTTTTATTTTGTGAGTTATATCTGTTTTGACCTATTAACTCCTCTTTTGGATTTGCTAGGCATAAACCATCTAAAGTATAAATAAATAGATGTTCAGGAGCTTGTAGATTTAAACTATTTATTTTTTTTAATATCTTATCTTTTAATATTCTTTCATACTCTTCTATATAATCACCTGTGCCTATAAATAAATCAAAGGGTTCAAATTTTTTAAAAAATCCTATTTTCTTATACTCTTTTTCACTATTTTTATCTTTTCTCCAATACCATTCATAGAAAGCTTCATCTTTTTTACTTAATAATCTATTCATATCTTGAAGTATTGATACTCCCCTTTTATCTTCGTGGTTCCATAGATTTTTACCCTCAATACTTGGAAACTGTGAGTTTAAAATATTTTTGCCATTTAGTTCATACATAAAAATATATCCTAAGTCATTATTGAATCTTATTGTTCTTAGAGTATTTTTTATCTCTTTTATAGTTTGGGCTTTTGAGTAATTGGGTTTTTTGATATTTCTTTTATAGATAGCTGTGGCAATTGAGTGTGCTTGATAAACTTCTTGTTTGATATCATTTTTTAACTCATTAAACTCGATTTTCTTTTCGATTTCAATAAAGTTGTAGACTTTATTTACTAGACTTTCGACCATTTTTTTGTTGTGGTTTATGTAGTTTTTCTCAATTGCGATTGCTTCTTTTTTTAACTCTTCTTTTTTTTGATTAATAAGTGTATAAGATATTATAGATGAGAATAGTATTATTACAAAAATTACTCCATACTTAATGATAGTTACTATTTTTCTTTCACTATGAAGTAATTTCATTTTAAATTCCTTTTATAATATATATATTAATAATAACACTTTTTTTATTACTTTACAATATATTTCATTAAAGTTTTAAATTTAGCTATATTTGATTAGTAAAACAGTAGAATTACTTGTATTAGTTACTTTATATTTAAGTTGATTTGAAGTAGTGTATTATTAATAGGGATAATTGTGGAAAATAGCCAAGTAGTATTAAAAATCAAGAACCTTAACTTTTCATATGATAAGAGAGATTATCTTTTTGAAAACTTCTCTTTGGAGTTAAAAAAAGGTGAGTTATTCTCAATTTTTGGAAAAAGTGGTATAGGAAAAAGTACTCTTTTTGAACTTATTACAAATAACCTAAAACCAATAAAGGGTACTATTGAAGCTAAAAAATATAGTATGATTTTTCAAGACCCTTATACCTCTTTTCATCCTAGTTTTACTATAATTGAACAAATTAGTGATACGGTTAGTTATGATTTTTTAAATGATTTAGAAAAATATATAAAAGAGTTAAGCTTAGATAAGAAACAACTTGAAAAAAAGCCCCATGAGTTAAGTGGAGGGCAACTTCAAAGATGTTCCATATTAAGAGCTTTGTTAATGAAACCACAACTATTACTAGTAGATGAACCAACATCAGCACTTGATAATATTATTGCCTATGATGTGATGAAGTTACTAATAAAATACTTAGATTCATGTGCAATTCTATTAATAACACATGATATAGATTTAGCTACATGGTGTAGCGACAAAATTATAAGATTGGAAGACGATGCAAAAAACTAATAAAGCCTTAGTTCTACTAAATATGGGTGGAGCTAGAAATAAAGAAGAACTGAACCTTTTTTTAAAAAATATGTTTAATGATAAAAATATCATAGCAGCCCCAAAGCTAATAAGAAAAATGATTGCATTTTTTATTAGGACATCAAGACTTAATAGTGCTTGGGAAAACTATGAGAAAATTGGTGGGTTTTCACCCTTAAATCCTTTGACACAAAAACTTGTTGAAAAAGTAAATGAGCAAATAGATGAGTATAAAACCTATCAGGTTATGAGATATACTCCTCCTTTCTCATATGAAGTAATACAACAGATGAAAAAAGATGGGATTGAAGAAGTGGTGCTACTTCCTTTATATCCACAATTTTCAACAACTACTACTAAATCATCTGTTGAAGATTTTAAAGAGAATGCAAAAGATTTATTTAAAATAAAAACAGTTGGTACTTTTTATAAAAATGAGAAGTTTAATAACTGTATTATTGAAGAGATAAAGCAAAAAGCAAAAAATAGTGCAAATGATTTAAATCTAGTATTTTCAGCCCATGGTTTACCTCAAAAAATTGTAGATAAAGGTGACCCTTATGAAAAGCAAATGAAAAAACATGTAAAGATTTTATCTGATATGCTTGAAAAAGAGGGTTATAATTTTAAATCTATAAATTTAGCTTATCAATCAAAAGTAGGTCCAATGAAGTGGTTAGAACCATCTTTGGATGATATGCTTAAAAACTTTAAGGATGAAAAGGTGATTATTTATCCAATAGCATTTACTGTTGATAACTCAGAGACAAATTTTGAACTTGATATTGAGTATAGAGAAATTGCCCAAGAGATTGGCGTAAAAGAGTTAAGAGTTTGTAAATGTGTAAATGATAGTGATATGTTTATAGATGCAATTAAGGATATAATTAAGAAAAAATAAGGAGTTTCTATGGAAATTAGTGTAGAGCAAGTACTTTTAGAAGTTGCAAGAAACAGTATATTAAGTGAGTTTGAGAACTCTTTTTCTATAAATAAAGAGATGTTATTAGAAAAGTTTCCTATACTAAAAGAGCAAAGGGCTTGTTTTGTTACGCTAAATTCAAATGGCAAACTAAGGGGGTGTATAGGTTCATTAGTTGCCCATAAAAATCTTTTGGATGATGTGATTTCAAATGCTTACAATGCAGCCTTTAGTGATATGAGATTTAATAGACTAACACCTTTGGAGTTTAAAAATATAGATATTGAAATATCTGTTTTAACTCCTGCTGTTAAGCTACCTTATGAGAGTGAAAGTGACTTAAGAGAGAAGATAACACCCAATGAACATGGAGTTATTTTAGAGCTTGATGGTAAAAGAGCAACCTTCTTACCTCAAGTTTGGGAACAACTCCCAACCTTTGATGAGTTTTTTACACAGCTTTCAAAAAAAGCTGGATTTAGCAAAAACTGCATAGAAAACAAACCAACAATTTATACATACACAGCAATAAAGATAAAGTAATGAATTTTTATAAAAAGCAAAATGACAGGTTAGTTTGCCAATTATGCTCTTATTATTGTAAATTAAAAGAGGGTCAAACAGGTATTTGTGGAGTAAACAAAAACACAGGTGAGAAAATAGAGTGTTTGGTTTATGGTTATTTAGCAGCTATGAATATTGACCCAATTGAGAAAAAACCTTTATATCATGTATTGCCTAAATCAAAATCTTTTAGTATAGGAACAGTTGGCTGTAACTTTAGATGTTCCTTTTGTCAAAATCATGGGATTTCACAAGAGCATAATATAGATAAATCAGCCTACTATAGCCCTAAAGATATAGTGAAAATGGCAAGGCACTATAAGTGTGAAACTATCTCTTATACCTATAATGAACCTACTATTTTTTATCCTTATGCAAAAGATTGTGCAATTGAAGCTAAAAAGTACGGTATAAAAAATGTATATGTATCAAATGGTTTTGAAAGCAGTGAAGTTATTGATGATATGAAAGGCCTTATTGATGCTGTGAATATTGATTTTAAATGTTTTAGTGAGAAGTATTATAAAAAGAGTTTAGGTGGAAGTTTAAAGCAGGTTTTAGAAAATCTAAAGCATTTTAAGAGAAATGGAATTTGGGTAGAGGTAACTACACTAATAGTCCCAACAAAAAATGACTCAAAAGAGGAGTTAACAAAAATAGCTAAGTTTATAAAAGAAGAGCTTGATGAGTTTACACCTTGGCATGTGTCAGCTTTCCATCCAGATTATAAAGAGATGGATTTGCCAAATACTTCTTTTGAGTCTTTAAAATTAGCAAATGATATAGCAAAGGAAGTGGGACTAAAGTATGCATATATAGGAAATATATCTTTTGACAATGATACTAAATGTCCAAAATGTGATGAGGTTGTTTTAAAAAGAAATAGATTTGAAGTACTAGAAAATAGAGTTATAAATGGAAAATGTCCAAAATGTGATTATGAGATACAAGGAGTTTTTTCAAAGATGAAAAGTGTTAGAAAAACAGGATTTAGTGGTAGATTTTACCCTGAGAATAAAGAAGAGATTTTAAGCTATATTGAAAAGTTTAATAAAAACTTTCAGGTAAATGGAACATTTGATACTAAAGCTATGATAGTTCCTCACGCAGGGTATGTATTTAGTGGGTTTACTGCAAATATTGCTTATAATATTTCAAAAGATAAAAAGCCAAAAAGAGTAATAGTAATAGGACCAAGTCATAATGTATATTATGAAAAAGCAAGTGTAGCTTTATATGATGAGTATGAAACACCTTTTGGTAATATACAAATTGATAAAGAGTATTCAAAAAGTTTGATTGATAAATATGAGATTTTAGATTTTAATGAAGAGTTACACTTAGAACACTCTACAGAAACCCAAGCACCTTTTACAAAACACTATTTTCCAGATGCTTCAATAGTTGAAATAGTTTATGGAAAAGTTGATTATAAAGAGTTATCAAAAGTAATTGATGAGTTTTTAGAGGATGAAAATAATCTTATTTTAATCTCCACTGATTTAAGTCACTTTCACAATCAAGAAACAGCAAATAAACTAGATAATATCTGTTTAAATGCAATTGATAAAAAAGATATGAGTCTATTTGATAAAGGCTGTGAGGCTTGTGGAAAGATAGGTGTAAAAGCAGTAATTAACTCTGCAATTAAAAAAGAGCTAGATACAAAAGTATTACACTACTGTACTTCATACGATAGAACAAAAGACGCATCTAGAGTTGTAGGATATACCTCTGCACTGATAGGAAAGTAGATGTTTTTACTTAAAAAGTTTGTATCTGCATTTTTACTACCCTTGCCAATTGGACTTTTTTTATTTGCTTTGGGGGTTTACCTGCTTTTTAAAAACTCATACACAAAAGCAAAAATTGTTCTATTTTTTTGTATATCTTGGTTTACTCTTCTTTCATATTCACCAATTGCAAATGCTATAATTGCACCTTTGGAGAACTCACATAAAGCACTACTTCAAACGCCGAAGGTTGAGTATGTACTTGTTTTAGGAAATGGACACATATCAAATGAAAATCTAAGTATTACTTCTCAGTTAAATCAAACAGCTATAAATAGATTAACAGAGGGAATCAAGCATTTTAAAAGATTAGAAAATGCAAAGCTTGTAGTATCAGGGTATAAAGGGTTTGATAAAAATTCCCACGCTTTTATGCAGCAGTTATTAGCAAAATCATTGGGAATAAAGCAAGAAAATATAGTAAGGTTTGATACCCCAAGGGATACAAAAGAAGAAGCAATAGCTATGAAAAAGCTTTTGGAAGACAAAAGATTTATCTTAGTTACAAGTGCTTCACATATGAAAAGAGCAATGCTAATTTTTGAAAAAATGGGATTAAATCCAATTGCTGCACCAACTAATCATATGAGTTTGGAAAGTAAAGGATTAAGTAGTTATATCTCAGCTACAAATCTAAGAAAAGTTGAACTTGCGTTTCATGAGTATTTGGGTATTTTATGGGGAAAAATAAACGGATTTATTTAATTTAAATAGATTAAAGTTTTTAAGTGTTATAATTGCAACCTGGTTGCAATAGGAGTAAAATGAAAATAATAGAAATAAAAAATTTATCATACAAATATAGTACAAGTCCAAAAGTTTTAGAAGATATAAACTTAGAGATAAATAGTGAAGATTTCCTTGCTATTATTGGACCAAATGGTGGTGGAAAATCAACCTTACTAAAACTTATTTTAGGGTTATTGAAAAATCAAGAAGGAACTATAAATAAATATATTAAAGATGATGAAATAGGGTATGTACCACAAAATACAAATCTAAATACATCTTTCCCTATAACTGCACTAGAAGTTGTACTAATGGGACATATTGGCAGTAAAAAAAAGCTTTTTGGACATTCAAAGGAGGATATTAGATGTGCTAAAAACTCTTTAAAGCAAGTTGGAATGGAAGGTTTTGAAAATAGAAAAATCGGTAATTTAAGTGGAGGACAAAGACAAAGAGTTTTTATAGCAAGAGCTTTATGTGCAAATCCCAAGGTTATACTACTAGATGAACCAACTGCAAGTATTGATGTAAAAGGTCAAAATGAGATATATGAACTATTAAAAGATTTAAACAAATATATATGTATAGTTGTGGTAAGCCATGATATTTCAGTACTTTTAAACTATGCAAGAAAAGTAGCCCATGTGAATAAAAATCTAAAATACCACTCTTTAGAAGAGATTCAAGGAGATATTAAAACTACAGATGAACACTTATGTGAAGTTGAGCTTTTAAATGCACTTGGAAAGACAAGAGTCTGTTGTGATACAAAAGAAGGTGACAAGTAGATGATAGAAGCTTTACAGTACGAATTTATGCAAAATGCTCTTTTAGCAGGAGTGTTAATATCAATTGCAGCTGGAATAATAGGCTCTTTGATTGTTGTAAATAGACTTACATTTTTAGCAGGTGGTATTGCACATAGTTCTTATGGGGGAATAGGGCTTGCTATTTATCTTGGACTGCCCGTTTTATTTGGTGCTACAGTATTTGCTGTTTTAACTGCTGTGATTATTGCTGTGATTACTTTAAATAATAAAAGTCGAATAGACTCTATTATTGGTTTAATGTGGGCATTTGGTATGGCTGTGGGGATAATATTTATTGATATTACACCTGGGTACAATGTGGATTTGATGTCATATCTATTTGGTTCAATTATTGCTGTATCAAGTGGTGATGTGTTGTATATGACAATATTGGATATTTTTATTATCTCAATAGTAGCAGTCTTTTATAAGCAAATACTTGCAGTATCTTATGATAGTGAGTTTGCAAAACTAAGGGGAATTAATACTAAGTTTTTTTATACACTTATTTTAATTTTAGCTGCACTTTGTGTTGTAGCAGCTATAAAAGCAGTGGGGCTAATACTAGTAATCGCACTACTTACAATTCCCACATATCTAGCAGAGAGTTTTACTGCTAGACTATCAACTATGATGATTGCAAGCTCTTTTTTTGCTACATTGTTTACAGTTATTGGACTTGCAGTTTCATACTATTTTGATATAAGTTCAGGTGCTAGTATTATTATTACAGCAGTTATAATTTTGGTGCTTGTAAAGCTATTTAAAAGAGGTTAAGTAACCTCTTTTTTTATTTATCTTTTATCTAAACTATACTTTCCAGCACCAAATAAAAATATTGCAATTGAAGTTGTTATATAAAACATATGTAATTCAATAGCCCATGCTCCATGCTTTGTAAGTGTAAAAATTTTGTCTGCATATGGAAAAGCTAAAATAAACGCCATAGTACCTAAAATAAGTAGTGATGCAAGTTTTACTCTATACCCAACTATTAACATTAAAGGAGCTAAAATTTCTCCAAGAAATACACCATAGGCAATAAAAGAAGGAAGACCATTACTCTCTAACATTCCCATTATTCCACCAATTCCACCTTGTACTTTTGCTATACCATGAAAAAGCATTAAAACAGCAACTGAAACTCTTAGTATTAGTTTTCCTAAGTCATCATTTGTGTATGTACATAAACTATTCAAACTCATTTTCTCCTTAAATAATATTATTTTGAAATATTATCTTAAAATATTTAATAAAATATTAATGACTAATTATAATAAATGTTTTATAATAGAGTTATACCTCATAGTTATTTGAACCGTTTATCACCAGTTTGAATATAGTTGCATAGAAAGTGAAATAATATGTCTTAAATTAGTCGCACCTTAAAAAACAATAAAATTAACAAATATATTGTTGATTATATCTCAGAATAAACACTGGAATAATCCTTATAAAGATTTGTATTAAAGAGATATATTTCATAACTTGGTTAAAAAACTAGAACTAAAACATATCCAAGTACTACAAGGTATAAGAAGAAGTGGTAAATCAACACTGTTTAAACTGCTAATAAATCACTTGAGTCAAACTATAGACCCTCAAGAAATTTTATATATAAATCTTGATGATCCTTTTTTTATACCATACAGTGATGACCCTACAAAACTTTATGAAGTGATACAAACTGCTAAAAAACTAACACAAAAAAAGATCACTTATATATTTTTAGATGAGATACAAGCAATAAGTGGTTGGGAAAAATATATTAAAAGTGTGTATGATAGCCAAGAGTTTCAAAAGATTTTTATCACAGGTTCAAACTCTTCACTTTTAAATGGTGAGCTAGCTACTTTACTTACAGGTAGATATATCACTCAAAAAGTTTATCCCCTAACACTTAAAGAACTACTAAAAATAAACAATATCAACTCATATATGGAGCTTATACAAAATACTCCAAAGGTATTAAATATAGTTGACAATATGCTTAACTTTGGCTCGTTTGTAGAAGTTTATGACAATAAAGAAGAATTTAGAAGAGAGATATTAAGTAGCTATTATGATACTATTTTATTGAAAGATTGTGTTACAAATAATGCCATAAGAGATGTTAAAAGTTTTAAAGAGTTAAGCTATTTTCTACTTTCAAATATAAGCTCATTGTATTCATACACTTCACTATCAAAAGCGATTAAAATCAATGATAAAAGCATTAAAGAGTATATCTCATACCTAGAAGAGAGTTATTTGGTTGATGAGTTAAAACAATATTCGTTTTCACTCAAAGAGCAAAATAACTCAAAGAAAAAAATATATTGCAATGACAATGGTTTTGTATCTCTTAGCTATAGCTTTTCTAACAATAAAGGAAAACTTCTTGAAAATTTAGTTTATACAGAGCTGACAAGAAACAATTATGAGATATACTTTTACAACAAAAATTTTGAGTGTGATTTTATCGCAAAAAAAGAGGGTATTACAATTGCAATACAAGTATGTTATGAGCTAACTTTACAAAATCAAGATAGAGAATTTCAATGTCTAAAAAAACTACCATTTGAAGTGGATGAAAAACACATAATCACATATAACCAATCTGATTTAAAAGAGAACATCACAGTAACACCATTTTATAAATTCTTCTTTGAACCCATAGGTTAGATTTTTCTAACCTATTTTTAACCTAAAGTGAAGATTTCTGACTATATCAGATTGACACAAAATTTTTAATACTCCTATCTAGTCGGATGAACCTCCTTGAAGTTCAATCTTCAATATTTTCTTGCATATAAGTTTTCATTGAAGGAAATGCTAAAGCACAAAGACAACCGCTTTCATTTTCGCTTTTGAAAAAACAGCCTAAATCAATATTAGCCTTAAAATCATTGATCTGTGGATTTTGCACTGGTGTATGGCCAAATACATTAAATATCTCGCTATTATCAAAGCTTTTATATCTTGAATATAAGCAATCATTTTCAAATGATTTATAATCTTGTGAATCTTTATCATAATCTTTATATTTCCAAGTATTTAAGATATGAGAATGAGATACTACAAGGTGTCTATTATCTTTTGTTTTAAGATGTTTATACTCTAAATATAAAGGTAAAGTTTTAAAGTAAGATATATGTTCTTGTAAAAGTTTTTTATCATTATCATAATTTTCTAAAGTCTCTTTACCGCCACATTTATTAATCCAAAAACTTGATTCTTCATCTATTTTATTTGTTTTAAGTATTTCAGTTGCATTATCAATAAACATTATTTCATGATTACCTAAAACACAATCATAGTTATTTGATTTTACAAACTCTATTACATCTTTTGAATTATTGCCTTTATCACATAAGTCACCTACAAAACATATATGAGATTTATCCTTTTGAGGTAGCTTACCTATTAGAGCTAATAAAGTTTTATAACAGCCATGAACATCACCAATTATATAAATATTTTCCATCATTTAATTTTTACCTTTTTTTTATCTATATCATCTAAAATTAGTTTTTTAAGATAAGCAGATTTTGTCATACCTGAATCTTTTACTATTTTTAAAAACTCATTATATTCATCTGCTTTTAGGTTTGTTGATATATTATTAAACTTACTTTGAGCTTTTTTTAAGCTCTCTCTTCTTTTTTTCTCTTTTTTCATTAAATCTTTTTTTTCTTTTTCCTTAATCATTATAGTACTTTTTACACTATACATATCTTTTGATATAGACCTGATATGATGGGCAATCTTGTCTAAGTTATCCATTTTAAAATCTCCTTTTTTTTGCCAACTAATCATTATGTATAATATTATATATAATACAAGCTTAACAGTAGTAATAGTAAAGTTTTACATAGATATTTTCTTAAAGGATTATAAATGTTAAGTATTGAAGAGATTACAAGTACATTAAAAGATTCAAGTTTCTACGATAGTAGATTAGAGTTTAGTAATCTAAGTAATAAAGAGCTTTTAGATAAAGCAGCTGCACAAAAAGCACTTATATTAGATTATGAGGAGATAATCTTAGATAAGATAATAGAAATTGATGAGTTAGAAAATGAGATTAAGCAAGTTAGAGAGTCATTAATGGCTGAGATTATTAGAAATAAAAAGGTTTAATAATGTGTAAAAAAAATATTGCTTATAGTTGTTTAACGTGTAAATCTGAGATTACTTTAACAAATAAAGAAAAATCAGCTGGTTTCTGTCCTGAGTGCCAAACGATTGATTTAGAAAAGATGAGTACTTTACTAAATAAAGTTGATGAAAATCAAAAACAACAAGTGCATAATGATATTAAGCTAAAAGAGATTGAATATCCCTATAAAGTTAAACTAATATATGAGTTTAAAGTTTTTAAAAATCTAATTTCTCTTTTAAAAGGGTGTGGTTTACCAAAGTTTACTGATGATTTATCTGTTGATAAAAAAGATTTAGCTTCTGTTTTTAATGATAAACCAAATAGCAATATTTATTTACTAACTTTAGATTTAAGATCATTTAATGAGTTAGATTTAAATAAACTAAATTATTCAAAAGTGGTATTAGTTTTTTATATAAAAAAAGGTACCCCTATTAGCTTAATTACTGATTTGTTAGATAACTTTAATACAAAAGATTTAAGTATTGATTTAATATTTGGAGTTGAACAAGAAGATATATTACAGCAAGAGCAAATGGTGGATATTTATTATGCCTGATTTTTGAAAGTACCACAGAAAAGTCAAGGGAAAAATTCTAAAATAAGACAAACTGATTAAAAATATCACTTGCATATTTTTCAGATATGTTAACTTCTTTTGCATAAGTTTTAAATCTTGATACTGCACTACAAACTTCATCGATTATATTTTTATAATCTTTAATACCATGTTTTAATGCAAGTTCTTCAAGATGTTTTCTTGTGGGATTTTTTCCCTCATTTAGATATGTAGTACTATGTTCACCTCCAGGTCCATATGAAAAAGTAAGATCATATGCAGGTGCAAATTTCCAGTTGTTTTTATAGTCTAAAATAAAAGAGAAGTTTTTAGCATGGTCATCTCTATTATGAGTAACTAGATTAAAAATAGCTAACCTATATACTTTTATAACTTCTTTAATATCTTTAGTTAAGTTAAAAGTCAAAGCTAATATATCATCATAATCAACTGTAGGTACTCTAAAATCACTATGAACCATACCAGCTAGAGAATGCATATGAATTCTCTCATCTTTATTTCTGTCGAATCTTTTTATTGAAAAGTAGCTATTATCTTTTCCATGAAGTAATTTAGTTTTGGTCATCTCTATTTTGGCATCCTTTGCCATCAAAGAGTAAATATACTCTAGCTTTCCAATATAAAAACTATCTGAACTACTAGGAAATTTTACTAAATAGTGTTCATATCCACTAGTTAATTTCTGATTACCTGATAAAATTTCATTTTTATCATTTATTTGAATCATCACTTTTGGTCTTGCACCTGCACTTGAACCGTTATTTGCAACTAATGTTTCAATATTTTCTTCATTTGTACCTTTTAAAATCTCTAATGATGATGTAGCTAACTTATCTAAACTTAAAAATTTGTTATTGTTTAACGTTTGAATTATTGGTTCATAGCTTAAAGCTCCTGTTCCATAATCTCCAATTAGCATAAGTCTATCTAATGCTGTAATCTCACTTAGATTAAATCTTTGTGAAAGAAGATATCTATCCATAAGCAATCTTCCCCAACCATCAGGTAAAGAATCAGCAAATAATCCAAATAAACCATCAAATATATTATCATAATCTGTAAAAACACCACTTTTTAAAGGAAGTTTGTAAGGGGATAGTTCAATGCCAGTATTTAAAAAGTCCTTGTCATACTCAAAATAAATCTTTCTATTATTCAATACTAGTCTTCCAACTTTTAGTTTTTCGTGAGCTTTATTATAAAAAACGTTGACTAGTTTATTACTCATCTTATACTACCTCTTTTTTTGGTTATTTGGGAGTCTTTTTTTAAAATCTCATCTAAAGAGTTTATACTCTCTTCTTTTTTATTTGCAATATCCAAAAAATCATCTAAACAGTCAAGAATAACTGATAGTTTCAAAAGTGATTCCAAAGATATTTGTCCAGTTCTTTCAAATCTTTTAAGACTTCCAAGACTAACACCACTTTTTTTAGAAAGACCCTCTTGTGTTAAATCAAGATTTAATCTTTTCTGTTTAAAATTCTCTTTCAAGTGTTGTTTAACAAAGTCAGGTGTATTAAAACTAATAGATAACATGTTAATCCTTAATTGCTTTATATTGCTATTATAGCTAATATTTAATCTATAAATTATTAATCTAACTTTAGTTTATCAAAAAACTACAAAACTTAGATATAATAAATCAAAAATATTTAATAAAGAACGGAATAACCAAAATGGATAAAAGAATTGAAATAGGTAGAGTTAATACTTTAAAAGTAAATAGGGTGACAGAGTACGGGCTATTTTTAATAGCAAAAGATGAAGAGGAAGTTCTTCTACCAAATGCATACATAGATAAAAGTATGCATATAGATAGTTTAATTGAGGTATTTATTTACACAGATAGTGAAGATAGATTAGTAGCAACTACGCTTAAGCCTTATGTTTACTTAGATAAGTTAGCATCATTAGAAGTTGTTGATATTGCAAGTTTTGGTGCTTTTGTTGATATAGGTTTACCAAAGCATATATTAGTACCACAAAATAAACAAAAAACTAACTTTAAAGTTGGTGATTATAAAGTACTGCAACTACAATTAGATGACAGAACCAATAGATTAATAGCAATTGAAAAGTTTAAACTATCAAACAATAATATAAGATATGAAGTAAATGATGAGGTTGATATCTTAGTTTACTCTAAAACTCCACTTGGATTTAAAGTAGTAGTAAATAATAAAAATGATGGGATGCTTTTTCATAATGAAATATTTGAAAGTGTAAATGTGGGCGATAGAAAAAGAGCCTATATTAAAAATGTTAGAGATGATAACAAGCTTGATATATCTTTGCAAAAAATCGGAAAAAAGATTGATGATGATAAAATTTTATATGTATTAAGTCAAAATAATGATAGGATGAACTTCACATACAAAAGTAATCCAGAAGATATTAAACAGATTTTTGGTATGAGTAAAAAGGCTTTTAAAGCCACATTGACAAAGCTTCTAAATGAGAATAAGATTGTCTTAGAAAATGGTTATATTAGAACCAAACTATAAAAAAAGGACTATTATGGGATCAACAAAATTAAAAGGTAATACAGTATATTTGACAGGACATGACATAAGTGTAGGTAGCAAGGCACCTTTAGTTGAGTTAGTAACTAAAGATTTATCAACTATTAAAGTAGGTGGTGAAAAAGAGAAAAATCAAATAATTGTAGTAGTTCCCTCACTAGATACACCTGTTTGTGCATCTGAAGCTAGAAAGTTTAATGAAGAAGCTTCAAGTATTGAAAATACTGAGGTTACTATTGTATCTATGGATTTACCATTTGCAATGGGTAGGTTTTGTACAACTGAAGGAATAGAAAACCTAAGAGTTGCATCTGATTTTAGAGCTAAAGAGTTTGCAAATGCATATGGTGTACTTTTAAAAGATGGAGCACTAGCTGGATTAACTGCAAGGGCTATTTTTATTGTGGATACAAAAGGAAAGGTAGTATATAAAGAGGTTTGTCCTGAAATAACAGAAGAACCACACTATGATAAGGTACTACAAGCTGCTAAAAAAATCTAAAAAATCTCTTTAGACTAAACGTACTCTTCACATAAAAGGTATAAAATAGCCTTATAAATATGTGAAGGATACGTATGAATATAATAAAAAAACCATCTTATAACATAAGTGAAAATGAAGTAACTCCCCAAGAGTTATTTAATAAAAGAAGAAGCTTTATAAAACTAGGTGCTGCATCTTTAGTATCAAGTGGTGCTATTCTTGAAGCATTAGCAAAAGAGAGTTTACCAACTAAAAATCTAAACTTTATAGAAGATAAAAATCAAAACAGTCTAGACTTAACTAGCTATGAAAAAATAACATCTTATAATAATTTTTATGAATTTACTACTTCAAAAAGCGAAGTTCAAAACTTAGCAAAAGATATGGATACAAGTAACTGGGAAATAGAAGTGAGTGGTTTAGTTGAAAAAGAGCATATCTTTGATTTGAATAAGTTTTTATCAAAAGTACAACTTGAAGAGCGAATATATAGGTTTAGATGTGTTGAGGGCTGGTCTATGGTCGTACCATGGATTGGTTTTCCTTTAAAAGAGCTAATTAAGCAGTTAAAACCCTTATCTGATGCAAAATATATAAGATTTGAAACAAAATATGATGAACAGATGTTTCCCAACCAAGGTAGCCTATTTCCAACTATTTCATACCCTTATGTTGAGGGTTTAAGAATTGATGAGGCTATGAATGATTTAACTATAATGGCTGTGGGGTTATATGGTGCAAAGATGCCAAACCAAAATGGAGCTCCAATAAGACTTATAGTTCCTTGGAAGTATGGATTTAAATCAGTTAAAACAATTGCAAAGATATCATTTACAAATAAGCAACCCATAAACTCATGGCAAAAAGAAAACTCTAGAGAGTATGGCTTTTATGCAAATGTAAATCCAAATGTGGACCATCCAAGATGGTCTCAAAAAACTGAAAGAGTTTTAGGGAAGTTTTTTAAACAAAAAACCTTGATGTTTAATGGTTATGAAAAACAGGTGGCTTATTTATATAAGGGAATGGATTTAACAAAGTTTATATGATGAGAAAAGTTATAATAAATTTAGTATTTGTTTTACCTTTGGTTTATCTATTAAGCCAATTATTTATCTTTGAAGTAGCTGATCCTATAAAATATATTTATACTATTACAGGAGTTGCGGGGACAGTTATTCTTTTTTTATCAATAACTATTTCTATGATTAAGAAAAGAGTGAATCTTATAAAATATAGAAGAGCTATTGGTTTGTGGGGATTTTTTTATGCATTTTTACATATGTTGAATTTTATAATATTTGATGCACAAATGAGTTTTAGTTTTGTATTAAAAGAGACTTTAGATAAACCTTTTATTTATCTTGGAATGATTGCTATGTTTATACTTTTATTTATGGCTATTACTTCAACTAAAAGATTATTTAAAAAGTTTAAAAAGTTTCATAGAGCTATCTACATAGCATTGCTACTTATTACTATTCATTTTGTTATGGCTCAAAAATCAATAAATATAGAGCTTTTTATATATGTGGGAGTTATTATTTTAATAGGGTATTATAAGCTCTTACAGATAATTGTAAAGAATAATAATGTTTCTACTTAAGTAGTTAACTATTCATTAATTATTGATTATATATTAGTTAATGTTCCTTTGTTACAATTAATTCATAGATAGGTTGACGCAGCGACTTATTTATAAACATATAAGATAGAATTTTCTTAATATGAATAATTTTTTTTATGTTTCCTTGTGTTAAAAAGGGGTGCTAGTCTTAGTGCCCTTTTTTTATTTCAAACTTCAATAAGTCTTAATTAATTTATGCTAATATTTCAAAATGAATAACTCCACTATGAAAATCAAATAATATGCCCTTATCAAATCTAAATGAAGAGCAACTACAAGCCGCCACTTGTCAAAAAGGTTATAATCTTATTATTGCAAGTGCAGGTACTGGAAAAACCTCTACAATTGTAGGAAGAATTGCAAATTTAATAAATAACGGTGTAAGACCAGAAGAGATACTATTATTAACCTTTACAAATAAAGCAGCAGCTGAGATGGTACAAAGAATTGGTAAATATTTTGGTAAAGATACTGCAAAAAATATTATGGCTGGAACTTTTCACTCAGTCTCTTATAAACTTTTAAAACAGTTAGATGAAAATATAAAATTAAAGCAACCAAATGAGTTAAAAACACTCTTTAGGTCACTTTATGAAAAAAGAGTTTTTTATGATAGACATGATGATGTAAATCCCTATGATGGTGGATATCTTTATGATATGTACTCTTTATATTTAAACTCAAATGAGGGTGAAAGTTTTGGAGAGTGGATAAAGAATAAA
Source organism: Campylobacterota bacterium (assembly GCA_051746405.1). Lineage (GTDB taxonomy): Bacteria > Campylobacterota > Campylobacteria > Campylobacterales > Arcobacteraceae > Arcobacter_B. Next base: position 51,689 of record JBNJFB010000001.1, read on the forward strand.
AATCCAGACCATGAGATGTATGTGATGATTTATGAAGATGTTGTTTTAGAGTTTGGGGATTTAAAAAAGAGATATAAGTATGCAAGTTTTGATGATTTGCTAACTCTTATGCTAGAGACTTTAGAAGATAAAGAGTATGTGTTTAAAGAGATATTAGTAGATGAATACCAAGATACTAATCCGTTACAAGGGCGTTTGCTAGATGGCTTTAAACCAAAATCTCTCTTTTGTGTGGGTGATTATGACCAAAGTATATATGCTTTTAATGGCTCTGATATTGGTATCATCTCCACATTTTCTAAAAGGTATCATAATGCTAATGTTTTTACTTTGCGAAAAAACTATAGATCTTCAAAGCCTATATTAGATTTAGCTACTAAAGTAATTGAATATAATGAAAGAGTATATGAAAAGAAGCTTGAAGTAATACGAACAGATATTGATTATAAACCAAGACTATTAGCATTTAATGAGCTATTTTCACAATATCAGTATATATCTGAACTAATATCACAAAGTCAGACTCCACATAATGAAATAGCAATAATTTTTAGAAATAACTCAAGTGCAGATGGAATTGAAGCAAACTTAAGGGAGTATAAAATACCTGCTAAAAGAAAAGGTGGTATGTCTTTTTTTGATTCTGTTGAGATAAAGTTTTTGCTTGATGTGTTAGTTATGCAACTTTCACACAATGATATGATGGCTTTTATTCATGTTTTAGAACATGGTAAGGGTATTGGAAAAGCTATTGCAAAAGATATTTTTGATGCATTGATAAAGCTTGGTAGTGGAGATTTATTTAAGGGTCTATTCTCACCAAATCCTTCTATAAAAAATCCATATGAATCAAATAAAGTAAAAAATATTCAACTTGGTCTATTTGATGATTTTATTGAATTGGGTTCTATTTCTAAGTTTAAAGATTGTGGTTTTGATGAAGCTTTTTTAGCAAACCCAATCTTAAAACATCCAAAATTATCCGTTGATGGTGCGAAATATATCTATGACTTTTATTTACTATTGAAGCTATTAAGACGTACAAAAAATCCAAACTCTTTAGTAACATCAATATCCTCATCTATGATGTACTCTAAAATCAAAGAGATGTTAGCCATAAAAAGAGCAACTCAAAAAGATGGAACAGTAAATGTGATGCAAAAAACAAAAAGTTTAGCAAAGATAAATAGAAAAGTTATGCTTTTAAAAAATCTAACTAGAAACTTTAGTGATTTATCAAAGTTTGTAAACTCAATGATTTTAGGTGGAAGTGAGATGAGTGAAGGAGATGGAGTAAACCTTCTATCTGTTCATGCAAGTAAAGGTTTAGAGTTTAAAGAGGTTTATGTAATAGATTTAATGGATGGTAGATTTCCAAATAGAAAGCTTATGAGCAAAGGTGGAAGTATGGATGAAGAGAGAAGGCTTTTTTATGTGGCTGTAACTAGAGCTAAAGATATTTTATACCTATCTTTTGCAAAATATGATAAAGTGAAAAAAATATCTTTTGTAGCAAGTCCATTTTTAAAAGAAGCAGGACTTATAAAAGATAGCATGGATGAGAAAATAGCACCCGATAGTGTATAATAGCTAATGTAATATAAGAAAATTTATCTAAAGGAAAAATTAGATATAATCAAAATAAATTTTAAATGATTTATGATATAGGAAGTTTTATGAGTGAAAAATATGAACCGTCAAAAGTAGAAGATAATTTTTATAAGATTTGGGAAGATAGGGGTTATTTTGAGATTGATGGAAATAAGTCAATTCAAGAAGAAGATAAAAAATTTGCAATTATGATGCCCCCACCAAATGTAACAGGAAGTTTACATATAGGTCATGCACTTACATTTACTTTGCAAGATATTATTACTAGATATAAAAGAATGGATGGATATAAAACTCTTTGGCAGCCAGGAACTGATCATGCAGGTATTGCTACTCAAAATGTTGTTGAAAAACAGCTTTTAGCTAAAGGAACCACAAAAGAAGAGTTAGGTAGGCAAAAGTTTTTAGAAAAAGTATGGGAGTGGAAAGAGTACAGTGGTGGAACTATTGTACATCAAATGAGAAAGTTAGGAATTACTCCTGCTTGGTCTAGACAAAGATTTACTATGGATGAGGGATTAAAGCAAGCTGTTAAAGAGGCTTTTGTTCATCTATACAATGAAGGGATGATTGTACAAAATAACTATATGGTTAATTGGTGTACACATGATGGAGCTCTTTCTGATATTGAAGTTGAGTATGATGAAGTAAATGGAAAGTTTTATCATATGAACTATCACTTTGCTAATGAAAGTGGACATATAACAGTTGCAACAACTAGACCTGAAACATATTTTGGCGATACAGCTATTATGGTTCACCCAGATGATGAAAGATATACAGATATTGTAGGAAAAGAAGTACTGCTACCACTTACAAATAGAAAGATAAAAATTATTACAGATGAGCATGTTGATATGCAGTTTGGAACTGGAATCGTAAAAGTAACTCCGGCCCATGACCAAAATGACTACGAAGTTGGTATTAGACATGATTTAGATTTTATTACATGTTTTGATGAAAAAGGTATCTTAAATGACTACTGTGGAGAGTTTGCAGGACTTGAGAGACTAAATGCAAGGCAAACAATAGTATCAAAACTTCAAGATGAGGGATATATCACAAAAATTGAAGAGCATAATCATCAAGTAGGGCACTGTTATAGATGTAAGAATATTGTTGAGCCTTATATTTCTAAGCAGTGGTTTGTAAGAAATGAGGTTGCAAAAGAGTCAATTAAAAAGACCTATGCAGGTGAAACAAAGTTTCATCCAAACCATTGGTTAAACTCATATAGAGCATGGATGGATGAGTTAAGGGATTGGTGTATTTCAAGACAGTTATGGTGGGGACATAGAATTCCTGTATTTTATTGTGATGATTGTAATCATCAATGGGCTGATAAGAATGAACAACCTAAAGCTTGTCCAAAGTGTGCAAGTAAAAACTATACTCAAGACCCAGATGTTTTAGATACATGGTTTAGTTCTGCATTGTGGGCATTTTCACCACTTGGTTGGGGAAATAATGGAAAAATGCAAGAGACTTTTAATAAAGATGATTTAAGTGATTTTTATCCAAACTCATTGCTTATTACAGGTTTTGATATTATGTTTTTCTGGGTTGCTAGAATGATGATGATGGGAGAGCATTTCCAAAAAGAGTTGCCATTTAAAGATATCTATATGCATGCTTTAGTTAGGGATGAAAATGGTGCAAAAATGTCAAAATCAAAGGGTAATGTTATTGACCCACTTGATATGGTTGAAGAGTTTAGTGCAGATATTGTAAGGTTTTCACTTGCATACTTAGCTGTTCAAGGAAGAGATATCAAGCTTGGTAAAAAACATCTTGAATTGTATAGAAACTTCACAAATAAGTTTTATAATGCTGCTAACTTCTTACAGCTAAATGTGAAAATATTCCCTGATTTAAATGAGATAGAAGTTCAAACACCACTTGGAAAGTATATGCTTTCAAGACTTTCAAATGCAGTTGATGAAGTAAGACAAAATCTTGATACATATAAGTTTAATGAAGCTGCTGCTAGTTTATATAAGTTTGTTTGGAATGAGTTTTGTGATTGGGGTATTGAGTATTCAAAAGCAAGTAAAGACTCAATTATTGAGCTTGGGAGTATTTTCAAAGAGACACTTAAGCTAACATCGCCATTTATGCCATTTATCTCAGAGTATTTATATCAAAGATTAAGTGGAAAAGAGCTTGAGAATAATAACTCAATAATGGTAATGAACTATCCAAAACAGCTACCAAAAGATAAAAATAGTGAATCAATGTTTGCAATAATTGAAGAGGCTATAACAGCAATTAGAAGAGCAAAAGTTGTTATTGATATGGGTAATAGTAAAATTACAAAAGCATATATAAAGCTAGATAAGCAGATTGATACAGATTTAGCAAAACCATTTATTGAAAAACTATCAAAAGTTGAAGATGTTGAGTTTGTAAGTACAAAAGTTGAGAATAGTATAACAGATGTAAGTGATAACTTAGAGGTTTACTTACCAACAGATGAGATTGATATGAGTCCAATTATTAATAAACTTACAAAGCAAAAAGAGAAAACTCAAAAAGAGTTTGATAAACTAAATGGTATGTTATCAAATGAAAACTTTGTGGCAAATGCCCCTGCTCATGTGGTTCAAGACAATAAAACTGCCCTTGAAGATATAAAGATAAAACTTGATAAAATAAATAAAGAATTAGAATCTTTAAACTAAAATAATTAAAAGGCCTATTATGAAAAAAAGAAATATTATAAATCTACTTCTACTTACTTTTATAATCTCTTTTTTTCAAGGCTGCGTTGTACAAAATAGTATAAAAAGTAGTATGAAAACTACATCAGCAGCTCAAGTTGGTATGTATAAGAATCAAATTATTGAAGATTTATTAAAGTATAAAAAGAAACTTGATTTAAGAAATCCATACTCTTATAATAAAAATCTAGCAGATGATTTAAATAAACAAATCAAAACAAATAAAGACTATATTAATATTATTCAAGATGAAATAAAATTAAAAACTGCAAATGAGTATTTGTATTATGCATTTACACAAGCAAATATAGATAATAGAAATGACTTTTTGATTATTGGTTTATATAAACTAATCTATAAAGCTTATAATCTTGAAAAACCTCACCAATTTGCAGCTGTACAATACAACAAAAAATATATGCAAGAGCTATATACATACTTACAGGTAATTAGATGGAAAGTAAGAACAAAAAAAGATTTTGATGGAAACTATTTATTTACAACTTGGCAAAATAATTGGCAAATAGAGTTTATGAAAAAAGATACAGATAACTTAAATGAGATTAGAAATCTAGAGTATATAAAAACTAATAAAGAGACTATCCTAGATCACTCAAACTTCTCTTTTGAAAATCTCATGTCAAAAATGCTTTTAAATGTTAGATATACTCTTAAAAAAATGAATGTTGAACCTTACGATATGAGTCTGAATGCCTTGAAGAGTTTTATATTTATAATATAGTATTATAAAATATAATCTTAGATAATATCCTAAAACTAAGAAATAGAATGAATTTAAAAAAAGACAATAAAAGATTTTTATATATATTTACTACTTTTATATTAGCATTTATATTAATATCATATATCTATATAGAAGAAAAAGAAAAAAGTTTAATTCATGAAAATTATACAAAATTATCAACTGATATTAAAAGTCATATAGTATCTTTTGTTGATAATAAAAAGAATTCAACAGCTGCTATTGCATTACCAATAGCAAATAGTGATAAGCTAATAAGTGCTTTTAAAAGTAGAGATTTTAGTGATTTAAGGTATAAAAGTTTAAAGTTTGCATTAAGAAATAATACAAACTACAAAAATCTTTGGATAGAAGTATTTGATAAAGATTTTATAAGTCTATATAGGTCATGGACTGATAATATGGAGTTTAAGAAGTTTGATACAAAAAACTTCAAACCTTTTGATGGGGTTAAAAAATCTATTGAGATTACGTGGTATGGACTTACATTTAAAGCAGTTGTTCCTGTATATGAAAATAGAAAAAAACTTGGATATATTCAGACAATAACAAAGTTTAACTCCATAGCTAAAAATATCCAAAAGCAAGGTTTTACGCCTATTATATTAGTAGATAAAAAGTATAAAAAAAGTATAAAAAGACCTTTTACAAATAGTTTTGTAGGTGACTATTATGTGGCAAACTTAGATGCATCAAATGATATATTAGAAAAATTAGATGAGGATAAAATCTCTGTTTTAAAAGATTTAGATAGCTATACAATATTTGAAAACTATTTTGTAACAAAGCAGAAAGTAGAAGATGGTATAGGGTATATATTTGCATTTAAAAAAATAGATGAGATAGACACAAGCTTAATAACTAATTTTAAAAAGCAAGCTTTTTTACTAGTTTTTATTTTACTATTTTCACTTATATTTATTGTATCAATCTACTCATATAATAGTTACACAAGAAATATAAAAAAACTAAATACAAATTTGTTAAGTATAGTAAAAAGATTAAGAAGACAAAGAAATAAAACTCAGCTACTTTTAGACTCCCAATCAAGTATAATAATTATCACCGATGGAGAAGAGATAGTAAATGCAAATAAAAGATTACTAGAGTTCTTTACAGACTGTAGAAGTCTATTAGAGTTTAAAGAAAAATATAGATGTGTATGTACTGCCTTTATTGATATGGATGATGAGAGATATTTAGTTGATATTGATTATAACGGAAATAATTGGGCTGAACATGTAATGGCTAACCCTGAAAAATCATTTAAAGCTGCAATATACGATGAGAATAAAAACACAGTACACTTTAAAGTGAGTGTTTCAATGAAGAGTTTTGATAGTTATATAATAGCAACACTTGTTGATATAACTCACGAAATAAAACTTCAAAATGAAGCAAAACAGAAAGATAAGTTAATATTTCAGCAAAGTAAAATGTCATCTATAGCACAAATTTTACATAATATTGCACACCATTGGAGACAACCTTTAAATGTTATAACAACAGCTTCAAGCTCAATGAAACTCTATAATCAAATGAAAACTCTAGATGATGAAAAACTAAACTCTAATTGTGATTTAATTTTAAATAAAGCAAACTATCTATCAAGTACGATAGATGATTTTAAGGATTTCTTTTTAGTAAGGAGCAGTAAGTTAGAGACTAAAAATATAGCTAGTATCATAAAGCAGACAGTAAACTATTTAGATGTGGTTATTGAAGATTATAGTATAGATGTAAAGCTTGAACTTGATAAAAATGTAAATAAAGAGATATATGAAAATGAGTTTAAGCAAGCACTTCTTAAGATGTTAGATAACTCAATTGAGTTACTTTATCAAAGAAAAAATGAAGATGAAAGAGTAATTATAATAAAACTTACAGATAATACTTTAAGTATTAAAGACTGCGCAAATGGTGTAGATAAAAGTAGTCTTGATAAACTGTTTGAACCATATTATACTACAAAACATCAAGCTGTAGGAGTTGGACTTGGACTTTATAATGTACAGCAGATACTAACAAATCAAATGAATTTTGAAGTAAGTGCAGCAAACTGCAGTTTTGAATATAATAACAAAAATCAAAAAGGCTTAGAAATAGTAGTTTGGTTTTAACCTAACTACTATGTTTTCTTAATTTGTGTGTTAGTGCATAAAATACAGGTAAATAAATAAGATTTAAAATAGTTCCCCATAGTAAACCAAATCCAAGTGATATACCTATTGGTTGAAATATCACAGCTTGTCCTGTTGGGAAGAAGATAAGTGAACTCATACCAACAATAGTTGTAACAGTAGTAATTATAATAGGTCTAAATCTTTTCGTAGCTTTTATAAATATCTCATCTACACTTTTTGCTTTTTTTAGATATGTCATCATAATAATACCATCATTAATAACAACCCCTGCAAGACCTAAAGCTCCTATCATAGATGGCATTGATAAGTTTATATCCATTATACTATGACCTATTAATATTCCTAAAAGTGAAAATGGGATAATACTCATTACTATAAAAGTCTCTTTAAAGGAGTTAAATAAGTACAACATTGATATCATAATTAAAATCAATGCTAAACCTGTAGCTAAAACCATATCACTCATAAGATCTTTTTTCTTTTGTGCTTCACCTTTTATAATAAGTCTTACACCATCTTTCTCTATTTGCTTTAATGTTGTATCAATTTTATTCATAACTTCATTAGCTGTTATAACTTCTGGGTCAACATTTGCAAATACATAGAAGTTTTTTTCACCTTTATCTTTTATTACTTGCTCAAACGCTTTTTGTGTTTTTATTGTAACTACTTCACTTAATCTTACATATTTTCCATCTTGTAGTGGAATTTGTGTATCTAAAAAGTTTTCATAATCATCTTGATTTATAGATTTTATTTTTATATCAAGCATTTTCTCTTTGTCAAATGACACAGCTTTTTTCTTTAGCAAATATAAATTTGAAAGATAAGAGCCTATAAATGATTCGGTTAAGCCTAGTTGTTCCCCGTAATTATTAACTTTTAATTTTAGCTCATCAACACCAAATTTTAATGAGTTTGATGTGGATAGTATTCCTTCTAAACTCTCTATTTTATCTTCAAGTAGTGCAACATTTTTTATTATTTTTTGATTGTCATTTGATACTAAACCAATTTTAATATCAGATTTTACAGGTCCAACTCTTCTTTGTACTAGCTCAATCTCTTTTAGATTGAACTTACTCTTATAATCTTTTTGTTCTAAAAACTTATCTAACTCTTTTGCTATTTGGGTTGATTTTGTAGTTCTTTGTCTACCCTGGTTGTCATAGTAAAAACTAAGATAAGGGGTAATATATTTATCTAAAAAGTTTTGAGGTTTTAGTTTTTTTAACTCTACTGTCATATACATAGCATAGGGGAAGTTTTCTGTATTTCCACCCACATCTCGTCTAAATCCTGCAACTGAATCTATACTTCTTATAAAAAATCTCTCTTCATGTTTCATTAAATCATCTTCAATTGACTGAACTATTTTAAATGACTCTTCTAAGGTGGTATTTACATTTGCTTTTAGAGTAACTCTTACACTACTTGCATCAAACTGTGGAAATAGTTGAAATTTTGAACTTTTAAACTGTGTAAAGATTATAATAGGAACTAAGATAAGAAATATTGTAATAAAACTCTTTTTCCATTTCATACAAAATTGAATAATAGCATTGTAAACTCTATTTGCTTTTTCCCATGAAGTAACTTTTGAATTGTTTTTTAATACATGTGCTGCATGAATTGGTAAAAATAGAAAAGACTCAATAAGTGAAGCCACAACAAGAGCACTAAGTGCAATAGGAATTAGCTTTATAACTTCTCCCATAGTACCACTTATCATTAAAATAGGTAAAAATGAGAATAGAGTTGTTAGTGATGCTACTGTTACAGGTTTTACCATCTCTTTAGCACCCATTATTGCAGCTTCTTTGGGAGGATAACCCTCTTCTATATGCTGTTGTATATTTTCACTTACAACAATAGCATCATCAACTACAATACCAATTGCAATTAAAACTCCCACAAGCGATATTAGGTTTATTGTATAGCCTGTAAAGTACATATAAGCTGCTGCTATCACAAAAGAAGTTGGGATACCAACTGCAATAATAAAGGACATTCTAAAGTTTATTAGTAGCATTACTAAAATTGTAATTAAAATAATTCCAAGTAAAATATTAGAGATTACTATATTTAATCTATCTTGTATTTTTTCACTATTATCATCAGATACAGTTATATTAATATTTGGATTTTCTTTCTCTAAGTTGGGTATTAACTCTCTTATATTTTTTACAAGCTCTATTGCATCAGCTGTATTACTTTGTTCTACGGATAGGGATAAAGCATTTTTACCATTAAATGAAAAAAGAGTAGAGGACTCTTCGTATGTTTTTTTAATAGTTGCTATATCACTTAGATATATATTTTTACCATCTATTTTCACTAAGGTATTAGCAAACTCTTTAGCTGTCTTAGCTCCATTGTAAGTGGATAAAAAATAGTGTTTTTTACTATCTTCAATCTTACCTATAGGAAAAATATAAGACAAAGTTGATATGGTACTAAATATACTATTTTTATTTAGATTTAAGGCATCTATCTTATTATCATCAAGTAGTATTTCATAATACTCATCTGAATCACCATATATAGTAATATCATTTACACCACTTATGTTTAAGATTTTACCTTTTAAATTATCTGCGAAACTTTTTAGTTCATCTGTTGTATATTTGTTTGAAGTTAATGCAATATCTACTACATCACGACTCTTATCAAGTACATTTACACTTGGTTCATCCATATCTGAGGGCAAATCACCTTTTACAAGTGCAATAGTATCTTTTATCTTATTGGATTCGTTATATTTATTTTTTCCCTTTTTTAGCTCAACTATAATAGAAAAACTTCCAGGAGAGACTACAGTTGTCATCTCCTTTACACTATCTAGATTTTTTAGATTATCTTCAATCTCTGTTACAGCCATCTTATCTAAGATATCAACAGAAGTACCTGGGTATGAACCTTTTACAGATATCATATCAAGTTCAAAACTTGGAAATATCTCTTTTGGTGTATTGTTATAAGACCAAACTCCAACTGCAAATACTAAAACAAATAGAGTATAATTAATTCTTGAATTATTTACAAAAAATCTTAAAATTTTATCAAACATTTATAACCTTTTAATATTAAAACAGAATTATAATCAACCTTTATTAACCTATGATTAATAATAGTAATATATCTACTATAAATTATCTACTTGCACCTAGTATATTAAACTGTTTTAAAGTCTCTAAATCTTCCTCATCTTGTACATTTTCTGCAAAGACTTTTATATTTAACAGTGAAGATAATTCAGAAATAGACTCCACAAAACTTTGCTTTGATTTCTCATTTGAGATATTTGTTGTATAGCTTCTAGCAAGTCTTATATAATCTAAATTAAAATCTTTGATATTATCTAGTGGGATAAATTTTGTTTCAAATCTTTTAATAATCACTTTTGCACCAAATTTGTGTATCTCATCTGTAAAAAACTTAAGCTTTTGTACATCTTTTGCTGCAGCATAAGCAGTAATTGAGAATACTAAAAGAGAGCTTATCTCTTTGTATTTTGTAAGAGTCTCTTCAATCCATGAAATAAAGCCTGTGTCATTAATTGATTCAGGTGATAGGTTTATAGATATTTCATGTTTTATGCTATTTATTAATATATGTTCAATCACCTTTTTAATCACTTTTTTGTCAAACTGTGTGATTTTATCATACCGCTCTGCAATTGAGACAAATGTTCCAATTGGAATATCATTTTTATCTTTATCAACAGCTTTTGCAAATGCTTCTTGCATTATTATATTGCTTTCATTTGTATGTAAATTTCTTGCATCATTTATATATTTTACTTCAAAGTTTGAGTTTTGAATAATATCAAATACTAAATCTCTCCAAGACTCCATATCCCTTGCTAAATCGTCATTATCTCTAATAAATGATTCATTTGAGCCTATTAAAGTCGCTTTTTCATAAGCTTCACTTGCAGCTTGAAGCATATTAGGAATTGTTCCTATTTGATTAAAACCTGTTGCACCTATGTGAGCTATATCTTTTTTGTTATATTTAACAGCTAATCCATCAAGCTCTTTTTTTAGAAGTTTTGTATACTTAATAGCATCATCATAGTTAAATTTCTTAGCAATACATGCAAATTTTGAACCAAAAAATCTATATATTTGGGTGTTTTTATTCTCTAGTTTTACGCTTTTTAATGTTCTTACAAAATCTTTTATAAACTCATTTATCTCTTGATTTGTATGTGTCTTTGCAAAATTTGCTAAATCAAATATATTTATAACAAAAATATAACCTGTATCTTTATTGATAAACATATTTTTTATATCTGTTTCAAAGCTCTGTTTTTGTTGTAAACCTGTTAATTCATCCTTTGATAATCTATTTGTAATATTTTCTAGGTTTTTATTTAGTTTATTTATTACAGACTCAATTTTTACTGACATATCATTCATTGAGATTGCTACACTTCTAATCTCAGTTGTCCATGGAAGTTTTTTAATAGTATCAAACTTTCCTGATGAGATTGTATTAGCTAATTTTTCAATCTTTTTTAAAGGTTTAAGTATATATTGAACAAATACAAATAGAATCATCATAGAGATTAAAAATGCAACAAATGCATATAAAACAGCCCCTTTAGCTTGCTCATAAAGTTTAGCATAAGCTTCACCTGCATTTGCACTAACATAAACAGTAGCTGTTGTTTCCCAGCCACTTGAGATTTCACTTTTTTGCTCTTGTAAATTTATGGTAACTAGTTTAATAAACCATGATGGTACATAATCAAACTTCTCTTTTCTGTGTACTTTTGCTATTATTTTATTTATATTTAGATTTGCAAATGTATCAATAACTTGATTTTTTTCATTTTCTACTGTGAAGTTAAATGAAACACTATCATTTTCTTTGAAGTTTTTATTTGGTTTGAATATATATGTGGCTGTATCTTCATATAAAAGATTTTGTGTATTTTCTGTAAACTCTTCATTTAAGCTATCTAGCTGTTGGGATAGTTCTAAGTCTGTTGTTTGTTTCTCTATAGTTCCTAAGTCATTAGCCACATCTATATTTGTAATAGTCCAGTTTTGAGTGTGAATATCTGATGATGCATTTAAAAGTTGTGCTTGTTTTATCTCAAATATTGTATTTTCAACTCTTATTTCTTTATAGAAACCTCTGTTGGCTATTGCATTTATAACACCTCTTACTTCAGCTATATTACCATCTTGTAATAGAGGTTTTAAAGTCATACCCAAAGAGGTAGCTGTATCTTGAGCTTTTGTTATTGACTCTGTTTCTAAGTACTCTTTTGTATTGTTTACACTAATTATAAAGTTCCCTGCAAATATCATAAAAAATATAAATGCAATGATTATATAAAGTTGTTTAGATAAAGACATTTTTTTTCCTTTAAATTCTACTCATTAGATTTTTCCAAGCTTTTAGATTATTTTCTCCAACTTTTACTGAACCTTTGTTTTTTGCTTGCCACAGTCCACTTGCATTAAAACTGTAAATTGGTTTTAAGTCATCTCTTTTGTTTGCTAAAACTAATCTTTTATTAATATTATCTAATACAATGGGAGTTGTACCTGGTTTATGAAAATATGTTAATACCATATGAGCCTGGTCATATTTACTATTTGCTTTTTGATAAGTAACATAGGTAATTCTTAGTTTGTTTTCAGGGACTCCTAGTTTTCTTAAGCTAAAATATTTTGCAATTGCATAATCTTCACAATCACCTGCATTAGTACCCATAAACTCAAAAGGTGTAGCCCAGTAGTCATTTTTTTTCCAGTGTACTGAGTCTCTTTTATAGGTTAGTTTATTAAAAAAATCATTTACATTCTTAAGTTTATATAGAATCTTTTTATTTTGCGTTTCTTGAAGCATTTTATCCCATAGTATAACTCTTTTTTTAGCATTTTTACCATATTTTTTCTCTATTTGGGATAGTTTTTTATTTGTTATAAAAGATGTATTTGTAGCACTTGAGTTAATATATAAAATCAAGAAGATGCATAGAAAAGATTGTAAAACTATTTTCTTCAAATCCATCTCCTTGATTATTTATGTTAAATATATTCTATTTACTATTTACTTTAGAAGCTCTTTTATTTTCTGCTCACTTATAAGCTCTTGGTCATATTTAACTGCAATAACACCCTCTGTGTTATTTATATACCACTCATCAATAGAGTTTTCATCTAAACTTGATGTTTTACTCTTATCATAATCACTTAAAGCTAAATAAACAAACTTTTTCTTAGCAGGGTTTGGCATAGTAAGAATTAATATTGCCCAAATTGCACAAATAATAGCAATTGTAATTACTAATGTACTTAAAGTAACACTCTCAAAGAAAATACCACCAAGTAAACCTCCTAAAAAGGTTCCTAAGTAACCAAATGAGTTAAAAATACCAAGCACTAAACCTCTTTGGTGAACTTTTGCAAACTTTGTAGCAAGTGATTGCATAATAGGCTCATGCATATTAAAACCAACAAAAAATATTACAACTCCTACCATAAAAGCAATGGCACTAGAACTAAGTCCAATAATTAAGTATGAAATAGCAAAAAATACAATTCCAATAATTAAAATCTCTTTGAACTTACCTTTTTTCTCTGCAATAATAGCAGCAGGAGCCATTGCTAAAAATCCAAAAATCATAGCAGGTAAGTAAACCTTCCACAACTCACTCATAGTCCATTCAAAACTATTAATTAATACCATTGGAATAATCATAAAAGCAAAAGTCATTAAACCTTTTTGTAAAAAGTTTGTTATATTCATCTTAATAAGATTTTGATTTTTCAAAATAGTTGAGAGTTTTGCTTTTTTATTGTAAGTATGTGTAATACTAGGAGGATTTGGAACTAATTTTACTAAAATCACAATAGAAATTAGTGCTATAACTAAAGTAATATAAAATAAAACTTCAACTCCAAATGCAGCACCAATAGTAGGTCCAGCTAGCATTGAAACAGCAAAAGATACACCTATAAACATGCCCATAGTAGCCATTGCTTTTGGTCTTTGCTCCTCTTTTACTAAGTCACTTATCATTGCAGTTACAACAGCACCAATTGCACCTGCACCTTGTAGAAATCTTCCAAGCATTAAAGCCAAAATATCATTTGCTAGGGCACATATTAAAGAACCAATTGCAAATATTAAAAGCCCCATAATAATAGTGCCTTTTCTTCCTAACTTATCACTTATAATACCAAATGGTACTTGAAATATCATTTGAGTAAGAGCGTATCCACCTATTACAACACCCACTAAAGTAGTTGTTGCCCCTTCTAAATTTATAGCATATACTGATAATACTGGTAAAACTAAAAATAGACCTAAAAATCTTAGTGCAATAATTGAACTAAGAGGTAACACTGATTTAATCATTTGTAATCCTAAATATAATATAATTTATTGCGATTATATATGATTAATCCTTAATACTTTGTTCAAAGGAAAAATAGTGAAAATAGTTTTAGCTTCAGGAAATAAAGGAAAAATAAAAGAGTTCGAAAAACTTCTACCACATGATGAGGTTATAGCTTTTAAAGAGATATTAGGAGCTTTAGAGATACAAGAAGATAAAGATACCTTTAAAGGAAATGCAATAAAAAAGGCACAAGTTATCTATGAAAAGCTTGTAAATAAAGGCTACAAAAACCACTTAGTTATCTCTGATGATTCAGGAATTACAGTAAAGGCTTTAGGTAATGAACCTGGAGTTTATTCAGCAAGATATGCAGGTGAAAATGCAACCGATAAAGATAATAATGAAAAGATGATAGAGAGGCTAAATGAGAAAAATATTAAAAGAACCTCTGCTTATTACACAGCATGTATAGCTATTGTTTTCCAAGGTGAAGTTTATACAGTACATGGATGGATGCATGGAGATGTAATTAATGAACAAAGAGGAGATAATGGCTTTGGTTATGACCCAATGTTTATACCAAAAGGTTTTGATAAAACCTTAGGTGAGTTACCCCATGAAGTAAAAAAAGAGTTTTCACATAGAAATAGGGCTTTAAAGTTAGCAAAAAAAGTTTTAGATGTTATTCTAAAATAAAACTATCATGTAAACTTACGTTGTGGTTTTTTGATTTTATAAAAATATCTACTAAAAATTTGGAGTCTTTTTTATTTAAAAAGGCTTCAATATTAAAAAAACTATCATCAAGTGTTATCTTTTCTACAGTTTCAAGTTTACTTTTTTTTAGGGTTTTAATATAGCTTTTCAAAAAATCTTTGTGATTTTTAGCTTGAATATATAGATATTTTAACTCTAAAGTTTTATTGCTAAAAGCTTTGGTTTGCAAAATATTTATACTCAAAAAAGAAAAAATTGAGACTAAAAGAAGAGTAATCATAAGAGAAAATGCTTTTTTATTCAATTTTAAAACTCCAATCTTGAGATATTTTGTCATTGATTTTTATAGAAATATTTAAAATATTACTATTTATATTTATACTAAAGCTACTTATATTTTTTAAAAGTAAGTTATTATCAAAGTATAGACTACTATTTTTATATGAGAGTCTATTTTGAATATTTAGTTTTTTCTCTAAAAAGAGTTTTGTTGATAAAAGTTCAAGCTTTTGTATCTGTGTTTGTTGCTTGTTGAAGTTCAAAAAGTGCAACTCTTTTATAAAAGTTGCTGAATAGACTATTATGATTGAAGATATAAATAGTGCTACTAATAGCTCTAATATAGAAAAACTATTTTTCATACTCATATTTGTATAGCTTTATTTTTGAAGAGTTATATTCATATTTTTTTACTTTTACTGTTTCTACTGTAGAGTCATTAAAAGTTAAGTTTAGGTTTTTATTTTTTGAATCAAAAGTTTTGTAGCTACTTGTAGTAAAACTATTTTCTAAACTATTTAAGTCTTGAAACTTCTCATCACTCTTAGTATCAAAAGTGACTTTTAAAAAGCCAGTTGTAATGATACTAAGAATAGTTAGACTTAATATAGTTTCAAAAATTGAAAAACTATTTTTTTCCAAGCTCACAAGCTTTGCTATATGATTGATTAATTGCTTTAATAAAGCTATCTCTTACTTTACCCTCTTCAAGTTTAGCAAACCCAGCTGCAGTTGTACCACCTGGACTCATAACTGAGTCTTTTATAATTGCAGGGTGTGCTGTTTTTAGTAAGTGAGATGTCCCCTCAAATAGACCTTGGACTAGCTCATTACATATTCTTCTTTCAAGTCCAGCTGCAACTCCACCATCACTGATACTTTCTGCAACAAGTGCTAAAAATGCAGGTCCTGAACCTGCTATTGCTGAAGCAATATCAAGCTGTTTTTCAGTATTTACCCAAATTGATTTACCAATTGATGCAAAAATCTCTAAAGCAGAGTTTTTAGCTTCCTTATCACCTGTTATTGTTGTAGTTGAGTGTTGAACTGATGCTGCGATATTTGGCATAGTTCTTACATAAAGTCTAGCTTCAATCTGCTTTTTTAAAGAGTCTAAGGTAGTACCTGCTAAAACAGAAAATAGCATATTAGCTTTTCCTGTAAGTCTTGCTGATACACTGTGTAAAGCATAAGGTTTTACACAAAAAATTACATTTTTATTTGTAATATTTTCACTGTCTTCTAACTCTTTGATACTAATTTTAGGAATATTTTCTTGAATCTCTTTTAATTTATTAATATCTCTTCCAATTATTTCTACTTCGTGATTATTTACTAAACCTTTTGCTAAAGATTGTGCCATAATCCCATTACCTATTAAAGTTAGTCTCATTTTAAACCTTTTTTATTATTTTTATTATTATAGCAGATAAAACATAAGCTAGTATTAGTTAAAATACCAATTTAAAGAAAGGATTATAATATGACAAGAAGCTTTAATGTAAGAACTTTTTTATTAGCACTAAGCATTGTATTTGTTTTTGCAGCGTGTTCAAGTAAAGATGAAATCTCTACAGAATACAACAAGCCAGCTATATACTGGTATAACAAGATGATAGATCAAATATCATTTGGTGATATTGATTTAGCTGATGACACTTATACATCTTTAGAGAGTGAACATAGAAATTCACCTTTAATCCCAACAGCTATTTTGATTTTGGTAAATGCACATATTGATGCAGAAGAGTATGCTTTAGCAAATTTTTATTTAGATGAATATATAAAGAGATTTACATTAAGTAAAAATATTGATTATGCTAGATACTTGAAAATTAAAGCTAATTTTCTAGGGTTTGCTTATCAAAATAGAGATCAAAAACTCTTAGAAGAGACTATTAAAGATATAAAAGAGTTCAAAATGAGATATAGTTCATCTGCATATATCCCATTAGTTGATACAATGAATGCAAGGCTACATATGGCTAAAGCACTTTTAGATGAAGAGATTGCAAAACTGTATGAGAAAAAAGGCAAAGAAAAAGCAGCACAAATATATAGACAAAGAGTAAAAGACTCTTGGGTTAACCCAGAAAATATAGTACCTGTTGAGGTACCATTTTATAGAGCAATTTTTGAATAATAGATTTTAGGACATTTAGGAGTAAGTATGGAATTAGAAAATTACGATAATTTCCCACAAGATATACCATTAATCATAGAAGATGATGTTTTTTTATACCCTTTTATGATAGCTCCACTTTTTTTACATAGTGATGAGAATATTAGTGCAGTTGAGCAAGCTATTGATGAAAATAAGCTTGTAATGGTAGCTGTATCAAAGCAGGGCAAAGAGGGTAAAAGAGAAGAAGATAGTTTTTATGATGTTGGTGTTGTAGGAAATATCATGAGAAAAGTAGCTTTACCTGATGGTAAAATAAAGGTACTTTTTCAAGGACTTACAAAAGGAAAGATTGAAAAGTTTGAATCTTCAAACCCTATTAGATGTGAGGTGGATATATTACATCCACAAGAGCATAATGAACAAAGTATTAAATCAGTTATTGATGTTTTAATTGAACAAGTTAAAAAACTATCTAAAATAAATCCAAAGTTTCCAACTGATTTAGTAAAAACAATTGAGGAAAATGATGATGCAACTAGAATTGCTGATTTAATCTCATCTGTTTTAAAAGTTAAAAAAAGTGAAGCTTATAAGCTGTTTTCACAAACAGATGTTGAAAAAAGGCTTTTAGATATAATTGAGGTAATAAAAAAAGAGATAGAGTCTTTTAAAATTCAAAAAGAGATAACTCAAAAAGTTAACTCTAAAATAGAAAAAACTCATAAAGATTACTTTTTAAAAGAGCAGATAAAAGCTATTCAAAATGAGCTTGGAACTGATAATAAAAAAGATGAAGAGATAAAATCTTATAAAAAAAGATTAAAAAAGCTTAAAAAGCATATGCCAAAAGATGGGTATAAAGAGACTAAAAAACAGATTGAAAAGTTAAGTAGAATGCACCCAGACTCACCTGATGCTTCACTTTTACAAACCTATATTGAACAGGTTTTAGATGTTCCATTTGGTGATTATGCAGATGAGAAAATATCTGTTGAAAATGTTGAAAAACAGTTAAACATAGACCACTACTCCCTTGAGAAACCAAAAGAGAGAATCTCTGAATATTTTGCAGTAAAACAGTTACTTGAGCAAAGGAATATTGTAAATCAAAAGTCAAATGGAACAGTACTTTGTTTTGTAGGACCTCCAGGTGTTGGTAAAACTTCACTTGCAAACTCAATATCACAAGCACTTCATAGGCCACTTGTAAGAATAGCACTTGGTGGAATGGAAGATGTAAATGAGCTTAGAGGTCATAGACGAACTTATGTGGGAGCTATGCCAGGAAGACTTGTAAAGGGATTAATTGATGCAAAGAAAATGAATCCTGTAATGGTTTTAGATGAGATTGATAAAGTAGGGGCAAATCATAGAGGTGATCCATCTGCTGTTATGTTAGAAGTATTAGACCCTGAACAAAACAATGAGTTTAGGGATTTATACTTAAACTTTGCTATTGATTTATCACAAGTTATATTTGTATCAACAGCAAATGATGCTAGAAGAATTCCACCTGCATTAAAAGATAGAATGGAGTTTATTCATATTTCATCATATACTCCAAATGAAAAGTATCATATTGCAAAAGATTATCTAATACCACAAGAGTTAGAAAAACATGGACTTAAAAAGAGTGAAATATCACTATCTAAAGCAACAATTGATGCAATAATTTCAAAATATACAAGGGAAGCTGGAGTTAGAAATTTAAGAAGGGTATTTTCTAAACTCTTTAGAAAAGCAGCAAAGAAAATTTTAGTAGAAGAGAAATCACAAAAGGTTTCTATTACAACTAAAAACTTAAAATCATACTTAGAAAACCCTGTGTTTGAAATAGACCCAGCTGATAAGAAAAACTACATAGGTATTGCTAATGGCTTAGCTTGGACAGCAGTAGGTGGAGATGTTTTAAAAACAGAAGCTATTAAGTTAAGAGGTAAGGGAATGTTATCTGTTACTGGTAATTTAGGTGATGTTATGAAAGAATCATCTAGAATCTCTTACTCTGTTGTTAAAGTATTAATTGATGATGGTTTATTAAAAATTGATGAACAGATTATTCCAAAAACTTATAAAGAGAAAGAGGAAGATACAAAAGTAGATGCTAGTGAAGTTTATAAAAGATATGATATTCACTTACATATTCCAGAAGGAGCTACTCCAAAAGATGGTCCTAGTGCAGGTATTACTATGGCATTAACTATTGCATCTATTTTAAGTCAAAGGGAAATAAAATCAGATATAGCAATGACAGGTGAGCTTACACTATCTGGAAAAGTCTTGCCAATAGGTGGACTAAAAGAGAAATTAATTGCAGCTCATAAAGCTAAGATGAAAAAAGCACTAATACCTAAGAAAAACTATGAAAGAGACTTAGATGAAATACCTGATGAGGTTAAAAAATCTTTAGAAATTAAAGCTGTTAATACTATTGAGGATGTATTAAAAGAAGCTTTAGTTTAATAATAAGGTAAACATTTGAGACAGCAAAAGCAAAGTCAAGTTATAAATAACTTCTTTACTTTTGCTTCTATAGTAATCATATCTATTTCACTTATTTTATACTCAGAGTATATTCTAAAAGATGAGCCAATACAAATTAAAAAACAAAAGGTTCAACCTCTAGCTTGCCAAAGCGATACTTTAACTAAATATCAAATATATAACCAAGAGTTATTAAATGAATCACTAAAAGCTTTGCAAAAAGGCTACTATAAGTTAAATGCAAAAGTTAATAAAGCAGACTCAAACTCTTGGGCTTTCAAAGATTTTATGAGCAAAAAGGAGCTAAAATCCTACTTTATAATGCAAATAGGTAAAAAGCCCAAAGAGAATATAAAAAAGTATTTGAGTATTGATTATTCAGTAATTGAAAAGTCAAGTAGTGCTAAGGTTGATTCTATAAAAAGAGGTGAGTTCTACTCAGGTTCATTTTTAGTTACATTTAAAGCAGATGAAAAAAAAATATTTAAGATATTCACTGATTTTAGATTTTATGAAAAAAGTGAAATAAAATCTAGAGTAGAGTGTATAATAAATGTTTATAAAAACAATGCTAAGAAGTTATAGTTAACTTTTGCTATTAGAAGTCTTTATATGATAGAATTAAGTATTTTAAATAAAAGGAATATTATGAAGTTTGCAGATCCAAAAAATGATTTAGCATTTAAAAAAATATTTGGAAATACACAGCACAAAAATATATTAATCTCTTTTTTAAACTCTGTTCTTGATTTTGAGGGAATAAAAGAGATTATAGATGTATCACTTGCAAATCCTTATCAAGTGCCTAAAATACCTGAACTTAAAGAGACTATTCTTGATATCAAAGCTACTAATAAAAACGGTGAATCTTTTATAGTAGAAATGCAAAAAAAGGATTTGGGTGACTTTACCAAACGAAGTTTATATTATACTTCAAAAGCTTATGTACAGCAACTTCCAAAAGGTAATAACTATACCGTACTTAAAAAAGTTTACTTTATAGGAATACTTAATTTCAATATCTTTGATAACAAAAGTTATATTTCAAGACATCTTATTATTAATCAAGAAACAAATACTCAAGACCTAGATGATTTTGAGTTTAGTTTTATAGAGTTACCAAAGTTTACGAAAAAATTAGATGAGTTAAATAGCGTACTTGATAAATGGATTTATTTTATTCAAAATGCTTCTAATTTAACAGTGATACCATCTGAATATGAGAAGTTTCAAGAGTTTCAAGAAGCTTTTACTATTGCTACACAAACTAGTTGGGATAAAAAAGAGTTAGAGGTATATGAATATATGTGTTTAAAAGAGTTTGATGAATTAAATGCACTTAAAACAGCAGAAAAAAAAGGTATAGAAAAAGGCATGGAAAAAGGCATGGAAAAAGGCATGGAAAAAGGCATGGAAAAAGGAAAAAAAGATGAAAAAATTGCTATTGCGAAAAGTCTTCTAGATATCTTAGATGATGATACTATTGCTTTAAAAACTGGACTTGATGCAAAATTAGTTCAAAATTTAAGAAAATAAAACAATGCTAAGAAGTTATAATAGAAGTAATTTTACAGCTGTAAATATCATAATAGGTGTAACAGTTCTTTTTTATTTTATTCAAATAAGTATGAATAATGGTGGTTTATTTTTCGGACTGAATATATATTTTTCTGCATATGACTTTTGGTGGCAGCCACTTTCTACAATGTTTGCCCATGGTGGTTTAATGCACTTAGCAATGAATATGTTTGTACTATATCAGTTTGGAAGTTTGATTGAGAGATATAAAGGCAGCTATGAGTTTATAACTCTATATTTTTTATGTGGTATATTAACTTCACTATTGTCATATGCATATATCTATTTTTTGGATAATCAAGTAAATCTAGTTGGTGCATCAGGTGCAATATGTGCACTTCTTGGTTATGTTGCATATCTTGATAGAAGCCAAAGAAGCGGAATAATAACCTGGGTTTTATTAATCTCAGTAGCCCCTTTAATAATAGGTCTTCCTATTGCATGGTATGCACACTTTATAGGATTAGGATTAGGTTTTTTATATGCACTTATTAGAGGTTAGTTGAAATTCACAACAAAAGTAACTATACTCATAATCACTAAAACAATAGCTAAAGAGATAAAAACATCTTTTAGTGTTACTGTTGGGTTTAAAATCCCACAGTATGGGCACTGTCTCTTTTTAGGTTGAATATCTCTTTTACAGTTTTTGCAAGTAGCTATGATATATCCTTTTTATTTAAGATACTAGCGAAAAATATTTCAAAATGCAATAAAATAAACAGTAGTTATAAAAAGTGAGTATAATATCATTATGTTTATTCACCTAGATTTAGATTGTTTTTTTGTATCAGCACATAGAACTTTAGATAAAAGTTTAGAAAATATTCCAGTTGCGGTTGGAGGACGAAGTAATGTCAATATTTTTTCTTCAAAAAAAGAGATTAGAAAGGTATCTTCTAGTGAAGGTGCATTTGTGGGGACGATTCTTACAAATGAGGGTAAAAAAAGTTTCAAAGACTATTTTGTAGATGAAGATGGAAGAATAAGAGGTATTATTACAACATCATCATATGAAGCAAGGGCGTATGGCGTAAAAACTGCAATGAGTGTAAATGAAGCTTTAAAGTTATGTCCAAAGCTTAAGATGCTACCACCAAACCATCCTTTATATCATGAATTATCTGTAAAACTAAAAGAGCTACTTAAAAGAGAAATCCCCCTTGTTGAGCAGTTTTCTATAGATGAGTTTTTTGGAGATGTGACAGGCTATATTGATGAAAAGGAAGTTGTGGATTTTGCTTACTATTTAAAAAAGAAGATTAAAAATGAGTTGGATTTACCAATTTCAATAGGTATTGCAAACACAAAATATCTATCAAAACTTATAACAGAGTATGCTAAACCAGATGGAGTTAAGTATGTATCAAAAGAGCATTTACCAAGTTTTACAAAAGATATCTTAATAGAGAAGTTCCCAGGAATAGGTAAGGCTTTTCAACAAAGATTAAAAGGCTATGGTGTAAAAACATTAGGTGATATTAGAAGAAAAAAAGAGCTTTTTTACTCATGGAAAAAGCCAGGAATTGAGCTATATAACAGAGTTTGTGGAATAAGAGATAATAAGCTAACCTTGCAACGAGAAAAGAAGTCAATAGGAATAGGGCGAACCTTTGATGTTGTATATGATAGAAAAGAGGTTTTAAGAAGGGTTTTGATACTTAGTAGATATTTGTGTTTTTTAGTAAAAAAAGAGAGTGCAAACCCCTTAACATATGCATTAAAAATCAAATATGAATATAACATTAAATCAAAAGATTATATAAATGTAAATAGAGTTTTTAATGAGACAGATTTTAAAAATGAGATGAAAAATCTATTTATAAAAAGCGATATTCATCCAAAACATGGAGTAGTACAGCTAAATATAACAGTTTCAAATTTTTCAAAATCAAATAGTAATACCTATAATATCTTTGAGTATGAAGCAGATTTAAAAAAGAAAGAACTAACAGACCAAGTACAAAAATTAAGACTCAAGTTTGGAATTGATATAATAAAAAGTGCAAGTGAACTAGATGACAAATTTGAAAGAAAGAGATATGAAAATAAAAGATAAAATAAAACAAAGTAGTAGTAAAGCTTTTAATTATCCTAAAATAAAAAGTACAAAATTAAAAGAGTCAATACAAATTAAAGTAAGGCAAAAAGCTGTATTAGCTACAAAAGCAAGACTTATGGAAAATCATAAGAGTTTTGATGATTATACTGATGAGGAGCTTGAGATTATAATAGCTGATGAGGAGAGAAAAATTATGGATGATTTAAAGACAAAATCTTTAGCAGTTGCATTAGCAGCCCTTGGATTAAACTTTTTTATATAGGATGATAAATGTTTAGACAAGTTAAGTCTGCACTATTTTGGTACTACCTTTACAAGTTTCGAAAAAGAGTGATTCTAATATCAATTCTACTTCTTATAGCACTATTTTCAAATGCAATATATGGTGATGTTGTTCAATATTTAAAGTTAAAAGATAAATTAGAGTATTTAGAAATAGCACTTTTTTTAAAGTGGGGAGTAATAATATTTAATCTTACATATAGTATATATCTTATTTTGACTATTTTTAAAAAATATGAACAAACTAAAAATAAAAAGCCAAAGGATTCAAAAAAAACCAAGCCCCCTAAAAGTATAGATGAATTATCAAGTAGAGAGAAAAGTTTTATTTATAAAAAGAAGCTAAACTCTAAAGCTGACTATTTGGTAAATAGGAAATAAAATAGTAACTATCTCATAGTTTTATATAACTCTATTGCATTTTCTATATCTTCTTTTGATGGTTTTCTTCTACAAGAGATATAGCACTGCTCACCTGCTTCATTTTTATATGGATAAACAGTTGCAAATACCCAATAATAACCACCTGATTTAGTTTTATTTTTTACATATCCTTGCCATACTTCATCTTTTTTTACACTCTCCCATAGGTCTTTAAATGCAGCTTTTGGCATATCTGGATGTCTTACCATATTATGAGGTTTTCCCATAAGTTCATCAAGCTCATACTCTGCAACCTTACAAAACTGGTCATTTGCAAATATTATGTTTCCCTTTGCATTTGTTTCACTAACTAAAAATGCATTATCTTTTAAAACTGTTTCTCTTGGCATGGTTTAACCTTTTTTTCTTTTTTGAAACTCTAAATCACAGTTATGCTCTTTTAAAATATCAAGTTTATTAAAAATCTTGTTTATCTGTTTTTCGATATTTTCAGTAACTGAAATAATTTGACCATTTGAGTACTCTTCTGCATATAAATCAACACTATCTTGAACCATATTATGAAACTTTTTGTGAGTATCTTTAAGTTCAATCCACAAGTTTGATTTAGTGAATTGTAGGTTCTGCTCTTCACTTTTAATTATCCATTTGCCCATATCACATTGAGTATGAGATTTTACTGTAAACTTATTTCCTGGCTTACAGTCACAGAAGTTCACATTTTTGAAGTTTATATGGTCTGATTTTAATTTATTTAAATCAAAAATATAGTTAGCATTACAAACTCTTCTTTTAGCATTTGGTTCAAAAGTTGTTCTATCAACAGCACCTTGAAGCTGTAGTGATAAATCTTTTGTGGTTTTTGACATATCACTAATTTGAGAAGACAGTCTTGCGTTATTTTGTGTAGCTTGGTCTAATGAGTTTACTGTATCGTTAATTTGATTCATAGCTTGTTGTTGCTCTTTTGTAGCATCTGTAACTTCATCTATTAACTTTATTGTAGAGCTAATATTTGTATCTAATTCATCAAATCCTTCAATCATTCTACCTGTAACCTCTTTACCTGCTTTTGCTTTAGAAGTTGCACTTTCAACTAAACTTTTTATTTGATTTGCAGCTTCGGCACTTCTATTTGCAAGATTTCTAACTTCTTGAGCTACAACAGCAAAACCTTTTCCAGCCTCACCTGCTGTTGCTGCTTCTACTGCTGCATTTAGACTTAAGATATTTGTTTGAAATGCAATATTATCAATTACAGTAATTGCTTCATTTATTGTATAAACTTCACTACTTAGTTCATCCATAGATTGGGAAGTTTTATTTGCTAACTCTTTTCCTATTTTAGTAGATTTTGTAACTTTTGAAGCATATGATGCCATTTGTGAAGCGTTTTGACTACTAGCAGATATTGTTGAAGTAACCTCTTCAATAGCAGCAGCGGTTTGCTCTAAAGCAGCTGCTTGTTGATTAGAAGCTTGACTTAAACTTTGTGAAGCATCAGATAAATCCTGTGCACTAAAAGTTAGTCTTTTATTTGAGTTATCTATTAGTGCCATTACTTCATTAATAGTTGATTGGGTTACTTTAACACCACTAAAAATTGATGCAATTAGTCCTGTAACACCTTCAATTCTAGG
Organism: Campylobacterota bacterium; assembly: GCA_051746405.1. GTDB lineage: Bacteria > Campylobacterota > Campylobacteria > Campylobacterales > Arcobacteraceae > Arcobacter_B. The sequence continues at coordinate 77,844 of JBNJFB010000001.1, forward strand.
AATAGGTAAATCATATCTAGCATTTGCTAATTGTATTAATGAATCAGATAATATTGTTAAATTTTTCTGGTTTTTATCTATTAGGTTATTTATTTCATCAATTAAATCTTGAACTTCTTTTGATGAAGCTTTTTGAGTTATTCTTTCATTATAGAGTCCCACATTTACTTTTCCAAGTGTTGCTTTTGCATTTTGAATTACTTTTCTATCTTGAATTTGATTTAGTCTTAACTTCTGGATATATTTGTTTAAATCATCTGCAATTATTCCTAGCTCATCATCTCTATTTAACTCAATTTTTACTATATCTTCAGAGTTTATTAATCTGTTTATACCCTCATCTAGTTTGAATATTGTAGATAAGATATCTTTAAAAATTAAAACAATTCCAATGGAGCATAAAAAAATTAGACTTGATAAAACTATGTTTACAGCTTGTGAAAAATAGAATAGACCTATAAGATTTAATATAACCAAAAGCGTAAGAGTAGTGGCTAAAAGTAGGGATTTTGTTTTGATATACATTAATATAACTCCTTAGATAACGAATTATAATTCATGTTAACTTAGAATATTATGAAAATCCCTTAAAAATAACTATTATTTATTAGTAAGTACTAATACTGTTACTTTTTATATTATCTGATTCGAACTCTTTATTTTTCATCCATAAAGTTTGTGTTGGATATGCAAATTCACAATTATTTGCTTTTACAAGTTCAGCTATTTTTACAATAACATCCTCTTTTGTTTTAAGCCACTCTTCCCAAGCTGGATTTTTAGCAAAACAGTAAACCATAATATTAATGCTAGAGCTTGAATACTCATCAACATATACAAGTAAAGTACGCATAATACCTTGCAATGACTCTTTTTCTATTGCTTCAAATCCAAGGCCTCTACTAACTTTTGAGTTCTTTTCAGTTGCTATTCTTGGATGATTCTCCAGCATATTTCTAATATCAGTTTTTAAATTTACAATATCTTCCATTTTTGATTCATAAGTTATACCAATTTTCATGGATATTCTTCTACCAATTTTTCTTTTTGACCAGTTTGTAATGTGTATATTTGCAAGATGGGAGTTTGGTACTGTTATCATACCATTATCAAAGGTTCTAATCCTTGTGGTTCTCATTCTAATATCCACTACAGTTCCTTCAATATCACCTGTTTTTATCCAATCCCCTTGAGAAAAAGAGTTATCAGTCATAATACTTAATGAACCAAAAAAGTTAGTTAAGGTATCTTTTGAAGCTAATGCAATTGCTATACCACCAACCCCAAGTGAAGCTGCAATGGCTTTGATATCAATTCCTAGCTGCGAGAATAAAAATAGAATAACAAGTAATATTAATACTATTTTTACAACTCTTAAAATAAATACAATCATCTCTTTTCTAACATTTGGGTAGGTTTCTAAAAGAGTTTGTGCATAGTTATTAATACTATTATTTATAATTGTATATAATCCCCATGTAAATAGTGCCATATATGTTGTATTTATCCAAGGCATTATTTTTGATATGAGTATAGGATCTTTTATTAAAATATAGACGGATATTTGAATAGATAATAGATATAGTGAGTAAATCAACGGAGTATGAACAGACTCTTTTAAATACTCTCTAATCTCATCTGTATCATCTTCATCATGTTTTCTTTGAATAAATATTTTTGCTATTAATGCTGCAAATAGATATATAACTTTAAGACTAATAAGTCTTAAAACAAGTATTATAAAAACCACTACAACTAGCTCACCTATTGTAAAGTTTAAATGATATGAAGTGAGATTTGAAGCATAAGAGATACCTTGTATTGAATCAATTTTTTTAATTAAGTATTGTAGGTTAAACTCATCAATAAAAAAGTTTGTTTTTCGAAACTCTGATATATTATCCTTTAGGTAGTTTAATACAAAAGTTTGTTCTACTCTTTGTTGAGTTAACTCTTCAAAGTTTTTTGTAAACTCTTTTGATAGGTAACTATCATAGTTTTTCTGTTCTTCATAAACTTTTTCATACTCTTTGAGAGATTTACTATTTATTTTCTCTATAGTAGTTGATAATAACTTTTCATAATAACTTAACTTTCTAAACTCTTCTTTTGCTTTTATAATGCTTTTTAAAGTATTTTCATAAAGTATTTTTTCCTCTATTGCTATAACTTCTAGTTCGTCTCTTTTTACAGCAAGGGTATTATTGGCTCTTTTATTTATACTTATTTTGTTTTTTAATAGTTCAAGTTTTTCTTTAGTTAATTCTTTTGTTCTTAATGTATCTAAATATGATTTGTTATTTATATTTTCGATAACTTCTTGTACAACTTGTTGATGTTTTTGAAGTTGAACTTCCTCTTCATTTTGAGTACTACCTTGAGCCTGTGTAGTAGTATCTGCTTGTGCAAATAGTAAAAAAAATTGAAAAAATAAAATAAATGTAAATCTCAATGTAAATCCTTAAGGTTAATTTATAAAATTATACTAATAAAACTCTTATTTGTCTATTGTTTTTTTAGACTCTGCACTTGAACTTAACTTTTGATAGATACCTAATCCAACTATAATTAGTACAGATGTAATAATTAAAATTGATGGATAAATCAAATCTGAAATATCTCTTGTACCTGCTTTAAAAATATAAACAAGCCCCTCAACACTAACTGCAATAGATATAATAGTCATAATTTTAGTTAATGTTCTTCTAGCTTCAGCTGGCTCTCTTAACTCTTTATTTCTAAAAACCTCTTCTTCAATCATATATTTAGCAATATCTAAAATTGCCATTGAAATAATAACAGTACCAATTGATTGAAGCATAGTCAAAATAAACTCTTTATTAGTACTAAAATCTTTTATTGCATTGTAAACTTCTGTAGTTGACCAAACCAAAATAACTAATGACATTGATGCTAAAACAATAGAAAATAGAAGATAAATAAGGCTTGTAATAGTTTTAAATATATTTCTCATAGAACCTCCTAAAAATTTGATACTTTTTAACATAATAATTTGAAATAAAACTTAAGTATTATTTGCCTTTATCAAAATAATTAGAATTAAAAATATTACAGATGATATATTAATAAGATATTGACTGAGTTTAAGAAAAATATTAAAAAAAAGGGGTGCCCCAAATTAATGGGGCGGGGACTATTATTAAGCTTTGCCAAAACTATGCTTAGCTTTGATTATAAAATAAGTATATCTTATTTAAATAAATAAGAATTTATTATTTATAATCTCAAATAAATCATACCTATTAAAATATTAAATTAATATTAAAAACTATTAAATCTGTATTTATTTTTGATAATTTTATATTTAATATAATAAATAAAACTTATAATATAAATATAATAAAATCTTAATCATTTAAGAATAATATAAGTTAATAAGTTGTAGAATTAACTTATCAAAAGATAAAATTTATCCTTTGAAATATAAAAAAGGAGCTGTTATGGCTTGCGATACAGGTTCAAAACCTATTGAAGAGAATGAAAAAGATATTAATAATGATAACAATACAAATTTAAATAATAAAAAGGAAGAGAATATGAGTTCAAGTTTAGTATTAAGAAATGCACCTGAGTTTAAAATGGAGGCTTATGACTCTAAAACAGGTCATTATACAGAGGTTAAAAGTGAGGATTATAAAGGAAAATGGCACGTAGTTTGCTTTTATCCAGCTGACTTTACTTTTGTTTGTCCAACAGAAATTGCAGCAATGAATGCAAAATATGATGAGTTTCAGGATTTAGGTGTAGATATTTTAGCTGTATCAACTGATACAAAGTTTTCACATAAAAGATTTGTTGAAACTGAACCTATCTTAAAAGATTTAAAGCTTACAATTGGTGCAGACCCAACAGGTGTTGTAAGTAGAGCATTTGGTGTTATGATTGAAGAACAAGGTGTTGCATTAAGAGGAAGATTTTTAATTAATCCTGAGGGTACAGTTGTTGCTCAAGAGGTACAAGCTCCAATGGTTGGAAGAAATGTAAATGAGTTTTTAAGACAAGTTAAGGCTTGGCAACATGCAGAAAAAACAGGTGAAGTTTGTCCAGCTGGATGGCAACCAGGTAAGAAAACACTTCCTGTAAATACTGATGTGGAACAAATGACAGGTAGAGTAGGTGATTATATCACTCTAGATGAAATTTTATCATAATTTTACAATCATCATACAAGCATCAAAAGTTACTAACTTTTGATGCTTTACTTTTTTATTTTTTTATTATACAAAGCAAGATACACTCCACATCCTACTACTATAGATGCTCCTATAAAAGTTAAAGCATCAGGTACATGATTGAAAAATATCCATCCAAGAATAGTAGCTCCAATAATCTCTAGATATTGAAATGATGCTAATTTATTAGCAGGTGCAAAAGTAAAAGCTTTTGTAATTGAAAGATGTGCTAGTGTAGTTATAACTCCTAATAAAATTAACCATCCCCATAAATCTGCATCAATAGATTGTAAAAAGTTTTTTGTATTAAACTCTTGACTAATAAATACAATAGAGCTAATAGTTAACATTGCAAAAAAATTAACCCAAAATTGTAAAGAGTACAAAGAACCCTCTTTTGCAAACATTTTTGTAAACATCAAATATAAAGCATAAAAAAACGCTGCAAGTAGTGGAAAAATAGCATTGAATCCATATAGTGAGATATTTGGCCGTAAGATAATTATTGTTCCTATAAGTCCAATTGCCACAACTATAAGATTAGTTTTACTTATTTTTTCTTTTAAGAAAATAGCACTTAAAAGTGTTAATATTAAAGGTTCCACAAAAAATATAGCAATATTATTTGCCAATGGAAGATATTTTAATCCCCAAAATAAAAAAAGTATTGAAAAAGCTATAGTAACACCTAAAATAATATAAGAGAGTTTTAGTTGTAATAGTCTATATCTTTTATAAAAAAGAATTAAAACTATAAATCCTGTTTGAAATAAGAAACGTACCCATGTAATTTCATATACAGATATAAAACTACTTAAATATTTAGCTATAGCATCTGTAACAGGAATAAGCATTACCCCAATTACCATTAGGACAATTCCTAAATTTTGAGCTGATTGTTGATAATATTTCATAGATTGTGTTCCTAAATATAAAAGAAGTAAATTGAAGTTTAAAAACTAAATGGTGCGTCGAGCGGGACTTGAACCCGCACGGATTGCTCCATACGCCCCTCAAGCGTACGTGTCTACCAATTCCACCACCGACGCAATAATTAAATTCGTATTATACATAAAAATACTTAATAATTTTATAAATAGTGTTATTAAAATAAAAGATTAAAACCTTTGTTTTATTCTTTTATTTATTTTGGAAGTTCTTTTCATTTACTGCATCAAGTATATTTCTTGCTATATATGAAGTATTACTAGCTATTTGATGGGTTTGGCTTGCTACTGAAGCATTATTTTGTGTTTGTTGATCAAGTTTTGTAATTACATCATTGATTTGTTCTATACTTGTTTTTTGTTCAATTGATGCTTCTGAAATATCTTGAATAGTTTCTGTAGTTTTACTGATATTTTCACTTAGTTTGTTATAACCTTGAATCATATCATCAGCGATATTCTTACCATTTGTTGTTTTTTCTGATGCTACTTGTACAATACTCTTAATATCTTTAGCAACTTCAGCACTTCTTGTAGCTAGATTTCTAACCTCTTGAGCAACTACTGCAAAACCTTTTCCAGCTTCACCAGCTGTTGCTGCTTCAACTGCTGCGTTTAGTGATAAGATATTTGTTTGAAATGCGATATTATCAATAGCAGTTATAGCTTCTGCTATTTGTTGTGTTTGTTCATTTATCTCATCCATTGATTGAACGGTTGTAGATGCTAGTTGTTGACCTTGTTTAATTGATGTTGTTAACTCTTCTGAATTTCTTGACATATCAGATACTCTGTTTGTGTTATTTACGATAGTACTAGTTATCTCTTCAACTGCTGCGGCTGTCTCTTCTAGCGAAACAGCAGTATCATTAGAGGCTTTGTTTAAAATATCTACGTTTTTAAGAAGCTCTTTTGAACTTCTATCAAGTTTAAGTCCATTTTCTTTATTTTCTTGAAGCATTTTATTGATTATTGTACATAAGTTATTTAATCCTCCTGAGATTTTACCATCTGGCTTATCTATCATCTCTACAAAATCTAGTTTTGAATATTTTTCAAGTTTTTCTAAAATAACATTAATATCACTATTTACATTATCACTAATAGTTTTAATCATCTCATTTAGTATCTCTTTTAATTCATTTAGAGATTTATTTGAGGTTCTACTTTTTACTTGTAAGTCTAGTTTACCATTGTTTATATGATTTACTACATCTTTAACCTCTACGATTAATTTTTTATCTTGATCTAGACTATTTGAGATAAACTTCATCTCTTCATTTATTATTCTTCCCATTTTCCCAAGTTCGTCATTTGTATTAATCTTAATCTCTTTGATAGTGTTTTCTTCACCTTTTAGGTATTTGAAGAAGAACTCTAAGCCCTCTTGTACAGTTTTAATTGGAGCAAGAACTTTGATAAGTGAATAGAATATAATAGATAAAATAATCACAAGAAGTACAACAAATAAAGCTATCTCTTTTACAAGGTCAGAGAAAATTTCATCTATAATCTCTTCTTTGTCAAGTTGGATGATAAGTTTCCAATCTGTATTATCTATATTACTATATGCTGCTAAAATATCTTTGCCATTTAAAGTAGCTTCACTAAATGATGTTTTGCTATTACTCTTTATTTGATTAAATACTTCGCTTTGTTTTTTTAGTAACTCTTTATTTTCATGAATTAAAATTTTTCCTTCTTCATCAACCAAATAAGAGAAACCTGTCTTTTTTAACTCGATATTTAAAATAGCTTTTACAATAGTATCGATAAATATATCAGAACCAACCACACCTAAAAACTCTCCATTTTTTACAAACGGAGTATAAACTGTAACAACAAGCTTCTTTGTGGATACATCAATATAAGGTTTTGAAACACCTGATTTTTTTGTTCTTATAGCATCTTTATACCATGTTCTCACCCTTGAATCAAAGTTGTTTTCAGCTTTGTTTAAAACACTTCCATCTGAAAGTATTAAATTACCATTTGACTCTTTTCCTAGATATAAATCCACAAAATTACCCGACTCTTTTCCAAGTTCAAGTTTATTTACTAACTCTTTATTTGATGAGTTAAGGTTTGTAGATGGTAGTTTATTTGCAACTGCTTCTACAATATCAATCTTCGAATCAAGATAGCTCTCAATAAAATGAGAATTAGCTTTAGCTAGATTTACTTCCTTGTCTTTGATGATGTCATAACTAGAGTTATATTTATTTTGTGCATTGTAGAAACCTAAGATTATAAAAGATATAGCAATACTTATTAAAGTTAGTGCTAGGATTTTTGACTTTAAACTATTTAACTTCATAGCTTTTCCTTTTGATATTATATATAGATTATGCTTCTAGGATAAGCATATCATGAAAAAGTTTCATAATGGTAGCAATATGTTGTATAAAATATATGATATTGTGTAAAAAATGGTATATATTTAAGAAAATAATCAAAAAAAAAAGGCCAAGAGTAAAACTCTTGACCTTTTAAAGATATTTATAAAATTTGTAGTTTTACAAATTACCCTAAAAATGGGTTTGCATATAATGCAATTAAAGCAATAACAAGTGTATAGATAACTTGTGCTTCAACAAGTGCAATAGCAATGAACATAGTAGTCATTAACTTTCCACCTAAACCTGGGTTTCTAGCAGTACCAGCAATAGTTGCAGCAGCAGTGTTACCCATACCTATAGCACCACCAAGTGCAGCTAAACCTAAACCAATACCAGCAGCAACTACTGAGTATGCTTTAATCATTGACTCACCATCAGTTGCAGCAAATGCAAAACCTGTGAATGCTAACATTAAAAGAACGATTTTTTTCATTCTAGAATCCTTTAAAAATAGTTAATTTTACAAAGTCCGTTCGGCTTGCGTATCCCTACTTATCACTTTGATTGGCGATATTATATCTGTAGATAAATTAAACATTCTTTAAACAACCATAGATTAAATTATAAAAGTTTTACATAAGTTTATGATTTATAATCATAGTGTAAAATTTATATTGCTAAAATAGAGTATAGTCAAATTTAATGACATGAAGGAAAAATATGCAAAAACTTTTTTTATCACTTACTTTAGTTATAGTTGTTATTATAACTTCTATTTTAGGTCTGTTATTTACAAGTGCTGGTAATAGTATAATTGCTACATATATAGAAGATACAGTAAATCAAAAAAAAGAAAATGTAAACTTTAAAGTTGAGAGTTTAGCCCTTGGCTTTAATACTTTTGATTTCAAAGCAAGTTTTGCTGATGATTCAATAATAGATATATCAGGTGATTTAAAAATTATAGAAAAAGTTGTTGATTTAAAATATAAGATTGATATAAAAGATTTATCAAACTTACAAAACCTAACAAATCAAAAATTAAATGGTCCATTTTTTACATCTGGTACTTTTGTGGGTAATAATGAAAAAGCTACAATAAATGGGAACTCAAATGTAGCAAGTAGTGATACATCATATCTTATAAATATGATAAATTTTGAGCCAAGTAGTATAAAATTTGATATCAAAGATGCGATGATAGAAGAGTTATTATATTTAGTAAATCAACCCCTTATGAGTAGTGGTAGATTAAATGTAAGTGCAAATATCAAAAATGCAAAGCCTAATAGCCTAGATGGGACTATTGTCTCAACACTTTTAGATGGTAAAGTAAATAATAAATTTTTAAGCAGTATGTTAAATAAAAAAATTACTACTGATATAACTTACAAATCAAGAACAAATGCAGTTTTAAAAGGAAACAAAGTAGAGGCTAACTCATCTCTTGTAAGTTCACTTGGCACTTTAGTTTCAAAAAAGACAGTTATAAATCTTGATACTTCAAAGCTTCAATCAAGATATAATTTAAATATTAATGACTTATCAAAGTTAGAGGATTTTATAGATTTTAAATTAAATGGTGAGTTTTCTACTTTTGGTGATTTAGTGGCTAATAACAATATTATAAAGATAAGCGGGACCACTCCTTTATTTAAAAGTTTAACAAAATACGATGCTAAAATAGTTGATTCAAAAGTTGAAAGTTTAAACTTAGATATGACAAATGCAAAATTAAAAACACTACTTTATACTTTAAATCAGCCATCTTATGCAAAAGGAAATCTAGATTTAAATGCGAATATTACCAGCTTAGATTTAAAGAACCTAGAAGGTAAAATCAGTTCAAATATAACTGATGGGGTGTTAAATAACAGTGTTATTAATAAGCAGTTTGACCAAAAGCTAAAAGATGAAGTAGAGTTTAGATTAAACTCTAATACTAATCTTAAGGGCACTGAAGCTATTAGTGAAGCTGCTTTAAACTCATCTGTTGCAAATTTGAATATAAATAGTGCAGTATTTGATGTGAATAAACAAAGTTTTAAGAGTAAATATCTCTTAGATGTGCCTAAACTTTCAAAGTTATATGATATAACCTCCAAAAAGCTAAGAGGTGCAGTTGAGTTAAATGGAGATATCAATTCCACAAAAGATAGTTTAACAGTTACAGGAGTATCCCAGCTTTTAGGTGGAAGTATCGACTTCAAACTACAAAATGATGATTTAGTAGCAAATATAAATGATTTGGAGATAAAAGAGCTTACAAATATGCTTTATTATCCAGAAGTATTTGATTCAAAATCAGATTTAAATATAGACTATAATCTTGCATCAAAAAGTGGGAAAATTAAAGGTAGGCTTATAGATGGACACTTTTTAGAAAACGAGTTCTCAACTTTAATAAATCAGTTTGCAAAGTTTGATTTAACAAGAGAAGTTTATAAAACTGTTGATATAAGTAGTGATATAAATGATATGGTACTAAAAAGTGTTATATCAATGAAGAGTAAAAATACACAAATAGATGTGACAAAGTCTGTTTTAGATTTAAATAACTCTTTTTTAGATGCAAATATAAAAGCAAAAATTAGAAAAACTACTTTAGCATTTGATGTAAAAGGTGATATGCAAAATCCAAGTATTAAGCTTGATACAAAAAATACTCTAAGAAATAAAATTGAACAAGAGATAAATGAAAAAATAGGAAATAACTTAAAAGAGAAAGTTGGAGAAGAGGGTGCAAAAGAGATTATAAATAATTTCAAATCACTTTTTTAGAAAAAAATCTTAATATTTATGATAACTATTATCAATTTAAGTATAAACAAAGTTCCTTTTTGTTTTAATTTCATTAATGATAATTGATATTAAAATTAAAAAGGAATCAAATGTTAAGAAAATCTAAAGTTTTAGCTGCCTCTTTATCTTTTGCAGCAATATTAGCGTTAAGTGGTTGTACAAACTTACAACAAAATCAGCAAGCATCAAAAATGCATAGTATGAAAGCCCAAAATATATTAGTAGCTTACTCAGATATTGCATTAGCAAACTATGATGATGCATTAAAAGATGCAATTAATCTAAAGTTTAGAATTGATACATTCTCAACTAATCCAAATGAACAAACTTTTCAAGAGGCTAAAAAAGCTTGGCTATTATCAAGGGAGTCATACGGACAAACTGAAATTTTTAGATTATCAAATGGTCCAATTGATGCAGAAGAAGGTTGGGTTGCTAACTCATACGGTGCATTAGAGGGGCAATTAAACGCTTGGCCATTAGATGAGAATATGATTGATTATACAGTTAATGCAAATGGTGAAAAAACATCAGGAAATATTATTGATACAAATGGTGTATTTAATCCAGGTGGACAAGAGGCTAAAAGTGTAAATGTAGATAAAATCACAGTTGATGCACTAACAGCATTAAATGAAAATGGTGGTGAAGCTAACGTATCTACAGGCTACCATGCGATTGAGTTTTTATTATGGGGACAAGATCAAGACTACTCTAACTTTATGAAAGACTCAATAACAAAAGGTGCTTTAACAGCTGGTCAAAGACCATTATCAGACTTTATAGATGATAAAAATGCAAAAAGAAGATTTGCATATTTAAAAGCAGCATCTGACAAAATTGTACAAGATTTAAAAGTTGTTAAATCAGCTTGGGAAAAGGGTGTTGATGGTACAACGGGATTATATCAAGCTGCACTACAAGGACAATTATCAGGTAAAAATGCCAATAAAAATATTCCTACAAAAGAGGCGTTAAGTCAAATTCTCGCTGGAATGGGTGTATTTATTAAATCTGAATTAGCAAATGAAAGAATTGCAGTTGCAGTATTAACACCATCTGAAGAAGATGAACACTCTTGTTTCTCTGATAATACACACAGAGATATTTTAACAAACTACTTAGGATTTAAAAATATATTAACTTCAACATACAATGGTAAAAAATATGGACCATCTATGTTAGATGCAGTTGATGCCCAAACTAAGGCTAGAATTATTAACTTAATGGGTTCTATTGAGTCAAAGATTAACCAAATTGATAAGCTTGCTAAAACAAAAGAGCATTTTGATTATCAAATACATTTAGGAAATCCAAATGCTAAAAATATCGTAAAACTTAAAAACGAAATGAGAAAGCTTGGTGATGAAATGGTAAATGTTGCGAAAGCTTATGGAGTTGATTTAACTACTGATGATGTTACAGATGCGCAAGAGACAAAGATTTAATCTATCTTTACTATCTAAACTAATTCTTTCAAAAAGCCTTGTAGCTCTTATGGCTACAGGACTTTTAGCAGTTAGTGAAAAAAGCAGATATTTTTCAAAAAAGAATCATAAGTCTTTATTAGAAAAACCAAGAAAAGGTTTAAATAATGAACAATACGACCAGTTTATATTAGGAAGAAGTTTTTTTACAATTCCTTGGGTTGAGGCTCCAAGTGCTACAACTGCAAGGGATGGATTAGGACCACTTTTTAATGCAAACACCTGCAAAAGTTGTCACCCAGGAAATGGAAGAGGAGAGCTTTATACTAGTAATAAAACAGTATCAAGATCCTTAGTTGCTAGAGTATCTATTTTAAATGATGGTTCAGAACAGCATGAAACAGTTTCAAGTAAAATGGGGTTTGTTCCCCATGAAGTTTATGGAAATCAAATATCTATAAATGGTGTTCATAAAGTACCTTTTGAAGCAAGAGTAAAAGTTGATTTTAAAAAGATTGAAGTGAATTTTCCAGACGGTGAAAAAGATACAATTCTTAAGCCAAAATATGAGTTAGTAGATAAAAACTATGGTGATTTAGATGGTGCTATTTTATCTTATAGAATGGCTCAGACAATGCATGGTTTAGGAATGATTGAAAAAATATCAGATGAATCAATTTTGGCAAATGAAGATATAAATGACAGTGATGGCGATGGTATCTCAGGAAAAGCAAATAGAGTTTACTCTTTTTTAACTAAACAAGAAGCTATAGGAAGATATACATGGAAAGCAAGTGTTCCTAGCATCTTTGAACAAGTTGCTAATGCAGCAAATAATGATATGAGTATCACCACATCACTACATACAAATGATAACTGTACAACCTTACAAAAAGAGTGTAACGAAGCACCAAAATCAAGACATAAAGTGGACTTACCTGATTTAAGAGTTACAGCTATTGAGTACTATATAAGTAATTTAAGAGCCTATGAACCTATAAAAGATGATGAGTTTAAAGAGGGTTTAGAACTATTTAAAGCCTTAGATTGTGCAAAGTGTCACACTACAAGTTTTACTACAGTAGATGGGTTTGAAGTATCACCTTATTCAGATTTTTTACTTCACGATATGGGTGAGGGGTTAGCTGATGGTAGAGCTGAGTTTGATGCAACAGCAAGTGAGTTTAGAACAGCTCCACTATGGGGCTTATCACTTCACAAGAAAATAAATGGCAAAAACCCAAGGCTTTTACATGATGGAAGAGCAAGAGATTTTCAAGAGGCTATTTTATGGCATGGTGGTGAGGCTGAAACTGCAAAGCAAAACTATATAAATGCCTCAAAACAGACAAGAGAAAAATTGATTAAATTTTTAGAGAGGTTATAATGAAAAAACTATTTTTAGGAACACTTATTTTAGTTACAAGCAGTTTTGCACAAACAAATCTGCACTCTATTTTAAAAAATGTTTCAATACCAAATGTAAATAAAAGTATTGAAGCAGCAAAGCAGCTAAAACAAAATCCAAATGCAAAGAATTTCACAAAGTTAGTTAAAAACTGGAAAAAAGTTGAAGCTATGTATTTTGCTGGAAATATGGATGATAACTATATAGATACACCAAGATATATAGATGTTTATCATAACTTAAAAGAGGATTTACATAAGCAAATGAAAAGAGCCTTAGAGTCTGATGATAAACCAAGAATTGCACTTTTTAAAAATTCATTTAGAACTATAAATGCTTTAGAGTATGTACTTTTTAATGATGATAAAATCACAAAAAGAGAGAAACTATTTTCAAAAATGATTTTAGACACAATTATCTCTAATCTTGAAGATATCAAAAATGTTTATGAGAATTATTATGAAAATGCTTCAAAAACTCAGAAGTGGGAAAATTCAATGATTATGAATACATTGATTTCTAGCTCTTACAAATTAAGGGAGTGGAGAATAGGTGAACCAGCTGGTTTAGCTGTAAAATATGAAGGTGACAAAGATAATAGTAGAGCAGAGTACTATCTAAGTAAAAACTCTAAAAATGCAATTGAAGCTATACTAAAAGCCCATGAAGAGATTATTGGAGAAAAAGATTATAAAAACTTTGCTACTATGGCTAAAAAAGCAGGTGCAATTGAAGCTACAAATGCAGCACAAAAAGCTTTAAAAGCTACACAAGAGAAGTTATACCTTATTAAAAATGATGATTTCTCAAATGCTAAAGAGTTGTTTTTTAGTGCAAAAAGTTTTCATAATGCTTACTATTTATCACTAATTACAGATTTATCTATCACTGCAAAGATATTAGACGCAGATGGAGATTAGAAGTTGAATGATGTTTTTGTACTTGAGTATTTTATAGACCCATCAAAAAGGGTCTTTATAGGGTATTTACTTATTTCACTTTTGATAGGTGCTCTGTTTTTTTATTTTAGTAAACAAAAAACAAAAGTAATATTATCCTCAAAGCTTTGGTTACATCCAAGTGCTAAGCTTGATTATTATTACTTTTTTATTGGCTACTTTATAAAAGTATTTATGCTATTTCCTATAATACTTAGTGCAAAAACTGTAGCACTGTTTGTAAATAAACAGTTATATTTAGCTTTTGATTTTTATCAAAATAGTTATTTCTCTTATGAAGTTGTGATTGTTATGTATACTGTAGCTATTTTTGTAGTAAGTGATTTTACTAGATATTGGTTGCATAGATTTTTACATACTATTCCTTTTTTATGGGAGTTTCACAAGATTCACCATAGTGCAAAGGTATTAACACCTATTACATTTTACAGGGTTCATCCAGTTGAGAACCTACTTTTTGGACTTAGATACTCACTAAGTATTGGTTTAGTAACTGGGGTATTTATATACTTTTTCGGTGCGATGATTGATTTGTATACAGTATTTGGAGTAAATATTTTTATATTTGTTTTTTCAATAATAGGAGCAAACTTAAGACATTCACACGTGGCATTTTCTTATCCTAAGTTTTTAGAAAGTTTTTTCATTTCTGCTAAACAGCATCAAATACATCATAGTAAGAAATACTTTGATAAAAACTTTGGAGGGTATTTGGCTATTTGGGATAGGATGTTTGGTTCTTTGAAGTATTCAAAGGATGTGAGTGTTTTAAAGTTTGGGCTTGCAAAAGAGCAGATGAAAGATTATAACTCAATATTAGCACTTTTAATTAGACCATTTAAAAATCTTATATTAAGGAGAAGATTTTATGAAATATTTAAAACTAATAACTCTTAGTTTAGTAGTTTTATTTTTTGCTGCTTGTACAAATAATGCTGATGTTTCAAAAGCAAAAAAATTGAAACTGCAAAAGCAAAAGGAGCAGTTAGGGAAGGTTCTATTTTTTGATAAAAACTTATCAAAAAATAGAACTATGTCTTGTGCAACTTGTCATAATCCAAAAGCGGGATTTGTAGATGATAGGGAAAATACAGTTAAAAAGATGGCTTCCCTTGGAGATGATCAAATCTCACTTGGTGATAGACAAGCACCAAGTGCAGCCTATGCGATGTTCTCACCTAAGTTTCATTATGATAAAGAGAAAAAACAGTATATAGGTGGACAGTTTTGGGATGGAAGAGAAGCTACTTTAGCAGGACAAGCAGGAGGACCTCCAACAAATCCAATTGAAATGGGAATGCCAAATAAAAAAGCTGTAATAAATAGAATCAAAGAAAACGATTACTATATCCAAACATTTAAAGACATATATGGAAAAGATATTTTTAAGTCAAATAAGAAAGCTTATAAAGCTATGAGTGATGCAATTGAGAAGTTTGAGATGACTAAAGAGTTTGCTCCTTTTGATTCAAAATATGATAGATACTTAAAAGGTGAGTATGAACTAACTGTATTAGAGGATTTAGGAAGATCACTTTTCTTCTCAAATCAAAATAACTCTTGTGCAAATTGTCATGTTTTAAAGGGTGAAGATAGACTTGGTGAGACTTTTTCAAACTATGAGTATCATAATATAGGTGTACCTGCAAATAATGAGTTAAGAGCAAAAAATGGCATAAAAGATATAGACCTAGGACTTTTAAATAACCCAGCAGTAACCAATGAAAAACATAAAGGTAAATACAAAGTACCAACACTAAGAAATGTAGCACTAACAGCACCATATATGCATAATGGAGTATTTAAAGACTTAAAAACAGTTGTAGAGTTTTATGATAAATATAATAATCAAAATAGAAAAATAAACCCAGAGACAGGTAAACCTTGGAGAGAGCCTGAAGTAGATGGAACTATATCACTTGATGATTTAAAAGCTAATAGATTAAATAGTAGAAAAATAGAGGCATTAGTAGCCTTTATGAAGTTACTAACTGATAAGAGGTATGAACACTTGTTAAAAGAAGACAATAATAAATAAGATAAAACAAAAATATTTATTTAAATTATAAAATAGAAAATTAATAAATAATACAGCTATGTTTTAGTATCATAATTAATAATAAACTAAAATATTGAGTTGTTAATGAAGTATACAAAGTTAGATTTTTCTATAAAAGATGCTATAAAGCCTCCATACTTTATGGGGAGTCAGTTAAGGGGAGTATTTGGATATGCTCTTAAAAATATTGTTTGTGTAAACCCATCTTATAAATGTGATTCATGTTTTGCTAGTCAAGATTGTCTCTTTTATGATTTTTTTGAAAGAAAGAATACCTATCATAAGTATAGGTTTGATATAGAACTTGCTAGGGACTGCTATGATTTTTCTTTTTATTTGTTTGAAGAATCCTGTGAGAAATTACCTTATATTATCTCTTCTTTATATAATTCACTTACTAAAATTGGCTTAGGAAAAAATAATAAGATAATCAAAGATTTTAAGATTTATCTAAATAATCAGGTGATATATGAAAATGACTCTATATCTTTACCTAAAAAATATCATACATTTTTTGAGGTAGAGCCAGTATCTACAAAAAATATAGTCATAGATATCTTAACTCCAATAAGAATAAAAAAGAATAAGAAACTTGTTTTTGATGATTCACTTGAGTTAGAAGATATACTACTTTCAATCTATAAAAGATATATAACAATCACAAATCAAAAATTCAAAAAGATTGACTTACAAAAAGACTATAAAGTAATAAGTAAAAATATCACAGCTAAAAGACTTACTAGGTTAAACAGCGTAAAAAAAGAGACAATGAGAATAGATGGAGTTATAGGAAACTTTGTAATAAAAGATATAAACACTGAGACTTATAGGCTTTTAAAGTTAGGTGAGCTTTTAGGAGTTGGAAAACAAACAGTCTTTGGACTTGGGAAAATAGAGATTAAGGAGATTTGATGAGTGAAAAAATAGATGTAAAAACTTTATTTGATAAAAAGTATGATTATTTAATATATAAAGATAAAATAGATATTGATGATATTGTAAAAGATGAAGAACTTACTATTATATGTGCTGATTTTTATGGTATTCAAAACTTTATTTTTGAAAATGTACCATCTTCAAAAGCTTATAAAGTATTAAGAGCAAAGTCTGCTTATGTACAAATATTTACTAAAGTATTAGCTAAATACATAGTAGAATTATTAGATTTAGAAGAAAAAAATATCATATTTAGTGAAGCTGGAAAGATTGAAATATTATCTACAAAAGTAGATGATGAAAAAATAAAACAAATTCAAAAAGAGCTTGATGAACATTTTATAAAAGAGTTTTTTGCACTTGCTGGAGTAAATCTTGTATCTATAAATACTTCAAAAGAAAGTTTAAAAAATCCAAAAGAATTTAAAGCTTTAAGAGAAAAGCTTGATGAAAAACTAGAGTTTGCAAAGTTTAATAAGTTTGATTTACAAAATCAAAATACGATTTTAGAACAAAATGAGATGCCTACAAATAAAACATTATGTAAAACATGTGGAATTAGAAAAGTAAAAGAGAATAATGAGTTTTGTAAAACTTGTGATAAGTTTATAACATTGGGACAAGAACTTACTACAAAAAATAGTATGAGAATATCAAAAGAGAAAAGTAAAATAGATATATTTCAAAACTACTTTATATCTTTCAAAGATGAAGAAGATAAAGAGTACAAAAGCTTAGAAAAATTTTGGAAGATAAAATCATATGTAAAAACAAAAATAGTTAAAGAAAAGATAGAAATTTGTGACTTTGATGACTTAGCCGAAGAATCAAAAGGAGCTGAAAATATAGCTATATTAAAAGGTGATGTTGATAGTCTAGGAAATTTTATCAAAGATAAAAGCAATGCTTTAGACTCTTATGAAAACTATATCTATCTCGCACAAACTTTAAACAACTTCTTTACTATAAAAGTAAAAGAGCTTTTAGAAAAAGACTATAAAAATGCTTATGTGGTTTTTACAGGTGGTGATGACTTTTTTATCATAGGTGCTTGGAATGAGATAATAGAACTTGCCAAAGATATATATAAAGAGTTTAAAATTTTTACAAGTGAAAAACTTACACTAAGTGTAGGAATTATGCTAAGTAAATCAAATGTACCAATATCATATATGCATACAAAAGTTGAAGATTTACTTGATGAGTCAAAGAGAAATAAAGAAAAAGACTCAATCACACTATTTAGTCAAACTGTAACATGGCAAGAGTATATTGACAATCACAAAATATTATACGATAAGCTTGAAAATATGAGTGAAGAAGATAAAAAAAGTGCATTTTTTTATAATTTATTAGAACTCATAGAGATGTCAATAAGACTAAAAGAAAAGTCTTCAATAGATATAAAAGACGCCATGTGGAAATCAAAACTAAACTACTCATTTAGAAGAAACATAAAAAATCAAGATGAAGAACTTTTTAAAGTATTAAATGAACAAATAGAAAAAAATCCAAAAGCTACAAAGATGATAGTAAGTGAATTTATTTATAAAAGGAGAAATAATGGATTTAATTAATTGGAATAACTATAAAGAATATAAAGCTATTGAAGATAAAGATTTTAAATTTGATTTAGAAAATATCGATGAAAAAATATTTGATATTACTGCAAAAAAATGGTCACTTGTGATAGCAAATATGAATCATGATGGTAAGCCTGTTGAAAAGAATCAACTTAGAAATTTTTATGATAAAGTTTTAGAACTTTTAGAAAGAGCAGAGAGTGAAGAAGAAAACTTTAATACAAAGGTTTTACCATTTATTAAAATGTTAAATTCAAAAGTATCATATAGTAGAAATAGACAACAATCAAAAATTAATCTGCCTTTTGAAATATTTATGACTGAAGCAATATCTCAAATAAAAGATTTAAAAACATTTATACATTTTAAATTATTATTTGAAGCACTTCTTGGCTTTTATCAAAAAGAGCAAATTAAAGAATGTAAATTTTTTATAAAACAAAATAGAGAAAAATACTTAAGTAATAAAAAAACAAAGGGGAGAAGATAATGTTATCTAAAAAAATTAGAGTATTGACAGGATTACATATAGGTATAAGTGATGATACTATGAATATTGGTGGTATTGATAGTGCAGTTATAAAAAGAGAAATATACGCAGATAAAACTACTGGTGAAATATGTTTTGACCCCTACGAAAAGAATAAACTAAAAGAAAACATAAAAAAACTTAGTGAACCTTATATCCCAGGAAGTAGTTTAAAAGGAAAGATAAGAAGTCTTTTGGAGTGGAAATTTGGCTTAATAGATAAACAAATTAAGTTATCTAAAAATGAGAATTCTAAACTTAAAAAAGGTGCAGTTATTGACTCTACTTTTGTAAATGCGATAGATGATGAAAATTCTGATGAAACAAAACTAGCAAAGCTTATCATAAAACTATTTGGTGAAAGTGCTGGTACAAATAGTAATGAAGAGATAAAAATAACAAGAGCAATTTTTAGAGATTGTTATATTACAGATAGTACAAGAAAACTTTTTTTAGAAGATAAAATCAAACTAAAAGAAGAAAAAGCAGAAAACAGTATAAATCGTGTGGATATTGGTGCGAATCCTAGATTTATTGAAAGAGTTCCATCTGGTGTTGAGTTTGATTTTGAAGTAATTATAAGAAATTTTGCAGATGATAATAATGAACTTTTAGAAGATACAATCAAGTTAGGACTTTTACTTCTTCAAAATGACGCTTTAGGTGGAGGTGGAAGCAGAGGAAATGGACGAATAGAGTTTGATAGTTTAAAAGAAAATATTGAAGAAACTTTTAGTTTAATAAATAATAAATTAGGAATCAAAGAAAATGGGAATGAAGGTAAATAATGATGAATCTTCTAACCTTTGAAATAACTCCCTTATCAGATTTTGGAAGTTTCCCTAAAGGTGATATGCTTTTTTCTCAGATGCTTGCACAAAGTTTTTGGCAAAGGGAAAATACTTTTGCAAACTATTTAGAAGAAAAGCCTAAACTTATAGTATCAGATATGATGCCTTTAGGGTATTTTTATAAGCCTACTTTACCTTTTAGTTATTTTGATAAATTATCAAAAAAAGAAAGAAAAAAATCTCTTGATAGAAAAGAGTTTAAGAAAAAGGCTTTTATAAAGTATGATGATTTAGAAAGTGGAGAACTTTATAAGTGTAAAGAGATAAATTTTTACAAAAAAATAACACAAGGTAAAAACTCTATAAATAGACTTACTTTTACAACAAGTGAGGGTGACTTTGCACCATATAAAGAAGAACAAATATCTTTTAGTAGTAAGCTTTGGATTTTTTTACTTGTAGATAAAAGTATAGAATCAAAAGCTATAGAGTTATTAAAAAGTGTGGGTAAATTTGGTTTTGGTAAAAACTCTTCTACAGGAAAAGGGCAGTTTGAAATAAAACAGATAAAAAATCCTTTCAAATTAAAATCTAGTGATTATTTTATGAGTATTTCTCCTATGATATTAAATCAAGATGAAAATATAAAAAGTTGTTTTTATGAACCTTTTACAAAATTTGGTAAGTTTCATATGGCAAACGAATCAAAAAATACTTTTAAAAAGCCATTGCTTTTAGCTAAAAGTAGTGTAGTTTTAGAACAGATAAAAAAAACTAATAGTTTTTATTATGGAAGTAGTATTGATAATAGTTCTGTTCAAGATAAAAAGTCATTTGTACAAGGTTTTAGTATAAAAATACCTATAACTATAAAGGAAAAACAATGGCTAAATACAAAATAACAGTTTTAACTCCTTTACATATAGGAACAGGAAATTCATATAGCCAAAACTTTAATATGTTATGTAAAGGTGGCTTTGTATATTTGTATGATGAGTTTAAACTTGTAGATTTTCTTTTATCAGAAGGTGAGTATATACCCCAAGAAATTGAGAAATTAAAAGAAAAGATAAGAAACTACAAAGATGAAATCATAAAATCAAATCTTCACTTAAGAAAAATAAAAAATAACTTTTCTTCTTTAGAAAATAAAGATGTTCTTGAAAATGTATCTTCATCAAATAAACCAATAGTCACAGGAAGTAGTATAAAAGGGGCTATTAGAACGGCTATTTTAAACTCACTACATTTAAAAGATAAACGAAGTAAAGATTTATATAATAGTCTAAAAAATAAAAATATTAAAAGAGATAGATTTTCTAAAGAAAGAAAAACCGAAGATACTTTTGATAAGGATTTTATGTCTTTATTTACTTATTTAAAAATATCAGATTCAATTGAGTCAAACTTAAAGACTCAAATTTTTAAATCTATAAATATCAAAAAAAATAAAAAACATCAAAGCTCAAGAGAAAAAAGAGTATTTAAAATCCAAAACAATGTAGAGTGCATATCTGCTAAACAAATGTTTTATATAGATATAAAAGATGAAAGTATAAAAAAATATGGTAAAAATATTTTCTCAAATCTTGGAAAAATTTGTAATAAGTTTTATTTAAATGCTTTTAATAAAGAAAAAGAATTATATTTTAATCTTTTCTCTTTAGGCAAAGATTTTGAAATAAATGAGGAATCAAATGACGTTTTTTTATTAAATATAGGAAGATTTTCAGGTGCAGAGATGAAAAGCTTAGATAATTTTAGATATATAAAATACTCTAAAACAAAAGATAAAAAAGAATCATCAACAAGAACATTTGCACTTAAAGATGATGTTGAAGATAATGTTTATTTTGAAAAAGAGTTGCTACCTTTTGGTTGGGTATTATGCGAATTAGTAAAGGATCAAGATGAATTTATATGATTTATTAAATAAAATATTTGAAATGTATCCGATGGGATTTTCAATTGTTTTTACAATTATTTGTTTTTTAGTAATTGCAGGAATTGTTGGAATATTATATTTTTTTAACGGTTTAATTGCCGAAAAAGTAATCGATAGATATTTAAAAAAGTATTTTGAAAATAAGAAAAAAGAATATGGTGAAATAGTTATGAATTTTGAAAGAGAAAAAGAGTTTAAGCAAAAAGAGGTTTTAGTCTTAAATGATGAAAAATCTATCATTTCAAAAACTTTACATACTTTGGATTATAAGTACACTACAAATGAAGAAAACTGGGAAGGTAAAATGGTAATTTTATATTTACCTGATGTTCAATCAAATGATAAGAATCAAGAAAAAAGACATGAAGTTTTCAAAGAAAAACTTAAAATTTTAGAAACTTTAGATAGAGATGAACATATCTTACTTATATATGCAACGTATCCAACTTTTAAAATTGATGGGTATAATAAAGATGACTTACCAAAAAAATATACTTTTATTAATAGTCAATTTACTTTAATAGAAAGACTTTATAGTGCATATATAATTTCAAATATTAAGGAATAACATTTTCCAACCTTTTTAACTAAAGATTGGATACAATACTTATGTAATAGGAGTTCTTTTAAAATTTATTGTTTTTTATAAAATGATTGGAAAAAAACTTTAAATGTACTATAATTTAGTACTTTTGTAAGATGTAGTAATTTTAGAAGTGCCTGTTTTCTTTAGTAATGACCCAACATATAGGGGATTGAAATCTCCTTGTGGTAGCTCTTAAATCTACAAGTGATTCAGTAATGACCCAACATATAGGGGATTGAAATTTTTTCCAACTCCTTTATAACCAATCCTGTCTCGTAATGACCCAACATATAGGGGATTGAAATTTGCTATGAGTTCTCGTATTGTTTGCATACGGTATTGTAATGACCCAACATATAGGGGATTGAAATTCTTTATTAACGCTAGTTACAAAGTTACCTAATGTGTAATGACCCAACATATAGGGGATTGAAATAATAAAAATAGATTCAAACGGTTTAAGTTTTTGCGTAATGACCCAACATATAGGGGATTGAAATTAAATTTAGCTCTCTCTTCGTCTAGTTCAAAATAGTAATGACCCAACATATAGGGGATTGAAATAAGTATATTCATCTTCTTCCTTGTATCTACAATAAGTAATGACCCAACATATAGGGGATTGAAATTTAGAAATGAAGTTAAAAAAGATATTAAACAAATACGTAATGACCCAACATATAGGGGATTGAAATCTTTTATCCTTTAATTTAAATCGTCCAACTCACCATTGTAATGACCCAACATATAGGGGATTGAAATTGAATTCTCTGTCGTCATTATCATCTAGGAATATTAGTAATGACCCAACATATAGGGGATTGAAATATTGAAAATGAGTAAAGAAGTAGAATTAATAAAGCAGTAATGACCCAACATATAGGGGATTGAAATTCTTTTAAGATACTATTTATATGTTCGTTTCCTGTAGTAATGACCCAACATATAGGGGATTGAAATTTCTTAAAATCATTTTTTCGATTTTCTTTTTGTCAGTAATGACCCAACATATAGGGGATTGAAATTATTTATCCAATAAAGCTTTAACATAGTCAATATGTAATGACCCAACATATAGGGGATTGAAATGAGTCTCAGAAAAGTAGCTTTGAAAACTTAGTAAGTGTAATGACCCAACATATAGGGGATTGAAATTCTTATACATCTCCTTTGTTTATATTTCTTAGTTCTAGTAATGACCCAACATATAGGGGATTGAAATTAGTTTATCTTTAAAAACTCTTTTTCCATAGCAGTTGTGTAATGACCCAACATATAGGGGATTGAAATTTGAATACTTCTTGTTTTTCTTCACTTTTAAACTCTGTAATGACCCAACATATAGGGGATTGAAATGTGAACCACAACAAGGACAAACTGGTTTACCATTAGTAATGACCCAACATATAGGGGATTGAAATAATACTAACACAATGTTTTGATCATCTTATGCCTTATGTAATGACCCAACATATAGGGGATTGAAACCATTATCCTCCCTTTTTAATGAAATACAATATAATTGTAATGACCCAACATATAGGGGATTGAAACTTTTCTCCTTGTTTTTTTGTATATTAAATTAACTTTGTAATGACCCAACATATAGGGGATTGAAACCTTTCTAAAAGTGCATTATATGCAGCATAGTAACGTAATGACCCAACATATAGGGGATTGAAACTTTCTAATAATATACTGACTTATACCACCTATGTTTGTAATGACCCAACATATAGGGGATTGAAACCAATATTTATGAATTACATTACCCAAAGTAGTAGCGTAATGACCCAACATATAGGGGATTGAAACAGAAGAAGTAGAAGAAGATAAGTCTCTTCTTTTACTTCGTAATGACCCAACATATAGGGGATTGAAACCTAAAAGTTAGAAACAGGACATTAAAAAACAAGTGTAATGACCCAACATATAGGGGATTGAAACAAACTATTACACCCAAAATCATCTGCTACCCATTTGTAATGACCCAACATATAGGGGATTGAAACATTGATATTTTTGCTTTTTTTTGCTTGATCATTTTTGTAATGACCCAACATATAGGGGATTGAAACAAACTATAATCTTGTTTTAGACAGTTAACTATACTGGTAATGACCCAACATATAGGGGATTGAAACATAGTCATCTTCTGCCCCTTTTTATTAACCTAAATTGTAATGACCCAACATATAGGGGATTGAAACAGAGACAGCTTATCAGCACAGTCTCTTATTAGTATAGTAATGACCCAACATATAGGGGATTGAAACTTTAGATTTTCTATCTTAGCTACATCTGTATTATTAGTAATGACCCAACATATAGGGGATTGAAACTACCACCATTTATGTATTCCATAAACAACCACCTTTGTAATGACCCAACATATAGGGGATTGAAACTTACATAGAAAAGAAACATTATAAATGTTCCACCAAGTAATGACCCAACATATAGGGGATTGAAACTAGGACTTTTTAAATTAATCTCTTTAAGATTTGTACGTAATGACCCAACATATAGGGGTTAGAACATAGCACCAACATCTAAAATATAAAAGACAATATATTTAATAAAAAGTTTAAATGTGAATATAAAAGTTTTTTTATTAGATGGCACTATTTTAAAATGATGATTTAAAAGTAAAAAACAAAGTGATAGAAAGATAAATGCACTAGTAGCATTCATTAAATAATAAATAAAATACCTAGCTTAAATAATTTAATCTCATAAATAGATTGTAGAAAGTAGAGGTTAATAAAACCTCTATTGATAATCTTATCTACTTTATTAAAAAATACATAAGGTAAGCACTTGTTAAATAGATTGTATTCGAAAGAAAAAAAAGCGATAGGTCTTCGTATTTATTCAAAATTGTTTTTAACATAATCAATCCTTTAGTTATGAATTTATACTGACATGATATATTTTTTTTGTTTTATTTAATACTATTTTATTGTCGATTA
Source organism: Campylobacterota bacterium (assembly GCA_051746405.1). Lineage (GTDB taxonomy): Bacteria > Campylobacterota > Campylobacteria > Campylobacterales > Arcobacteraceae > Arcobacter_B. The sequence continues at coordinate 103,320 of JBNJFB010000001.1, forward strand.
ATCAATTCATACATAGATTATAAAGATTTTAAGAATAATAAAACCAAAGCCTTTATATACTTAACCTTATAAAAATGAAGGAGAGATTATGAGTATGAAAAAAGCACTTATTACAGGTGGAAATAAAGGTATAGGATTATCTGTATCAAGGGCACTTTTAGAGTTTGGCTATGAAATAGTAATTGTTGCTAGAAGCTTTGAAAACTGTCCTTTAATAGGAGTTGAGAATGTAACTGCAATAGAGTATGACTTATCAAACATAGAAGAGTTACCCTCTTTAGCAAAAGAAGTGGGTGAAATAGATATACTTATAAATAACGCAGGTTATATGCAACCAAAATACTCTTATGATGCTTATCCAAAAGAGGCAAGGGATCATATTATGAATGTGGACTTGTACTCACCTGTTGAGTTAATGAATCTTTTTAGTGAAGGAATGAAAAAAAGAGGTTTTGGAAGAGTTGTAAATACAGCATCAATTGCAGGTCAAATAGGACATCCTGACGTTTGGTATGGTATTGCAAAAGCTGGGCTTATAAATGCCACAAAGATTTATGCTAAACTTCTTGGAAGTGATGGTATTACAGTAAACTGTGTAGCTCCAAGTGCTGCTGAGACTGATATGCAAAAAGATAATGATGAAGCTAGAAAGAAAGCTTTTAAAGCAGCAGTGGTAACTAATAGATTTGCCGAACCTCAAGAGGTTGCAAAAGCTATAGTGTGGCTTGCAACTGATTGTCCTGAATATATAAATGGTATTACAATAGATATAAATAATACTTTTTATGCAAGATAAAAGAGTTTAAGTGAGAGTATATGAGTAGGTTTTTAAATTTTTTTTCTTTAGTTTTTATAGTTACCTTTGCTAGTGCACAAGAGTATAAAGTAGATATTTTAGTTGATAAAAATATAGATAAATATATAAATGAGTTTAAACAGGAGACAAAAAGTGTATTTTTCAGAGATGATAGTATAAATTTTAATATAAAAACTTGTAAGCTAAACTGTAAAAATTTTTTAGATAATAAGTTTGATATTGCTGTATTTCAAGCTTCAAAAAAGCAAAAGCATAAAGAAACCTATCTCATAAACTATAATAAAATCCAATCGTCATATGATAAAAATAGAGTAATAAAAGCTTTTTCATTAGCAGTTTTTGAGTATTTAAAAGAGTCTAAAAAAGATTCAATATTTTTAAAAAGTGTAGAGATATTCTCTTTAAAAAAAGAAGAGACTAGGAAAAAAAAGAGTTTAAATCTAAAAGATTTAGCAACATTTATTAAGAAAAATAGTTATGAGTATAAACAAAATAAAAATAGTTTAGATTTAGACTTTTTAGATATAAAGCAAGCACAAAGTAGTTTTAAACCAAAGCTATCAGCTTTTTCAAACTATGTACAAATTGATGAAGATAGGGCAAAAGCCAGCAAAGGTCAAGCTGTGCAAAAGCAGTTAACTGCAGGTATAAAAGTAAAACAACTACTTTATTCCAATGAAGCTTTAAAAAATATTAAGATAAAAAAACTACTTCATAAAGCATCAAAGCAAGATATAAAAGCAGTGAATGAAAGACTTTTATATGAGTCAATTCTTATTTATTTAAATATTATTCAAGTAAAAGAACAATTAGAAATAATAAATAAAAAAAGAGATTTTATACAAAAAAATATGCTTTTTTCAAAGCAAAGAGTACAAATAGGTGTTGCAAATAGAAGTGATATTTATAGATGGGAAAGTGAATTTGCAAATGCAAATATAAGGTTTTCAACTACAAAGCAAAAACTGCAAGAGCTTAAATATGAGCTTTTTAATAAACTAGGTTTAAAAGATAGTTATGATTTTATAAATTATGATATGAAAACTTCATTGTTCAAGCTTTTATCAAAAGATGCAATAAAATATATACAAAACCCAAGGGTGCAAAAACTTTTTTTCAAGTTTGTAGTACAAGAGCATCCTTGGTTGAAAAAGCTTCAAGAGACTGTTTTAGCAAAAAAAGAGCAAGTAGCAATGAACAAAGAGAGTTACTACTCTCCTAAGTTAGCTTTTGAGGGAAATTATAAAAAGTATTTAAGTAAAGAAGGAGAAGCAGCTAATATACCTGTACCCTTTGATGATAGGGAGTTTGAAGCAGTAGTAAATTTAAGTTTTGATTTATATAACTCCTCTTTGAAAGACATAAAGCTTCAAAGAAGCAAAATTGAGTATTTAAATTTGAAGATTTCATATAATAAAACAGAAGATTTAATAGCAAAAAATTTAAAAACAAACTACTATTTTCTACAAAAGTCTTATGAAAATATTAGCTATTCAAAAAACTCACTTCACTCATCAAAGAAAAACTTAGAGTATTTGCAAGATAGATATAATAATAAAAAAGCAAATATTATAGAGCTATTAGATGCCCAAAACACATACTCAATAGCACAAGCAAACTATAATATCTCAGTTAATAAATATTTGCAAAATCTTGTTTCTATCTACTTTTTTATTGGTAAAATTGAATTACTTGTAAATGAAAATATTAAGTATGAACTTGAGAATAGAATAAATGAAATTTTAAAGGGTGATTAGTGAAAAAAGTATATATATTTGTATTGATTATTTTAGTTTTTGCAGCTTGTGAAAAAAAAGAGATTAAGCAAGAAGTCCAATCTATCAAAACAGTTTTTGCAACAAAGCCACAACCAAAAGATGAAAATACTAAAAGAGTATTTACAGCTATTGCCACATCAAATAAAAAATCAAAACTTAGTTTTAAAGTAAAAGGAAATATTACCTATCTAAAAGCAGAAGTAGGGGATTTTATAGAAAAAGATATGCTAGTTGCAAAGCTTGATTCTAAGCCTTATGAAATAAAAGTATCTCAAATAGAGCATGCATTAAGTCAAGCAAAAGCACAACTACAAAATTATAGAAATAGCTATGAGAGAGTTAAAAAACTCTATGTAAATCAAAATGCAAGTGCAGATGAAATTGATAAAGCAAAGGCTACTTATAAATCAGCATTGGCAAATGTTGAAAATATAAATAAGCAGTTGGATTATGCAAAACTACAACTATCATATACTAAACTTTATGCACCAATTAGTGGCTTTTTATCTAAAAAGTTTGTTCAAGAAAATGAAAATATAAATGCGGGAACTCCTGTAGTTTTTATAAGTGATAAATTAATAGATGAAGTTACTATTCAAATACCACAAAATATGATAAATCAAATAGTAAAAAATGATAAGGTAAAAGTAGTATTTGACTCTTTGGCAAATAAAAAGTTTGATGCAAAAGTTTATGAGGTCTCAAAATACTCTTTTGAGAAATCAAAAACTTACAAAGTAAAAGTAAAACTAAATAAAAAAATAGATTTAATAAAAGCAGGAATGTCAGCAGAGGTCTATTTTGACTTTGAGTCTAAAATAGATGCTACTATTTTTTATTTGCCTTCAAGAAGTGTTTTAAAAGATAACAAAGGTCATTTTGTATATCTACTAAAAAAACAGAACTCAAACTATAGTGTAAAAAAACAGTATATAAAAGTAGGTAACTTAACTTCAAAGGGTTATGAGGTTTTACGTAATTTAAAAGCAGATGATTTAGTTTTAAAAGCTGGAATGACAGAAGTCTATGAAGATATGAGTGTTGAAATTACAAATAAAAAAGAGCTGGGTTTATTATAAATGTCTATTACAAAATTTTCTATTGAAAAAAGTGTAGTAACTGCTGTTTTTGCAATTATGCTGCTTATTTATGGCATTATCTCATTTTTTGAATTGCCACGGGCTAAAGATCCAGGTTTTACTGTAAGAACTGCAACTGTTGTTACGTATTTTCCAGGGGCTAGTGCTAAAAGAGTAGAACAGCTTGTAACAGATAAGCTAGAAAAGAGTATTCAGCAGATGCCTCAAATTGATAATATTACATCAACTTCAAAAAATGGTGTCTCTATTATTTTTGTAAATATATTAGAAAAATACCAAAATATGCGTGAAATTTGGGATACATTAAGAAGAAAGGTACAAAAAGGCTCCAGAAATCTTCCTAAAACAGCCTCTAGTCCTATAGTAAATGATGAGTTTGGTGATGTATATGGAACTATGCTTGCTGTTACAAGTGATGGTTTAGATTATGGGCAACTTGAAAATGTGGCAAAAGATACAAAAGATATACTATTAAGGCTTCAAGATGTTGCAAAGATAAAGCTTCTAGGAGTTCAACCAAAACGTGTCTATATAAACTTTGATAGTTCGCAATTAGCAAAATTAAATATTAGTGCCTCTTACTTAAAAGATGTTTTACAACAAAAAAATATAGTATATTCAGGTGGTGAGATTAAAGTTGATAAATCAAAACTATCAATAGAGCCAACAGGAAACTTTGAAAATATACAACAGATAAAAAATACAATAATACCACTTGAAACAGGTGAGTTTGTCTATTTAAAAGATATTTCTAATATAGAGTTAGGGTACGAAAATCCAAGTAGTTATTTAGTAAGAAAAAATGGTAATGAATCTATATTGCTAGCTATTTCCATGAAAGATGATGGGGATATTATAAGATTAGGAGAGCAAACAAATAAACAACTAAAGCAGATAAAAAGCAAACTTCCCCTTGGTATAAAAATAGAAAAAGTATTTAATGAACCAAAAATAGTTGAAGATATTGTAGGAAATTTTGTAAATAATCTACTTCAGGCTATGGGCTTAGTTATTTTGATTATGCTATTTTCACTTGGATTTAGAACAGGACTTATTGTAGCTGTACTTATTCCTATGTCAGTTCTAGCATCTTTTATAGTTATGAAAACTTTTGATATTTGGCTAGACCAGGTATCCCTTGCTGCTTTGATTATATCTTTGGGTTTATTAGTTGATAGTGCTATTGTGATGAGTGAATCTATTATGGTATTAATGCAAAAGGGAAGAGATGTCACAAAAGCTAGTATTGAGAGTGCAAATGAACTTAAAATACCTCTTTTGACTTCTGCACTTACTACATCAGCAGCATTTTTACCTATTTTTTTAGCCCAGTCTACAACAGGAGAGTATACTAATTCGATTTTTAAAGTTGTTACTATTACACTTCTTTGTTCATGGGGGCTTGCTTTGACTTTAACGCCAGTTCTTAGTAAGTATTTTATGAAAAAAAAGAAAAAAGATACACAAAATCACTTTATAGTAAATGCCTATGAAAGCTTTTTGAAGTTTATATTAATACATAGATTTAAGAGTTTGGTTTTTATTTTAATTATATTTGTAAGCTCCTTTAAACTAATGGAGTATATTCCAAAGATATTTTTCCCACCCTCTACTCAAAAAACTTTTACAGTTGAAATAAGACTTCCAATTGGAACATCAATAGATACAACTAAACAAAGTGTAAAAGAGATTGAAGAGTATATAAAGCAAAGCTATATGAAAAAAGATAAAAAAGTAGAGAGTTTTGTATCTTTTATAGGTAAAAGTGCCCCTAGATTTTGGCTTGCTTATAATCAAGAGCTTGCTAGTGTTGAGTATGCTACTATCTTGGTTAATACAAAAAAGTATGAATATTTAGATGAAATTAGAAAAGATATTGAAAACTATGCAAATAAAAGATTTCCAGATATGCAAGCTAGTGCAAAAGCTTTAGGAAATGGTCCTCCTGTAAAAAAACCAATAGAGATAAGAGTAAGTGGTAAAAATATTGATAAGTTATTTGAAATATCATCACAAATAAAACAGAAACTAAGCAGTATAAATGGGGTTAAAAATATTGTTGATGATTGGGGAGTTAAAACAAAAAAATTAGTAGTAGATATAGATGAAGCAAATGCATTAAAGCTTCAAATTACAAATCTTGATATAGCCCTTTCGCTACAAAGTGCAATGAGTGGTTATAAGGTAACTACTTTTAGAAAAGATGATGACTTAATACCTATGGTCTTAAGATTAAATGAAACTTCAAGAGATGATATAGATAGACTAAAATCAATTAGTGTTTACTCCCAAAAAACAGGAGAGAATGTACCTTTATCACAAGTTGCAAGTATAAAAGTGGCATATGAAGAGTCAAAAATCATAAGAAGAGATAGACAAAAGACCATAACAGTAGCAGCAAATGTATCACAAAATGCAAATGCTTTAGAGGTTTTTGAAAAAATCACTCCATATATGCAAGAGCTGGAAACTAGTTTTCCCCTTGGATACTATTATGAGTTTGGAGGTGAGTACGAGGCTTCAGGTAAAGCAAATGAGTCAATAATGAAAAATGTGCCATTAACTTTTATGATAATTATTATACTTTTAGTAGCTCAATTTAACTCTATAAAAAAACCTTTGATTATACTACTTACTATTCCTTTAGGTGTTATTGGAGTATTTATTGGGTTATATGTGACAAACTCATATTTTGGATTTATGACCTTACTTGGAATTATCTCTTTAAGTGGAATTGTAATAAACAATGCAATTGTACTTTTAGAGCGAATTGAGTTGGAAAAAGATAGAGCAAATAGTCACTATGAGGGTTTATTAAACGCTTGTATAAGTAGGTTTAGACCAATAATGTTAACAACATTTACAACTATTTTTGGGTTAATCCCTCTGTGGTATAGTGGTGGAGTTATGTGGGAGCCAATGGCTGTTTCTATTATATTTGGGTTAATGTTTGCTACAATTCTTACCTTAGGATTTGTACCTATTTTATATGCAATTATGTATAAAGTTAAAATATCAAGGAATAAAATAGATGGAAAAAGATAAAACAAGTGTATCTTTAGTATTAGGAAGTGGTGGTGCTAGAGGGTATGCACATATTGGTGTTATCAAAGAGTTGCAAAATCAAGGTTATGAAATAAAATCTATCTCAGGTTCATCAATAGGAGCTTTAGTTGGAGGACTTTATGCTTGTGGAAAGTTAGAAGAGTATGAAGAATGGGTTTTAAATTTTGATGTAATGGATGTGATTAAGTTAGTTGATTTCTCTTTTTCAGGAAACGGCATGATAAGTGCTGATAAGGTTTTTGATAAGATTGATAGTATTATAGCAGATGAGTTGAATATTGAGGATTTAGATACTCCTTTTACAGCCACAGCAACTGATATTATAAATAAAAAAGAGGTATGGATAAATAAAGGTAGTTTAAAAGATGCTATTAGAGCCTCAATTGCAATACCAACAATTTTTACTCCAAAAATTATAAATGATAGAGTTTTATTTGATGGTGGTATTTTAAATCCTGTTCCAATACTACCTGCAGCTTCACATTTTACTGATTTAGTAGTAGCAGTAAATCTAAATGAAGATATAAAATTAAAGTCAAAATATAAAAAGATATTTAAAAAGAAAAAGAGTATTTTAGGTGATAATGTAAGTGAATTTTTAAATAAAAAGTTTACAAAAAAGAAAAAAACATTATCCTATTTTGAAATAGTAAACTTATCAATTGAGAGTATGCAAGATGTGATTTCAAGACATCAGCTAGCAAGTCATAAACCTGATATTATGATAAATATTTCAAGTAATTGTTGTGATTTTTATGATTTTCACAGGGCTAAAGAGATTATTTCTTATGGGCAAGCAGTTACAAAAGATAGCATAAAAGCATATGAACAAGATGAATAAATATTACTTTTATAATAATAAAAACTTAACTACAATTTGAATATAATATAATAAATAGTTATAAAAGGCACCATCATGGATAGTAAAAAAAGAGATTTTAGTTTTACAATTGGAAAAAAAATGTTTATCTTTTCATCACTTATTTTAGTGATACTGATAATATCAAGTATTGTTAAGTATAATACAATTAAAGAGGCTGAAAAGAACTTTGATATTTATGCACAAAAAGCAGTTCAAGGAAAAATTGTAGCTTTAGAAATCAAGCAAAAATTAAATCATTTAAATGAGTTATATAAAACTATTTTTTTAGAAGAGTCTTATTCAAATATTTTAAATGAGATAGAAAAAGATAAAGAGTATATTCAAAAGAAGTTTAATGAGCTTGCATTAACTGTAAAAAATGTTCCAAATGAGAAGAGAAAAACAAAAAAGGTTAATGATTCTCAAAAAACTATTTTAACACATATTGATAATGTTATAAGCATATCAAGAAAAGTTTCAAAAATTGATGATAAGTCAATACAAATTGAACTTTATAAAAAGACTATTGATGATATAAATAAAAAATTTATTGAATCAGAAAAAGAGTTTAATACTATAATCAAAACGAAAAATAATGGACTTAATAAAAGAACAAAAATGTATCATAATGAAATGGAGAGCCTTTTAACGTTTATTATAATAGAAACATTTGTTATTTTTATTTTCATTGCAGTTGCACTATTTTTTATGTCAAGAAATATAATAAACTCTCTTAATAATTTTAAAACTGGATTAGACTCATTCTTTGATTTCTTAAATAAAAAATCTAATGATGTTAAGCCAATAAATATTACTTCAAATGATGAGTTTGGATATATGTCAAATATTATAAATGAAAATATTAGCTCCACAAAAAAATCACTTCAAGAAGACAGTGTATTAATTGATGATGTGAATAAAGTAATTAGTAGAGTTAAAAACGGATGGTATTCTCAAGAGATTAAAGCTAATACTTCAAATGAGACTTTAATGATTTTAAAAGCAGGTATAAATGAAATGATAAGAGCTACAAAAGATCACTTTAAAGCAGTTAATGAATCTTTAGAAGAGTATGCAAACTATGATTATACAAAAAAACTTGAGTTAAGTGATATTGAAAAAGGTGGTGTATTTGAAGTTTTAGTTAATGATATAAATAAATTAAGAGATGCAATTAATGAAATGCTAAATGGCAATAGTAAAAATGGTCAAGTGTTGAATGATAATGCAAATACACTATTGACAAATGTTGATAAACTTAACTCATCATCAAATGAAGCCGCATCAAAATTAGAAGAGACAGCAGCTGCAGTTGAAGAGATTACAAGTAATGTGAAAAACTCAAATGAAAAAATAGTAAAAATGTCAAGTATTGCTAATAAGGTTAATAATAATGCAAATGAGGGTGAAAAACTAGCAACACAAACTACAAAATCAATTGATGAGATTAATGAGAAAGTATCAGCAATTAGTGAAGCTATTACTTTAATAGATAATATAGCATTTCAAACAAATATTTTATCATTAAATGCAGCTGTGGAGTCTGCAACTGCAGGTGAGGCTGGAAAAGGTTTCGCTGTAGTAGCAAATGAGGTTAGAAACTTAGCAAATAGAAGTGCAGAGACTGCAAATGAGATAAAAAGTCTTGTGCAAGAGGCATCACTTAAATCTTCTAATGGTAAAACAATATCAAATCAGATGATTGAGGGGTATTTAGAATTAAAAAGTAGTATTAATGAGACCACAAATATAATAGAGGATATACAGTCCACTTCAAAAGAACAACAAGAGGGAATAGTTCAAATAAATGATGCAATTAATTCACTTGATAAGCAAACTCAAGAGAACGCATCTGTTGCTATGGAAGCTAATGATATAGCTAGGAAAACTTTAGGTATATCAAAAGAGATTCTAGAAGATACAAATAAGAAAAAGTTTGAAAAAAGATAGTCACAATAGGGTGATTATCTTTTGAAGATTTTGATATTATTTAGTGTTTTAACTGCATAAATTGTAAGAGATGTACCTATAATAATTGACAAACTTAACTGCTCATCTAAAAATATAATACTAAATAAAATAGCAAAAAATGGTACTAAAAATATAAAACTACTAACCTCATTTGTACCTAGCTTTTCAATACCTATAAAATATATACTTGTTGCAAAGGTTGTTGAAACTATTGATAAACTAAGCATATTAAACCAAAAAATTGAATCAAACTTTTCGAACTCTATTTTAGGTATATCCACAAAAAATATAGTAACTAATAGCACTGTAAATATATACATATATAGAGTAAATACCATAGGAGAAGTTTTTGTGATTTTTGAGCTAGTTATAGTTAAAAATGGCCATAATATTGATGCTAATAAAAAGTATATATTTTGAGGTGATAAGATTTGTTCCTTTGAGAAACTAAAGATATCAAGCATTATTAAAACACCAAGTGCACCAACTAAAATAGCAAAAATATCTTTTTTTACTATTTTTTTACCAAATAGTAAAGCCATAATCAAAAAAGTATTTATAGGAATTAGTGTAGTTACTAAAGCACCACCTAAACTAGCTGTTCCAAACTTTGTACCTAAAAAGTAAAACTTTATATAAACTATCATAATGATTGAAGCAATAAAAGCTAAAAAGATACTTCTTAAGTTTATATAAAAATATTTTCTCATGATTACTAAAACAGGTATTAAAGTAATAGAGGTGATTAGGTTTCTGAAAAAAACTAACTCATACTCATTTATATATGAGCTTAGAACTTTTGCATTTACCCATGATGCACCCCATGCAGCCATAGCTAAAAACATTAGAAAATAGAATAGATTTTTGTTGGTTTGTGTCATGAACTAAGAAGAAAAAGAGTTTTGAAGCTAATCAAGACTTCTTTTTCTCTTCATTTTTTTTAATATGAATAGCAGATTTTGCCATAAGGTGTGCACTTATAGGAGAAGTTATAAATAAAAATAGTGTTATTAAAACTTCATGTAAACTAAGCTCTCCTGTTTTGAAAGTAAAGTATATAGTTGAGGCTAACAGTACAGCGCCTACACCCAATGTTGTTGCTTTTGTTGGGCCATGAAGCCTTGTAAAAAAGTCAGGTAGCTTTACAAGTCCAATTGAACCAATTAGAGTAAATAAAGCTCCTAATAAAATAAATATTGATATAACAATTTCAAACATTCTAACTCCTATTCCATAATATCGCCACGAAGTAAGTATTTACTAAGGGCAACTGTTCCAACAAATCCCATAACTGCAATTAATAAAGCAGCTTCAAAGTATAGGGTATTTCCTAGATGTAAGCTTAAAATTATTAATAATGCAATTGAGTTAATATAAAGTGTATCAAGTGACAGTATTCTATCTGCAACGCTTGGTCCTATAATTAATCTATAAATATTTAGAATCATTGCAATTGAAATCATAGTAAATGCAGCTGGTAATATAAATTCTAACATGGTTTAAATACCTCCATTAATGGTGCTTCATATCTTTGTTTAATCTCATCAATTGTACCTTGTACATCATCAACAACTAGTCCATGAATAATAAGATAGCTTTTATCTTCACTTAAATCACAACTAACAGTTCCAGGTGTTAGTGAGATAGTACTTGCTAATGTACTAATTCCTAAAGGGTGAGTAATATCTAAAGGCACATCAAAAAACTTAGGTTTAAGGTTTGCATTTGGTCCAAGTACTTGTCTTGCAACAGTTATATTTGCAATAATAATATCATATAAAACAACAATTAAAAACTTTAGAAGAGTCAAGGGATTTCTTATACAAACTCTTTCAGGCCAAAAACTTGAAGTAAACCAAGGTATTAATATAGCTAAGATTGAACCTAAGACAACATGCCCAAAAGCTACTGTATTGTTTAATAAAAGCCAAATTATTACTAATATAATACTCAAATTTGGATGAGGTAAAATAGTGTTAATCTTCTTCATTTTAAGGCCTTACTTGTGAGTTTAAAACATTTGAAATATAAGCAGTTGAATCAAATAGATTTGTTGCTATCTCATTTGTAAACGCTGTAATTGGATTTGCAAAGATTACTAAAATAGGTGCAAATGCAAAAAGATAAAAAATAGATGCAACTGTAGATTTAGATAGTTTATACTCTTGTAGTGGTTTAACATCTGGTGTTGTATCATAGAAAATTGCTGAACCACTTTTTGCAAGTGAAACAATAAGTAATAAACTACTTATTAAAACTATTGATAAAATAACAGCAGTTTGTTTATGCTCTAAAGCAGCAGATAAAATCATAACCTTACCAAAAAAGCCAGATAGAGGAGGGAGTCCTGCTATAGCAACTGCAAATATAAAAAACATACTACCAATTATTACAGGGTTATTAAAAATTGGCATTTGTTTATTTATCATACCAGTTGTTCTTGATTTTACAATAACATCTGCAACTAAGAAGAAACCACCTGCTATAAATGTGGAGTGAATCATATAGTAAATCGCACCACTTAGTGCAGCTTGTGTATTAATTCCTATAGCTATTAGAAGAATACTAACAGATGTTAATACTAAGTACGCTACTTGATTTTTTATATCTTTTGAACTTAAAACACCAAAAGTACCTAGTATAAGTGTAATAAGTCCTAGACTTAAAACCCAATCTACATGGTAATATGCAAGTTCATTAGCATTTTGTCCAAATATTGTTCCATGAACTCTTATGATTGCATATAAACCAACTTTTGTCATTATTGCAAATAGTGCTGCAACGGGTGCACTCGTTTTTCCATAAGCATTCGGTAGCCATAGATAAAGTGGGAACATAGCAGCTTTTAATCCAAATACTAATAGAAGTAATAATCCAGCTGCTGCAACAACACTTACATTTTGTGGGTCTAATTGGGCTACTTTATTTGCCATATCCGCAATATTTAAAGTACCTAATATTCCATATAGTGCACCAACTGCAAATAAAAACAGAGTAGAACCAACAAGGTTTATAATTACATAGTGAAGCCCAGCTTTCGTTCTTCCTTCACCTTGAGCGTGTAGTAATAAACTATAACTAGCTAATAGTAAAATCTCAAAGAAAACAAATAGGTTAAAAATATCTCCTGTTAAAAACGCACCATTTAAACCAAAAAGTTGAAGTTGAAATAGTGGATGAAAGTGGGCACCTTTTTTGTCTATATTTTCACTTATTGCATACCATAAAGCACCAAATGCAAGAAATGATGTAATAAGTACCATTAAAATAGATAGTTGGTCTAATACTAAAACAATACCAAATGGTGCTTGCCAATTTCCTAATGTATATACAAAAATACCTTCATCTGAAGTTTTCATAAATGCAATAATGGAAATAAATATCAAAGCAACTACTGATAGTATTGATATGGTTTGCTGAGGTCTAAATCCAAACCTTTTTATAATAAGAAGTAAAAAGCCTGCTATTAAGGGAAGTATTACAGGTAAAATTGGTAAATTTGTCATCTATTTCTTACCTCCATTTTCATCTGTAACTTTTCCATCCACATGGTCACTATTAAGCTCCCCAAATGCTTTAAGTGATAAAATAATCACAAAAGCAGTCATCCCAAAACTAATTACAATAGCTGTTAAAACTAAAGCTTGTGGTAATGGGTCTGAATAGGAGGTAACTCCATCTTGAATAACTGCTGCCATGTTTATATTTAATCTTCCCATGGCAAACAAAAATAGATTTACAGCGTAGGCTAGAAGAGTTAATCCTAAAACAACAGGATAAGTCCTAGCTCTTAGGGTTAAAAAAACTCCAACACCTGTTAAAACTGCAATAATTAAAGATAATAATATTTCCATTACTCTTTACCTTTTTCATTTATATTATCTTCACTTTGTAAATGTGAATCTTTGCTTAATTTACCTAGTTGAACAAGAATTAGTACTGTTGAACCTACAACAACTAAGAATACACCCAAGTCAAATGCAATAGCACTAGCTACTTCAAACTCACCAACTAATGGCCAGTTTACATGTGTAAATGCAGATGTTAAGAATGGATATCCAATAAACATTGATACTAATCCTGTTGCAGTAGCTATTAGTAAACCATAAGAGATTAAAGTCTCTTTTTCAAATCTAAGTCTTGCTTTTGTCCACTCAATACCATTTGCAAGATACTGTACTATTAATGCAACAGCTGCAATTAAACCAGCGATAAACCCACCACCAGGTAGGTTATGTCCTCTTAGAAAAATATAAACAGAAACCATTAGCATTAATGGAAGAATAAGTCTAGTAACAGTTTGCATCATAGGTGGATGTGTATCCTCTGACCACTTAAATCCTCTCTCATTATATTTTGGTGCATTTAGCTTAAGCCCTTGAAGCATTGCAAATATTCCAAGACCTGCTATTGCTAAAACAGTGATTTCACCTAAAGTATCAAAACCTCTAAAGTCAACTAAAATCACGTTTACTACGTTGGTACCACCACCGCCACTAACTGCATTTTCTAGGAAATACTTACCAATAGTTGTGTACTCTCTACTTAAAACTGCTAAAGCAAGAATAAATACACCAATACCTGATAAAATAGAGATTATCAAGTCTCTATTTATTCTAAGGTTTGTAGATTCCCTTGGCGTTTCTTGTGGTAAATAGTAAAGTGCAAGTAGTATAAGTACAATTGTTACTACTTCAACACTTAGTTGAGTTAAAGCTAAATCAGGTGCAGAAAATTTTACAAAAATTAGTGAAACTATTAGACCTACAACTCCTATTGTGATTAAAGCAAGTATTCTTTTGTGATGGAATATAGCAGTTACAAATGTAGCAATGATTAAAAGTGCAGTTGCAATTATACTTACCCAATCAATACTTAAAAACTCTCTTTTACCAAAAAGGTCTGAGTTTCCATAAGTAAATCCAGCTAATCCTATAAAAAGTGAAGCTGTTATAAACCAAGCTATCATATTTTGTAAAGAACTCTTATCAAAAGCAGATGTAACACTATTTGCAATTTTATATATTGTCTCCATAATATGGTTAAAAGGTATTCTTGCATCTATTGATGCTAAGTTTTTCTCATACCATTTAAATGTTTTTTCTCTTTTTGTGTAGAGTGTAATACCACCTATAAATGCAATTATACTCATAATCAATGGAGCATTAAATCCATGCCATATTGCTAAAGAATATTCAGGCAAAGGAGTTTGTAGTGATCCCATAACTGCTGTTGCTAAAAGTGGAGCAACTGTAAACATAGGTAAAGTACCCACAGCAAAACAGATAATTACTAATAAATCAACAGGTATTTTCATAAATCTTGGTGGTTCATGGGGTGTTTTATCTAGTTTTTTAGCTTTTCCATTGAAAAATACATCATGAATAAATCTTAAAGAGTATGCAACAGAGAATACTCCTGCAATAGTAGCTAATATAGGAATAACAAAAGTAAATAATTCAGCATCTTGTAAGGCTCTTTCAAAAAACATCTCTTTTGATAAGAAGCCATTTAATAAAGGAACACCTGCCATAGCAGATGCTGCAATCATCGCAAGGGTTGCAGTATGGGGCATAAATGACCATAATCCTCCTAATCTTCTCATATCTCTAGTACCTGTTTCATGGTCAATAATACCTGCAACCATAAAAAGTGATGCTTTAAATGTAGCGTGATTTATAATATGAAAAATTGCTGCAACTGCTGCAAGAGGTGTTGAAAATCCAAATAAAAGAGTAATTAAACCTAAGTGACTTATAGTTGAATAAGCTAAAAGACCTTTTAGGTCATGCTTAAACATTGCAACAAAAGAACCAAGTAGAAGTGTTGCCATACCTGCAAAACTTACAAGAACTGTCCACTCTAAAGTACCACTTAATGATGGATATAATCTAGCTAATAAAAATATACCAGCTTTTACCATAGTAGCTGAGTGTAAGTATGCTGAAACAGGCGTTGGTGCAGCCATCGCATGGGGTAACCAAAAGTGAAATGGAAACTGTGCAGATTTTGTAAATACACCAAGTAAAATAAGTATTATAATAGGTGTGTAAAGTGTATGATTTTTTATAAGTTCACCACTAGCTAAAATATCTGTAAGATTATAGCTACCTACAATATTTCCAAGTAGTAATACCCCAGCTAGCATAGCTAAACCACCTGCACCTGTAATAGTTAGAGCCATTTTAGCCCCATCTCTACCCTCGGCTTTATGTTGCCAATAACTAATCAATAAAAAAGAACTAAGGGATGTTAACTCCCAAAATACAACTAATTGTATTATATTTTCTGATAGTACAATTCCTAGCATTGAACCCATAAAAAGCATTAAATATGAGTAAAATCTTCCCATACAATCTTTTTCATCTATATAATATCTAGCATAAATTATTACAAGAAGTCCAATAGCTAAGATTAAGCACGCAAATAAAAGTCCAAGTCCGTCTAATCTAAAAGCAAACTCTAAACCTATTGATTCTATCCATGTCCATGATTGAATAGTTGTAACACCCTCAAAAGGGAGCTTTATATATATCATTAGTACTGAAAATGCTATTATCGTTACTATTCCAGAACCCCATGCAGATGCAAGTCTGTTATATGTTGCTAAATAAGCTATTAAAGGTGCTGCAATAAATGGCAAAAGCACTATAATTGGTAAACCAACTGTTTCAAGCATATATTTTCCCTACCTAATTTTTTAATTAATTTAAGATTTTATCTTATTTTCAATTAAAATAAAATTCCAATTGCTTTATTTAATTCTTAAGCAAGTTGGACACAAACCTTTTATTATTATATTATCTACCTGATGATTTTTCAAATCAAACTCCAAATTTTCATGAATACACTCAATTTTAGAGCAGTTATTACAAATAAAATGAGAATGCCTATTTTTTACTATTTCAAAATACCTTTTCTTGTCATTTGATTCAAAGGAGTTTATAATACTCTCTTCTTCAAATCTGGTGATATTTCTATAGAAAGTTGCCTTATCCATTGAAATTTGTCCCTTAATATCTTCATAGCACAAGGGCTTATTTGATTTGATTAAAATCTCTAAGATAGCTTTTCTTGCTGTTGTTAGTTTTATATTTTTTTCTTGTGTTAAATTTTCTATATTCATAAAATGATTATACCCATTTTTAATTAAACTATTTTTATTTATTTTAAAGTTTTACAACTAAGTTGCATTAAAGATAATTTTTACTAAAATTCAAATTATGCAACTTGATTGCAAAAGTAATGATTATAAACAAGGGATTTATAGATGAGAAAAGTATTATTAGGATTGGTAGTATTATCAAGTTATATCTTTGCAAAAAGCGTAACTGTAAGTATTTTACCACAGGAATATTTTGTAAAACAAATAGCAAAAGAAAAAGTAGAAGTAAATTTGATGGTAAAGCCAGGTGAATCTCCTGCAACATACGAACCAAAAACATCTCAAATGAGAATATTAGCAAAGTCAGATGCTTATTTTTCAATAGGGGTACCTTTTGAAAGTGTTTGGTTAAATAAGTTTAAAAATGCAAATAGAAATATGCTTATAGTAGATACTGCAAAGGGTATTAAAAAACTAAAGATGAAAAAACATGAACATCATGAAGAAAATGTGAAAAAACATGATGAAAAAGCACATAAAGAGCATCATGATGAGCATGAAGAACACAAAGGCTTAGATCCACACGTATGGCTAGACCCAATGTTAGTGAAAGTTCAAGCAAAAAATATATATGAGGGATTAGTTGAAATAGACTCTTCAAATAAAGAGTTCTATCTAAACAATTATAAAGATTTTGTTGCTAAAATAGAAAAGTTAAATGAGAAGTTAGAAGAAATTTTACATCCTTTTGAACATAAAGCATTTATGGTATTTCACCCATCTTGGGGATATTTTGCAAAAAGATATCACTTAGAGCAAATTGCTATAGAAGTTCAAGGAAAAGAGCCAAAACCAGCACAGTTAATTAAGTTAGTAGAAGAGGCAAAACTTCATAACATTAAAATTGTGTTTGTGTCACCTCAGTTTTCAAAAAACAAAGCAGAAGTTATCTCTAAAAGTATAAATGGAAATACAGCTGTTATAAATCCATTGTCTAAAAACTGGGATGAGAATCTATTAAAAGTAGCAAGAGAGATTGCAAAAAGTTATAAATGATAAAATTCTTTATATTACTACTATTAGTAAAAAGCACCCTTTTTGGGTGCAGTCTATGTTCTATATACTCACCTAAAACTCATGTATCTTCTAAGATAGAAGCAAATAAAACTCACATAAAAAGTGCAAAAATAAACTGGACATTTGCAAAAGAGTTCACAAAAGAGCTTTTGACAGTTTATGATACAAATCTAAATGGAACCTTTGATAAAAAAGAGTTAGAAGTAATTGAGGATGCACTTTTAGCTTATATAGTTCCAAAAAATTACTTAACTTTTATTAGTTATGGAAAGCAAATAAGTGAATTATCAAATAAGATTATTATTAAACACAGTAAGTTTAGCTTTGAAAATGGAGTTTTAAAACTTGATTATACACTTGATTTAAACTATAAGATAAAAGATGGTCACAGATTATATTTGGAGATTTATGATAGTGCTGGATATTTTTTGATAGTATTTAACGAAAAAAGTCAGTTGTTTAGCATACCATATCAAATAAATAAAGAAGTAGCATATAATGGGGTTACATATGTAATAAAAGCACCAAGTTTAAATAAAACAGGTGAAAAAGTTGACTATTTAACTCCTTCTATGAAAGAAGAAAAACAAAGTGAAGATAAAAACTTAATAGAAAAATCCCTTGAAGAACAGAAAAAAGAGAAAGAGCCAACTTTACTTGAAGATTTTGTAAAAAAAATTAAACAAAATCTAATAAAAATAGAAGAGGGTAATGATAAGTTTGCATTGATTTTCTTACTTTTTGCATCATTTATTTATGGAGTTGTTCATGCAATGGGGCCAGGACATGGTAAGGCATTAGCCTTCTCATACTTTAGTGCCCAAAAAAGCTCATATATTCAAGCATTTTTCATTTCCCTTGCTACTGCTTTTATTCATATAGTTGGAGCATTGATTTTAGTAGTTGTGTCTATTTTTATTTTACAAAGTGTGTTAAATAGTTTTTTAGATGATTCCATTACTTATATAACACAAGTTAGTGCAGTACTTATAATGCTTTTATCTATTTTTATACTATATAGAAAACTAAAAAAGAAATCGTGTGCTTGTAGTGCTTGTAACTCAAATATAACACAACCACTATTTTCTACTAAAGCTAAAGAGGATTTTAATTTTGTAAAAAATTCAAAAAATAGTAAAATACACTTTGATAAAAGAAGTAGAAAAAAACAAGATTTAATTTTTGTATTAATAGCAGGTATTATTCCTTGTCCAGGTACTGTAGTGCTTTTTGTATATGCTTTTATTTTAAAAACATATTTTTCTGTTATTTTAGCAAGTATTGCTATTAGTTTAGGGATGGGACTTGTGATTTTTGCATCTTCATTTTTAGGGGTTTCATTAAATAAAGTATCTTCAAAGTCAACAAGACTTGTAAACATTGTAGAAATATTAGCCCCAATATTTATGTTTATTCTTGGGTTACTACTTCTACTAAATGCAGATTTACTATAAGGTTTATAATGATAGATTTTATTTCAGTCTTAAGACAAAACCTTCCTAAGTTTTCAAAAGTATTGGAAATAGGAAGCAAAAAAGGTGAAGATTTACAGCTACTTCACGAGTATTTTGAAGTAGTTGCAAGTGAAGATGATAAGAGTAAAACTAGATATTTAAAAGATGAATACATAGATATTAGAGTTATTTTGCTTGATTATTTTACGCTTGATACTCACAAAAAATTTGATGTAGTATTCTCAAAAAATATTTATGATGAAGTCTCCTTAAGTGATTTAAATATAGTTTTAAAAAATCAATCTAAGATATTAAATACAAAAGGCTATATTTTTCATATTTTTGATTCAAAAAAAGTAGATGAAAATGAAGTTTTAACTTTAGTAAATGAAAACTTTGAAATAGTAGAATCAAATAGTGATAAAGGTGAGTTTTATTTCATAGCAAAGCTTGTTTGATTAGAAGAAAAGTACTGAGAAATTAAATCCTTTTGAATAATATCTTGAAGTCAGGCGGTTTGAGAACTAAAGGGGGGGTAACCTTTAGTTTTAGTCTTTATCACAATTTGTGCCACAAGTATTGATTTTAAGTGCACTATAAATAGGACATGTTCTAACAATACCTGTTATAAGTGGTATTAAACCAATTGCTCCAATCCAACTATTCATCATTAACCCTGAGATAATTAGGGCTAGACCTACTACAATTCTAATTATTCTATCTATATTTCCAATATTTTTATTCATGACTTTTCCTTTTAAAATTCTTAAAATCACAATTTTGAAATTGCTAGTTTATTTGCTATTTCTTCATGGGTTAATTTAATGGTATCGTTATTTTCTTTTTTTAGCAAGTCTATTATTCTTGAATTTAATATTTTGTAATTTCAATATATTTTGAGTTATCAAGGATATATCTCTTTTATTTATTTTATTTTATCAAACTCTTTTATAATTTCTTCAATTGGTTCAATCCCAACAGAAATTCTAAGTAAATTTATAGGAAGTCCAATCTCTTTTAAAAACTCAATTCCCTGCTTTGATTGGATTAAATCCCAATGTGCTAAATATGTATAAGGCATAAGAAGTGTAAACTCAGTACCCAAACTAGGTCCTTTGGCAAAGTTTAGTTTGTCATATATTTCTTTAAACTCTCTATTGAAAGTAACAGAGATAATACCTGTAAGGCTATTGTCATCTCTCATTGTTTGAGAGTAGTTATCTTTATTTTCTTCATTTAAACAGTAAAAAACCTTATCTATGTAAGAGCATTTTTCAAAGTAAGAAGCTAAGGCTTTTGTGTTAGCACTTATTTTTTTTACTCTGCTTTTATAATCTTTTATTTCATACGCTAATCTTTGTTTATCTTTTATGTAAACTGGGTCACAATGTTTGAAAAACTCTGTTGTCATATGTGATAGAGTATTTCTTTTATTTAAAATAATCGCACCCATTAAAACATCAGCATTTCCACAAGCAAACTTAGTAAGTGACTCTACAAAAATATCTGCATAATCTTCTAAGTTTAGGTTATAAGGGGTTGCAAAAGTTGTATCTATAACTAAAGGAATATTATACTTATCGCATAGCTTTCTTAATCTTTTAATATTAACTGTTTTTAAAAGTGGGTTTGTGGGTATTTCTGTGATTATAGCACTAACTTTTAATCCATCTGTTTTTAAATACTCTTCAAGTAAATCAAGATTTAAAATATCAGCAAACACTTTTGATTCTTGATAGTGATGATTTACTATATTCATAGTATCTAAATAAAGCCAACCAAACTGAACTAAAACAGTTCGTCCATTGTGAGCTTGAATAGAGTTGATACCTCTTACAACTGAATAAATAGCATTCATTCCAGATGGTGCTAAACAGATTTTATCTTTTGGTTGTTTATATGCATTTGCTAGGGTATCTATGATAATATCATGGGCTTTTGACTCTTCTTCAAGTTCTTCTTTTTGAATAGTATTAATAAGTCCTAAATCAAAAAGATATTTTTCAGCAAGTCTTGAAGAGAGGTTACATCCCACGTGTTGAATATAGCTTAAAACCCTTTGTAGTTGGCAAGTATTTTTTTGAACTAAGATAACTCCAAAGGCTTCATTTACATCAAGTTTGTTATTGATATAGTATTTATCACTTACTAATTTTACAGCTTTTGGTGAGCTTAACACTACTACTTCATACTCATCACTTACTCTATATTTATCTTTGATATAAAGTCCAAGCTGTTTTAAATAAGGATGAAGTACAAACCTTGGATAACCACTTTTAATAATTTCACATATTTCAGGTGTTTGCATCTCATAATCAATCACATCCTGTAAATAGGGCATCGATACAGATACCCCATGTACATTTTTTACAGGAAGTGTTTCCCCTGTGGGAATGTGATTGAAATACTTTTTGCTCATTATTATCTTTTTACTTCACAGCTTGTTTAATATCTTCTATTAAGTCCTGTGCATCTTCTAAACCAATAGAAAATCTAACTGTCCCCTCAGCTATTCCAATAGCTTCTAACTCTTCTTTACTAAAAGAGGCATGGGAAATTTTTGCAGGTATTTCTACTCTTGAGTCTGGGCTTCCAAAAGAACACTTCTCTCCAAAAACTTTAGTTTTTTCTATAAACTTCTCAGCTAATTCAAGTGATTCAAAATCAGCACAAAAAAGACCAGGGATATAATCCATTTGTTTTTTTGCAAGTTCATATTGTGGGTGGGATTTAAGTGCTGGATGAGTTACTTTTGTGATATATGGTTGCTCTTCTAAAAATTCAGCAATTTGTATAGATACTTTTTCATGCTCTCTCATTCTAACTTTTAAAGTTGGAATACCAAGTGAGATTAGATATACATCCATAGGGTTTTGACTTCTACCATGAGCATTTGCATAGTAATGAATCTCATCAGCAAGTTCTTTTGTTTTTGCTACAATTGCCCCTGCAACAACAGCACCATGACCTGAAACATATTTTGTCGTTGAAAATAGACTAAAATCAGCACCAAGTTCAAGTGGTCTTTGAGAGATAAATGTTGCAAGTGAGTTATCAACTGCAAATAGTGCATTATGTTTATGAGATAAGTTTGCTATTGATTCTAAGTTAATTATTTTAAGCCCAGGATTTGTAGGACTTTCACATAAAACTAAATCAATAGGGTTATTTTGTAAAATATTTTCTAAATTATCCTCATCTAAGAAATCTGCATAATGAACAGTAATATCATACTTATCTTTAAATACTTTTAGTAATCTATTTGTTCCTCCATAACAATCAGCTTCAACTAAAATATGAGAATTGGCTCTTAAAACTGTTTCAAATAAAAGTGCAACAGAAGCAATACCTGTGTGAGTACAAACACATCCAGCACCACTCTCAACATCAGTAAATAGATTTTCTAACATCTCTCTTGTTGGGTTATCACTTCTTGTATAATCATATATTTTATCACCATCTTGCTTTTTTAAATCAAATGTCCCTGTATTGTAAATAGGGAAGTGTGAAGCACCTGCAATATCTTCAAAAGGTGCGTATGAAGCTATATGGCTTATAGATGTCTCAATGCTCTTTTTCATAATAGTCCTAATATTTTTTTAAAATTATATCAAAGTTAATTTAAGAGAAAATATATGGTTAATTTTATTCATGTGTAAGTTTTTGCTGTTAGACTTTTAATAAAGGCAATAAAGGAGCTTAGCATGAAGACAAACAAAACAAAACTACCGCCACTTGATTCTAAAACAGTGGAAATTATAGAGAATTTTGGTGCTAAAATCACTTTGATAAATCCTATGGGTGTAAAGGTAAGTGGTATAGATTTATCTTCAAAGGATACTATACCAAAAAAGGTTATTGATGTATTAGAAAAAGAGATGGCTTCACAGGGGTTTATTGTCTTCAAAAATCAAAAAGAGCTATCACCTGATGAGTTTTTAGAAGCTAGCTGTTTATGGGGTGGAAAAGAACTACATAGTACTCATGGTGTTCACCCAGCTACTCCTGGAGGAAATCGCCATATATTTCGTGTATCAAATGACCCAAAACATGGTATTTTAGGTGTGGGTCCCCAGTGGCATAATGATGGAAGTTTTAATCTAGCTACATTTTCACATTCAGGTTATCATATAATAAAGCCAGCTAAAAAACCAGCAGGAACATATTTTGCCCATCAAGCAGCAGCATATGAGGCACTAAGTGAAGAGCAAAAAGAGTTTTGGAGTCGCCTATCTTCTGTAAACTCAGCTTCAGGCGTAGTTCATCCAATGGTACATGAACATCCAATATCAAAACGAAAATCAATATGGTTGCACTTAGGAATGACAGGTGCAATAATAGAAAAGATTCCTAATAGTGATTGGTTTAGATTATTGCAAGAAGATGAAATGAAAAAACTTTTTCATCAATATAATGATATCTTAAATGCAGGTTTAGAAGATGGATATGCTATTGCTTATGAGTATGAAGAAGATGATTGTATTTTTATTGATAACCTTGCAGTCGCTCACAAAGCAGCACCTGAAGCACATATGTCACCTAATGAACAAGGCTTAAGAATTATGCACCGTAGTACTGTTCGTGGAGAATATGACTTAGCACCTGGCTTTGGATTGCCACCATTTATAGATATTAGCAAAGAAAGCCCCTTTGGAGATGGAGTATGGCAAGTAGGAGGTATTGGTTTTGTGTGGGATGATGATATTCATATGCAGAACTAATATTTATCTATGATAGTTTAATTGCATCTAAATTAATTTAAATGCAATTAAACTACTTGCCATTACGAACATTCCAAGTACCAATCCTAAAATTGCAGTATGGGCATTACCATAAACTCTAGCTGCTGGAAGTAACTCATCAAATGAAATGTATATCATAATTCCAGCTACAATACCAAACATTATACCAAGGGTTGCACCTTGCATTAAAGGTAGTAGTAAGAAAAAGCCTACAACTGCTCCTACAGGTTCAGAAAGTCCTGAGAGTGTTGCATATTTAAACGCTTTTCTTTTATCTCCTGTTGCATGATAGATAGGTAAAGACACAGCCATACCCTCTGGAATATTATGTATTGCAATTGCTAGGGCTATTGAAATACCAATAGTTATGTCATCTAAAGCTGATACAAAAGTCGCAAACCCTTCTGGAAAATTGTGAATACCAATTGCAAGAGCTGTAAAGATACCAGTTCTTTTTAATGATGAGTTTTTTAAAACACTATTATGATTATTAGGTTTTAACTCTTGAAGCTCTTTATTGGACTTTGGTTCATGGGGATTTACATCTTTTGGTATCAAATTATCTATAATTGCACTAGCTATAATACCTGAAAAAAAACAAGAAAGAGCAATTGATTCACCTATGATAGTACTATCAAAAAGTAAACTAAAAGACTCTTTTGACTTTTGTAGAATCTCCATAAAAGATACATATATCATAACACCAGCTGAAAAACCCATTCCAAGGGATAATACCTTGTAGTTTTTCTCTTTTGAAAAAAATGCAAGTATAGCACCAATACTAGTGGAAAGTCCCGCAAAGAGAGTTAATCCAAAAGCTATCAAATATTGTTCATAGGTTATATCACCCACAACTACTCTCCTTACTTATGTGACTTTATCAAATAGAAACTTTGAATAATAATATATTAATACACACAGTTTTAAAAAGGCTTTAAGTATAACTGGCATATAATATCATAGTAATTTGACCGACGGTCGGTCAATATAAATTTGATTGTAACAAAAGGATATAAATGAGTCGAAGAAAGGTTGACAAAGCTGAAAAAAGAAGGGAAGTTGCCTTTTCTTGTTATGACTTAATTCATGAAGTTGGTATGAAAAATATCACTGTAGCCCAAGTTGCTAAAACAGCTGGTATTGGTAAGGGTACTGTTTATGAGTATTTTGAAAACAAAGAGGATATTATTTTTGAGATTATAAATATTCATATAGAAAACTACCATAATCAATTTTTAGAGACTATCAAAGAAGTAAAAACTACAAGGGAAAAAATAAGGCATTTTTTTAGATTTGTTTTAGACAATAGCCAAGAGAATTTAAAAAAATTTAATGGATATAAAGAGTATCTATCTGTTGTTTTATCTGATGAAAATAGTGCTATGAAAGATTTTAATTGTGATGCTAATGGCTTTTTTAAAAATGAGTTAAAAAAAGTTATCTTAGAAGGTGTAAATAATGGTGAACTAATTCCAGAAGCATTAGAGTTATCAGATGGACTTTTAGTTTTTGAAAAGGGTTTAGTTTTATTAAAAATGAGTGAAAATGATTATGATGTATATGAAGAGTTTAATAAGTTTATAAATACGATATTTAAATTAATAGAGGTGAAAAAATGATTCCACAAAAATTTAGAAATGTAGTATTTGCATTTTTTATGTCATTTTTAATGACTTTTATAATGAGTATGATAATTACATTAATTAACTTAGGCTTTGTAGATGATTTTTTTATTAAATGGTTTGAAGCATTTATAAAAGCTTTTGTATTTGCATTTCCAATAGTTTTTGTAGTTGCTCCAATAGTTCATAAATTAACAAATAAATTAATAATTAAGGAAAAATAATGATAAGAAAAGTTTTATTACTAGTGGCATTTTTAAATATATATGCTTTTGCAATGGGTAAGGGCCCTTCTTTAGTAGAAACTGTTATTTTACAAAAGCAAGAGGTGAATCCACTGCAAGAGTTTGTGGGAACACTAAACTTTAATACAAAATCAACCCTAGCTGCACAAAATTCAGGTGCAATAAAAAACCTATATTTTGAAGTTGGTGATGAGGTAAAAAAAGGTAAAATTTTAGTTCAAATTGATGATGATTTGCTAAATGCACAAATTAATGCAGCTATTGCAAATTTGGAAAATGCAAAACAAAAAAGAGTTAATGCAACTAGAGATTTAAACAGATATAAAAAACTTTTGCAATCAAAATCAATAACACAAAAAGAGTTTGATGATGCACTATTAGCTTCAAATACTGCAAATAGTAGTGTAAAAGCTTTAGAGGCTAAGCTAAAAGAGTTAAAAATCCAAAGGTATAAAAAAAGAGTTCAAGTTCCATTTAGCGGTGTAGTTGTTGAAAGATATGTTGATGTCGGTGAGTGGGTAAATGCAGGTAGCAAAATCGCAAAGGTAATTGATCCAAAGAGATTAAAAATAACTTTTAGTATTCCTTATTCAATTGTAAAAGGAATAAAAAAAGGTCAAGATTATGATATTAAAGTTGGTGATGAGTTTATAAAAGCAAAACTAAATGCAATTATTCCAAGTGGAGATAAACTTACTAGAACATTTCCTGTTGAGTTTAAAGCAAAGGTTAAAGATAGTTTTGTATTTGATAATCAAGAAGCAACTGTAAAGCTACCAAAAAATGCAAAAATGATGGCTTTAGTATTGCCAAGGGATGCGGTTATTAAAAGATTTAATAAAAGAGTAGTATTTGAAGTAACAAAGGATAATACAGCCAAAATGATTCCTGTACAAATTATAGGTTTTATGGGAAAAAAAGTTGCAGTACAAAGTCCTATTCTAAAAGAGGGAATGCAAATAGTTGAAAAGGGAAATGAAAGAGTATTTCCTAAATCTAAAGTAAAAGTTATAAACAAGCAAAAAGATTAGGAGAATAGATGGATTTAATTAAATTTTCCATAAAAAACCCTGTAACTATTATAGTATCTGTTTTAATAGTACTTATTTTTGGTTTCATATCATTAAATAATTTACCATATCAATTAACCCCATCAGTTACAAAGCCAGAGATTAAAGTTACTACAGTTTGGCCAGGTGCAACTCCCTATGAGATTGAAAGAGAGATTATTGAAGAGCAAGAAGACGCCTTAAAGAGCTTAAATAATTTAATTGAGTATGAGTCCTCTTCAAAAGATAATTCAGGTGAGATTACATTAACTTTTAAATTAGGTACAGATTTAAGAGCAGCACTTCAAGATGTAACAAATAAATTAAATGAGGTTAGTTCCTATCCAAGTAATGCCGAAGAACCTGTAATAGAAACAGCTAGTGCTAGTCCTGTTATTTGGATGATGTTACAAACTTTAGAAGATAACGAACGTCATGTGGATGAGTATAAAACATATTTTGATAATGAAATAAAACCAGTTATTAAAAGAGTAAGTGGTGTAGCTGGGACTATGAGTGGTGGTGGTCGAGACCAAGAGATGCAAATAGAGTTTGATACTACTAAGTTAGCTTCATATGGACTAACTGTTTCACAAGTTATAAATACACTTCAAAGTGAGAATGTTGATGTATCAGCTGGTATTCAAAATCTTGATAGAAGAGCTTATAGAATTAGAACTGTAAGTAAATTTGGCTCAAAAGAGGATATAGAAAATGTAATCTTAATCTCAAATAGAGAGCAAAGAGTAAAGGTAAAAGATGTAGCAAAAGTAGGTTTTGGATATGAAACACCAAAAACTGTTGCAATGTTTTTAGGAAAAGATGGTATTTTTCTAGGTGTTCAGCCAAGTTCGGATGCAAATGTTGTAAAGCTTACAAATGATGTGGAGAAAGTTGTAAATGAGTTAAATGAAAATGTTTTAAACAAACAGGGATTAAAACTTCATTGGCTTTATGACCAAAGACCATATATCGTAGGTTCTGTTGATTTAGTTCAACAAAACATTATGATAGGTGGTGTTTTAGCAATTATTATTTTAATCACTTTTTTAAGAAGTATTTCTCCAACAGCTGTTGTATCTGTTGCTATTCCAATTTCAATTATTGGTACATTTATTATTCTTCAAGCTATGGGTAGAAGTTTAAATACTATTTCATTAGCAGGTATATCCTTTGCTGTTGGTATGCTAATTGATTCTGCAATTGTTGTTTTAGAAAATATTGATAGGCATAGAAAAAATGGTGCTAGTATTGGTGAAGCTGCATATAAGGGTACTAGTGAAGTGTGGGGTGCATTAATTGCAAGTGCTTCTACAACAGTTGCTGTATTTTTACCTATTATTTTCTTAGAAGATGAAGCTGGACAGCTATTTAAAGATATAGCTATTGCTGTTACATCGGCTGTTTCATTTTCACTGTTTGTATCAATTGCAGTTATTCCTATGCTTTGGAAGAAGTTTGCATCCATATCAAAAAAAGAGCCAAAAAAACAAGGAGCTATTGCAAAGTTTGGTCTAAAGCTTGTGGACTTTATAATGTCAATAGTAGAGTTCTCACTTAAAAACTTATATACAAAAATAGCTACAATTTTATTGCTTGTATCTTTATCTGTGGGAACTATTTATACTCTTTTCCCAAAATTAAACTATTTGCCACATGGAAATAAGAATCTTATTTTTAATATCTTGATTACACCTCCTGGAATGTCCTATGAAGAGAGATATGATATGGGGTCTTATTTGATGAAAGAGATAGAACCACATGTAAATAAAGATGTGGGAGATATCCCAGGAATAAGTAGGGCATTTTTTGTCTCTTTTGGTGACTTTAATCTGTTTGGTGGAACATCCATGTATGAAGATAGGGCAAAGGAGTTGATTCCTATGTTTAGACCTTTAGTTAACTCTATGCCATCTGTTTTTGGTGTTTCACTCCAATCAGGTGTATTTGAAAATGGAATAGGTGAGGGTAATACTGTAAATATTGACATAAGTGGAGAAAAGATTGAGGATATTGCAAATGTAGGTGGTACTTTAATGGGTGCAACTATGCAAGCTTTAAGTGGAAGTCAGGTGAGACCTGTACCATCTGTAGAGTTACTTTATCCAGAAGTTAGAATATATCCAAATCAAGATGCACTAAAAGCATTAGGAATGAGTTCAAGAGATTTAGGAATAGCAATTGATGTATTGATGGATGGTAGAATAATAGGTGATTATGAAGAGGATGGAAAGAAAAAGATTGATTTGGTATTAAAAGCTAATGATGAGTTTATACAAACACCACAAGATATTCTAGCTTCACAAATTGCTTTGCCAAATCAAGCTTTAGTTCCCGTATCTTCACTTGCAAGTTATAACTCAACTACAGGTATTAGTGAAATTAGACACCTTGATGGGGAGAGAACTATTACTCTTCAAGTTACTCCACCTGATGGTATGACTATTGATGAGGCTATGAAAACTATTGGTGGGATGCTTGAACAAGTAAAACAAAAAGGTTCTATTAAAGATAGTGTGGAGATTAATCTATCAGGTACAGCTGATAAATTAACACATACTATAGGATTGCTACTTGGAAACTTTATTTTAGCATTAGTAATAGTTTATTTACTTATGTCTGCACTATTTGGAAACTTTATCTATCCAATAGTTATTATGTTTACAGTTCCACTAGCAACAGCAGGTGGGTTTATTGGTTTAGCACTTACAAATAAATTTATAGCCCCTCAGCCACTTGATATCTTAACAATGTTAGGATTTATTATACTTGTTGGTATTGTTGTAAATAATGCAATTTTAATAGTTCACCAAAGTTTGAATTTTATTAAAAACCATGGGATGGAGCATAAAAAAGCTGTTATTGAAGCTACAAGAACAAGAATAAGACCTATTTATATGAGTTCTTTAACTTCAATCTTTGGTATGCTACCATTGGTTTTAATACCAGGTCCAGGAAGTGAATTTTATAGAGGGTTAGGTTCTGTTATTACAGGTGGATTAGCACTATCCACGATATTTACAATTTTTGTTACACCTGCAATATTGATGTTTTTTATAAGATTAGAGCAGGGTGTAAAAAAGATTAAAAAACCAGTTGATTTAAGTAAAGCATAAGGAAATAATAAAATGAAAAGATTAGTAAAAAAAGTTTTACAAGTATCGCTAGTAGCAACAACTTTGCTTACTAGTGCTACTGCTTTAAACTTAAAAGAGGCTGTTGATTTAGCTTTAAAAAATAACCATAGTTTAAAAGCTAAAAATTTTGATTATGAAAAATCTATGAAAAATGTAGATTTAGAAGAGTCAAGCTATTTGCCAAAAGTTGATGTAGAATATAATTATAATAAAAGAGATAATGCCTTACCAAATCAGTTAAAAGAGGACGGAACATTAAGTGCAAATGTTACCTATAATCTATTTAATGGATTTAAGGATGTCTCTAATATAAAATCATCTGAATATCTTTCAAAATCTTCAAGATTTTTACTTGATGCATTGAGATTTGATATAGTTTTGGAAACAAAAAAAGCTTATATAAACTATTTGGATAAATTTAATCTATTGAAAACATACAAAAGTGAATATTTACTTTTTAAAAATCAATATAAGGATGCAAAAAGCAGATACGAACAAGGACTTTTAGCTAAAAATGATCTATTAGAAGTGCAAGTTAATATGTCAAGTGCAAAACAAAATATAGTAAAAGCAAAAGCTGCTTTAAAAGTTGCCAAGTTGCAATTATCAAATATTATAGGTGGAGTTGATTTATTAGATGAGAATATAGAAGCTTTAAATGTAACAGATATTAAAAGATTAGATTATAAGAGTTTAGATTTTGAGAATAGAAGTGAAATTAAAGCACTAAAAATGAGTATCGAATCAATAGTAAAACAAAAAGATGCAGCAAGAGGCTCATACTATCCAAAGTTAGATGCAAAACTTTCACATAATGAGTATTATGATAACTTAGGGCTAAGTAAAATTGATGAAGATGTCGATAATCAAAATATTGCAACTTTAAATGCAAGCTGGAATCTATATAACGGGGGTGCTGATTTAACAAAAATTGCTATGCTAAATACTGATTTGTTAAAACTAAAAACACAACTACAAGAGACAAAGCTAAATATTAAGCTTCAATATGAGGATGCAAAAGCAGCTTTTGAAGTTGCAACTGATAACTTAATCACTGCAAAATTAGCATTAAGTCAAGCAAAAGAGAACTATAGTATTGTTCAAAATAGATTTAAAGAGGGTGTATCTACAAGTACTGATTTAATTGATGCAAACTTTTTATTATCATCTGCAAAGCAGAAGTACAATAGAGCTTATTTTGATAAGTTCTTAGCAATAGCTACACTAAATAGAATATTTGAAATAGATTAAAAAAAGTGCATTATTGCACTTTTTTTAATCAAAATATTTAAAGTCATCATCTTCACTACCATCTTTTTTTCTACTTTTAAACTTCCACATTGTTTTAAAGTACTTGATTGATTGAAAAGATAGAAAAAGAGCAATAATAAACATGATAAAATAAAATATTACTATAATTATTTCCATATTCTACACCTTTTTAGTCATTAGATATACCTTTAAAAACATCAAACCATTTAAGCTCAGATGGTACATCTTTAGCAGGTTTACTATCACCTTCTTTAGGTGCACCAAAGTTATTATCACCTGTTGTTCTTAATTTATTTTCATTAAAAGAGTAACTATCACTTGAACGTGTAACTAATATAGCTATAAAAACTAGTATTGTTATACCAACCAAGATTTTAAAAATTATATCTGATATTGAGCTTTCTTTTTTATTTTTAGTTGCCATATTAAATCCTAGTTATATATATTTACATTCTTACATATTTGTATTTAAGATAATATTATAAGATTGATTTTTAATTTAGTTATACACAGTATAATTAACTTTTGATATTAAGGAGTATAGATAATGGATTATAAAAAGTTTGCTGATTTTTCCCCTTGTGATTATGCAGGTCCTTTAAAAAGAGAGAGTTTTATGGATATAGGAATTAAACAGTTGTGGTCAAATATTCCAAGAGTATCAGGTCCTGCATTTACTGTTGAAATGGTTGCTGGTGAAAACTTGAGCTTACATAGGGCAATTTATGAAGCTCCAGTTGGCTCTATTATTGTAGCACAATCAAATACAGTGGATTATTCAGTTATTGGTGGAAATGTTACTGCAATTGCACAAAAAAGAGGGATTGCTGGTTTTGTCATTGATGGAACGGTAAGAGATATAGGTGAAATAAGAGAGCTTAAAATGCCAATGTTTGGAAGAGGTGTTTTACCAATGCCAGGAGGTAAAAAAAATGCAGTTCCTGTAAATGTTCCTATAACTGCAGGTGGTATTGCTGTAAATCCTGGTGATATTATTGTTGCTGATGAAGAGGGAGTTGCTGTTATTCCTCAAGACAAAGCTTTAGAAGTATATGATAAAACAAAAGAAAAAATGGAAAAAGAAGCGAAAATGGGGTTTGAAAAGTGGGCACAAAATCATAAAAAGAGAATTGACTCTTTTTATAACTAATAAATAGGGGGTTTAGAATAAGTCAAAACTTATTCTAAATCATTGCTCCAGATGCAGCCATAATTTCATATCCCTCTTCAGTCATTTTCTCTTTTGACCATGGGGGATTAAAAGTAAGATTTACTGCAACTTCATCCACTTCAGGCACGGCTAAAGTTACATATTTAACTTGTTCTACTAAGCTTTCAGCAACTGGACAAGCTGGACTTGTAAGTGTCATTAGTACATCACAGTGTAAGTAATTCTCTTTTTCTTGAAAACTTATTTCATATATTAATCCTAAATCATATACATTTACAGGTATTTCGGGGTCAAATACACCCTTTAAGTTTTTTATTATTTTTTGTTCTATTTCTTCTTTATTCTCTATTAAAGCCATATTTTATCCTTATGCTTTATTTACAAATTTATTGCATACTCTTTTATTTTTTTAATCATTCCAATTATTCCACTTTGTCTATTTGGTGTAATTACTTCTGAAAGATTTAGTTCATGTATAATATCCATATCCACATCTTTTAACTCTTGTATAGTTGCACCTGAGAATATTTTTAAAATCATATAAACTAAACCTTTTACAATAATAGCATCAGATGTACCATAGAAATATAATCTATCATTTTCTTGTTTTGCTATTAACCAAACTTGAGAAGTACAACCATGAACTAAATTTTCAGGAGTTTTATATTTCTCATCTAGTGGTTCTAGTTTTTTTCCTAAATCTATTATAAAATCATACTTTTGTAGTTCATCTTCAAAAAACTCTAAATCATCTTTAAAATCTTCTACTCTTTGTTCTATACTCATATTTCTATTCCTATATTAATCTTTTAACATGCTAATTGCTTTTTTTAGTGCTTTTATTAGTGCATCCACGTCATTATAATCATTGTAAAATGCTATTGATACTCTTATTGTACCTTTTATTCCTAACTTTTTCATAATAGGTTGAGCACAGTGATGTCCTACTCTTAAAGCTATTTTCATTTTATCAACTAAAATACCAATATCATCATGCATAATACCTTTTATATTAAAACTTCTACTTCCAATAGAGTTTTCAATATCGTTGTAAAATTCAATATCAGGTATCTTTTTTAATTCATCATCAAGATATTTAAATACATCATTTTCAATAGCCTCAATATTTTCATAGCCAACTAAGTCTATGTAGTCTAAAGCCTCTTTAAAGCCAATTATTCCAGCAATATTTTGAGTACCTGCTTCAAATTTATAAGGTGAGTCTAGAAGTGTTGATTTATCAAATGTAACTTCATCAATTGTAGCTCCACCTGTTTGGTAAGTATTTAAATCTTTTAAAAGCTCTTTTTTTATATAAATAGCACCAACACCTGTTGGTCCAAAAGTTTTATGTGATGAAACTACAAAAATATCAACATCTAAATCTTGCATATCAACTCTCATATGAGCTAAACTTTGAGCACCATCAATCATCACTGTTGCATTGTATTTATGAGCAAGTGTTGTAATAGCTTTTATATCATGAATTTTTCCAAATGCATTTGATATATGTGTTATAGATACAAAAGCATTTGGATTTTCTTTTAAAAGATTTTCAAAATCCTCAAAATCAAAATCCAAATTATTATTGCATTTTACAACTTCAAGACCATTATTTAAACTTCTTCCTTGCATATGCCATGGAACAATATTTGAGTGATGCTCTAGTGATGAGATAATAACAGTTTTAAAATCTTTTGCATAAGATGATGCTATAAAGTTAATAGACTCACTAACACCTTTTGTGAAAATAATCTCTTCATTAGCAGAAGCATTAATAAACTCTTTTATCTTCTTTCTTGCATCTTCAAATTTTAAAGTTGCTTTATTTGCATGACCAAAATTACTTCTGTGTACATTTGAACAGTAGTGTTCATAATACTCTATTTGAGAGTTTACCACAGCTTTTGGCTTTTGAGTTGTAGATGCATTATCTAAATATATAATATCACTATTTTCAAAATATGCAAAATCTTTTTTAAACATACTTTTCCCTTTTATAATTATCCATAAACTCTTTAATAAGCTCATCTTCAATACTATCATAGATATTACTTTCAAAAGCTTTTAGTAGCATATCATATGCTTTTTGCTTTGGAATACCTCTTGATTGTAAGTAAAGTAACTCATCTTTATTTAAAGTACCTGTTGTAGCACCATGACTTGCATCTAATTCATCTATTAATATCTCTAAGTGAGGCTGTGCAAAGATAGTAGCTTCATTAGATAATAAGATTGTATTAGAGTTTTGGTAAGCTTTTGAGTATAAAGCTTTTTTATTTACAATTGATTTGGCTTTAAAAACTGCTTTTGATTCATCTTTTAAAGTGTGTTTATAGTTTATATCACTAGTTGAACTTTCATTGTTGTGTGTTGTTGTAATAAGGTTAGTTGTATTTGCACTATTAATTGATTTTACAAGTCCGTTTAGATTATAGTAAATATCTTGATTATCTATGCTATTTTCATAACTATTTATAATAAGTCCATTGCCAAACTCAAAGTTTGTAAATCTTGCTTTTGAACTATCTTTTTGATTTATAATAGAGTTATAAAGTAAAGAGTTTGTTTCATCTATATGTTGAACCTTTGCATACTCAAAAACTGCACCTTCACCTATATCAAACTGTCTATTTACACTAAAAGCACTATTTTGTGATGAGTTTGTAAATACTTCTATTATTGAAGCTTTAATACCCTTTTTTACTTCTATTTTTAAAGAGTTTGAGTAAAGAGTATCATTCTCATCTAGTTTATAGATTAAACAAATAGGTTCAGGAATATTTGAGTCTATTGTAAGTACTGTTTGCTCTTTTTCTAAACTTTTTGTTATCTCAAAAAAAGGATTAGAGTACTTATTTGTATCTTCAATAGTTTTAAGTCCTACAATATCTAATTCATAACTTTTAACATTTGTAAAGTCAGTTGAAAAAAGTGAAGAGAAATCTACTTTTCTAAATAACTCATCAGTTTTTTTAGGAAATTTTATATTTTCTAAACTATTTATTCTCATCTTTTATTCCTATTCCCTCAAAACCTTTTTTATCAAGTTCCAAGGCTAGATTATAATCTCCTGTTTTTACTATCTTCCCATCATTAATTATATGTACGAAGTCTGGTTTGATTAACTCTAGAAGTCTATCATAGTGAGTAATCATAAGTATTGATTTTTTGCCATCTAACATACTGTTTATTACATTTGCTACTGTTTTTATAGCATCCACATCAAGACCTGAATCAATTTCATCAAGCATAATCAAATCAGGATTTAATAAAAGTAACTGTATTAACTCATTTCTTTTCTTTTCACCACCACTAAAACCTTCATTTAAATCCCTTTGTAAAAGTTTTTTATCTAAATTGAATTTTGAAGTCTGTTCTTTTACAAGTTTTAAGAAGTCCATTGCATCAATTTGCTCTTCTTTATGGTATGCTTTTTTTTCATTTATTGCAGTTTTTAAAAAGTAGCTATTATTAACTCCAGGAACTTCAACAGGATTTTGGAAACTCATAAAAATACCTTCATTTGCACGTTCACTTACATCCAAATCAAGTAAATTTTTCTTTTTATAAGTTACAGCACCTCCTGTTACTTCACAGTCATAGTGAGCACTAAGGGTTTTTACAAGCGTTGATTTACCAGCACCATTTACACCCATAATAGCATGTACTTCTCCCTCATTTATCTCTAAATCTAAACCTTTTAAAATCTCTTTTTCATTTATCTTTACTTTTAAATCTTTTATATCTAACATTTTTCTAACCTTTTTTTATCAATAATCGTATTAATTTTTATAATAAATTATCCAACACTACCTTCTAAAGATATATTTAACAGCTCCTTAGCTTCAGCTGCGAACTCCATTGGTAACTCTTTTAAAACCTCTTTACAGAAACCGTTTACTATCATTGAAACAGCATTCTCTTCATTTATACCTCTTTGACTAATATAAAATAATTGGTCATCAGAAATTTTTGAAGTTGTAGCTTCATGCTCTATTTGTGCACTCATATTCTTTACTTCATGATATGGATAAGTATGTGCATTACACTGATTACCTATTAATAAAGAGTCACACTCAGAGAAGTTTCTAGCATTGTGTGCATTTTTACCAATTCTTACTAAACCTCTATAGGCATTAACACCTTTCATAGCCGAGATACCTTTTGAGATAATTGTTGATTTTGTATTTTTACCTAAGTGTATCATCTTAGTTCCTGTATCTGCTTGCTGGGCTTTTGATGAAATAGCAACTGAGTAAAATTCACCCACACTATTATCACCCTTTAGAACACATGATGGATATTTCCAAGTTAAACTTGAACCTGTTTCAACTTGTGTCCATGATATTTTAGAGTTATCACCCTTACATAAACCTCTTTTAGTAACAAAGTTTAAGATACCACCTTTTCCTGTATCATCACCTGGGTACCAGTTTTGTATAGTTGAGTACTTTATATGTGACTTTTCTAAAGTTACAAGCTCTACAACAGCTGCATGTAGTTGTCTTTCATCTCTTGTTGGAGCTGAACACCCCTCATTATAAGAAACATATGAACCCTCATCACAGATTATTAAAGTTCTTTCAAACTGTCCTGTATCAAGTGCGTTTATTCTAAAGTATGTTGATAACTCCATTGGACAAACTGTGTTTGGTGGAATATAAACAAAACTACCGTCTGTAAAAACAGCTGAGTTTAAACAGGCAAAGAAATTATCGCCAACTGGCACAACAGAAGCTAAATACTTTTCTAGCAGTTCAGGATAGCTATTTGCAGCTTCACTAATTGAACAGAATATTATACCTAGTTTCTCTAGCTCATCTTGGTATGTTGTTTTAACTGAAACTGAGTCAAAAACAGCATCAACTGCAACACCTGCTAATTGCTTTTGTTCTTCAAGTGGGATACCTAACTTTTCATATGTCTTTAAAATCTCAGGATCAACTTCATCTAAAGAACCAAGTGGTTTTTTAGGAGCAGAGTAGTAAGCTATATCATTATAATCAATTTTTGGATAATCTAAATCTGCCCAATTAGGTTCTTCCATGGTAAGCCACTTTTTATATGCTTTTAATCTAAAATCCAAAAGCCACTGTGGTTCATTTTTTTTCGCGGAAATCGCTTTTATTACATCTTCATTTAAACCTTTAGGAAATGTATCACTCTCAACAAGTGTTTCAAATCCAAGTTTATAGTCGCTATTAATAACGTCATGTATCTGTTTATTTTCGCTCATAACAGACTCCAATTTTAATTTTTTGTTTTAATATATAGTTTAGGATATATATTGTCTTAATTTAATATAACAGTAAAATAGTAAAAGAAAACTTAATTAGGACAATTTTTGTCTTAATTGATTAAAGTGCTACTTTAGGTAAGCTTTTAATTTTACTTATGTATTGTGTAGTATAGTGAATATTATTTTACAATAAACTTTCCTAATGCTATTTATCCAATAATTTTATGTAATATGGAAATTTAATTAAGACAAATTTTATCCTATTTACAATAAAATATACAAAATATTGATATTTAGGATTACAAAAATGGAGTCATTTGAGCAAGAAGAGCTAGTATGTGAATGTGCTAGGGTTACTTTAGGAAAAATTATAGAAGTAATTAAGTTAAATGATTTAAAAACAGTAGAAGAGATTACAGACTATACAAAAGCAGGTGCTTTTTGTAAATCCTGTATAAAACCAGGTGGATATGAGCAAAAAGATATATATTTAGTAGATATATTAAAAGATACGAGGGCAGAAATGGAAGAAGAAAAACTAAAAACAGCAGTAGATGAAAGTCTAGCAGGTGAACTAACATTTGATAAGATGACTTTAGTTCAAAGAATTAAAACAGTTGATGAGGTTTTAGACCAAGAGATTAGACCAATGCTAGTAATGGACGGTGGTAATATGGAGATTATTGATATAAAAGAGAATCTACCCCATTATGACATATATATAAGATACTTAGGTGCATGTTCAGGATGTGCTTCAGGTAGTGGTGGTACACTGTTTGCAATTGAATCTATATTAAAACAAAAAATAGATGAGAACATAAGAGTTTTACCTATTTAGTTACTAAAACTAAAAGAAGAATAATACTAATAATACATGGGAAAGCTTCTAAGGCTTATCCCTTGTACTCTTTTTTTCTATTTTATTGTTACTAGAATTAAATGATAGTATTGTGACTATAAATAAAATTAATCCCATTCCAATATATTGTACTATAGATAATTTTTCATCTAAAATAGTGATACTAAACAAAGAGGCTGTAACAGGCTCAATCATTGCTATTATTGATGCAACTGCAGGTGGAGTATAGTATAAACCTTTCACATAAAGAAAAAATGAAATTCCAGCACCAAGCAGTCCTAAAAGTATAAAAAGTAGCCAATATTGAGAGGTTATTGCTGCAATAACTTGTTCATTTTTATTTGTTATTATCATTAATATTACCACAAGTACACTAAAGGCTATAGTAAGAACTCCTTGAGCACTACTATAGTTAGCAGCATACTTAAAGCCAAAAATAAATATAGCATAGCAAAGACCTGATAGAAGTCCTGTTATAACAGCGAAAACTCCAATAGCATCTGCATCTACACTATATATTCGAGTTAGCATAACAATTCCTACTAAAACAAGTGCAATTGCTATGCACTTTAAAACTGTTGGCTTTTCAATCTTTAAAGCAAATGAAGCTAAATATACAAATATTGGGGCACAATACATTAGCGTTGATGCAATAGCAACTCCACCCTCTTTTATACTAATAAAATAAAAAGAGAAATTTCCTGCAACCCCTAAACCTGCAATAATTGCCCAAAGCCATAGCTTAGGGTTATCAAAGCCATTATATTTTGGAGATAAAATTAACCAAAAAAGTGCAAAAATAAGTCCTATTGTTCCACGATAGAGTGATATTACAAAAGGCTCCCAGCCATGGGATATTAAAATACCCGCAATACCGCCAGTTAAGCCCCAAAAAAATGCTGCTAATATAACAAATGTAGTTGTAACTCTTACCATTTATATCCTTTATGAGAGAAAAATTATCAATTAAGAGTCTGTTAATAGGATTGCTGTTAGAATCAAACTATTGCATTTGTACAAGCTTTTTTATAAAAAATAACTTATAATTAAAAGCTAGTTTAGATATTTTTAAATTTATTAGTAGGAGTTATTATGACAGCTCAAGATAAAGAGTTAGCTCAATTACACGATACAATTGTTGATGATGTTGAATCATTAGTTAATAAATATATATCAATTGTTAGTTGGGATGTACCTGAAAACGATGAAGACGAAGCTAAAGTTAAAATAGTAAAAGTAATTAAAGGGGCTATTTTAGATATTGAGAAAAGAAATCAACAGTAACATATGTTATAATTTTCCCCAAAAAGATTTTTTATAGGGAAAATTAATAGCATAAAGATTAGTTATTAAGCATTTCTATTTTCAATTTCATAAAAACTTAATAAAGGTTCACTATAGTTTGGCACATTATCATAACTAAACACAGCAAAATATTTTGAAATATTTAACGAACCAAAGTCATCATATGTGTAGTTGTCTTTTCCTGCATATAGTTTATCACCATCATACGGATTTGAAGGTGGATGAAATCTATTTCTAACCACATATACACCTACAAAATCTTTATCTTCTGGGTTATCCCAAGTTAGTTTAATTCGTCCATCTTCTTTTGAAAGTTTTAGATTTTTTGGTTGAGCTACTTGGTCTCTTCTTCTTTGAATATGTTTGATAGTTAAAACAACATCTTCATTCCATTTAATAACATGATCTTTAGTAATTGAAGAAGTTGGTTTTATAACAAATTTTGCTAAACTACTATTTTCATGTCTATGCTCTAAGGAGAGTCTAGAGAAACTATCAAATATAAAATGATGTGTTTTTTTTTCTTGTAATAAAGCATGACTTACTTCATAACCAATAAACTCTATTCTTTCTCTTTGTTTAATATCTTCATGATTCAATTTTTCAATATCTATAAACTCAAGATTATAACGAATATCTTGTTTTGATTTTGTTTTGGTCATATTTTTAATACTAATATAAGCCTGTGTAATAACTGTCTGTTTAAAATCAGGTAGCAAAGAAAGATCAAACTCCATATATCCATAGATTTTTTCATTTTGATTATCAAAGCCACAGTAAAGCTCATTTTCCATAACTTCATCTTTATACACTGTTGTAATGCTACTTGTTGGTATTTCTAAACTCTCTTCAGGAACAGTATATTTTATATAAAGATTAGGTCTATAATGAATTCCCCCTCCAAACCTACCATATCCTAAATCAAACATCATCATTTGAGAATCCATTCCTAAAGGCAGTTGTGTAGGTCCATTAATTCTAAAAAGAACAGAAGAGTAGTCTTCAAGCTGAGATTGTAAAAGTTTTTTTTCATAATCATTAAATTGCCAATGACTCCAAATACCTTGTGTAAGTTTTTCTGATGGAATTGTTGCACCTAAAGTTTGTAATAGTTCACATTTATTGATTTGGTCAAAGTCTGTAATATCTGAAACAGTATCCTTATTAACAAATGAAATAGACCACTCCCCGTATTTTTCAATTTTTGCATTTACACGATTTAAGGGATAAAGTGATAGTTTTGCTTCTTTTATAATAGCATCTTTTGGCAGTGATTCTAAAGAGAAATCCATCACACCATAGCTAATACCTCTATTTTGACTAACTCCAATAAAAAGCGAATTTTTTCCAAAATGTGAACGATTATTCTCTAATGTTTTTTCAGCCACATACCCTACTGAAGATGGTGTTGGAAATACTGTACGAAAAAACTCATCATTTTCAAGCTCTGTTTGTACACGTAACTGAGGTGCAAAAGGGGATTTTATTTTAGTATCCCTTTGAATTGCACGAATAGAATAATAATAATCTTTTCCACTGGTTAACTCAATATCTGTAAAACTATTTTTTGTTGTAACACCTACAACAGATGATTCATTATATGCTTTTTTATTTTCATTATTTCTGTATATCTCAAAGTAGATATTTTGAGTAGTTTCATACTCCCATTTTAGTGTCACTTCACTTGAAGTTTTACTCTCAACAGTAAACTCCTTTGGTCTTTTAGGAGCTTGTGAAGAGTAGTTATGAGCTTCACTTAAAGCATATAAAAGTGCAGGAATATTTTCATGAATACTCTCACTCATATTTTGCATATAGTCAGGAATATTTTGAGTTCCCACTTCAACAACAGCTGAAATAATACCTTTGCTATAGTAATACTCTCTTCCACTTCCACTAATAAGGTTTTTAGGTGGTTTACCTCTGTGTATTCCATACTTTCTTCCTGTAACTTTATGAATTTGGTAGTTCATATTTGCACAAATTGTATTTAAATCTGTACCTTCAAGTTCTGCTTCATGATTAAATTTATGAGCAGGGAAAAATACATTTCCTTGTGAGTGATAATCCAATGCAATTGTAATATTTTCATGAGCATCTACAAAGTTTTTAATAGATAATGTTTCAGGTTCACTAAAAGGCTCTGGCCCACCATAAACATTTGAGGCTGTATCTTTACTTTTTAGAAATCCTATACTAAAGTTTCTGTTTAAATCTACACCAAAGGTGCCATCTTTGTTGTCTCTTCTATTTTTTCTCCAGAATGAAAAGTGATTTTTGCTATATTCAAACCCATCTGGATTAAGACAAGGAACAATATATAAAGTATTGTGTGTTAGTATTTGTAATATTTCTGGATTAGTTTCATAGTTATTTAAAATATAA
This sequence comes from Campylobacterota bacterium, assembly GCA_051746405.1. Taxonomy (GTDB): domain Bacteria; phylum Campylobacterota; class Campylobacteria; order Campylobacterales; family Arcobacteraceae; genus Arcobacter_B. Next base: position 145,579 of record JBNJFB010000001.1, read on the forward strand.
TCAATAAATGAAACTGCTAATTCATTTCCAATCCATTCTCTAGCGTGAATAGTTCCTGTATATAAAAGAGCAGGTTTTAAGTTTGCATTTTCTACATGTAAAGATATAGTAGCAAGCATAATATCTCTTTGCTCCCATGTTTTTCCAATTGATTCTATTGTTATTAGATGTGGATAGTTTTTTTGACAATCTTTAAGAAACTCGCAAGTTTGCTCATAAGATTTATATTGTTGTTTCATTTTTTTAAATTTCCTTTTTAATGTATGTTGTCCATACATTTTGAAGTTTATCAGTAATTTTTTTACTGATTCCTTTGATTTTTGTCAAAATACTTGGGTCTTGTTCTAAAATACCCACTACATTTTCAACTTCACCAAACTCTTTTAATATTCTATCAAACTTCTTATTACCAACTCCATCAACAGATGTGATAATATCTTTTAGCTCTTCAACGCTTAGAATTGGAGTAGTACAACTGCTTTGTGCCTCTTCTGCATTTGGACTAGGGATATCTTTTTTATTACCTTTTATTTTCATTGATTTAAGGCTTTTTAAAGCAAATCTATCTTGATAGTTCCATTTTTCACTTGGCCACTCTTCTATAACTCTTTTTCTCACATCGTAAATTGGGTAGACTTTATCTAACTCATGAAAATATACCTCTTTTGTACCAAATACTCTTTTCTTTTTACCAAAATATGCACCATCGTAGCTTGGGCTATATTCACCAAAAGTGATGTGTCTCATTGTTCTTAGAAGTGATTTATCTATCTTACTAAGCTCTTCCCAGTTAAACATAGGAATATGTGGTTTTCTAAAGCGTTTATTACTTAAACTCCACATTAAATATTGTCCAATCCAATCTCTTATATAAGGAAATGCTGCAAATGCAGTTGCACACTCAAGAATTCTTACTTTTCCATCTTTTCCAAATGCCACATCACACGCCCAGTACTCAGCTTTAGCAGCTTTTGATACCTTTACAGCTAAGTCAAGGACTGATTTGGGCACATCCATATAGTCCATACTACCACCTTGAGATGTATTAGTTAGCCATTTTCCTTGAGGTGGTCTTCTCCAAAAAGCACAAACAGGTTTATGTCCAATAAGCATAACTCTAATATCTGCATACATAGGTACGAAATCCTGTACATATAAAGGGTGGTATTTTTTCTTTTCAATTAGCTCTTTTGCCTCATTAGATGTATCAACTTTATGCACAAAATATCCACCATAGTTTGATGGTCCATAGGATTTTTTTATAATCATAGGATACTTTGTATCTTTTAAAAACTCTTTGGCTTTTTTTCTATTATAAAAGATATGTGTATTTGGAATGGGTAAATCATATTTCCATGCAAATCGTGTTACATTCTCTTTTGATTTATTTGAAAACTGCGTATCAAGTGATGGGATGAACCGCACATTTGGTAAAGCTCTGCTTATTTCTCGAAATGTTTCATATGCTGTAGCTGGTATATTACCAATTAGTACCTCAATCTTTTTTCTTTTTACTTCACGAATAAATCTATCTTTATCATTTTTCCAATGATACTTAACGATTTCTATCTTTTCAGGCCATCCTTTGAAGTTAGAATGATCAAAAAAACGTAGTACATGGTCAAGATATAAAAGACCTAATTTTGGAAGCTTTTGATTGTTTTTTTTCACTATTTTTCCTTCTTTTTTGTTTGTTTATCAATTAGGTTTGCAATAAGCTCTATTTTTTTATTATTAAAATCTAATCCCAGTTTTTCTTGTTCTGGCGTTGCAAATGCTGGGATACCATTAACTTCTAATACCAAATACTCCTCTTTTTTTCTATCATATATTATGTCAACACCTGCTATTTCAAGTCCTGTTATTTTAGCAGCTTTAAGTGCTAATTCGATTACTTTATCGTTAGGTTCTCTTAAAAAAACACTCCCACCGCTACTTATGTTTGTACGCCAATCTTTTCCACTAGCTTTTCGCCCATAACAACTAACATATTGCCCATCAACAATATCAACTCGAAAGTCTGTATTATCATAGTCAATAAATTTTTCAACATAAAAAAATCTTAAATTCATTTGATTTAAAAAAGGTAAAAGCATATCAAGCGTAGCTTGATTTTCTATTTTTGTTAATCCAACTCCACCCCAACCATCAGTTGGTTTATATACCATTCTATCCCATTTTTTCATAATCTTTGTTAGTTGATGACTATCATCTCTATGACACAACTTATACTCAGGAGTTGCTATGCCACTGTTTTTTAATAAAAAAGAAGTTAAAAACTTATCTTCAGTTAATTCAAATGCATCATAATTATTAATTGTTGGAATAAGTTTACTTAATGCTTTAAATAAATAAAGTTGATATTGGGTCTGTTCCCCTGCATTGTATGAGAAGAAAAGATCAAGTTTATTAACTTTTATATCTTTTTGACTCTCATCATCACTTTGACAAATAATATTACTATTTTTAGCAATAGCATTTCTAAGATTTAGTCCTGAAATTACATCTATATTTCTATCATTGAGCTGTCTTATTAGTTTTTTTTGTATTGTATCTCCACCACCATTTTGGTATAACCACATTCCTATAGTTCTTTTTTTTGCCATTACATCCCCCTTTATTCAAATTTATAATTATTTGATTGATGAAAATTTAATATTTTACTCATCATATCAATACGTTGCACAAAACTGCTTTTTAAAGCTCTCTCTTTAAGAGTATGGTCTCCATCTCCAAAAGGACCAAACCCATCAAGTGTTACAACACCACAACTTGCTACATGATTAGCATCACTGACGCCTCCTCTTTGTTCTGTAGGAAGTTTATACTCACTTATTTTTTCAAGCTTTTGTATAAAATGCTCTTGTTGTATATTAGGTTGCATTACATCTCTTTGTATTAAACCACTCAATGTAGAGTTTGTATTTTCAACATATGAAGTATTCGTAATAATATCAAGGGAATCTAATAGTCTATCACGCTCTTTTTGAGTCATATAACGAATTTCTAAAAGAAGTTCACAATTTGGACTAATGGTATTAGCACCAATTCCTCCAGAGATTTTACCCACATTTACTGTAGTTCCAAGCTTCAAATTGGTTAGTTTTGTAAGCTCTTGAAGTTTATAACTAGCTTCTAAATTAGCATTAATACCTTCTGTATATCTAACTCCTGCATGAGCGGCTTTTCCTGAGATATTAATAGTAAAAGTACCAACTCCTTTTCTTCCTGTTACTATTTCTAGATTTTTTCCTGCTGCTTCAAATACAAAACAGTAATCATAGTTTTTAGCAAGTTCTAAAGTCAATGCTTTACTATCATCGCTTCCTGTCTCTTCATCGCTTACAAGTAAAAAATCGATATTGTGTATGGTTTTATTTTTTTCAAATAATGCTTTAAGTGATTCAAGAGCTACAATATTTCCGCCTTTCATATCACACACACCCGCACCATAAACCCACTGTTCGTCTTCATGAAATTTTTCAAAACTGCCTGGAGGAAAAACAGTGTCGTTGTGTCCTAAAAGAAGTATTTTATCTCCAGATTTTTTTTCACTTTGAAATAAATAGTGATTTCCTATATGTTCTTTAAAAAATATTTTTGTTTCAAAACCAAGTGGTTCAAGCCATAGTTGCATCTGCTTAGCAACTTTATCAACACCTTGTTTGTTTTTAGTATAGGAGTTGATTTCACAAATTGTTTGTAAATCTTTTAGATAGTGCATTTATTCTCGTTTTATATTAAAGAACAAACCTTTTTTAGGTTTGTTTAGTTAGAGTTTATATTCTAAGAATTTTTAAAAACATACTTAAAAGAATAAACTTGCCTTGTTTAAAATTTATGAATTTATTATATCTAAAAAATAACTTAGTTGAATCAATTTTATAAAATAATTTCTTTTATGCTATAATAACTGCATAAATAAGCTTATAAATAGGGAAAGTTAATGGCCAATAAAAATAGTAGTCAAATTTTAAAAAACAGTAATGCACAGATATTAGATGAGTTTAACGCATCAATAATGTTTGATAAAGAGTTGTACTCACAAGATATAAAAGGTTCAAAAGCTCATAGTTCAATGTTATATGAACAAGGAGTTTTAACTTTAGAAGAAAAAGATGCTATCCACAAAGGATTAGAACAAGTAAAAGAAGAGATTGAAAGTGGTAAGTTTGAATTTTCACTAGAGTTTGAAGATATTCATATGGCTATTGAATCAAGGCTTACTGAAATAATAGGTGAACCAGGTAAAAAACTTCATACAGCAAGAAGTAGAAATGACCAAGTTGCTACTGATTTTAGACTATATGTTCAAGAAAAAAGTTTAAGTATTAAAGAGCAGTTAAAGCAGTTGGTTGATGTTTTTGTGGATGTCGCTTCAAAACATACAGATACACTAATTCCAGGAATGACTCACTTGCAACATGCACAGCCTTTAAATTTTGGTTATCATATGTTAGCGTATGCAAATATGTTTAAAAGAGATTTTTTAAGATTTGAAAGCTCTTATGAAAGAAATAATCTCTCTCCTTTAGGAAGTGCAGCACTTGCAGGAACTCCCCATAATATAAATAGAAACTCAACTAGCCAAAAGCTTGGATTTGATGCACCAACATCTCATGCAATGGACACAGTTTCAGATAGGGATTTTGCATTAGAAATATTATTTAATATCTCAACTTGTATGATGCATATAAGTAGAATATCAGAAGAGCTAATCACTTGGTCTTCGTATGAGTTTGGTTTTGTAAGAATGAGTGATGAGTATGCTACAACTTCATCAATAATGCCACAAAAGAAAAATCCTGATGTACCTGAATTATTAAGGGGTAAAACAGGTAGAGTTTATGGAAATTTAATCTCTTTATTAACTGTTATGAAAAGCCTTCCATTAGCTTACAATAAGGATACTCAAGAGGACAAAGAGGGTGTTTTTGACTCTGTAAAAACAGCTGAAATCTCTATAAAAATATTAACAGAAGTTATAAGAACAATGATAGTAAATAAAGAAAATATGAAAAAAGCTTGCAAAGTAGGGCACTTAACTGCAACTGATTTGGCTGATTATTTAGTAGATAAAAAGAAGATGGCTTTTAGAACAGCTTACTATATTACAAAAGATGTTGTTGAAAAAGCAAATAGTTTAAATAAAGATATAAGTGAATTAACAATAGAAGAGATTAGAACATCAAATGATGAATTAAAACAGATTGATGAAGAGATATTGATGTATTTAGATTTAAAAAACTCTATGAACTCTAGAAACTCTTTAGGTGGTACATCTACAAGTGAAACAAATAGACAAATTCAAGAGTTTAAAGCTTGGTTAGAAAATAAATAAAATATAATTTAAGAAGTTAAGTTTTTAACTTCTTAAAAATTTATTTGTCATATCATAAAGTGATTGAATATCAGTTTTTCCTACAAATCCATCTACGCCAATTCTGTCCATTTTACCTTTTACAGCATCTGTTGTCATAGATGAGTTTACTACAACTGGGATATGGCTATATTTACTAGTAGTTTTTATAAAAGTAGCAACTTGAAAACCATCAGCTTCAGGCATCTCTATATCAGTAATCACTAAACCTATTTTTTCAGGATTTAGCTCTTGTGCTCTTCTTAATAGTTCAGCACCATTTACATAAATCTCATATCTTATTCCAGTTCTTTTGAAAAACTTATGAAGTACTTCCCTTGCAACTCCTGAGTCTTCTGCTGCTAATACAATTTTTTCAGAGTCAAAACTGTGTTCAACATATTTATTAACAGCATCTTCACCATCATCTGTCCAACCCACATCTCTTAATAGTTGTTCAGCATTAAATACTGTACAAAGCTCATCTTTATTATCTACTTTTACATAAGTTGTATATGTGATTTTTGCATTTGTTTCTTCTGTATGTCTTAGTTGATCGGTTGTTTTCTCAACAATGTCAAGCATATCTTTAACTAAAAAACCTATTTTTTTATGATTAAATTCACAGTAAATAATAAGCTTGTATTCATCTAATTCAAGTTTTGAAAGACCTAACCAAACATCTAAATTAATAAGTGTTACAGGTTCACCTCTTATTGTAGCAATACCTGATATTACTTCGCTCTCTTTTGGAGTATCATTTATAGTTACTTCATCTTTTATTATAAATGCTTTTACTTTAGCAATATTAATTGCATATATGTTGTTATGACCAGTGTAGAAAACTGCTAATTGTTGAACATTTCTTAGATGACCCTGCGTCATCTCTTCAACACTACTAATACCACTCATGAGAATCCTTTTATTGTTATAACTACTTTATTATATATCTTTTATTCTTTAAGTAACTTTAAGTTATTTTTCTATTTTTGCAAGAAGTTTCTTCATTGTAACTGAAGCCATCATTAAACCAAAGGAACCTGTAACTCCTTCAAAACTCCCTTTATCAATACATAAGGGTAGTTCAGGAGAGAAAATAATTTTAAATTTTTTCTTGAAATTTGCTTGTTTTAGTTTAGTCCTAATTTTTTTTATAAATCTATCATTGTACGTATCCCAAATTGATGTGTACTGTATTAAACTAGGGTCAATTCTTTTAGCTCCACCGCTTGTAGAGATTACTTTTTCATAGTGATTTATAATTAGATGAACTTTTGGTTCCACATCATCAATTGCATCTAAAATATAATCATAAGATGAAAAGTCAAACTCATCAATCCACTGGGGAGTAATTTTAGCATTTATAGGTGTTGTTTGAGGGTATTTTTCTTTTAAAGCTTCAACTTTAACCCTTCCTATATTATCATGGCTTCCTAACTGCCTATTCATATTTGACTCTTCATAAGTATCAAAATCAACAATTGTAATATTTTTTATGCCTGTGTTATATAATGCATCAAGTGCAAAACTTCCTATTCCACCTACACCTAAAAGTATAAGCTTAACATCTTTAAATTTATCAAATTTTTCTTGTCCAAATAACTTTATTGTTCTATCGTACTGCATGTATAATCTACTCTTTTAAAAGTTTTTGGTATTATACCATAAATTAATTGATTGGAGATGTTGATGGATAAAGAACCAATGACAACCGTAGGCTATGAAAAAATTACAAAAGAGTTTGAACTTTTGAAAAAAAAGGAAAGACCTGAAACTGTAATAGAACTAGATGAAGCTAGACAATTAGGGGATTTAAAGGAAAATGCAGAGTATCATGCAGCAAAAGATAAGTTGAAACTTATTGATTCTCAAATTGCAGAGTATGGAAATGTTATTTCAAAAGCTGTAATCATTGACCCCTCAACTCTTCCACATGATAAGATAAGTTTTGGTTCAACTTTTGACTTAGTTGATATTGATACAGACAAAGAGTTTACTTATGCGATTGTTGGTGGAGTTGAGTCTAATGCAGATAGAGGATTTATCTCTTTTAACTCACCATTAGCTACACAGCTTCTAGGAAAAGAAGAGGGTGATGAGATTACAGTTACCTTACCTGGTGGACAACAGTCATTTGAGATTTTATCTGTGTATTATAAGGAGCTTGATTTATAATGAAAGTAGCAGTAGTAGGTGCAAGTGGTTATACAGGGTTAGAATTAGTTAAGATTTTAGTAAATCATCCAAAGTTTGAGCTAACATATATTGCTAATTCAACAGGTGAACAAAAACTAACACAACTTCATCCATCACTAATGGGTGTAATTGAAATGGATGTATCAAAAGTAGATACAAGTGATATTGCTAAAAATGCAGACTTGGCATTTTTAGCATTGCCCCATAAAACATCAATGCAAATAGCAAAAGAGCTTTTAGAACAAGGGGTAAAAGTAGTTGATTTAAGTGCAGATTATAGACTAAAACTAGAAACTTATGAAAAAAATTATTGTGAACATGTGGATAAAGAGCATATAAATCAAGCTGTATATGGTCTTCCAGAGTTTTATAAAGATGATTTAAAGGGTGCAGAATTAGTTGCAAATCCTGGATGTTATCCTACTGCTACACTATTAGCATTGATACCTTTTATTGATTATATCAAAAAAGATACTCCTATTTTTATTGATGCAAAAACAGGAGTTAGTGGAGCTGGAAAGAAACTAAATGAAATAACACAATTTGGTCATATAAATGAAAATGCCCATGCATATAATCCTTTTAAACATAGACATATGCCTGAAATTGAAGAAAAAGTACAACTTCTAAAAAATAAAGAGTTTCAAATAAACTTTGTGCCACATTTATTACCTGTTACAAGAGGTATGTTAGTTTCAGTATATGCAATACTTGATGAAGATATTGATGAGAAAGCTATACTAAATGATGCATATAAAGACAGTGAGTTTATTAGAATAAGAGATAATGTAGTTGATATGAAATCAACTGCTGGTACAAACTATTGTGATATTTTTGTAACAAGAAATAAAAAATCACTATTTATAAACGCTTCAATTGATAATCTCTTAAGAGGTGCATCTTCTCAAGCAGTTGTAAATGCAAATATTATGTGTGGTTTTCAAGAGGGTGAGGGAATTCCTAAGATAGCTTATGTACCATAATCTAAAGTTAAAAAAATCAGCAATTTTTATTGCTGATTCACATTTTAATAAAAATAACCAAGAGTTTTTAGAGTTTTTAGAAAAACTAAAAAGTGATGAGATAAAAACTTCACAATTAATACTAATGGGTGATATTTTTGATTTTATATCAGGTGAGAGTAGATATTTTTTGAAAATAAATAATAGAATAATTAAACTTTTAAATAAACTATCTAGAAATCTACAAATAGTATATTTAGAGGGAAATCATGACTATAATTTAAAAAAAATTTTTAAAGATATATATGTAATACCAAGGCATAAGCAGCCATTAGTATTAAAATATAAAGAGAAAAATATAGCACTATCACATGGAGATAATTTCACTGATTGGAAATATAATCTTTATTGTAAAGTTATTAGAAATAGTTTTTTATTGAAGTTTCTAAATTTGATAGATTTTGATTTTTTTATTTCAAAAAAGATAGAGAATGCACTTCTTAACAAAAATATATGTCATCATATGGAAAATTTTGAACAGTTAGCAAAAAAAAGAGTTAAAAACTATAATGAATCTATTGTAATAGAAGGACATTTTCATCAAGGCAAAAGTTATATTTTTGAAAAACAAAGATATATAAATGTTCCATCCCTTTGTTGTTCAAAAGAGTATATGGTTTTTGAAAATAGTGATTTTATTAAAAAGGATATTTTATAATGAATAGCACATTGATTGTAGTATCAATAGTTATCTTACTTCTTCTAGTAGTTATTTTGGTACTAATTAAATATGTAATAAGTGACTCAAAGCAAGAAACAAAGAAAACTATTAAAAGAAAAGAAAACATAGATATAAATAGTGTCACCTTACCTTCAAAAATTGAAAGTTTTGACACTAGTACTTTAATAAAAGCATGTCAAACTGTTTATGAAACATTTGTACTATTGGATTTTAAAAATAATCCAGATGAGATGAATAAAATAGAGTGGCATGCATGGCAAGTTGCTATGTTAATAAAACTTGTAAAAAAAGATTGTAGTTTTATAGTTAGAAAAAAAGATGTATTCCCTGAGTCAATATACTCTTTAAAGTGGTCAGAAATTGAAAAAGAATTAGATAGAGTCATCAGAAAATACCATGACAATGTTGATTTTAATAAAAGTAAAGATGAACTTTGTAATCAAATGCTTCTATCAGGTAGAGATATAAGCATAATTTTTTATTATGTTATAAATAGGGAAAGTAATAATTAGATATTAATCTTTAAACTTATTCCTAACTTCTAGGAATAAGTTTATATTATTAAAGAAAATATCCACTAGTTTAGGATCAAAATGTTTTCCCCTTTCTTCTTTAAATAGTTTAAATATCTTATCATCATCCCATGCTTTTTTATAGCATCTATTGCTACCTAGTGCATCAAATACATCTGCAATGGCTGTAATTCTTCCATAGATATGAATCTCTTCTTCTTTTAAGTTATTTGGATAGCCAGTGCCATCCCATTTTTCATGGTGTTCATATGCAACTATTGCTGCTGTTTTTAAAAGCTGTCTATTAGAGTTTTTTAGCATATCATAGCCTAGTTTTGCATGTGTATTCATAATAGTTTTTTCTTCATCTGTTAATTTAGCTGGCTTTTTTAAAATAGCATCAGGAATACCAACTTTTCCTATATCATGCATTGGGCTTGCTTGCTTTAGTAGCTCCACTTCACTTTGTTCAAGGCCATATTTTTGTGCAAGAATTTTAGAGTATTCAGCTACTCTTCTTACATGATTTCCTGTCTCTTTACTTCTACTTTCACCAATTGAACCCATTGTAAAAATAATCTCTTTTTGCATATCTTCAATATCTTTTGCATCTGTTATATTTTGCCTCACTGCATTATAACCAATTAGGTTATTATTTATATCGTACTCAGGTTCAATCTCTGCACTTACCCAATAATAAGAGCCATCTTTTTTTCTATTTTTTACTTCACCTCTCCAAATCTTCTCTTGCTTAATTGTCTTCCACATCTGTTTAAATGTCTCTTTTGGCATATCTGGGTGTCTTACTACACTATGAGGTCGTCCTACTAATTCATCTTTTGAAAAGCCTGAAATATCACAAAATGCTTTACTAACATCTGTAATTGTGCCATTTTTATTGGTTCTTGAAAAAATTACATTTTTATCATAAATTGTCAAAAGTGCTTTTAGCTTCTGTTTTCTTTTTTCTATCTCTTTAGTTTTTTTGGCTACCTCTTTTGTTAAAAGTTTTGTATAGTTTTTATTAATGAAGTATAAAATAAGAAGTATAATAAATATTAAAAGAGCAATTATTTTTGAAAAAAAGTCTGTTTTAAAGTTGTAAATAATAGATTTATCAAGTCTATTCTCTTCAAAGAAAAAGATAAAAAACCCCATTTGTTCACCATGAATATCTTTGATTTGAGAGGTTGTCACAAGATAATCTTCAAAAATCATATACTTATCAATATATAAGAACTCTTTTAATTTATTTTTTTCAATTTTTTTCATTAACTCTTTTGATGCATCTAAATTAGCAACATAGTTGTTTTTTATAAATAGACCTGTAAAAGGTTTTATAAATCTACTAGTATAATCTTCATGGACTAACATAATTGGCTCTATATTTATAGATTTGAAAATCTTTGAAATTGAGTTGAATTTTGAAATCATCTCAATCATTCCAATAAACTCATTTTCATGGTATAATGGAATCATAGTTTTGAAAGTCATATCAAATCTACCTGTACTAATACCTCTCATTGGTCTTGGATTTTTTATCATATCTACAATATCAACTCTTGCAGCTGCTGCATAATCTCCAACTTTATTAGTCCAACTTCTGTAAAAGCTATATCCATTTTTATCAATAATTTGAATCCAAAGATTTTTATACTCCCCATATTTTTGTATATTTTTGATTGTCTTATTATAGTTTAAAAGTGAGTTATCATCTTTAAGCAGTGCTTTGGTAAGTTGTTTATCTTCACTTAGAAGGTATGTTAAAGCAAAAGTTTTTCCAAATTTATTCTCTACTTCTTTATCAAATCTTTTTTTTATCTCTTTTGATTTATTTAAATAAATATCATTTGTTAAATCATTAATTCTCTTTTTATAATAAAACTCATTTATAATTAAGCTTAGGGTTAAAAGTAAAATTAGTGATATTAATATACTTTTTAAATTCATTATATCTCTTTATATTTTTTATTAATCTAATACTAATTTTATTGAGTTCAAACTTAATATACAAGATAACATAAAATATAACTAATTTTTATAGATAGTCATCTAAACAAATCTTTGATACAATACTGCTATGGCAAAATTTATAGTAAAATCAGAGTACTCTCCAGCTGGAGACCAACCAAAGGCTATAGAAGCACTTAGTGATTCTATAATAAAAGGTAATAAGTTTAATACACTATTAGGTGTAACAGGTAGTGGTAAAACATATACCATGGCTAAGGTTATTGAAAAAACAAAAAAGCCCACACTTATAATGACTCATAATAAAACTCTTGCAGCACAACTATACTCAGAGTTTAAAGCTTTTTTCCCAAATAATCATGTGGAGTATTTCATCTCTTATTATGACTATTATCAACCTGAAGCTTATATTCCAAGAAGTGATTTGTTTATTGAAAAAGATAGTTCTATAAATGAAGAGCTAGAGAGGTTAAGACTAAGTGCAACTGCATCTTTACTTAGTTTTGATGATGTTATTGTTATTGCTTCTGTTTCAGCTAATTATGGTTTAGGTAACCCAGAAGAGTACAAAGCAATGGTTCAAAAAATTGAAGTAGGTTTTGAATACTCTCAGCGAGAGTTTTTATTAAAACTTGTAGAGATGGGATACAAAAGAAATGATAAGTTTTTTGACAGGTCTGATTTTAGAGTAAATGGTGATGTTATAGATATTTTTCCTGCATACTATGAGGATGAGTTTATTAGAGTAGAGTTTTTTGGTGATGAAGTTGAGATGATTACAAAACATGAGTACCTAACAAACAATAAACTACAAGATTTAGATGATATTATTATCTACTCTGTAAATCCATTTGTTGTATCAAATGATAGATTAGCAGTTGCAGTAAAAGCAATAGAAGAAGAGTTAGAAGAGAGATTAAAAAACTTAAAACAAAATGACAAAATAGTAGAGCATCAAAGACTAAAACAAAGAGTAGAGTTTGATTTAGAGATGATTGAGGGTACAGGTATGTGTAAGGGAATTGAAAACTATGCAAGACATCTTACAGGTCAAAAGCCAGGTGAGACACCATATTCACTTATGAACTATTTTGAATCTATGCATGATGATTTTTTACTAATTGTAGATGAGTCCCATGTATCACTACCTCAGTTCAAGGGAATGTATGCAGCAGATAGAAGTAGAAAAGAGGTACTTGTAGAGTATGGATTTAGACTCCCTAGTGCTTTAGATAATAGACCTTTAAAGTTTGATGAGTTTATTAATAGAAAAGCCTCATACCTTTTTGTAAGTGCAACCCCAAATGAGCTTGAATTAGGAAAGTCTTCAGTTGTAGCAGAACAGATTATTAGACCAACTGGATTGCTTGACCCAGTTATTGATATAAAAGATAGTGAATATCAAGTTGAAACTTTACATGATGAGTTAAAAAAAGTAATTAAAAAAGATCAAAGAGCATTAGTTACAGTTCTTACAAAGAAAATGGCAGAAGAGTTAGCATCATACTATAGTGATTTAGGAATCAAAGTAAAATATATGCATAGTGAAATTGATGCAATTGAAAGAAATCAAATAATAAGAGAGCTAAGACTTGGAGAGTTTGATGTACTTATTGGAATTAACCTATTAAGAGAAGGGTTAGATATTCCAGAAACCTCCTTAGTTGCTATTTTAGATGCAGATAAAGAAGGGTTTTTAAGAAGTAAAACATCACTGGTACAAACAATAGGAAGAGCTGCAAGAAATGAAAATGGAAGAGTGATACTATTTGCTAAAAGAGTTACAGACTCTATGCAGTTTGCAATAGATGAGACAAATAGAAGAAGAGAGATACAGCAAAAGTTCAATGAAGAGCATAATATCACACCAAAATCCACAAAAAGACAGCTAGATAAAAATCTAAAACTTGAAGAGTACGATACTATTGCTCTAAAAAAAGAGAAAATGGAGAAAATGCCAGCTAGCGAAAGAAAGAAAATGTTAGTTGAGTTAAACAAGCAGATGAAAAAAGCCTCAAGTGAATTAAACTTTGAAGAGGCTATTAGAATCAGAGATGAAATTGAGAAGTTAAAAAAACTTTAAAGGAAAAAAGGTGCCTAAGAAAGCAACAAGAAAAGATATAGAGATTATTAAAGAAGCATTTATACAAAACTATAGTGATGCGGTTACGGAGCTTAATTATAAAAATGATTATGAGCTATTAATATCAATTATTTTAAGTGCACAATGTACTGATAAAAGAGTAAATATAATAACTCCAGCACTATTTGAGAAGTACCCATCAGTGTTTGAATTAGCAGATGCTTCTTTAGAAGATGTAAAAGAGCTTATTCGAAGTTGTTCATTTTTTAATAATAAAGCAAAAAATATTATAAAAATGGCACAAAGCGTTATTGGTGATTTTGATGGAAATATTCCTCACAATGAAAAAGACTTGATTAAGCTTGCAGGTGTTGGAAATAAAACAGCAAATGTTTTTATGATTGAGTTTAAAGGTGCAAATCTTATGGCTGTTGATACCCATGTATTTAGAGTCTCACATAGATTAGGACTAAGTGATGCAAAAAATGTAAATGAAACAGAAAAGCAGCTAGTAAAGAAACTAAAAGGGGATGATTTACATATTTTCCATCAAGCAATGGTTCTATTTGGAAGATATATTTGTAAAGCAGTTAAACCTGAGTGTGAAAACTGCTTGTTTCCTGAAGTTTGTAAAACAAAAAAGAGTTTTAAGCCATCATAAACTCTTTTTTATAAATAGCTCTTTTATTTTTGTATTTAGACCGTTTGAGTTAAACATAATTAATTCACGATAATATCTATGAAGATTTTTTTCTAAAAGAACTGATTTACCTCCATAATTTATCATAGAGATAGTTATGATATCTAATACAGTATAAAAAAGTTCAACTCTTTGTTTATCTAAAAGTTCTCCATCATTACAACTCAAAAATCTTTGTTTAATATCCTCTAATTTCTCTTTATTTATTCTTTTTAGAGTTTTATCTTCACTATTTTTTATAGCACTATTTCCTAAAGAATACAAGCAGTAGTGTACAGTTTTTGAAAGGCTTTTATTTTTTGTATAGTTTCCAATAGGGTTTTTTGAAACAATATTTTTCTTTTTAACAAAATAGTTTGTTAATTTTATATTTACAGTATTTAAAGCCATTGCTACAAAAGTTTTTGGTCTACTAACTATTTTAAACCCTTTTTTCTCTTTAAAAGAGGTTACTACTTCACACTCATAATCATCCAGATGAAATCCAATTAGTAGCTTATCAAAAATCTTATAACCACTAGCCCAAGTTAATTCACCATTTAGTAAGTATCCATCTTTATATTTTTTGGCTTTTACTGCTGTTTTTGGCATTCTTAAATGGTTTATTGCAATTCCACACTTTTTAGCAAAAAATTTATCTTTTCTAGCAAACTCATTTTTTGCCATAATTGAGTTTGCAGCAAGTATTTGAATACCAAGAAAAGATAAGCTTCCACTATAGAGTGTGAGTTTTTCAAAAAGCTGAAGTTTTAACTCTTCTTGTGTTTCTTTATCAAAACTATATAGCTTAAAAAGGTCATAATCATAAGCCAAATCAAAAGCCTTTTTAAGCTCTTTTGGTTTTTCATCACACTTATATAGTGTGAACTTCTCTAGCTTTTTACAAACACTGCTTAGATTTTTAAGGTATTTATCTTTTGTCACTATTTCACCTTACACTCTTCATTGAAGTTTTTAAAATAGTATTCATCTTCGATTAAAACTGACTCAACATTTTTAGCTTCACAAAAGTACTCTTTGCCATCTTTTTTAATAATGTATATAAAATCATAAATCTCATCACTACTACTTAAAACTTGAACATTTGTTTGTTTTATAGATAGTTTTTCTATCTCATAACCTTTTTGTTCTTTATAGTACACTTTAAAAGCTTTTGGTAATTTCTCTTTTTGAAAATTGTTGTAATAGAGTAAACCAGCTATTATAACTACAATTATAGAAACAAATGTACCAATCTCTTTTTTGGTAAAACTCTTTTTAACTCTATAAGTAATATATACAATAATAGCAATAATAATTAATGAAAAAATAATAATCTGCATTTTAATCCTCTTTTATTTTATATTTATTATATCAAAACTTAACACTTATTTAACTAATAATTAATACTAATTTAACAACTCAATGTAATAATTTCAAGAAATTATATAACAAGGAAAAATTAAATGAAAAAAGTTTTAAGTCTTTCGCTTATTACAGCTGCGTCAATAATAAGTGCAAATGAAACTGTAAGTTTAGAATCTATAAATGTAATAGAGAAGGCTAATACAAAAATTGTAAAAGATGTTAGTAACGAGCAGATTAAAAGTGCTGATTTAGCAGAGTCACTTACAAAAAATGTACCTTCAATATCTATTGTAAGAAGAAGTGGTATTGCCAATGATATTATTCTAAGGGGAAGTAAGAAAGATAATATTAATATCTTAATTGATGATGCGAAAATATATGGTGCTTGTCCAAATAGAATGGACCCACCAACTTCACATGTATTATCAAATAACATTGAAAGTGTAGAGGTAATAGAAGGTCCTTATGATGTGGAAAACTTTGGTACACTTAGTGGAAAAGTAAAGGTAAATACAAAAGAACCTAAAGAGAAGTTTCAAGGTGAGTTAAATGTAGGTGCTGGAAGTTTTGGCTATAAGAAGTTTAGTGCAAATGTAAGTGGTGGGAACGAAAATGTTAAAGTACTAGTTTCAGCATCAACTGAAAGTAGTGACCAATATGAAGATGGAAATGGAAATGACTTTTTAGAACAACAAATAGCAAATGGCGTACCAACTGATAGTCAATACTCAAAGAGTGATTTAGAAGCTTATGAAAAGAAAACACTTTTAACAAAACTGATTTTTAATATAGATGATAGTAGTGAGGTTAAACTATCATACAATGCAAATAGAAGTGATAATGTTCTTTATCCAAATACTCCTATGGATGCTGATTATGATGACTCAAATATCTACACTTTAGGGTATACAAAAAGAGATTTAGGAGAGTACTCAAAAGAGTTGGATTTAGAGTATTACTACTCAAATGTTGACCATCCTATGAGTTTAAGACTTAGAGACACTACTAAAAATAATATGACAAACCATATGAAAAGTTCAATTTGGGGTGCAAAAATAAAAAATAGTATGGAAGTTTCTGATAGTTTAGTAACTTTAGGTCTTGATACTAGTATTAGAAATTGGAAAGGAAAATATTTAAATGATATCAATCCATATATTCGAGATTCAATTGCTAGTACTGATACAAAAAATAAAGCATTATTTACAATAGTAGAAAGAAGCTTTGGAAATCTTGATTTAGAGTTTGGAGCAAGATATGACTATACAGACATAAATACAGTTGATACAACAAAAAAAGATAATAAGTACACTTCACTAAGTGCTAATATCTTTGGTATTTATAATGTAGATGAAAATACTAAATATTTCGCAGGGATAGGGAAAGCTTCAAGGGTACCTGATGCAAGAGAACTTTATTCTAAAACTTCAGCTGGAGAATATACAGGAAATGATGATTTAGAGGATACAACAAACTATGAGATAGATTTAGGTTTTGAAAAAACAATCGGTATGTTTAATATCAAAGCAAAAGCATTTTATTCAAAACTAGAAGATTATATTTATAATACAGGAACATTTGAGAATATTGATGCGAATATCTATGGATTTGATATAAGCGGTTTTTACTATCTTAATGATGAGGTATCATTTGATTATGGATTAGCATATCAAAGAGGCAAAAAAGATGGAAATTATGAGGATAAGGACTTAGCAGAGATTCCACCACTAAAAGGAAATTTTGCTATAAACTACGAAAAAGGAAATTCAAAGTTTACAACTCAAATAGTAGCAGTTGATAGTTGGGATAGTTTTGATAGTTCTGCGAAGGAGCAAGAGTTAGGTGGATATGCAGTTGTAAATACAAAATACAATAATAGTATTACTAAAAATATTGGTTTTACTTTAGGTATTGATAATATTTTTGATAAAGCATATTCATCAACTAATACTTATCAAGATATTAAGTATGTAGAAGCATTATCTGAAAGAGTTAAACTAAACGATCCAGGAAGATACTTCTATGCAAACTTAAAATATAGCTTTTAAAAGCTATATTTTAATCAAAATTCATAGTAATTTGAGTCTGTCCCGTCGAGCCAAAATCTTCATCAATTTGTCTACCAATATCTTTGAAATCAATTCCTTGAACAGTTTTTAAGCCTTTAAATATCTGTTTTTTCCCATTTAACAACTCTTTTGATTTAATTCCATGCGAAATAGATAGGCTAGCTTCTACAAATGCAGAGAGTTTATCGCACTGTTTTAGTGCTATTCCATCTATTGGATTGTACTCATCAAAGTTATATTTTGAGACATCCTCTACTATTTTGATTTTGTCTTTATAGATTTTATTTACAAACTCCTCTTTTTGTCCATCATAAAGTCCTAATATATAAGAGAACTCATCATGTAAAAAAGAGGGAATATAAGGTAAAATATCATCTTCAATCTTTTGCATTTCATACTCTGCAATTATATCTGATAGATTATCAACAGAGTATTTTACGGGAGTTATTATATCCCTTGTAAGGGCTTCAGGTAAGTCATGAAATAGTGAAACAAAAAAGTTATTTTGAAGTCTTTTATCACAAGCTTTTACATCTAAACTATAAAAATAACTAAAAATAGCAACTGTTAGCATATGTCCTAAAACAGATGTTTCAGGTACTCTTGGGGTTTGTGCCCATCTTTTTTGAAATCTTAATCTACCACTTAAATCTACAATTTTAGCAAGCTTTTTATTTAAAGCTATTTTTCTAACTCCAATTAATTCATAATAGTCTTCAATCTCTTCTTCAACACTCTTTTTCACATCTTCGATATCACTTAAAAATGCACTTGTTTGATATACGATTGAAAACTCCCATCTTGTAGCTATATAAGATGCTGCTTTTAAAATAAATCTCTCTTTTTCATACATAGTAGGGTAGTTTAAGTAGTCTTCAAACTTTTGTAGAAAACTTCCATTATCTATTTTTTCCAAAGAGGCACTAAGTTTAGAAATAACCCAAGAGTTTATCTCTTTGGCTTTTTTTTGTAGGGCTTTTCTAAATACATCAGGTCTAATATCAGTTACAACTACACGTCTTAAAAACTCAAATATACCAGCTTGAATAAGGTTTGTGTAGTTCACATCATCTTCAAACTTTGCAATAAAAAAAGCAATAATAAATTTGTGAGCTTGCTTATCGAGTTCAACAAGCTCTACCATTCTTGGATAGTCATTCCATCTTTGAATTGATGCAGATGAAAAGATATCATCTATTATTTGTGGATTAATCATTTTTTATCTTTGTCCTTTGGCTTTTTATGTGATTTTGAGTCATCACTTATCATCATTTTTTTACCTAGCATTATAAATGCTATTACAAAAAACATCATCAAGTATACTTGCCAAGGCTCTCTCATGAAAATCCCTTATTTTATTGATTTATGTTCTACAAGACCCCATTTTATTTAAAGCATCTATTTTCTCAACTCTTTGTGTATGTCTTCCACCCTCAAATGAGGCTTTATCCCAAGCATCAACAATAGCTTCAACCATACCATATCCCGATACTCTTTCACCAAGGCAGATTACGTTTGCATCATTGTGTTGTCTTGCTAATCTTGCTGAATACTCATTTTGGCAAAGTGCTGCTCTAATACCATCATATTTATTAGCAGCCATTGACATTCCAATACCAGAACCACAAATCAATATACCTCTACTATTTTCATTTGCAATTACACTCTCACACACTTTTGAAGCAAAATCAGGATAATCAACTCTATTTTTATCGTATGGTCCTAAATCTACTACTTCATGACCTTTTTTTTCAAACAACTCTTTTACATAACTTTTAATATCAATACCTGCATGATCTGCACCTATAAAGTATTTCATTAGTAAATTCCCTCTTTGTGATTTATCTTTATATTTTTAGTATCCATCTCTTTTTCTATAGTTTCAATAGTTTTAAACATTCTTTCCCATCTAATCTCTTTATTCTCATCCCACGAAAAGTATACAAACCAAGGTTTTCCTACAATATTTTTATATGGAACCGTTCCCCAAAATCTTGAATCATTTGAGTGGTCTCTATTATCACCCATCATAAAAGTATGATCTTGTGGTATTTGTCTTGGCATCATATCAAATAGTTGGTGAGGTGTTAAACCATTTTTTATTACACTTGGGTCATTATGAATGCCAGGATGTTCTTCTTTATATGGATTTATTACCCATAGTTTATTTTCAATTTTTATGATTTTTTCTTTAGAGTAGTTATTTTGAACAAACTCATTTCCCTCATGGGGATGAAGTAATAAGTTTTTATCTCTTATTGCTACTAAATCACCACCAATAGCAACAGCTCTTTTTACATAGTGAATTTTATCATTTTTAGGATATCTAAATACGACAATATCTCCACGTTTTGGTCTATTACCCTCTATTAAGTGCCCATTATCATTAAAATCAGGTAGGACTTTTAGTTCAATCCAAGGAATCCTAGGAGTTGGAATACCATATGAAAACTTTTTTACAAAAAGCATATCACCAATTTTTAAGGTGTTTTTCATACTTCCACTAGGTATTACAAACGCTTGTGCAATAAAGAAAATTATTGTTAGAACTATTACTATTGTACCAGGCCACGATGCAGCCCAGTTATAAAGTTTTCTTAACATCTACTAGTTTCTCTCTTCTCTTAAATATGCTGCTTTAAGTGTATTTTTTAAAAGCATTCCAATTGTCATAGGTCCAACTCCACCAGGAACAGGAGTTATAAATGAACATTTGTCTTTACAATCTTCAAAGTCTGCATCACCTGTTAATTTTCCCGTATCAAGTCTGTTTATACCAACATCAATTACAACTGCACCATCTTTTAGCATCTCACCTTTTAAAAGATGAACAACACCAACTGCAACTACTACAATATCAGCATTTTTAGTATAAAAACTTAAATCTTTTGTACTTGAATTACAAACTGTAACTGTAGCTTTTGCATTTGTAAGTAAAGCTGCCATTGGCTTTCCAACAATGTCAGAACTTCCTATTACAACTGCATTTTTACCTTTTAACTCTATATTATACTCTTCAAAAATTCTCATAATACCAAATGGAGTTGCTGGTAAAAAAGTATCTAGATTAGATACCATTCTTCCTACATTATAAGGGTGAAATCCATCTACGTCTTTAAAAGTACTAATTGCTTCTAAAACCGTTCTTGTATCAATATGTTTTGGTAGTGGTAGCTGTACTAAGATACCATCTAATTTTTTATCTTTGTTCATTTTATCAATCATTTCAAGTAACTCATCTTGAGTTGTTGAAGATGGCTTTTCATGAACTTCAGAGTAGATTCCTGCTGCTTCACATGATTTAGCTTTACTTCTTACATATGTTGCGCTAGCTGGGTCATCACCAACTAAGATAACTGATAAACCAGGAGTAATACCTTTTTTTGCTTTTAGTTCTTGAGTTTCAACTCTTACTTCTTCTTTTATTTTATTAGATAGTGCTTTTCCATCAAGTAGTGTCATTGGGGTTAAACCTTGTATTAAAATCTTTTATTATTAAGGTTTGTATATTACCACAATAAAGGTTACAAAAAGTTAAACCCACTTGAAAATAAACTTAAACTAACTTTTAGTAAACTTTTAATATACTTCGCGACTTAATTCAAACAAAAGGATAGTTTATGTTAGAGGGTATCGTAAGAGATAGTATGACAAAACAAGAAACTAAATCTTTAAGAAGAGATGGTTACTTAATTGCAAATATTTATGGTAAAGGTTTAGAAAATATTTCTGCTGCTTTTAAATCAAACGAGTTTATCAAAGAGATGAAAACAAAAACTTCAATTACATTTGATGCTAAAATTGATGGAAAAGATTACAAACTAGTAGTACAAGAGTACCAAAGTTGTCCTATTACAGCTGATTTATTACATGTTGATTTAATGGTTGCTCAACCAGGTATTAAAGCTTCTTATAAAGTTCCTGTTAAAACTACAGGTACACCAATTGGACTTAAAAATAAAGGTCTTTTAATGACTCATACGAAAAGAGTTCCAGTTAAATGTACTATTGAAGATTTACCAGAAAACTTCACTTTAGATGTTAAAAAACTAGATGTTGGAAATAATATCTTAGTAAGAGATTTAGATATGCCTGAAAATGTTGATTGTTATTTAGACCCTAGAGTTCCTATTGTTGGTGTAATTAAAGCTAAGTAGTTTTAATATGCATTTAATAGCAGGTCTTGGAAATATTGGTGAAAAATACGAATTAACTAGACACAATGTGGGATTTATGGTTATCGATGAGATAATCAAAAATCTTGCAACTACAAATATAAATAAAACCACATTTCACTCTACACTTTATAAATCAGGTTATGATTTATACTCAAAACCCACGACACTTATGAATAATTCAGGAATAGCAATAAAAGCTATAAAAGATTATTATAAAATAGATTTAGAGAATATAATAATAATACATGATGATTTAGATTTGCCATTTGGAACTGTAAAGTTTAAAAGAGGTGGTGGACATGGTGGTCATAATGGACTTAAATCACTTGATTCTCATATTACAAAAGATTATATTAGAGTTAGAATAGGTATAGGAAAGCCACAAGATAAACTACAAGTGGTAAATTATGTATTAAATAATTTCTCAAAAGAAGAATTAAATAGATTAAAAGATATAATATCTCATACTATAGAAGCGATAAATTTTTTAAAGAAAACTGATGATATCGCAGAAGTAAAATCCAAATTTACATTGAAGTAATATATGAGCATATTAACAAAGTATATACTAAAGAAATATTTATTAAATTTTATTATTGTTTTAATCTCTTTAGAGCTTTTTTTTGTAGGAATTGATTTTTTACAAAACTTTAAAGATTTGCCAAACTCTGCAAACTTGCAGCTATTATATATTTTATATAATGCATTTTTTACACTAACATTAGCACTACCATTATCTATTGTTTTTGGCTGGATTATTACTATTGTATCATTTACTAAAAATAATGAACTAGTTGCATTTAGAGCTCTTGGTAGTACAAATAGTAGTATTTATTCTCCTGTTTTAAAAATATCAATATTTTTAATAGTTCTACTAGTTGGACTTCAAATGACACCTTTAGCTTACTCCTATGACCAAAAAAGAAAGATTGCAAAAGGGGAGTATTTTATAAGTACAAAAGAGGATATTTTCTTAAAGTATGATAATAAATATATATATTTCGAAAAACTTCTACCTTTAGAAAAAAAAGCCCAAAATGTACATATTTATACAGTTGAAAATGATGATATTACAAAAGTAATTATTGCTAAAAATGCTCATTTTCAAAATGATAGATGGTATGTTGTTAATGCAAAGATTATTAATAAACCAAAAGATATAAATTTTCAAGGTAGTAAGCTAGATATTAGATTTGAGAAGTTTCTACACACACTTGAGGGATTTAAACCAAAGATTTTAGACAATGTTTACGAAACGAAATCAAACTTCTCTATACTTGATGCAATTTCTGCTTTTGTACTTTTATCAAATCAAGATATTAATACAGACAAAATAAGAGGAGCAATATATAACCAAATGATTGTACCTTTTTTTGTAATACCACTTCTATTGGTGATTTTTTCATATGCATCACTAAGTAGTAGATTTTTTAATATGGGAAGGTTTGTCTCTTTTTCCATATTTGGTACATTAATAGTTTGGGGAGTTTTCTTTATGCTATATAAGTTTACAAGTGGAGGAATTATAATGCCAGAGGTATCTATACTTCTGCCGATGTTTATATGGTTGGTATTATCTTTTTATATATATAGAAGAAAAACAGCTTAGAAAAAAGGTTTATTTAAATGAGATCACACGAGAAAGCTTATGGTATTGTTTTATATTTGGTTCAAGAAAATGATATAAAAATACTACTATGCAAATCTGTTAAAAGTAAAAATAATTGGGGTTGTTTAAAAGGTGTAAAAATAAAAGACGAAACAGCTTTTGAATGTGCAAAAAGAGAGTTTTTAGAAGAGAGTTCAATTGAGGTTGAAATTGTTTTATTTGAAGACTATTTTGAACAAATAAACTTAGATAAAGATATTGGTATATGGCTTGTAAATGCCAATAATATTGATAATTTAAATGAAAAGTTTGCTGATTATACACTAAATAGCAACTGTCTTTCTTGGGAAAACTCAAAGGTTAAGTTTTTTTCACTAGATAAACTTCCATCTATAAAGAAGAAACAAACAAAGCTTGTCTCTTCTATTAAGGATTTTTTGAAAAGTAAGAGTCTATCCCGTTAGCCATTCCTTTGGCTAAGTAATCTTGGTATCTATTACTATAAAGTCTTTTACCCTCAGTTGGGTGAGAAATATATCCCATCTCAATTAAAATTGAAGGCATTTGAGCACCTACTAGTACCCAAAATGGACCCTCTCTAACACCTGAGTCTCTAACTCCTTTGTAGTGAGGACTTATTGATTGTAAAAGCCCCGCTTGTACATCAATAGCAAGTTTATGGGAAGCTGTAATTCTTGGTCTATTAAGTGACTCTAAAAATGCTTGCTTTGAAGAACTACTCATTTTTCTTATATCAAAACTATTCTCCTTTGCAGCAACTCTTTTTGCCCTTGCACTTCTAGCAGGACTTAAGAAAAATGTTTCAATACCTTTAACCTTATGTGCTTTGCTTTTTGCAATTGCATTTGCATGAATTGATAAAAATATATTAGCATCTTTTTTATTTGCTAAAATTGTTCTATTTCTTACTTTGATAAAGTTATCTTTATCTCTTGTTAAAAAAACTTTATAACCTCTTCTTTTTAAAATATTATAAAGCTTTTTTGCTACTTTTAGGGTTACTACTTTTTCATACTTTTTACCTGAACCCACTGCACCAACATCATTTCCACCATGTCCTGGGTCTATTACAACAACTTTATTTTTAGAAGAGGCTGCTCTTCTTGTAGTGGTATCTAAATTTAAAAGCTTTATTATAAGTGAACGTTTATTTAAAATATAGATTACTTTCAAATCTTTCTCATCTGAAATTCTTATTTTTAATGTATTTGAATCATCTTGCATTACTAAAATTCTATTAAGATTATTTATCTCTAGTTTTATTGGCATAGCGTATTTAAACTTACCTTTTATTTTAAACTCATCAAAGTACAAACCACTTTTTTTATAGGTTCTATAGCTTTTAATATCATTTTTAGATATATTTTTATTAAACTCTACTACTATCTTATTTTTATCTGTATACATAGTTTTTATTGAGTTTTTAGTATCAATATATTTATTAGGTTTTTTCTCTTTTTTTACTATTTTTTCAGGAGTGTTTTTTATAGCTAAATCATCAATAGTTATAATAACTTGCTTATCATCAATGAAGTATGAGGTTTCAAGATTTTTTTTATTGTCAATTACTACTCTTAATGTATATGGTTTAAACTGTCCTATTACTATATTATCCACGCCATCAATAGATATTTTTGTATCTTTTGCATAAATAAAGTTACCCTCTAAATCATATACATCTTTTGTTGAAGAGTCCCTTTTAAGTTCAAAGAATCTTTTCACATAAGATTTCTCTATTTTCTTAGTATAATTTATTACAATATTATTTTCTAAAGTATAAATAGATTGAATAGGGTTTTTACCATAACCTTTTTCTTTAGAGACTTTATTTATCTGTTTACCAAGGGATACATTCTCCCTTTCTAGTAGTATCTCTAGTTTCTTTCTATCAGGAGTTGTATCTTTATTGAGTTTTTCACCTAATTTGATTAAGTTTCTTAACTCTTCTATCTTTTTTTCATTATCTTTTTTTAATACAGCCTTTAAGTATCCCATTCTTGATGAGTGATATTCATCTTTTATGCTGTTTGCATTTATACCACTAGGAAGTAGTATAAATACTAAAAAAATGAAAATAAAAATATTTCTATAAATTTTATTCTCCCTTAGTTAATTTTTCCATTAACTCTTTAACTGATATTATTTTATTTATTTTATAACCATTTGAACCCGTGAAAAACAGTCCTGTTTCAACATCACCATTATATGCAGCACCTAATCTATCTGCAATACAGTATCCCACTAACTTTGCTTCATGACCTCTGTTACAAGGTGCAACACAGTTTGATATACATTGAACTTTTGGTGCTGTATTGTCTTCTATGGCAAACTGTAAATTAGTTTTAACACCCCTTGCAGGAAGTCCAACAGGGGATTTCATAAGTTTTATATCATCTTCTTTTGTATTCAAAAGTACATTTTTGAAGTTTGCATGGGCATCACACTCGTAAGTTCCTATAAACCTTGTAGCCATTTGTACACCACTACATCCAAGCTTCAAAAACTTATCAATATCATTTTTATCCCAAACTCCACCTGCTGCAATTACAGGTATATCTCCCCATTTTTTAGCTTCTTGTATAACAGGTGGTACTATATTTTCTAGCTTTGATTCTTCTTTAAAACAGTCATCATATTTAAAACCTTGATGACCACCACTTAAAGGTCCCTCAACAATAACTGCATCTGGAAGTTTATTGTACTTTTGCCATTTTTTACAAATTAGTTTTAATGCTCTTGCACTAGATACAATTGGAACTAACGCAACATCTGGATAATCTTGTGTAAACGAAGGCATATTTATAGGTAGACCTGCTCCTGTAATTATAATATTTACACCCGCTTCACATGCATCACGCATAACTCTTCCATAATCATTTATTGCATATAAAACATTACATGCAATTGGTGCATCACCACATATTTTTCTTGTATTTTTTACAATTTCATGAAGTGAGTCTTTATTATAAAAGTTTGCCACATCTTTAGGTTTATCTTTTTTTGTAATAACTTGAACATTTTCACTCTTATTTCTATAATAACCTGTCCCAACTGCTGAAATTACACCAAGACCACCTTCTTTGCTAACATTTCCAGCTAATTGATCCCAACTTATACCTACACCCATTCCACCTTGGATAATTGGATGTTTGATTTCATATTTTCCTATTCTCAAAATTAGCCCTTTTACTTTATTAGTATCTTAGCGAAATTCTTTTTACCTTTTTGTAAAATATACTCACCACTTTGTAAATTTAGTTTTTCATCGCTTACTTTTTCTTGATTTAGTTTTACAGCTCCACCTTTTACATCTCTTCTAGCTTGTGATGTAGAGTTTACAAGGTTTGCATCAACTAACGCTTGACATATCCAGATACCATTTTCAAAGCTATATTCATCTAAATCTGTTGGTATATCTTTTTTTGCAAAAACTTTTTTAAACTCCGCTTTTGCCTTATCTCCAGCACCTTGACCATGATATCTATTTACAAGTTCAACTGCAAGTTCATCTTTTGCATCTTTTGGATGAACTTTACCATTAGTAACATTTTCTTTTAACTGTTCAATCTCATTTATTGATTTTGTTGATAGAAGTTCATAATATCTCCACATCAACTCATCACTTATTGATAAAACTTTTCCAAACATATCAAATGCATCATCAGTAACACCTATATAGTTTCCAAGTGATTTAGACATTTTTTGAACACCGTCTAAACCTTCTAATATAGGCATCATTAATACAGCTTGTTGCTTACCACAGTCATAAGCTTTCTGTAGAGTTCTTCCCATAAGTAAATTAAACTTTTGATCAGTTCCTCCAAGCTCTATATCCGTATCCATTGCAATTGAGTCATACCCTTGAAGTAGTGGATATGTAAACTCACTTACTGCAATTGGTGTATTTGAAGCATATCTTTTAGCAAAATCATCTCGCTCTAACATTCTTGCAACTGTTAAGTTTGAAGAAAGAGAGATTAATCCAGCTGTACCAAGCTCTTTAAGCCACTTTGAATTAAACATGATTTCTGTTTTACTCTCATCTAGTATCTTAAAAACTTGCTCTTTGTATGTTTGTGCATTTTGTAAAACTTGTTGTTCACTTAAGATTTTTCTAGTTTCACTTTTTCCAGTTGGATCACCAATAGTAGCAGTAAAGTCTCCTATTAAAAACTGAACAATTCCACCATATTTTTGAAATGCTGCTAGTTTTTGAATAAGTACAGTATGACCAATGTGTATATCAGGTGCAGTTGGGTCAAAACCAGCTTTAACATTAAAAGTTTCACCGGTTTCATAGTATCTTCTAATAAGTTTTTCAATTCTTTCAATATCAATTATTTCAAAAGAACCTCTTTTTATCTCTTCTAATGCATTTTGAATTTTGTTTTCCATTAGTACTTTTTTCCCTTTTACTTTATTAATTTTTATAGGCATCTTTTTTTGAGAAAAATTCAATTACTTTTACTTTTCTCTCTATTATTTTGCGAACTTCTTCAATATTAGGTTTATTTATTTCAAACTCTATATCACAATATTGTCTATATGAGTGTTTTTGTCTTCCATAATCCACTGATAAAATATATCCTTCATATTGGCTCATATATGATAATAGCTTTGCTAGTTCTCCTTTTGTATTAGGTAAACTAACTAACATTTTATAGTGATAAAGTGTATCTTTTGTCCATTTGCAAAACAACATTTGATGTCTGTTTTTTATTCTTGTATAGGCTTTATCACACATTTTATGGTGCAATACAGCTTCGTTACCATTTCTAAATGCAACAATATCATCACCGAACTTTGGATGACAACAGTGGTCAAATGATACAGAATTTATACTAAAATTCGAATATATTAAGATGTTGTCAAATTTATACTCTTTTATTTTACTAGTTAGTATTTTAAATCTAGCTACTAAACCTCTGTCTTTAATCATACTTTTTTCAATTGATTGCTTAACATATTTAAAGTAGTCTAATATCAAAGGTATTTTATATGGTGCTTCTATACTGTGAGTTTTTGTAATTTCATGGTGATATTTAGAGAAGATTGTATCTATAATATTTTTTCCTGACATTTCATCGATTTCTCTTTTTCTGTGTGTACATAAAAATTTAATCTGTTTTTTTGCCCTTGATGTTTTAACCATGTCATACCATGTACATCTTGGTATCTCTTTTTCACCTGTAGCAACTGCAACTATATCTGTACTTTTTAGTTGGGTTAATAGAGGTTTTTTAATTTTATTTATATAACAACCTATGGCTTTATTTCCTATATCACTATGTATGGCATAAGCAAAGTCATAAGCAGTTGAACCTAAAGGTAGGTTAAAAGTTTCACCTTTTGGTGAGTAAACTACTATATCTTCACCATGTAAATCATTTTTTGTATCTTGATAGAACTCTTCCACATTTTCATTTGAAAACTCCAATGATTTTAGCCAGTTTAGATTTGTAGTATTTTTTGCACCAAGTTTATATTTCCAGTGTGCTGCAATACCAAACTCTGCAACCTTATTCATCTCAAATGAGCGTATCTGTATCTCATAAATTTTTGAGTTTGAAAAAACAGTTGTATGTATAGTTTGATAACCATTCTCTTTAGGAGTTGCCACATAATCTTTAAATCTTGAGATTAAAGGCTTAAACTCTAAGTGTATATGACCTAATACATTGTAACAATCTATATCATCTTCAACTAAGATTCTAATAGCAAATAAATCAAGCACTTCATCTATAGAGACACCTTTTCTTTGCATTTTTAAATAAATAGAGTAGTGATGTTTTACTCTGCTGTAAATCTTTATTCTATTTAAGTCAAAACCATTTTTTTCAAGTAAATCTTTTGTTGTTGAAATAAAATTATTAAAGTTTAGTTGCATTGCATGCTCTTGTTCTTGTAGAAACCTATCAACTTTTTCATACTCTTTTGGATAGATATAGTAAAAAGCTAAATCTTCAAGTGCATTTTTTAGTGTGGAAATACCTAATCTATTTGCTATTGGAACATAAACTACTAAAGTCTCTTCAGCAATTCTTTTTTGCTTATTAGGTGGTAGTGCTGCTAATGTTAGCATATTGTGAAGTCTATCGCATAGCTTAACTACTAAAACCCTAACATCATCAATTGATGCTATTAACATTTTTCTAAATGTAAGTGCTGAAGATATTAGTTTTGTATCATTAGTATTGTTTGAAGGAATAAGTTCATTTTCCCGAATCTCAACAATCTTTGTTAAGCCATCTACCATATGAGATACATCACTTCCAAAATTTTCTCTTA
Source organism: Campylobacterota bacterium (assembly GCA_051746405.1). Taxonomy (GTDB): domain Bacteria; phylum Campylobacterota; class Campylobacteria; order Campylobacterales; family Arcobacteraceae; genus Arcobacter_B. Next base: position 175,616 of record JBNJFB010000001.1, read on the forward strand.
CAAACTCAAGTGTGTATTTTGTATCTTCTACTACATCATGAAGTAGTGAAGTAGCTATAATAGCTTCATCTTGTGAAAAGTGTGCGGTAATACAAGCTACTAAAATAGGGTGTACACAATATGGCTCACCACTTTTTCTATATTGACCTTCATGGGCTTTTATAATAAAATCAATAAGTTTCTCTATTTTGGGAGTTAATGTAGTTTGATTATGAAGTTCACTTAAGGCATCTTCAATAGTATTTATTTTTTGAATTTTATTAATAAATGGATCCATAAATAACCAATATCGTTATAAAAGCTAAGCTTTTATAACTAATCTTTTTTGTCTACAAGACCTTCAATTGTCAAAAGCCCAGTTGCTATTTCATCAATTGCTATATCTGTATATTTCATGTTTTGTGTATTTCTTTCTAATAATGGCTTTGCACCTTTACTTAACTCATCAGCTCTTTGACCCACTGCAATTGCTAATATATATCTATCATTGTTTGTGAACTTTAAAGCTTTTGTCATTCTCTCTTCTAATCTCATCTTGAAATCCTTATAATTTATTCATTTATTTTACAATTGAGCACTTGCTGTAATCACCATTTAAAATACTTAGTAGATTACTTTTTTCATTCATATTTGCTACAACAATTGGAAGATTGTTGTCTTTTGCTAAAGCAATTGCCGTGTCATCCATAACTTTTATATGGTCTTCTAGTGCTTTGTCGTAGCTAATTGATTCTAACTTAACTGCATCATCAAATTTCATAGGGTCTTTATCATACACCCCATCAACTTTTGTAGCTTTTATTAACATTGAAGCACCAATTTCAGTGGCTCTTAAAGTTGCTGCTGTATCTGTTGTAAAATATGGATTACCAGTTCCTGCACTAAATATTACAACTCTATTTTTCTCTAAATGTCTTGTAGCTTTTCTTACAATATAAGGTTCAGCTATTTGTTCCATTTTAATAGCAGTTTGTAATCTTGCACTTAAACCTTTATGCTCTAATGCTTCTTGCATTGCAACACCGTTAATTACTGTTCCAAGCATACCCATATAATCTGCACTAGTTCTTTTAATAACACCATCAGCAGCTGCAGTTACGCCTCTGATAATATTACCACCACCAATTACGATACCTACTTCTATGCCATTATCAACAAGCTCTTTAATCTCATTTGCTATATAATCTAGGATTTTAGTGTCAATACCATAACCCTCAGCACCAGCTAAAGCTTCTCCAGAAAATTTTACAAGTACTCTTTTTCTCATCAATGCATCCTTTACAGTTTTGCGATTATATCTAAGTTTAAATTAATACTTCATTAACATAAACTAACTTAATGCCCATTCATAAAATGGAACAACTGTTATATTAAAATCATTATGTTTAAGTATTTCACTATTTGATACAGTTATAATAAAAAGCTCTTCTATTTTATACTCTTGCATGGTTTTATATATCTTTTTTAAAGTGGAGTTCATAAGAATTGTATTAAAAAAAGGAATTGCTACAATAGCTCTATTTTCATTTTTTAAATAAAAATCAATATAATCAAGATAATATATATATTTATTTTTATCTATTAGTTCTAGAAAAACCATATTTGAAAATATATTTTTAAACTTTTTATTATGGCTTATTGCATTTAAAAAAGCATGATTGTAAGTATAAATTTTTTTTACAGCTTTTTGATGTTTATATTTGCTTAAAAAGTATATGCTTTTTTGTTCTTCAAGCTTTTTACAACTTTCGTAAAATCTATCTTTAGAAATCTTTATTTTTGATTTTAGGGTATTAAAAAGTTGATAGAGTGATTTTTTTTCATCAATATTTTCAAAAATAACTTTTAATATTTCAAAATCAATATCTTTTTTTGTTTGTAAAAAAAATATTTCTTGAAGTCTTTGTATTTTCCTAAAGTCATCAATTCCTAAAACCTCTGGAAGATTTCCATATCTAAGAAAATTATTAAAGCTTTGAGTACTATTTTGAAACTTTTTATCATGGAGTAAATACTCTTCAAAATCTAAAGCTCTTACAGTTATATTTTTAAAACCTTTAATTTTTTTGTTTATCTTTGTTGAGATTATAATATTTTCACAATAAGGAAGGTTAAAATCAAAATTAAAGCTTTCTAACACTAAAACTTTAATCTTTTTTTCTCTTAAAAAATCATCTAAAAAAGGCTTTATTTCATTTATCTCATTTCTAGGGTCTGCAAAGTCAATATATAAGTATTCATGGGGCATAAATTTTTGCAAAAAATCATATATTAAGTAGCTTTTACCTGTTCTACTAGCTCCAAGTATTATTGTTTTTGGATGATTTATTTTTATTTTTCGTTCTATGAAATTAATCTTTGAAAAGTTAATTTCATAGCAAGCTTCTAGAGTTTTCATAATCTATTTATTTTTTGTAAGTTCAACAGCTTCTTTTATTGCATTTATATAGCTTTTTGTATTTGCCTTTTGAGTTTTGTCATACGCTATATTAAAAGCTGTTCCATGGTCAACAGAAGTTCTAATTATAGGTAAGTTTAAACTTACATTTATACTTTGGTCAAAATACAAAGCTTTTAATGGTATTAATCCCTGGTCATGATACATACAAACAAAGTGTTTATACTCTTTTCTAGATTTTTTCCAAAAAGCTGTGTCTGGAACTAAAGGACCTTTAAAAATATCTTTTTTTAATTTTTTATTTGCAGTTTTTATAGCTTTGAAAATTTCCACTTCTTCTTGTCCTAAAACTCCATTGTCACTTGCATGGGGATTTACTCCTAAAACTGCAATTTTTGATGCTTTTATATTTGTATAAAACTCTATTAAGAAACTACTTAAGTCATTTTCATTAATCTGTTCTACTACTTTTTTTAATGGAATATGGTCTGTAAAAAGTGCAACAAACATCTTTTTACATCCAAGCATCATAATGGCATTTTTACCAAAATAACTTCTTAATACCTCTGTATGTCCTTTATATTTTATATCTGCTTTATTCCATGACTCTTTATTTATAGGTAGTGTACAAATAGCATCTACTTCTTTTTTATCAGCTAAATCAACGGCATTCATAAATGAATCATAAGAGTATTTGCCAGCTTTTTTAGTAACAACACCAGGTTTAATTTCATGTTCACCTTTAAGCTTTGTGATAGTGAAATCTTTTGGAATCTCTAAATTTAGTTTTTTCGCAGCTCTTTTTAGCATCTTGTTATTTATACAATAGACTGGTTTACAGTATTTAGATATTTTTTCATGGGATTTTAGCGCTATTTCAATACCAACTCCATTTAAATCTCCTACACTTATGGCTATTTTTGGTTTCATTAATTACCTTATTTTATTAAATTTTTCATCTCTATAATCGCATCTTTTAAGCCTGTAAATACTGATCTTGCTATGATGCTTTGTCCTATATTTAACTCTTCTATCTCTTTTATGTCTAAAATCATTGGAGTATTTTGATAGTTTAATCCATGACCAGCTGCAACTTTTAAACCTAAATATTTAGCATGTTTTGAGCAAGTTTGCAACTTTTCTATTGAGCTAGTTAACTTTTTTTGTAACTCTTTTTTTGGTAGTTCTAGCTCTTTTATACTATGATGGGTATTTTTTAAGTTTGAGTAAAGCATAGCATATATATTTGCAAAACTTCCTGTATGAAGCTCAATCCATTTTACACCTAAATCTTTTGATAGAGCAATTGACTCTTGGGTTGGGTCAATAAATAGTGAAACTTCTATCTCATTTTCATGAAGTTTATCTATTGACTTTTTGATTTTATCAAAATTTTTATCTAAACTTAATCCACCCTCAGTGGTAACCTCTTCTCTTTTTTCAGGAACAAGTGTGGCACGGCTTGGTTTGAGTTTACAAACAATATCTATAATCTCTTCATCAATAGCACACTCTAAATTTACAGGTAGGGCACTTTGCTTTATTATAACTTTGGCATCATTATCATGAATATGTCTTCTATCTTCTCTTAAATGAATTGTTATTTGATCAGCACCACTTAATTTACAAATTGAAACAGCATCTAGTGGGTTTGGGTCATTTATTTTTCTAGCTTCTCTTAAAACAGCAATATGGTCTATATTTACACCTAGTAGCAAATTCTATCCTTTATGATAAGTCTTTTAGTGTTGCAATATTTGCAGCTAATTTATTATGAACCTCTAAGTATTCATCTTCAGGGTTACTATCAGCTACAACACCTGCACCTGCTTGGAATATTACAGTATCATCTGTTAGCATTGTAGTTCTAATAGTAATAGCACTATCCATATTCCCATCAAAACCAAAGTAAGCAATACTTCCTGAGTAGAAGTTTCTTTTAATTCCTTCAAATTGAGCAATTAACTCCATGGCTCTAATTTTTGGGGCACCTGTCATAGTACCAGCTGTAAAGGTAGCAGCAAATAGATCAAACATATCATACTGTTCATCTATAACAGCTTCCACATCTGAAACTATATGCATAACATGGGAGTATCTTTCAATTCTCATTAAATCAGTAACTTTTACAGTTCCTGCTTTTGCTACTCTTCCCACATCATTTCTTCCTAAATCAACCAACATAAGATGTTCAGCTTTCTCTTTTACATCATTTTTAAGCTCTTCTTCCATTTGTAAGTCTTTTTCTAAAGTCTTACCTCTTTTTCTTGTACCTGCAATTGGCCTTAGAAGTAAGTGTCCATCAACTAGTTTTATCATCACTTCAGGAGAACTACCTGCTATACTAAAGTTTTCAAACTCTAAAAAGAATAAATAAGGACTAGGATTTTTACTTCTTAATGCCCTATAAAAACTTAGATGGTCAACTTTTGCTTTTTGTATAAATCTATTTGACATTAAAATTTGGAAAACATCACCTGTTTTTATCATCTCTTTTGATTTAGCAACCATATCAAAGAACTTCTCTTTTGTATAGTTGAATTTTCCTTCATCTAAAATAGTTGCTTTTTTAGGTGCTTGATAGTTGTAAGGAGTATAGAGTTTCTTTTCTATTTTTTTTAAATCTTGTTTTTTATCTTCCATAGAGGTTACCATAACTAGTTTAGATGTTTTATGGGCAAAGCCTAAAATTATCTTAGGTCGTATTAAGTCTAAATCAGCAATATTTAATTGATCTTGTAAGTTATTCATAGAATCTTTTAGTTTAGGTTCAAACTCTTTTCCAATATCATAACCTACATTTCCAATAAAACCATCGACTAAGCCAATTCCAAGTTCTCTAGCTTTTTGTTTATATAGCTCTTTGTCAAACTGCTTATAGTATTTTTTTAAAAACTCTAAGGGGTTATTATCAACCTGTTTTATACTGCTATTTTCATCTTTATGGAAGCATTTATTGTCTTTGTACCAAACCCTCTCTCTTGCACCTATAACTATAAATGAGTAGTTCCCATCACTTGAGTTTATTGTACTTTCAAATAAAAAAGTTATCTCTTCTTGATATAACTCTTTTACCTTCTCATAAATAGAAACAGGCGTAAATTGATCTAAAAAAAGCTCTTTATTATAAAAATTCATATACTACTTTCATTTTAAAATTTAAGTACATAAGCACCACTAAGATTAAGCTTTTCCTTAATATCAGGGATTTGCCCCTCTGCACTTGCTCTTGATGAATAAGGTCCTATTAACACTTTATTGTACATTGTCCCTTTTACATCAACTCTATATATTTTGTATTTTAAGTTATTGTCTCTAATATTTTGAATATAACCTTGTGATGGTGTTTTAGTAAAAGCACCTATTTGTACAAAATATCCTTGAGGTTTAGAACCAGAAGCATCTTTTACTAAGTCTTGTACACTTTTCTTTGGTTTTGACTCTTCTTTTTTAGTGGCTTTATTTCTTTGTTCAAGCTCTTTTTTAGCTTCCATCTCTTTTCTTTTTTCTTCTTTGATTCTTTCGATTGTTTTATCTAAATCAGATTCAAGCTGTGAAGATTTTATTTGGTTGTTTTCTGGGTTAGTTACATCTTCTTTTACTTGGTTTATTTTCTCTTCTGAAACCATCTGTTCATCAGTGTTACTCTTTTTTACTCTATCATTCATTATTTTTTGAAAGTTTTCTTCTATATCTTTATCTTCTTGTTTGGTAGCTGTATTATTCTCTTGAGTGAAAGGGTCCTCTTTTGAATCATCTGATAGAAGACGAATGATTATTATAGTAAGTAAAAATAAAACTACTAATACAAGTCCTAAGGCTAGGTATTTTTTCTTATTGTTTTCATTTGTAGTACCACCACCTTGAAGCATAATATTATCTAACTCTTGATCGTCATTGCTTTGAGCTTGATGCATAGATTCCCTCTGCCTTGTCATATTTGTTACTTCTTCAAAAGTTTGACTATTAGAGTTATCATTAGTTTCATGAATTTGATTATTTGTATTATTCAATTCATTTAGTTTTTGTTCTAACTCTTCTCTTTCTTGGTGCTTTTGAATTTTTTTTAAAAAATCATCGCCTTTAATTTCCATAGTTGATTCCTTATATCAAAGTTTAATACGTTGACTTGCTGTAAATAACAAAGTTGGAAGCTAAATCCTTAAGCTCATCTTTGATTTTAGCTTGAAGGTCAGTGTTGTTAATATCATCTAAAACATCTGCAATCTTGTTTCCTATGATTTCAAACTCTTTTTCTTTCATCCCTCTTGTTGTTAAAGCTGCACTTCCTATTCTAACTCCACTTGTTACAAATGGACTT
>JBNJFB010000002.1:0-81081 GCA_051746405.1 Campylobacterota bacterium
TCCGGCTTATGAGACCAGCGCTCTAGCCAGCTGAGCTACCTTGACACATGAAATTGGTTGCGGAAGATGGATTTGAACCATCGACCTTCGGGTTATGAGTACAAAACCCTTTAAATTTGAGTCCGTATTATAGGGATTCTCGCCTTAATATTAACTTAATTTATGATACAAAATTGTACTTTTTTTTGTACTTTTAAAATAGCTTCAATTAACCCCATAATGGGGCTTTTAAATACTTGTGAAATGCAAAAAGAATGTATGAATTTTTATTATGTAAGATATGTGATAGTTTTAATTTCTTATTGTATTAATTATTTATTTTAAAATCTTTTTGTTTTTTCTTAGTTTGAATTACTGCAAAATCAAAATAAAATAGTATACTTATAGGTAGAAATATTATTAATAGAATCCATATTAATTTATTAATATCCTTTTTAAACTCATTTATTAATATTGATATAAAACAGCTTAACCATAATATAGAGTTATAAACTATTATCATTATAATTCCAATTGCTCCTAAAAAATCAAAAGAAGTTACAAATAAAATTAAATTTACAAGTAAGTGTATAATTAATATACTAGGATTATATTTAGGTTCATCACTGTTTAACTCTTTTTCTTTTTCACCTGGACTATTTTTATTAGTTTTTATTTTAGAGTTATAGTATGATTCAGCTTCATTTTTACCCGTTAATTTGTCACTTTCCTTAAGTGCTTCGTAAAACTCTTTTTCTTTATTGCTTAACATGGACTTCCTTTTTTTATTTTAAAATTTCATAGTTTACAAGATGATATATTTTTTTAATATCATTTTCATTTAAATTTTCTATTAATTTATGTAATTCTTCCTTATAGTTATTAACATTTTGTGTATTATTTTCATTTTGATTTTCAAAAAATATTAATCCCAAATCAATATTTTTTTCTTCACAAATTGTTATTATTTCTTTATACGGTATTGTATCTCTACTTTTCCAATTTCCATATGTACTACTGTGAACACCTAAAATATTAGCTATTTCAATATTTTTATTAACTTTAAATATTTTTTTTAGTCTGTCTTCTATTTCTTTAAATTTTCCCATTTTGATAATTCCTACTTGACAAATATTCCCGTTTTGTGATATTATTCCCACATGATTAAATATTTTAAAGTGTTATAAAGTCCTAACAACACCCATAAAATAGGACATTATAGCAAATTTTGTATTTAAAATGTAATTACACAAGGTGTTAAAATGAGCAGATTATCAAATATACTAAAAGATACAAACCTATATAAAAAAATAGCTTACGCATTTAATCTAAATGATAAATCCTTTGGATTAAAAAAAGGTATGACTAGATTAGAATGTACAACTGACTTAGGTTTAAAAACAGTAAAAGAGTTTAATAACTACTTTGACCCATTATCATCAAAATACTTTAGAATTGAAGAGCTTTTTATAATACTTGAATCAGTTGATAAACCACAACAAAAAATTATACTGGATTACATCTGTAATAAATATGATTTTACTTGTCAAGATACAGCAGATATCAATAATACTAATAACACTTTAGAAAATATCCTACTTAATATCACAGCAACTCAAGGAAGATTAACACAAGATTTTATTCAAGCTATCGAAGATGATGATATTACAGATATTGAAAATGACAAATTAAATTCCATAGCCTATGAACTAAGAAGTTTAGTAAGAACCTTTGAAAATAGAATTAAGGCTTTTAGAAATGACTAAAACAAATTACCCAAATATCTATTATGTAATTAATAAATCAAATAAGAAAATATACTATGGTAGATATAAAAATAAAAATGGTAAATATGTTAAAAAAAACCTTGGAAGTAACCTAAGATTAGCTGTTTCAAAACTCACTTCTTTAAAACGAAATGAAACAATTAATAACAATTTTTTAAATGAAAAATATAATATCTCTTTACAAAAAGCACTATCAAAAACTACTTTTTTAACTGCTTTTGATGAATATAAAAGGGTAGTGTTCCCAATGCTTTCAACTGATGAACAAAATACCAGAACCAGTAGGTTTAAAAAATGGATATTACCTAAGTTTGGAAGTATGGAAATAAATAATATTAGATACTCACATATTCAAGAGTATATAAATGAACTTGATGATAAAAATACAAAAAAAGAGATTAAATGTAGTAGAAAAACACAAGAGCATATAAAATCTTCAATTCAATCAATGTTTACTTACCTAACAAAAGAGAATATATACACTAAAAATAATACAGCTAGACACGTGACAATTAAAGCATATGATAATCACGTTCCAATGACTTTAACTGCTCAACAGATAAAAACCTTTTATCAAAATATCATAAATCTTGATGTTACAGATTTAGAAGTTAGAAAAAAAAGATTAATGTTAATACTTATGATACATGGAAGAAGACTAAATGAAGCTAGAAATTTAGAAAAATGCGAACTTAGATTTTTAGATAATGAATATGTAATTCCAGCTCATAAAAGTAAAGATGGGAAAACACATTTTCATAAAATGACTAAATTTTTAAGATATGAACTATTAGAAATGACAGTATATATGAAAGATAGTGAAACATATTTATTCACTAATCCTACAACAAATAAACCATATAGAGATATTTCTAAATTCTTTACTTCAATAAAAATGGCTTCAAATATACCTTTAACTTTTAGATGCCAGGACTTTAGACACGTTATTGGAACAGTAGCAAGAAAACAGTTAGGTATGCCACTTGAAGATATAAGAGATGTACTAGGTCATGGAACAGTAACAACTACTGAAATTTACAGCGATAAAAACTCTGATAATTCAAGAATTGTAAATAATAAACTTTTTGATTTCTTTGGTTTAATGTTTACAGATGAGTTTAATTAAAAAATAAAGGGGTAATTATGAGTTTTAATGAAATAGAAAGATTTGGTTTTAATTGGCAAACAAAATTTAACGCAAACAAGAAATATAAACAAGGTATTAATATTTATATTGTTGTTCATTATATGGATTTAAATAAAAATCTAAAAACAACAAAAATGTATATATTAGAAAAAAAATATTTACAAATAAGTGATTTAAAAAATTGTTTTAAAGATGCAGTTAATGAAGTTTTAATGAAATACGTATTTCCAGGAACAATATTAGATACTTTTTACTATACAGATGAAAGGACGGTTATCCCAAAAGAGTTTAAAAAGAGTAATACCAGTTTTGATAGATTTTCTACCCTAAGAATCTAACTTGTTTTAATTTGCCCTTGAGTTCTCACTTATCGTAAGTGTATAAAAGGGTTTTGAAACTTTATGTAACTTATTGATGGGGCTTTAGCCCCAACTATCAGTTTAAATAAATTTTCGAAAACCCTACACTTACATTTTGATAAGTGTGTTCTCAAAAGGGTTTTAAAATTTGCCCTTAGATTTGAACTTGGAGGGTTGAAGAGTTTATATGACTTTTATAAATTTCATTACTACCTGGGATTTATAAAGGTTATAAAGACCTTAAAAATAAATATACAAAAGGAAAAAAGAAAATGGCTGAAAATAAAAAACAGATGACACAAGAAGAGTTAATCGCACAAGCAGTAGCACAAGCAGAAAGAAAGATGGAGTTAAAAATCCAACAAAGAGAAATGAATACAATTAAATTAGGTGCAACTGTTGTTAATACTGAACTTATTAGAGGTAGAGAAATAGTAGATAAACAAACGGGTGAGGTTAAAAAAGATAGTGCAGGTAATGCAATGAGATATCCAGATAAATTTAAAGCTCAACTTCTTTTTAATGGTGGAAATATGGAAACATCAATTACAGAAGATGACTTTTCACAACTACAACCAAATAAAAAATATTTGTGTGAGGGTTACATGGGAGAAATTAAAGTATTTGGAAATGTACAAATAGCACCAATTTTCACAAGTTTTACGCAGTTATAGTATTCAAAATAGCCAGTTCAAGGGATTTACCCTTGCTGGATTAACAAGGGGGGGTTAAATGGGACACACTTTAAAAGTTACAACATTAAATGACATTATAGACACACTAAAATTACAGTTTTATCCAAATGGTAATACTACATTAGAAGAGATAGAAAACTTTAATTCTTGGATTGATAAATTTGTAGAATTAAAGCAGGAAGCAATGGCAATTAAAAATCATGATAATCAAAAAAGATTTATAAAAACAACTTTTTCAAATACAACATTTAAAGTCATGGCTACTTCTCAAAGTTCTTTTAATGTAGTTCTACAAAATGGAGATATTTCAATATCTTTATTAAGAATTTCAAAAACACATAAAAATCCAGTTGTAAAAGTAGAGTTTAGAGCTGAATTTTTACTAAGAAATGGTTATAAAAATGCAATTGAATTAGTTAAAGATATTATAAATAATCTATTTGAAAACTACTTTATAAAAGTATCTGAAATACATCTTGCTAAGGATGTACAAGGCTTTGAGTTTAATCCACTTGATATACATAGATTAAAAACAGTAGCAAAAAATAAAACTGTATATCATAATGATATTTCATCTGAACATTACTTTGGTAATAAATTTAGTGGTTTTTCTATTGGTAGTGGTGATGAGATGCTTAGAATCTATAATAAAACATTAGAGATATCACAAAAAAAAGAAAAATCATTTATCCAGGTTCTTTCCTGGAATTATAATTCAGATTTTGATAACTCTAAAAATGTATGGAGAATTGAATTTCAATTAAGAAGAGCAAAACTAAAAGAGTATTACTCACAATACGGTCAATTAGATAGTTTAGAAAATGTAATAAACTCAATATCTAATCTATGGACACACTGTATAAAAACATTTGTATTAAAAAATCTATCTCAACAGCAACTAATAGAGCAGATTTACAAATATAAATATAATGAAGATGGAACAATAGATTATATAGACCCTGAAACACTTAGAAAAAGATTCCAACGTTCATCAGTTCACCCAATTTGGGAGCAATTAAACACATTTGAAAATAAACAAAACCCAAAAGTTCAAAAAATAAAAGATATAAAAAAACCTGAGGTTGAGTATGTAAAAAATGCCTATAAAGCAGTTTTATCAACTTTTGTAAAACTAAAAAGGGGGGAATTTGATTCACATGAATTAACATCAATACTAATACAAGCAGAAGATGAGGCTAAAGATACTCATGGAATTACACTAGTTGATAAAGCAAGATTAAACGCACTGGATTATATTAATCATGCTCAATTTTTCTATGAACAAACTGGGGTTATTGATGATGGATTTTATAACTATAAAAAAGACTTGTATAACAATATACAACAAACTTTTACTTTTTCAGATACTGAACCATCAAATCTTTTTACTTTTTATGAGTTTCAAAAAAGAATGTTTAATATTTTGGAGTAGCAAATCATGAGAAAAGATGTTTTACAAAACCAAAATTTAATCTTAATAGCTATATCAACATTAGCTAAAGGGGGTGAACCAATAAATATAAATAGAGTTTCTAAATTAACTAATTTAGATTGGAAGACAGTTAAAAGGTATTTTATAAACGGATTTTATTTAAAAGGAGAAAATTAAAAATGAATGTTTACAGATTAAAAAATTCAATTAGAAATCATGAGGGATTAGAATTAAAACCTTATAGGTGTACAGCAAATAAACTAACTATTGGTTATGGTCGTAATTTAGAGGATAGAGGTATAACAGAAGAGGAAGCAGAATATCTATTAGTAAGAGATTTACAAAGAATACAAGAAAAATTAAGAGCAAAAATTATTAATTATGATGATTTACCATCTAATGTTCAAGAGGTTCTAGTTGAAATGGCATACCAAATAGGTACTTTTGGTTTATTCAAATTTAAAAAAACTTTAGATTATGTATATAAAAAAGATTTCCAAAACGCATCAATAGAGATGCTTGATTCCCTATGGGCTAAACAAACACCAAATAGAGCAAAAACTCTATCAAATAAAATGAAAGGTTAAAAAATGTGGAATATGTTATTAACAAATGTAGTTCTACCACTAGCAGTAGAAACAGTTAAAAGTTATGTAAAAAATTCAGATTCAAAAAAAGATGATAAGGTTCTTGATGTAGTTCAAACAGGAGCTAACTATTTATCTAAAAAAGATAATAATACAGTTGATAAAAATACATCAAATTTACTTAATAAAAACAGTATGGTTCAAATTCAAAGAAGTTTATAATGGCACTTTTTGACAGTGATAATGATAGATGTTCTGCTTATTGGGGGTATCCTGAACTTTATAATAAATGTATAGAAGATGCAGCTAATGAAGATATCATGTGGGATAATATATCAGATAATACAAGTAACTCCGATAGTACTGTTTTTGATGATAGATTAACAATACCTGGAAAGAATTTAAAATATAATTCTTTTAAATTGGTTTATGATTATAGAGATGGTGTTTCATTTGACCCTAATTTTTATAATAAATATTATTATGATAATGAAAAAATATTAGGTGAATTTATATCCTCTGAAGTTTCTAATTATGTTTGGAATGATACCGAAACCAGAGATGTAGCTTATTATTATTATGAATATGGGATTGTATCTGCTTATAAGTATTTTAGGCTTGATACAAGAGTATTAAATACAGATATTCATTTTGAGGAGATTTATAAAGATTCATTAAATCATGGTTTTCAAGTTTATATAAATTCAAAAAAACAAACTAAATGCTGTATTGAACATATGTGTAATCCACAAGATTATATATATGTAGGAAAATAAATTTAATCTTTTAAAAAAACAAATTTATTCAATTTAATATATAAAAATAAAAAAAAAGGAATTTAAAAAATGGCTGATTGTGAAACAAGTTTAAATAATATTAGTTCTAAATCAAATAGTATAAAAACTAATACAGATAAATTAACGAATATAGAGAATCAAAACAGAGATATTATAGCTTTGTTAAGTTCTCTATTGTATGCCTTAACAGGTCAAGAATATAGTAAAATATCACAATAGGGGTATAAAATGGGATTAATACAAACTACTAATTCAAGTGGTATAACAGTAACAATGGAATTTCCAGAGCACGGTGATGAATTTGGAGTTACAAATATTGATAATTCAGATTATGAATCTAAATTAAACACTTCATATTATGCAAATGAACTTTCAAAAATTGACGGTATTAATGTTTTAAAAAATACAGATGGCTCTATTGCTGTATCATCTGATACTATACCACAACAAGATATTACAGATGAAACATATCAGTTACCAATAGCAAACAATGATAATACAGCATCTAACTTAATTGATATTAATAATGATTTAAATAATAAGGAGTATTTATGTTACCAGCATTAGCATTAGCAGGTAGTTTTTCACCATCAACGGGTTTAGCAGTTGCTGGAAGTGTTGCAGGATTTTTTACTTATCTTTATCAACAAAATTTAAAAGATGAAGATACAAATAGTTTTACATATAGTGGTTTAGATACATGGAGTGAACAAGTTAAACATCATTTAAATCATACTGTTACTCAAAAAACAGATTATAAACAAGTTACAAATGAGTCTATTAATTTAGAAGTTACAAACTATTTAAGTGCTTTACCAGTTGAACAAAATCACGTAAGTAAAAATGTTAGTACTCAACCAATTTTATCTAACAATCCATCAATTTTAGAATCTATGAAAAGTCAAACTTTAGAAAATGAACAATTTCATGATTTATTTATAGAACAACAAAAGATAATGAATAATAATTTATTAGCTATTAATAAAACAATGGTTTCACTTGCAGATATACAGTCAAAAAATTATGTTAGTCAAGATGGACTAAATACCTTATTATTAGAGTCTTTACCAGGAATTTTACAATCATTAACTAATCTTGGAAGTTTACCAAAAGTTATAGCAGAGAGTAATGATATATCTCATATACTAGATTCAGAAACAATTGGAAAATTAACAGATATAGAAACACATTTATCCAAATTAGAACAAACATTAAATCAAAAAGACATGAGCCCAACTGTTAATAATAGTGTAAATAACTCAGTAGATACAACCCCAATAGCTAATGAAACAGCAAAAATAGCAACTGCAACTGAAACCTTAGCTCATGGAGTTGATAATCAAATACTAACAAATGAAAAAATATCATCAGGAGTTGATAATCAAATTCTAACAAATCAAAAAATAGTAGAAAAATCAGATTTACAAATTGATGATTTAAAATTCTATAAAGATGGTTCAAGTAACTTAACTGATTCATCAGGTAACCAAATCAAACCACGTGAAGTAAAAGCAAAAAATAATGCTGAAAACGCGATTTATAGAAATTTAGATAATCAAATACCATATGGAGATTTAATACCAACTGATACAGAAATTGCAGAAGATGAAGCAGATTCTAATAATATCATGCAATTAGTATTAGATGATTTTTTAGATGTTGATATCACAAAAATTGATAATATAGATAATAATAAAGGTGGAAACAATGAGCAGATTTAATCAAATACCAGGACAAACTGCTGAAGATTTTACAGATGAGTTAGCAACAGGGATAGTTTATAAATATTCTAATAGTGTAATGAAACCATTAAGAGATAAATTATCTCAAAGTGATAACGATTCAGTACTAAATGAAGCATTAGAGGGGGCATTAAGTACTTTTCAATTTGCCACTATGAATACAGTTATTCAAGTTGTTCAAGAATATGTAATGGTTAAATTATTCGCAACAGCTGGAACAATATTTGCATATATTAAAGGTTCATCAGTAGCATCAAAACTTAAAAATAAAACACAAGAAGTATTGACAACGTTTGGAAAATATGGTGGTGCAGTGGGTAAATTTGTTAAAGGTAGTTTAGGAGTTGTTTTAGGAACACAAGAAGAAAGATTGACTATGGCTAAAATGGCTAATGATAATGTTAATAACCTTACTAATATAGTTTCTAATGAACGACAAAACCAAATACTTATGAAAAGTTCAAGAAGAAAAAGTTTCGAAAATGTTTTGTCTAGTTCACAACGAAATAAAATCACAAATGATGACAAAAAAATAAATATGTTTTTGCATAAAATGAAGTCTGGAACATGGAAAAATACAGCACAAGACAAGTATCTATATGAACAAGCCACGGCTTTTGATTTTTCAAGTAGTCATTTAATGTTCAATAAATCATTCGTTGATAAACTTAATCAATTATCGGAATACGCTAAAGATGTTGAGGGTAACATGATTAATCTTGCACAAACACACGTCGATTATGTAACTACTCTTGGATATACAAAGGTTTAATATGCTTTTTTATGTAACTATCCAATCAGGACGAACAGATAACTTTTATGTCGAATGTAATTCAAAAAATGATATATTAACATTCTTAGATACAGTTTCAGATGCTCATGTTAGTTGTATAAAAAAAGTTGTTTACTCAAAAAAATACTTAATTAATGCAACTACTGGGGCTTTAGCCCCAAACTATGAAGCCACTAAAGAACTGAAAATATTAGTTAAAACTGAAAACTATACAAGGCTTTTAAACTTTAGATTCCCATTAAAAAATATATCTAATGAGTTTATAACAAAACAAATAAAAAAATATATTACAGTTGAAAATGAAAAAATTGAAACTGTTTTAAATATTGTAAGGGCATAAATATGAAATTCCAGGTAACTTATACAGCAAAAAATAAAACATACTATTCAGATATAGAAGCACTACATTATAATGATGTTTTAAATTTCTTTGATGATATAATTGGAGCAGAAGTTAAAGAGATTCGACAATATGTATTTGAAGATAATAAAAAAAAGAAGTTTGAAAATATTAATCGTAAATTGTCTGTCAAAATGTATAATGAAGATAATATTTCACATGATATAAAGATTCCTTATACCAAAAAATCCATTAGTGATAATGAGTTAATGACACTAATTAATAATACATTTGAAGTTAATAATAAATCTATCAAACGTGTACAAATTAAGAGTTTTTTATAGTTTTCTTTTTATAAAAAAACTATGTATGCACTTTAAAGCCTACACTTACCACAAAAACACACTTTATAAATAAAAAATATCCTATTGACAAAAAAATCAAAACATCTAATAATTTTATTACATTTTTAAAAAGTGTACAACAAAAAACCAAAAGAAAAAGGAAAAAGAAAAATGGCAAAATATCAAGTTACACAAAAAGCTTTAGTAGGTGGTAAAAACGTATCATCAACATTTGTATTGCATGGAGATGCAGATGATTTATCTGCATTAGGTGCACATCTTGCCGGTGGTTATGAAGTAAAAGAGATTAACGAATCTTTATCAGATATGAGTAGTGCAGATACTAACAATGCAACAACTAACCCAGTAAATCAAATTAACTTAAGAGGACCTAAGGGTCAATTTGTATCAATTAAACCATATAGTGGAGTTATTCATTTCAAAAATACTTCAACAGTTGATGATATTGCAAATGCACTTAAAACAACTAAACCGTTTGAGTTACTTCCTACTGAAACACCAACTGGTATTACAGTTAAAAGAAGTGAATATTACGCAGGTTCAGAAACAACTGCTCCATAATAGAGGTATCCCCCTCTATTATTTTTAAATATGTTTATAAGATAGATATATTTAATTATATGAAAGGTAAAAAATGGCAACACAATTAACCCCAAAAATGCAAGATGTACTTGACAAAATCATAAATGAATTAGATACAAGAATTAATTCAGAGTTAGATATCAATACACTATTTAAAATAGATACTGAAATTGCTGAACTTAATTCAGTTTGGGCTACTCTTCTTGATACAAAAGAAACAGAATTAGGAATAAAACTAGAAGAGCTAACAACAACAGTTCAACAAAAATTAGATAATGGTGATTTTAAGGGTCAAGATGGTTACACTCCTAAAAAAGGTATAGATTACTTTGATGGTGAAGATGGAACATCAATCACAAATGTAGAAAACTCAAACAATCAGTTATTAATTACAGATTCAAACAATAAAAAGTATAACTTAGGTAACTACGTTAATGATTATAATAATTTGATTAATAAACCTCATTCTTATTATGGTTCAGTAGAATTAAAAAGAAGAGAATATTCTTTAGTTTTTGATACACGATACACTTTAGATTTTCATTGGGTAAAAATAATTATACCACAATACCGTTCTTCAAATAACACATTTAATTCATTAGATTTTGAAGTTTTTCATATGGCAAAACATGGAACTGGTTCTAATCGATATTCATTTAAAGCTGTTACTGGTTCTAATCATCGTAGATACATGAATATCGCATTTTCAAGTATAGAAAAAATAAAAAGTACAAATAGCTTTCATGGATATACTGAATCACTTTCTATCTATAGAAAAACATCATCTGGTAATGAAAATATGAAAGAACTTTATTTTAAAATTCCTAAAAATGGAGACCATCAAGAATATTGTTCTTTATATATATCACAAATAGGATTAGAACCATTAGAATTACATTATTTAGGTACAGATACACCTGAAGATTTAACTTTATTACAGGAGATTGTATAATGAATGAAGAATTAGAGGATAAAACACTAATAATATCATGGAGAGAACTTAGAGAACAAGAGTACAGAAAATTAAATCAATTAGAGATGATTTATGATGATAAAATAAATGGTACTACTGTTTGGGAAGACACTATTAATTCAATTAAACAAAAATATCCAAAGCCTGAAGATGAACTTTAATATAGAATCATTAACAAATGTTATATTAGTTGCACATACTATTATATTATATCCAGTTTCAAAATTTATATTTCAAACTGAAAAAAGATTAACAATTCTTGAAACAACACTAAAAGAAAAATAATTTTTTAAAATTAAGTTTTAGATAGTATAAATTTTTACACATAAAAAAGTTATTTGTGGGATTTTTTTTGGTTGCGGAAGATAGATTTGAACTATCGACCTTCGGGTTATGAGCCCGACGAGCTACCTGACTGCTCTATTCCGCGTTTTGTTAAACTTAAATGGCTGGGGTAGAGGGATTCGAACCCCCGAATAACGATACCAAAAACCGTTGCCTTACCACTTGGCGATACCCCAAATTTAAGTGACGAAATTATAGTCAAAAAAGTATAAATTGTCAAGAGTTTTTTATAGTATTTTTTTTAATTTCTGATATAATTGCATACATACGAAAATTTTATAAAAAGAGACTATATGAATACAATAAATAGAGTAAAAGAAGCAATAGAAGAGATACAAAAAGGTAATATGGTAATAATGCTAGATGATGAGGATAGGGAGAATGAAGGTGACCTTGTTTATTCAGCGGCATTAAGTACTCCACAAAAAGTAAACTTTATGGCATCACATGCAAAAGGTCTAATATGTGTTTCTGTTACAAAAAATACTGCTAACAAGTTAGAGTTAAATCCTATGGTTAATGCAAATACTTCATCCTATGAAACAGCATTTACAGTATCTGTAGATGATGCAAATGCATCAACTGGGATTAGTGCAAAAGAGAGAGATGATACAATAAAAATTTTAGCAAACCCTATATCAAGACCATGTGAATTAGTTAAACCAGGACATATATTTCCTTTAATTGCAAAAGATGGTGGAGTGCTAGTAAGAACAGGACATACAGAAGGAAGTGTAGATTTATGTAAACTTGCAGGATTAAATGGCGAAGCTGTAATTTGTGAAATCATGAAAGAAGATGGAACAATGGCTAGAAGAGATGACTTAGATATATTTGCAAAAAAACATAATATGAAACAGATATTTATATCTGATTTAGTAGAGTATAGACTACTACATGAAAAACTTGTTGAAGAGATTAGCAATGAAGATATTACATTTTTTGGTGAAAAAGTAAATAAAAAAGAGTTTAAAGACCACTTAGGAAATATTCATACAGTTATTTTAATTGGAGAACAAAAAGAGATAACACATGTTAAATTTCATACAATAATGCCAGATATTGAGCTACTTTTAAATGATGAAAAACTAAACTCAATGATAAAGACTATAAACTTTTTAAAAGCAAAGGGTGGGGTTTTAATTTTATTATCTGATGAAAAGAAAAAAGAGACACAAAAAGATTATGGAATAGGGGCGCAAATTTTAAATAGCCTTAACATAAAACAGATTAAATTAATGACAAGTGGTGGTAAGCACTCATTTGTTGGATTACATGGATTTGGTTTAGAAATAGCAGAAGAGATACAAATAGAGTTTTAAAATACTCTATTTGTATTGAAGCTTTATAATTAAGCTAAACCTGCAGCTGATTTAATTAAATCAAGAGTTTTTTGCGGGATTTCAAGGTTTCTAGATAGTTTATCTTCATGATCTTTATAATACTTTGATTCTAAAATTGTATTAATTTTATCTTCATATTTTTGAATTACTGTCTCTTGAGTATCTTTATCTTCAATGTCTAAAAACTGCTTAGGCTCTTGATTTGAAACTCTAGCTAATCTATATTCAAACAAATACTTATTATCAAAATCTTCATTAAATTTTTCACAAATTGATTTATAAACATCATCTAGTTCAGCTTGGTACTGTCTATATATTTTGCCAGCACTATCATTTAATGCTTTTGTAAAATTATTATAGTTTACTAATTGTGCTTTTAATTCATCTTTATCAACTACATCGTTTTGAATATCATATTTTTTTGATAGTAGGTGCTTACAACAGTGATGTACAACTTCTGGCTCTGTTTTTTCAATGTCAGCTAAAAATTCTGATAATTTCATTTGATTCTCCTAATTTTAGTTATAAAAAAAGGAGTGAAAAACTCCACTCCTTTTAACAATAAACTTTTATAGGAAAATTATAACCTAAACTTTTGGTCCTGCAGCTGTGAAATCATATTCACTTTCTAAAGTTAAGTATTTTTTAAAGTTTTCAATATACATGCTTGCTAATTTCTTTTTTGTTTCATCATATGCGTCTTTATCTTCCCATGTATTTCTAGGGTTTAAAACTTCAGTATCTACACCTTTTAAAGTTTTTGGAATTGTTAAATTAAATACAGGTAATGTTTCAAATTCAGAATCATTTATAGAACCGTCTAAAATAGCATCAATACAAGCTCTTGTATTTCTTATACTCATTCTTGAACCAACACCATATGGACCACCTGTCCAACCTGTATTAACTAAATAAACATTTACATTATGTGTATCTATTTTTTGACCTAATAACTCTGCATACTTAGTAGGATTAAGAGGTAAAAAAGCTTCACCAAAACAAGATGAGAAAGTAGCAACAGGTTCAGTTATTCCTCTTTCTGTACCTGCAACTTTTGCTGTATATCCACTTAGAAAGTAGTACATAGCTTGTTTTTTATCAAGTTTCGCAACTGGAGGTAAAACCCCAAATGCATCAGCACATAAGAAGATAATATTATTTGGATGACCACCTTTCATATCAGGTGTATGATTTGGGATATGGTCTAAAGGATACGATACTCTTGTATTTTCAGTTTTTGCACCATCAGTAAAGTCAACAACACCATTCTCATCAGCAACAACATTTTCTAAAATTGCACCTTTTTTGATAGCATTGAAAATATCAGGCTCAGAACTCTTATCAAGATTTATAACCTTTGCATAACAACCGCCCTCAAAGTTAAAAATACCATTATCATCCCAACCATGTTCATCATCACCAATTAAAGCTCTTTTTGGATCAGTAGATAGGGTTGTTTTTCCAGTACCTGATAATCCAAAGAATAGGGCAGTATCACCATCATCTCCAATATTTGCAGAACAGTGCATTGGCAGTTTTCCCTCTAGTGGAAGCCAATAGTTCATCATTGAGAAAACACCTTTTTTCATTTCACCTGCATACCATGTACCACCAATAATTGCAGTATTATCTTCAATATTAAATGCCACATATACTTCTGAATTAAGACCATGACTTGCATAAGACATATTAACTGTTTTACAAGAGTTATAAACTGTAAAATCAGGCTTAAAATTATCAAGCTCTTCTTTTGTTTTAGGAACTATAAACATGTTTTGAATAAAATGAGCTTGCCATGCAACTTCTGTAATAAATCTAACAGATTTTCTAGAGTCCAATGAAGCCCCACAATATACATCTGTCACATATAAGTCTTTATTACTTAACTGTTTTTTTGAATTTGCGAATAAGTCTTCGTAAACCTCTCTTGAAACTTTTTGATTGATCTCACCCCAAGCTATATACTTATTTGATGGATCTTGATTTACAAAAAATTTATCTCTAGGACTTCGTCCTGTAAAGATACCTGTATCAACCATTAGTGCACCAGTTGAAGAGACACTAGCCCCTTCATTTTCCACTGCATCTTTTATTAAAGAATCAATATCAAGATTTCTTTTAACTTCACCTACATTTTCTAGACCTAAAGCGTCTTTAATTTCAGACATAATTTAACTTTCCTACTATTTAAATTTTTTATTATTTAAAAATTGATAAAAGCACACCAGCTGCAACTGCTGAACCAATCACTCCTGCAACATTTGGACCCATAGCATGCATTAATAGTACATTTGATGGATCATTACGTTGACCTTCCTTACTTACAACCCTAGCTGCCATTGGCACTGCTGAAACACCAGCTGCACCAATTAATGGGTTGATTCTGCTATCTTCTGAACTTAACTTATTCATAATTTTAGCCATAATCACACCCATTAAAGTACCTGCTGCAAATGCAACTAAACCAATTGCCATAATACCTAATGTTTCACCAACTAAAAATGATTCAGATGCTAATTTTGAACCAACACCTAAACCTAAGAATATTGTTACAATATTAATTAAGGCATTTTGCATAGTATCAGAAAGTCTATCAACAACACCTGATTCCTTTGCAAAGTTACCAAAACACAATGCACCAATTAATGGGGCAGCATCAGGCAAAATCAGTAAAGTTAAAACTAAAACTATAATTGGAAATACAATTTTCTCTAATTTACTAACTTTTCTAATATTTGGCATCTTTATTTTTCTTTCAGCTTCAGTTGTAACTGCTCTCATAATTGGAGGTTGAATAACAGGAACTAAAGCCATATATGAATATGCAGCAACTGCAATTGCCCCTAATAGTTCAGGTGCTAAAGCTGATGCTATAAAGATTGATGTTGGACCATCTGCACCACCAATAATAGAAATAGCAGCTGCTTGTTGTAGTGAGAACTCAATCCCTGGTACATATTGAGATAAAACAACAGCACCAACTAATGAACCAAAAATACCAAACTGTGCAGCTGCACCTAGTAGGGCAGTTTTTGGATTTGCTAATAGTGGACCAAAGTCAGTCATAGCACCAACACCCATAAAAATCAATAAGGGAAAGAACTCATTAGCAATCCCCATATTATAAATAATACCCAACATACCATCTGCACCTGCCATATTAGCAATAGGGATATTAGCTAAAATTCCACCAAACCCAATTGGAATCAATAATAGTGGCTCAAAACCTTTTTTTATAGCTAAGTAAAATAGTATAAGACAAATAATTATCATTATTACTCTACCGCCACTTTGTGCAAAAATAGTCATCTCATTTCCATGGGAGTCTTTTACACCTTCTTTTGGACTTATTATTGCATTTAAACCAGTTGTATTATAAAATGACTGAATAAGTTCAGTCATTGACTTTGAAGAGTACTCTTCTTGTTTTGTAGGTTCTTCATATCCAACAGCAGCTGCATATGAATTAACAGTAAATAGACTAAAAACTATACTAAAAAGAATTATTAATAGACTTTTTTTCATCATAACTCCAATTATTAACCAATAAAGGCTAATACTTGACCCTCTTCAACTGATTCATTTGGACTTACAACAATCTCTTTAACTGTTCCTGAAACAGGTGAACTAATATCAATTTCCATTTTCATAGCTTCTAAAATCATTATTTTTTGACCCTCTTCAACAGTATCACCAACATTTACTAAAATTTTCCAAACATTACCATTTACTGTTGCAGGAACTTCACTTCCTTCACCACTAGTTGTGTTATTTGAACTTGAAGATATAGCCTCATCATTTGATGATGCTGGAGTAACTTGTATATCAGCATCACCTTGGGCAATACTTACATTAAACTTTTGTCCATCTACTACCACAGTATAATTTCCAGTTGCATTACTCATGCTATTTTCTCCTTGTTTATTATCATTTTCATTTTTTCTAATATTAAGTGGTGAATCACCTTTTAAGAAGTTTATACCTTTTTCATCACAAGCAGCTGCGATAAAAATATTCTCTTCAGTTGTTTCAATACCTTCTTCTTCTAATCTTTTTTTCCACACTGATATCTTTTTATTTTCATCTCTATCTGCAATATCTAAAGGATTTTCTGAAGTTGGTTCCATTTTTAGTTTTTCAGAAGCTAATTCTACAATTTTTGAATCAGGTTCAACAGGTGTTTTTCCAAAGTAACCTAATACCATTTTTCCATAACCAGGAGCTATTTGATTCCATGGTCCAAACATTACATTTGCATAAGCTTGTTGCCAATAAAATTGCGAAACAGGAGTTACAGAAGTACCAAACCCACCTTTTTCAACAACTTCTTGCATAGCTTTTATAACTTCAGGGAACTTATCTAATGTTCCACTATCTCTCATCATTTGAGTGTTTGCAGTTAATGCTCCACCCGGCATTGGTGAGAAAGGTATCAATGGTGATACTTGAGTAGCTTCAGGTGGTATAAAATACTCACTTAAAGACTCTTTAAGAACCTCTTCATATTTTAAGATTTTAGTTGTTTCTAATCCACCTAAATCAAAATTTTTACCTTTAACAGCATGTAGCATAGTTAAGATGTCAGGTTGAGATGTACCACCTGAAACAGGTGATGCAGCTAAATCAATACCATCAGCACCAGCTTCAAGTGCAGCTAAATAACATGCAACTGAAACACCAGCTGTTTCGTGAGTATGAAGTCTAATATGCATCTCATCGCCAACTAAATTTCTAGCCATTTTAATAGTATCGTAAACTTTTTGTGGAGAAGATGTTCCTGATGCATCTTTGAAGCACAATGAGTCAAAAGGAAGTCCACTATTTAAAATATTTCTTAATGTTTTTTCATAAAAAGGAACATCATGTGCACCAACACAACCAGGAGGTAAGTCCATTAAAGTAACAACTACCTCATGATTTAGACCATATTTTTTAATACATTCAGCTGAGTACTCTAAATTTGTTACATCATTTAAAGCATCAAAGTTTCTAATTGTAGTTGTTCCATGTTTTGCGAACATTTTTGCATGAAGATCAATAAACTCTCTAGAGCCTGTATCTAACATAACTGTGTTTATACCTCTGGCTAAGGTTTGAAGATTTGCATCTGGACCGACAATTTCTCTAAACTTGTCCATCATTTCAAATGCATTTTCTTGTAGATAAAAGAAAAGAGACTGAAATCTAGCCCCACCACCAAATTCAAAGTGATTTATACCAGCATCTTTCGCAGCTTCAACAGCTGGAAAGAAATCCTCCATTAAAACTCTACCTCCAAAGACAGATTGAAATCCATCTCTAAAAGTTGTATCCATGACATCAATATACTTTTTCGCCATTTTATTTTAACCTTTTAGATTTTTGTGATGTTGAACTGCAGCTATGATAGCAGCTGTTTTTTTTGCAGAATCATTTGATGCAGAAGAAGTCTTTGCAGACCCACTTGCAGTTGTTTTTCCCTGAGGGAAATACTTCGAAATTAAAGAAGCTTGTGCTTTTAGCACGAAAATTAAAATTATCAAAAATGAGAATACAACTCCCATTCCTAATAACATAAACTTAAATGCCTCTGTGACTAAGTTCATTTCCATAATACTCTCCGTGGTTACCACCATGTATTTTTCAATGTAATAATATATAAAACTACCTTTAGTAATATTTATACTCATGTAGTATTTATGTAAAATTTACAAATTCTTTGCATTATAATACTCTGTTTCCAAAATTATAAATCAATATGTCAACTTTTCTTAAAATTTTTTTTATTATAGTAGACTTTTTTATATTTTTTTCTAACATTTTATGTTCCTTTTTATACAATTATTTCAAATTATATAAAAATATTTTAAATAGCTTGAAAAATATTTCATTTTGTAATATAATGTCTTTATTAAAAAAAGTAGGAGAAGAAATGTTAGATGTTGGTGAAATTATTGATAAATTAAAAGATATAGTTAGTGCAGATGGGAAAAATGGTAAAGTTTTTGATAAAGATGTTGCAAAATCTTTAAATTTAAGTCAAGCTAATTTTGCAACTATGAAAAATAGAGGTAAAATACCTTATTCAAATATTCTTAATTTTTGTGCATTAAAAAAAATTTCTATAAATTGGTTATTATATAATCAAAACCCAAACTCATTACTTGACTCAACTGATAAATACTGGATTAAATACTACCCCTCAGTAAATGTTAGTGCAGGGGGAGGTGCTTATGAAAATGATGACAATTATGAATCACTAGAAGTTCCACACTATTTTTTAAATATGCTTGGAGGCAAAGAGAATCTTAAAAACATTGATGCAATTAATGTAGTAGGTGATTCTATGGAACCAACACTCAATGATGATAATATTATCTTTGTTGATAAAACAAAAAATGATGCTTCTAGGGATGGAATATATGCGTTTACAACAATTCACGGCCTATTTGTAAAAAGAATTCAAAGAAGAGTAGATGGAAACCTTGATATTATTTCTGACAATAAAGATTATCCTTTACAAACATTACAAAAAGATGAAATAAATGTTGTTGGAAGGGTTATAAGCTCTTTTGGAATGGTATTTTAAAATAATTAGAAATTAGAAAAGTGTAGGTTGCTTTTCTAATTCTTCAAATAACTCAATTATTTCATTGTAACTAAAATCTATTATATAAACTAAGTTAAAATCTCTTTTTTTTAAAATAGGTTTTAACTCACTTAATTTATCTATTACTATCTGCTCTTTATCCAAAAAGTTTTTATAATATTTAGTAATATATAGTTTATTAGCATATTTAAAGTTTTTTTCTAAAAAATCAAGCTCTTTCATTATAAGTTGATAATCATTCTGACAGATAATAAACTTATCACTTTTACCAAACTCTATTATATTTAAACTTTTATCTAGAAAAATAGGTCTAAAATGAGATATACTTTTTAGTTTTGAATAGTCTAAAGGAGAGTTTAAAAAATAGTAAACATCTAAAAATTGTGGTATATAAATACTAGGTATTCTAAGTTTTGAGAAAAAAGTACCATTGTGAGTAAATGAAACTTCAAATAAAGAGTGTACTACTAAGTTTTTAAAATTATAACTACCTCTATTAAAATCTAAACTATTAGGATAAATTTTATTTAGTAGCTCTTTATTTGTAGATACAATAATATCACTATTTTCAATATTGTCTATATTTTTAATAAATGTTTCAATATCATCAAAAAATCTAATTTTTTTAGACGAAGAGTGACTAAATACTCTTAAAAAATCGTATGTTAAAGTATCTGTAAAGTATGATTTTAAATCATAATTAGCAAGCTTAAATCGAATCAGTTGAATTAATGCTAAATTTATATCTTCTACTTTAATCCATGCTATTTCATTATCTATAATAGGGTGGTTTTCATCTATTATAACTGCAAAAGCACCATTTTGAACTGCTAAAGAAATTGAGTCTATTTCTTTAGCAATAAATAAATCTCCCTCTTTAACTTTTTTGCAGTCAGTCTTAAATGAGTAAATAAATGAAATAGAAGGAGAGTTTAGCAACTCTCCATTTACTATATCTATTAAAGAAGATATTCTCACTAGCTTATTTTTGTACCTATTTTTTTACTTTTTTCAGGTCTTATTAAACAAAGTCCATCTTCATCTTTTGCTGCTAAAAGCATCCCTTCACTTAACATACCCATTAGTTTTGCTGGTTTTAAGTTAGCAACAACACAAACTTGTGTTCCCACTAACTCTTGGGTATTATAAAACTCTTTTATACCTGCTACAACTTGTCTTGGTTTGTCTTCACCTAAATCAACTTGTAGCTTTAATAGTTTCTTAGATTTTGGAACCTCAAAAGCTTCTATAATAGTTCCTACTTTTATAGTAGTTTCAAAAAATTTATCAATTGTGATTAAGTTATCTTCTTCTTTACTTTTTTCACTCTTTTTTTCAACTTCATTTTTAGAAACATTTGTTGAGTTTGGTTGTTTTAATAAAACCTCTTCTATTTTTGGGAAAAGTTGTCCAACTTTTGTAATAGTTGTAGATTCTAATAACTCTTTATTTAAAATAAAAGATTTATATGTGTTAGTATCTATACTTATTCCTAAAGACTTAGCTATTAGTTTTATTTTTTTAGGCATAACACAATCCAGTAAAAGTGCAACTTTTGCCATAATATTTGTAATCAATGCAACTAATGCCATTGCTTCTTGTGTTTTACCTTCTTTCATCTTACTCCAAGGTTCATAATCACCAATAGCTTTATTTGCAATAGTTAAAATCTTCCAAATCTCTTCTAAATACCTATTTAGTTGCATATTAAATACATAATCTTCTAATGTATCAATTATACTATTTACTTCATCTAACTCTTTTTTATGGTATTTTTCAACATCTTTTGAGTCTATTTTAAAGTCAAAATATTTTCCTGACATTCCAGATATTCTATTTAATAAGTTTCCTAAGTCATTTCCTAAATCAGAGTTTATTCTATCCATTAAAGCTTTTTGTGAAAAATCACCATCTTGTCCAAAAGGCACTTCTCTTAACATAAAATATCTAAATGCATCTAAGCCATAAGCATCTGCTACTTCTTTTGGATTTACTACATTCCCTTTTGATTTTGACATTTTTTCACCATCTCTTGTCCACCATCCATGAGCTGAAATATGTTTTGGCAATGGTAAATCTAAAGACATTAAGAATGCAGGCCAATAAACAGAATGGAATCTTAAAATATCTTTTCCAACTAAATGGATATTTGCAGGCCAATAATCCATATGATGTTCAATAGAACCATATCCAAGTGCAGTTATATAGTTCATAAGTGCATCTAGCCACACATACATCACATGTTTTGGTTCGTTCATTGAGTTTGGTAGTTTTACACCCCAATCAAATGATGTTCTTGAAATAGAGAGATCTCTTAGTCCACCTTTTACAAAGTTTGAAATCTCACTCTTTTTTGATCTTGGTAAAATACAGTCATCATTTTGCTCATACCATTTTATTAATTTATCTTCATATTTAGATAACTTAAAAAAGTAACTCTCTTCTTGAATTATTGAAGTTGGTTTACCACAGTCAGGACAAAACTGCTCATCAACTAGCTGCTTTTCAGTAAAAAATGTCTCACAAGATACACAGTAAAAACCTTCATATTCACCTTTATAAATATCACCTTTTTCATACATTTTTTCAAATGCTTTTTGTACACCTAGCTTATGTTCATCATCTGTTGTTCTAATAAACTTATCATAAGTGATATCAAAATCATCCCAAAGCTGTTTAAACTTACCTGATACTTCATTTGCATACTCTTGTGGGCTTCTTCCTCTTTGTTGGGCACTTTGAGCAATTTTTTGTCCATGCTCATCAGTTCCTGTTAAAAAATATGTGTTATGTCCTGATAACCTAGAGTACCTAGCTAACATATCTCCAATTATTGTAGTATATGCATGTCCTATATGAGCTATATCATTTACATAATAAATTGGAGTTGTTATATATACGTTTTCACAAGATTGTTCCATTTTTTACCTCTTCTTATTTTTTTTAAAACTCAAAGCCACCACCTGAGCCTTTATTCATTGACTCATAAACAGCAACTACATAACTTTTTCTTAAGTGACACTCAAAAAACTTCTCACATGGAGTACACGAGCTTAAGCCATTAGACTCTTGACAGGATTTTAACTCTTTTAATTTATTTTCAAGTTTTAAGTCCCACTCATCTATAATAAGTTCTTCTTTATTGTTATCCATTTTTTCTATATACTTCTAAAACTCTATTTATTTCATCTTTTGAACCAAAGAAACAAGGTGTTGTATCGTGAATATGAGTTGTTTCAATCTCTAATACTCTTTTAAATCCATCAATTGCACCACCATTTGCTTTTTCATATATAAAAGCAAATGGAAAAACTTCAAAAAGTTGTCTTAATTTTCCTTTTGGTCTATCAGATGTTCCTGGATAAGAGAATAGCCCTCCACCTTTTAATAAAATCTGATGTAAGTCAGGTACCATACCACCTGAATATCTTAATCTATAACCATCACTGAAAATATCATCTATCATCTTTTTATGATATGAAGTCCAACAATTTTGAGTTGAACCTGATGCATTTATATTACCTCTTTGTTTTAAACTAATATCTCGAATATATTTAAACTCACCTTTTAATAATCTATACAGCTTAACATCTTCATTAGCAACTACAAGTTCAACTCTTGGACCAAATACAACATAAACAGCAGAAATAAGATTTTTTGCACTATAATCTTCTTTATAAATACCATAAATAGAACCAACAGATAGATTTACATCAACCAATGATGAACCATCTAATGGATCATAAGCTATTAAATATTCACCATCTTTATTTAATGAAATAATCTCTTCTTGCTCTTCTGAAACAATTGATTTTATACTTGAAATTTCTTTAAATATATTCTCAATGATTCTATCGCTTTGAATATCTAATTTAAGTTGAGTATCTCCAGTTGAGTTTTCATTTTCACTTTTACTAGTATCACCATTTTGTATTAAATCTTTTATCTCTATGCTTGCTTGTTTTATTGCTTTTAATATGTCTTGCATTTATACTCTCTTTGAATTTTTATTAATCCACGAAATTATTTCATCAATATCATTTAAATCTAATCTATCAATAGATGAGGGAATATCACTTTTTTTTATACTATCATCAGTAGCAATAGCATTTGAAAAAGGAAAATAGCTATTTTCTAAACTATTTCTAAAAATAGAAATTCTAGGCAAGTCAAGTATTTTTAAACCCTCAACAATTAAATAATCAAAATCATCAAAAACATCAATTAAATTTTCTATAGAAGAACACTCTTGCTTGAAAACTGTAGTTCTTGTTGGACTTACTACAGCCACATCTGCACCTGCTTGAGAAAATTTATATGAATCTTTTCCAACTGTATCAAATACAGCTTTATCTTTTGGGTCATGCTTTACTACACAAACTTTAAAACCTTGCTTAATTAAAGTATTTGATAGTTTAACTATAGTTGTTGTTTTACCACTATTAGATGGCCCAGATATTGCTACTACTAATCTTTTTTTATTCATAATTGGGATTATACCTAAAAAGTAGTTAAAATATATTTATAGACTTCAATTTATAATGTAGTTATTCATAATTAAGTCAGCCAAGCCTTTTGTTTTACCCAAATGAGGTAATATGGTCACTTCACATTTTGAATATTCTGTTTTAAATCTGTTTATAGAGTTTGGGATATCTACTTTCACATGCTTTCCCTTAGCAAGGAAATAGGGCAGTACTTTTATTGAAGCAGTACTATTTGCACTTAAAATCTCTTCTAATACATCATCAAAACTAGGTGTTGCTAATTCCAAATAAGCATACTTTACAATATAAATACCCTCACTTAATACTTCAATACTTTTAGCTAAACTTGCAATCTCTTTATTTGATTCTTCCAGTTTGCTACCATGGGCTACTATTAATAGTATTTGCATAAATCTCCTTTTTGTTAAAATAGTACAATATTTTTCTAAAAATTAATATATATTTTAGATATTTAAAGTAAAATTGAGTTTTAAATTAATCGGAGCTTATATGTATAAAACAATTATTTTCTCACTTGTTTCATTTAGTTTTATAGCTTGTTCTCAAACTACAGCATTAAAACATTTTCAAACCCAAACTTCAAAAGCTAGAGCAACACAAGATACACAAAAGATAGATATTATTGAAAATAACGAAGTTAAAGCACTTTTTTGGGCAACATACTTAAATAATATAAAAAAGTCTCAAGATCATAGATTTTTATTATCTATATATTTCACTAATGACTATAAAGATGAATATAAAAATATCTCAACAAAAAAGTTTTTATTAAATGAACAAAAAGCTAAAACATTGAAACAAATAGATGGTGATAAATTCTCTTCAATACTTCAAAATAGACCCTGGGCGAAGCACTATATTGTTTCATTTGAGAAACAAAAAAACAGTATAGACTTCTTGGATTTGAATTTTATTAATAATTCAAACCCTGTAAGTTTAAGGTTTCAAAAATAGAAGATAACTTAATCTTCTTATCTTGTAAGTGATTATAGTAAATATAGTAGTTGGCTAAGACTTTTTTTCCATATCTTCTTGTTTCATTATATGAAATCAACTCCATACTTAAATATGGTTCAAATTTGCTACTTGTATCTTGAAAATGTCCTCTTCTAAATTGACTTTTTGTATATCCTGGACCACCGTTATAAGCATATGCAATAAATAATGGATTATTTTTAAAAGATTTTTTTAATACATTTAAATGTCTATTTGCATATGTTAGATTAACCTCAGGAATAAACTGCTCATAAATATTATAAGGTTCTTTATACTGCTTAGCAATTGCTTTTGATAAAAAAGGCATAATCTGCATCATTCCTTGAGCTGTAGCAAATGATATAGCTGATGGAATATATCTACTTTCTTGTCTTGCAATAGCGTAAATAAGAACTTGATTATCTAAACTAAACTTGCTTACTACATCTTTATATGGAGTTATAAAGTACTGCTTTTTATACTTATGATATCTTTCTAATAAATAAGCATAATGAGGAGCTGTTCTTTTAGATGAAAATATTTGCTTATATTTTTCTAACTTCTCTTCATCTAAATTTTCTTTAATATCTCTTAATACTTTTATCCATTCAAATTGATTTGTTATATCAAAAGTAGTTTCTTTATTTAATAAATCAACCTCATAAAACAGATTTTCCATTGGCTTATTTAGCTTCTCTTTTGCATATATTGAGTATATATTTACATCCCAACTATTTGAAAGCTTTTGTAAAGTTTCATCACTACTATTTAGTAGATATTGCCAAAATAGAACCTTGTCCTTATCCATTCTAAAGTATGCTTTATTAAATGCAATTTCTAAATACTCTTTTGCAACTTCAAGTTTTTTGTATCTTATTAAATTCATAGCTAAAAAAAACATAGATTGATGTGAAATATTAGAGTTATCTTTAACTTCAAATAGTGATTTTTGGATATTATCATATTTAGGATTTGGAACAACATATCTTACAAACTCATTAAAACTCTTATCTTCAGATATTTTATCAATAAAAAACTGTGGCATAGGATAGTTTATCTCTTTTAATCTATACTCTTCGCCTGTATCAAAAAATATTCTATAAAATCTATGTGGATATGTTTCAAGTAGAGCTAAAAAAGGTGAAACAGATGCCATAACCTCAAGGTCATTTTGCAAAGTAGGGTACTGCTCAATTCTATTTGATGCTTCTTTTATATACTTTTTAGACAACCTTGTTGCTTCTTTAAGACTTAATCCTAAAGCTAAACATCTATCTTCAAATAGAAATAACTCTTTTGTTTTAGCTTTGTAACATTTTAAATCTTCAACAGGTATATCTTCAAACCTTTTATAGGCTCTTTTAACTCTACCATTTTTTCTTTTTGCCATTTCATAAGCTTCTTTTGCATCTTCTTTTGAAATATCTTCTTTATTTAAAAATTGTATTATAAAAAAATCTTTTGCATATGATTTGGGCTTACTTTTTAGCCATGATAGGGAAACATTAAAGTTTTCATGAGTAATAGGAAGTTCATTTGAAGGGTTTATATTTGTATTTGCAACCCCAACAGTAATCAAAAAAGAACAAATTAGTGAAGTGCTTAGCCTTTTCATGATTAAAAGGCTAAACTTCTAAGAAATGTTTCTAGAAAAATTAGTGCAAATATAAGAATAATCGGGGCTAAATCCATACCACCAAATACAGTAGGTATATATTTTCTTACAAGTGCATATGCAGGCTCTGTTAACCTATATAACATTTGTACAATAGGATTATAAGGGTCGGGTCTAACCCATGTTAATATTGCAGAGATAATAATAACCCATTTATATAAAAATATTATTCCTAAAACTACAGTAAATGCTGATTGTAAAAATGCATCTATCATTTTACTATTTCTCCTATATAATTTTTAATAAGTGGATAAACATCAGATGATTTTGGTCCACTTTGGCTACCTGTTAAAATATACCTCAATGGTTTAAATAAAGATTCATCTTTTAGTTTTGTATTTTGTTTAATATAATTTTCTAATTCATTTAAGTCTTCAAAAAACGGTGCTTTCTGTAAGCAATTTTTTAATTGTACAAACTCATCTTCAAAACCTTTAAGTGTTGATTTTGGTTCAAATATATATTTTATCTTTGAATGAAGCTCTTTTAGAGTACTAGCTTCTTGTAAAAATAGTTTTGCTAGTTTTCCAAGATCCCAATCAGCAAAACCTAAAAGTTTTGAAAGTCTCATTTCATCCATTTCTTCTAAATGCTTTTTATTTATAGATTTTAATTTATCAATATCAAATGATACTGCCTCTTTTGATATATTTTCAATATTAAACCAAGAAATAGCCTCCTCAAGAGTAAAAATCTCTTTAGGCGTCTCATTTCCTAATAAAACTAAATAATTAGCAATAGCACTAGGTAAAAACCCCTCATCAATAAGCCATTTAATAAAGTTATCATCATCTTTATTTGTATTATCAATAGCAGGTATATGTATATAATCAAGCTGTTTATCATATCCTAATAGCTCTCTTACATAAATCTGTTTAGGAGTATTTGATATAAACTCTTCACTTCTTATTACTGTTGTAATATTCATAAGCATATCATCAACAGCACAAGCATAGTTATAAGTTGGACTTTTATCTTGTCTTAATATAATAAATGAATCAATGTCGTTAAACTTTGTATTAGATTCAGGCTTTTTTATTCTAACTCTAAAAGGAGCATTAGTGTTTAATACTAATTCATCAGATAAATTCTCACAAAATCCATCATATTTAAAAGGTTTATTCTCTTTTTTTGCTTCTTGTTTTAACTCATCTAATTTTTCATCACTACAAAAACAAGCAAATGCTTTTTTCTTTGACATAAGCTGCATTGCCATTTTTTGATGATACTTTAAAAAATCACTTTCATATACAACTCTTGCATGGTTGATTGAGAAAAGATTTAAAAACTCTAATATCTCTTTGTCTTTTCCTTCAATATTTTTTTGTTTATTTGCATCTTCTATTCTTATAGCTAAGTCTTCATTTTTTTGACAAGATACAATATAGTTAAAAATAGCAACTCTTAAGTCACTTATATCCATGTTTTTTGTTGGGCTTATTGCGAATCTTAACAAATCTATTTCCTTACTATTGCAAATGTTAAGTTTTCAATCTCATTATGAGAATTGATAAACTTATTTAAATCTTCAAGTTTTAAGTTTTGGATTTTTTCTAACTCTTTTGTTGAGTAATCTAAACCTAATCCTTTATAATAAAAGTTAAATGCTCTACTTAATCTTTGAGATAGTGTTTCACTTCTTAAAGGCTCACTTCCTGTTAAAAACTTTTTTGCAGATTCTAACTCTTCTTTTGTAACACCTTGTTTTACAAACTCATTAATAATACTCTTTACTAACTCTTTAGCTTCATTAGCACTTTCATTTTTTGTCTGTAAATAACCACTAAAATAAGAGTGAGATTTACTTATAGATACATTACTATATGCACTATAAGCTAAACCTCTTTTTACTCTTATCTCTTCCATCATTCTAGAACCAAATCCAGAACCACCTAAAATAAAAGAAGCTACTTTTGACATATATACACTTTCATCTTTTGCATCAATATTAAAAGGACTACCAAAATATATATATGCTTGTTTTGTATCTTTTAAAACAACCTCTTCTTTAGGTTTTGTTTCTACTTCTATTTTAGAAACTTGTTCATACTCTGATTTTTTTAAAACTTCAAGTACTGGTTTAATTGTTTTTTTAAACTCATCAAACTCAAAATCACCACCTGCAACAACTATTAGCTTATTTAATACAACTGCATTACCAATAAACTCCTTTATATCATCTAAAGTAATTTTATCAATAGTTTCAATAGTACCAGAACTTGGGCTTTGTAAAGGTGTATTTTCAAAAAGTGTAGCTTTCAAAAGGTTTTTAGCTGTATAATCATAATCACTCTCTTTTCTTTTAAGTGTACCAATTTGTATAGTCTTTAACTTAGTTAAAACTTCATCTGAATAGTTAGGTGACTGTAATAAATCGCTTAAAAGAGTCATTGCTTTTGTAGTAACATCTTTTAAGTTTGATAACTCAATTACAAATGTTTCAAAGCCATTTGCAGCACTTAATGAGATTGCACTCTCTTCTAATTTTTGAGCAAACTTTGTTGAACCTAACTTTTTAGTACCTTCATTTAAAAGCTTTGAAGATAGATTTGCTAATCCACTTTTATTTTTATCTTGAATATAACCTGAATTTCTAAAAACTAACTGTACATCCAAAGTAGGAATACTTGTTTGCTTTTCAAAAATAACTGGTACTTCTATACCTTTAACTTTTATATGCTTTAATTCAGCACTCATTAAACTCCCTTGTAAAAATAGTAACCCTAATAAAAAACTTTTAACTTTCATTAGATTTAATACCTCTTTAGTATTTCATATGCAGTATTTCTTTTTGCAGGTTTTTCACCAATATCCCTAATCAATGTAATCATCTCATCTTGATTCATTCTATTAGCTGCACCTGCTGCTTTTACTACATTCTCCTCCATCATTGTACTTCCTAAGTCATTTGCACCAAATTTTAATGCCATTTGACCTATGTACGAACCTTGTGTTACCCATGAACTTTGCATATTTTTAAAATTATCTAAATATAGTCTTGACACTGCTAATAGTCTTAAATATCTATTTGAAGATTGTGGTTTTATCTGCGGATGCTCTTTTGCTAATTGTGTATTTTCACCTTGAAAAGACCACATAATAAATGCTCTAAATCCACCTGCTTCATCTTGTAATTTTCTTAGCATTTCCCAATGCTCAATAATCTCTTCATCGGTTTCTACTGTTCCAAACATCATTGTAGCAGTTGTTTTCATTCCTATTGAGTGAGCTAATCTATGTATCTCTAACCACTCTTGTGAATCCATTTTATTTGGAGCAATTATATCTCTAACTCTGTCTGATAATATTTCAGCTCCAGCTCCTGGAATTGAACTTAACCCTTTTGCTTGAAGTCTTTTTAAAACCTCAAGTTTTGAAATCTTTGAAACTTTTGCAATAAAGTTAATTTCAATAGCTGAAAACCCATGAATAGTAATTTGTGGATATTTTGTATGAATATGTTCAACCAACTCTTCATAATATTCAATTTTTAATTTAGGATGAACTCCACCTTGAAATAGTATTTGAGTACCACCAATTTCAAGTAGTTCATCAATCTTTTTATCTATTTCATCAAATTTTAATACATATGAGTCATCATCCCTTTTATGTCTATAAAAAGCACAAAATTTACAATCAACCCAACACACATTTGTATAGTTAATATTTCTATCAACTATAAATGTTGTAACACCCTTAGGATGAAGTTGGGCTTTTTTTGCACTTGCTAATTCACCTAATTCAAGTAAAGGAGCATTTTGTATTAAATCAAGTGCTTCTTTATTTGTAATCCGTCTATTTATTATCTCTTTATCTATTTTATTATCTATTTTTTTTACCATTAGAAACTTGTCCCTAGTGAAAACTCAAATGATGATGTTTCATCACCTGGTTCATCATCAAGTGGTTGTGCAAAGATTAATTGTAAAGGACCAACAGGAGAGAACCACTCTAAAACTGCACCTGTACTTGATCTTTGTATATCACCAAAGTTATCTTCGCCTGTCATACCATAGTCATAAAACACACCCCATCTCATCTTTGCACTTTTAGATAGTGGAAAGTTCATCTCTATAGAGTTACTCCACAATCTTTTAAATGGATCTTCTTTTATTCCATCTTCATTATTTGGTCCAAATGCATAAGATTCAAAACCTCTTAGGGTTCTTGGACCACCTAAGTAAAGTGAATCCCCTGGACTTAATTGACCTAAATCTTCAATTGCTTGTAAGTTTGATTTAAATCTAAAGATCCAATCATACTCTGTCATATCTTCAAAGGAGTGAAAATATCTAAATACAGTTGAAGATTTCAGGTACTTAGAATCACCACCAACACCTGCAAACTCAAGTGAGGTATTTACTTTATATCCTTCTCTTGGTACATAAAAGTCATCCGTATTATCAAAGTTTAAATAAGGTGTCAATGAACTAGTTATATAGTCACTATCTTGATAATAGTTTGTATTATTTACTTTACTTGAGTTATCATACTGATAATCCTCTTCAATCATATCAAATCTATATTTTACACCTGCATATAAGTCCCTAATAACTTGTTTTCCAACTGATACTGAAAAACCTTGTGCTGTTTTATCTAAATCATAACTATCTCTTAAAATTTCACTTTCACTATTATGAATTTCAAATGTACCTGTATATTCACTATCATTTATAGCTGGATTTTTAACCTCAAATGCAAATTTACTTTCAGTTGCAGATAAATCTGCATTTAATCCAATTCCAATACCTGAACCAAAAATATTAGAATCACTAACAGCAGCATTAATCATAAGTTTATCATATGAACCATATCCACCACCTAGGATAATTGAACCTGTAGAAGTCTCTACAACTTTTACTAATAAGTCAATTTTATCTTCAGATACTCTTTTCTCTTCAATTTGAACATCTTCAAAACTTTTTGTTCTTTTTAGTTTAGATTTTGAATCTTTTAAGTCAGTTAAATTATATAAATCTCCAGGTGCTAAATAGACATTTCTTCTTACAACTCTATCTAATGTTCTTGTATTTCCTGAGATAACCACGTCATTTATATATACTTTTTTTCCTGGGATTACATTAAAAACCACATCAACTGTTGAATCTTCTTTATTTTTCTTAATATCAAACTTCACTTTTGCAAAGGCATAACCTTTATTAGCAACTTGTGTTCTTATATAGTCTTGATCATCTCTTAGCTTTTTTATATTAAAAGTATTTCCTACTATTAAATCAAGCTCTTCATATAAATCATCAGGATTAACTATACTTGCATCTGCAAATATTTTTATACTTGCAGTTTCATACTGTTTTCCCTCTTCAATAAAAAAGTCTAGATTAGCATTATTAGAAGCAAAATCTATATCTAAATATGGATCTTTTACTTTTGCATCTAAGAAACCATTCTCAAAATATAGTTCATTTATTCTTCTTGAGTCATACTTAAGCTCATCTACTTTCACTTCTCCTGTATTTTGTCCAAAAAACCAAGAAGCAAACTCTTTTTCTTTATTTGCTGTTACCATCTCAAAGTCACTATTATCTAACTGTTTTGAACCATAATAGTTAGCTTTGTTAATAAGTATCTCATCACCTTTATTTATATTAAAAGTAACTTTTAAAGAGTGTTCATTTAACTCTTCAATATCAACTTCAACTACAGAGTTAATATACCCTTCACTCTCTAATAAGTCCAAAATAACTTTTTTTGCCTTTTGAACTCTCTGTTTTGTATACATGGAACCTTTTTTAAGCTTCATGTAATCTTTCATAATCTCTTTGTCTTCTTGTCTAGATTTGTAACCTAGAATTTCAACTTTTGCAATTGAAGGCTTCTCTTTGAAGACTAACTGTAAATTTCCATTTTCATTATAAACAACAATATCATCAAAATAACCAAAATCATAAAACTCTTTTATAGCTTTGTTTAGCTTCTCTTGGTTAAGTTTATCTCCAACATCTAAATCTAATGTTTCATTAACAATTTTTTCTGATATTTTGTTTAAATTCTTGTACTCTATTGACTTGATTGTATTTGCATAAAGTGCTGTTGTGCACACTAAAGAAAATAGTATTGCTTTATTTTTCACGACTTTCCTTAATTTCTTGATAAAATAATAATATAGCTAAATTCAGATTATATGAATATTAAGGTATAATATCAAATATTCTTAAAAAAAGGTGTTAATGTTGAATATAGGAATCGTTGGTTTAGGACTTATGGGTGGTTCTTTTGCAAAAGCAGTTAAAAAATATGCCATAGCAACAAAAGTATATGGATATGCAAGAAGTGAAAAATCTAAAGAAGAGATAAAAAAACTCAACTTAGTTGATGAGTTAGTTGATTTAAATAGGCTTAAAAAAGAGTGTGATTTGATTATATTAGCAATACCTGTTGATAACATCATCTCAATATTGCCAAATTTTCTCGATATTGACGAAAATACAACTATAATGGATTTGGGTTCAACAAAAGAGTTTATAATTAAAAATATTCCAAATAAAATAAGAGAAAACTTTATTGCAGCTCATCCAATGTGTGGAAATGAAAAGTTTGGTCCAAAAGCTGCAATGAATGATTTATATGAGGGTAAAACAGTAGTTTTATGTAATCTAG
Source organism: Campylobacterota bacterium (assembly GCA_051746405.1). GTDB lineage: Bacteria > Campylobacterota > Campylobacteria > Campylobacterales > Arcobacteraceae > Arcobacter_B. The sequence continues at coordinate 33,632 of JBNJFB010000002.1, forward strand.
AAGAGAATTCAAAAAAACATGAGCATAGAGCAATTAAGGTATTTCAAGACATTGGAATGAGAATTGTTGTAATGGATGCAAATGAGCATGATATCCATGCATGTTATATGTCACATTTACCCCATGCAATTTCATATTCACTTGCAAATACAGTAATGGGACATGAAGACCCAAAATCAATTATAGCTCTTGCAGCAGGTGGATTTAAAGATATGAGTAGAATAGCAAAATCAAGTCCAGATATGTGGAGTGATATTTTTAGACAAAACAGAGAGAATCTTTTAAAATCAATTGATTTATTTGAAAAACAGATGAAATCTGTAAGACATATGGTTGAAAATCAAGAGTATGAATCTTTGGAAGAGTGGATGAAAAAAGCAAACTCTTTACACGAAATACTTTAGTATTTTGTGTAAATTTTATTAAATACTATAAATAGCTTCTTGTACTTTTATAGCTTGATAGTGCTCTTTAACATCATGACATCTGATAATTGAAGCTTTATTTCTAATGGACTCTAAATGAATAGCAAGACTACCAGGTAATCTCTCACTAACTTCACTAGGAGTTATCTTATTTATCATTGATTTTCTACTAGCACCTACTAAAAGTTCACATCCAAAATGTTTAAAATACTCTAAATTTTTTAATAACTTCAAATTATGATTTAAGGTTTTTCCAAAGCCAATACCAACATCTAATACAATGTCATCTATTCCAAAAGATTTTGCTTTTTCTATTTGTTTATAAAAAAAACTATCTATATCTTTTAAAACATCATCATAGCTTGGATTTTCTTGCATATTTGAAGGACTGTTTTGCATATGCATTATAACAACCTGGGCATCGTATTTAGAACTAATCTTACACACTTCATCATCTATTAAACCTGTAATATCATTTACTATTTTAAACCCCTTATTTAAAACATAATCTATCACATTAGGGGCATAAGAATCAATAGAGAAATCAACTTTTTCATAATAGCTATTATCATAAATTATATTTACTATATCTTTTAATCTATCAAGTTCCACATCAAAAGCTACAGGTTTACTACCAGGCCTTGAAGATACTGCACCAATATCAATAATATCAGCTTTGTCTTCTATCATTTTTTCTATTTTAGCTTGAGCTTCATATTTACTAAATCTACTATGCTTAAAAAAAGAGTCTTCATTTGCATTTAGTACACCCATTATTTTTGTTTTTTGCATTATTTACCTTTTGTCTGTAATAAACTAAGAAGTAGGGTGGTTAAAACATTTACAGGTCTTGAGTTCAACTCTAATAGTTTTATAGATTTTGAAAATAGTTCTAATTGTGAACTATTTAATTGAAGCTTTTGCTCTTTTACTTTTAGTAGTATTGACTCAACTAACTCTTTTGCTTCATTTTTAGAGATTTTTTGATTCTGCTTTAAAAAATAGTAAATATCTTTTAAATCAAGATTTTTAACATCTAGTGTTGAAATATCTTTTATGGTAGATTTTTTTAAATACTTATATGGAATTCTTGAATAGATTGTAGGAAGTAGTGATGACTTTGAAGTTGTAATAATTATAAAAATAACATTTCTAGGTGGTTCTTCAATCACTTTTAATAATGAGTTTTGAGCTTCAACCCTAAAACTTGAACCACATAAAAATATATATTTAGTTTCATTTGAAGCTATGTATGCTTCTTTTACTGCAAGATTAGCCTCATTTAATAAAAACTCATCTTTTTGTTCATTTCTTATAATACGTGTTGAGTGCATTGGATAAAGTGCTAAAAGCTCACTTAAAGTTTCATCAATACTATTAACAATTAAAATAGATGAGTTCTCAACTTTTTTTATCATATGCTTTAATTAATTCTCCACATTTATTTGTGCAAATAAAGATGCACTTATTGTCTTATTATATAGTCTAAACATCTGTAATAGTTTCATATCTAAAGCTTCATCACCACTTCTTAGATTAAAAGCGTCCTGCTTCTCTTCATCAAAAAGCCATAAAAAAGAGTTTTTTGAAACTTTAGGAATTAGTGCCCTTGCATCTTGGCTTTTGCCTATGTACCAAAAGCAATAACCATTTGGAAAAGATATATTTAACATATCTTTAATATATGAGATATCATCGTCTGATTTTATATTATCAATATATTTATAAAATGACTTAAAATCATAAAATGGTAAAAAAGGTCTATTAAGTTTAGTAGAGTTTATATGTGTTAATACATACTCTAAAAACCACTCCCTTTCCCTATCAGTTAAAACAATAACTGAACAACCTTTATCTAATATATTTACAATATTCTTAGAAACCAAAGGGGTCCACTCGTACTTTTTTTCTTCTAACCATGGAGAGATAAGTCTATCTTCCCTGATTGAATCAACTGTCCAATTTAAAAACTCTTGCACTTTTATTTATCCAATTCGTAAACTTCATGTAGTGCTCTTACAGCTAACTCAGAATACTTCTCTTCAATAATCATTGAGATTTTAATCTCTGAAGTTGAAATTATTCTTATATTTATATTCTCTTTTGCTAATGTTGAAAATGCTTTAGCTGCAACTCCTGTATGTGATTTCATACCAACACCTACAATTGATACTTTACAAATAGAGTCATTATAATCAATACTTCCAGTATCTTTTTTAAACTGTTCCATTACTTTTTTACAAGCATCAAAATCAGTAGTTGGAATAGTAAAGTCTAGATCAGTTTTACCATCTAAACCTCTTGTTTGTACAATCATATCAACATTTATATTCTCATTTGCTAGTGATGTAAATATAGATGCAGCAATTCCTGGTCTATCAATAACTCCATACATACCAACTCTTATTTGATTTTTATCTAATGCAATACCACTTACAATTGGTTTTTCCATAATATTCTCTTCCTTAGTAATTAATGTTCCCTCAATATCTGGTGTAAAGCTGCTTCTTGATACTAAATTTACATCTAGCTTTTTTGCCATCTCTACTGATCTATTTTGTAAAACCTTAGCACCTAAGCTTGCTAATTCTAACATCTCATCATAGGATATTTTATCTAGCTTTTTTGCTTTTGGCTCTATTCTTGGGTCTGTTGTATAAATACCATCAACATCGGTATAGATTTCACAAACATCTGCTTTTATTGCTCCTGCAATAGCAACTGCTGTTAAATCACTTCCACCTCTACCTAAAGTTGAAACTCTGCTTGTATCTTGTGTAATACCTTGAAAACCAGCTACTATTATTGTATTTCCCTCTTTTAATCTTTCATTCATACCATCTGTATCAATAGATTCAATTCTAGCTTTTGTATGGGAACTATTTGTAACAATCCCAGCTTGTCTTCCACTCATAGAGCATGCTTTATAACCTTGTTCATTAAGTGCTATTGAAAGTAGTGCAGAGGTAACTCTCTCACCTGAACTTAAAAGCATATCCATTTCATCTGCTTTTGGATTATTTGAAAAGTTTTGTGCATACTGGATTAATTTATTTGTTTCACCACTCATTGCAGATACAACAGCAATAACATCATGACCCTCATCTTTAATCTTCTTTATAATATTTGCAACATTTTGAATTCTTTCAAGTGTACCAACACTTGTTCCCCCAAACTTTAATACCTTCAACATTTTTTTTAAATTCCTTTTAAATATAACCTTCTTTTTTAAAATATTTAAGCACCTGCTTATATACTGTTCTTTTAAAGAAAGTTATATAGTCATATATATTTTTTGTAGGTACAAACTTATATTCACTAAACTCTGGAATATCAGTTTGAATATTTATTTTTGCACCTTTTTTTAATCTAACTAAATAATACTTCTGAATTTGACCATCGTATGGTTGCATCTTTTTTGCTATTGCAGGAGGAAACTCATATGATACCCATTGAGGATACTCTGCTACAATTTCCACATCCCTAGTTCCTATCTCTTCTTCTAACTCTCTATATAAAGCCTCTTTAGCTGACTCCCCATCATCAATACCACCTTGTGGAAATTGCCAAGCATTTTCCACGTCTGTTCTTGAGGCTATAAAAATTTCACATTTATGAGGATATTTAGATGATAGAACTATTGCTGCAACATTTGGTCTAAAGTTTTTCTTATTATTGTTTATTTTATTCTCATTTTTATCAGTCATAAATATGTTTTCCCTTATAATTAGCCCATAATTATATAATTTATAGGATTAAAAATTGCTTTTATACATACACATACCATTTTGCGATAGTAAATGTTTCTATTGTGCATTCAACTCTTATACTGATAAATTTTATTTAAAAACAGAGTATATGATAGCACTAAAGAAACAACTAAAAAGTGAAATAGAAAAAAACTTAAAAAACAGAAAACTTAAAACAGTATTTATAGGTGGAGGAACACCCTCAACAATTAATGCCAAAGAGTATGAAGAGGTTTTTGAAATTATAAAGCCTCACTTATGCAAAAACGCAGAGATAACAACAGAGGCTAATCCAAACTCTGCTTCATATAAATGGCAAGAAAAGATGTACTCTTATGGGGTAAATAGAATAAGCTTTGGAGTACAAAGTTTTAACCAAGACAAACTAAAGTTCTTAGGAAGAGCACACAGTAGTAATAGTGCATTAAAAGCTATACAAAATGCTAATTGTATAGGTTTTAATAGTATTAACTGCGATATAATATATGGTGTAAAAGGTGACAGCTTAGATTTAATAAAACAAGATATTAATACAGCATTTACTTTAAATGTGACCCATATTAGTGCTTATTCACTAATGATAGAAGAGGGTACAAAATTTTATAAAAAGGATAAACAGACAAAGATTAGTAACTATAAAATAGATGATGAAGAACTATCAAAAGATATATTTGACTATTTACAAAAAAAAGATTTCAATCAATACGAAATATCTAATTTTGCAAGAAAAAAAGAGTTTGAATCAAAACACAACTATGGATATTGGCAACATCAAGAGTATTTAGGAATTGGTGCAGGTGCAGTTGGATACTATAAAAACAAAAGAGTCTATACAAAAAAAGATATTCAAGCTTATATAAAAAACCCTTTTTTATATGAAACTGAAGAGTTATCAAATGAGGATATTAAAGTAGAAAAAACTCTATTGGGACTTAGATGTAATAATGGAGTTTCAATAGATATTTTCAATAGTAATGAAAAAAGCAAAATTGATGAACTAATAAGTGAAAAAAAAATATATAGACTTAAAAATAGAGTATATAATAGAGATTTTTTATTATCTGATGAGTTAGCGCTTTATATTTTAGGATAATAAAAACTCTTTTTTATATAATGGTAACTTTTATTAAGGATAAAACTAATGACAATTAAACAAGCAGTTAAGAAGTATAGTCCAAGATTAAAGTATGTAACACATATTCCGACAAAAGAGGTGGAAATATTGATGTTATATCTTTTGGATAAAAATATTATTTGGTTACATTTAAACTACAATGAACCTTTTTTATTAGAAAAAGAGTTAGAAAAGCTAATAAAAAAAAGAGAACAAAACTATCCCTTAGAGTATTTAACTAAAAAAGCTACTTTCTTTGGTGAAAACTTTATAGTACAGCCAGGTGTTTTAATACCAAGACCTGAAACTGAAATATTAGTAGAAAATGCAATTGAAACAATAAACAAGCTCAAAAAAAGTGTGAATTTATTAGAGATTGGAACAGGCTCAGGAGTTATATCTATAATGTTAGCTTTATTAGTAAAAGATATAAAGATAACAGCTGTTGATATAAACGAAAAAGCTTTACAATTAGCTAAAGAAAATGCAGTTAAACACCATGTTAAGCATAAGATAGATTTTAAACTAAGTAACTTATATGAAAACATCTCTAATAAAGATTTTGATATGGTTATATCAAATCCACCTTATATCGCAAATAGTTATAAGTTACCTAAGAATGTAGAGTTTGAACCATCAAATGCACTCTTTGGTGGCAGTAAGGGAGATGAGTTATTAAAAAACATAATAGATGAAACTGCTAAAAATAGAATACCTTACTTACTATGCGAAATGGGATATGACCAAAAAAGAGCATTAGAAGACTATTTTTCAAACTTCAAAATTGAGAAATATGACTTTTACAAGGATTATGAAAACTTCGATAGAGGTTTTACACTAAAATTTAAAATATAAAGGATGAAAATGTTTAAAGAATTTAATATACAAAATTTAGAGAACTCGAAAAATGATTTACAAAAGTTGTTAGAAACAAGTAGGGTACAAGTAGATGAACTTCTACAAATTGAGAATAAAACATATGAAAACTTCATGAAAGTCTTTCAAGAAATAGGGGAGAGGATTAGTGATTTCTTAACACCAGTTTTTCATATTGATTCAGTTAAGAATTCAGAAATAACAAGAAAGGTGTATGAAGAGTGTCTTCCAATCATCTCAAAATATGAAACTGAGGTATCACAAAATGATAATATTTATACAGCTTTAAAAGATATACAGTCTAATGAAAAAAGTACATTAAATGATATACAAAATAAAGTACTTGAAAATGAAATTAAAGAGTTTGAACTTTCAGGTTGCCACTTAGAAAATAACAAAAAGAAAAGGCTTGAAGAGATAAATTTAAGCTTAAGCGAGCTATCTCAAAAATTTTCTCATAATCTTTTAGATGCAACAAATGCTTACGAAATGATTTGTGAAAATTATGAAGATGTGAAAGAGATTCCAAAGTCAGATTTAGATTTAGCAAAATTTGAAAAAAATGGCAAAACAAAATATAAGTTTACCTTACAAATTCCTTCATATTTAGCATATATGACATATGGAACAAATAGAGAAAAAAGAGAAGAGATATATAAGGCATACTGCACAAGAGCTAGTGAAAATGGAAAAATCATTGAGGAGATATTAAAATATAGAGATGAAATGGTTAAAATTTTAGGATTTAGTAACTATGCTTCATATTCACTCTCAACAAAAATGGCAAAGAATGAAGAAGAGGTTATATCATTTTTAGAAGAGTTGGGAAAAAAAGGGAAACAAAAAGCAAAAGAGGAGTTTGAAGAGGTAAAAGCATTAGCAAAAAAAGAGGATTCCCTCGAAGACTTACAAGCTTTTGATATGGCATACTACTCTGAAAAATTAAAGAAAGAGAAGTATGATTTAGATGAGGAGTACTATAGACCTTATTTTGAACAAGAGTCTGTTCTAAATGGCTTCTTTGAGTTTTTAAATACTATGTTTAATATAGAGTTTAAAAAAGCTAATACAAATACATGGGATGAGAAAGTAAGAGTATATGATATTTTATCAAATAATAAAACTAAAGCTAGAATCTACCTGGATTTAGAAGCAAGATCTGATAAAAGAGGTGGAGCTTGGATGAATAACTGGCACAGTTACTATGAAGACTCTAATAATAAAACTCATTTACCAACTGCTTATGTTGTTTGTAACTTCCCACAATCAACCAAATCAACTCCTTCACTATTAAGACACTCTGATGTTGTAACACTTTTTCATGAAATGGGACATGCACTACATCACTTGTTAAGTGAGATTAAAGAAGCATTTGTAAGTGGTATAGCAGGAGTTGCATGGGATACAGTTGAGTTTCCCTCACAGTTCTTAGAATACTTCTCTTATGATAAAGATGTATTGAAAATTTTTGCAAAACATTATGAAACTAAAGAAACATTAAATGATGAAGCAATTCAAAGAATTATAAATGCTAAAAATTTTCAATCATCATTAGCAATGGTAAGGCAAGTTGAATTCGCACTGTTTGATTTTAAACTACATCAAAAGTTATACAAAAGTGAAGATGAAGTTCAAACCTTATTAGATAGTATTAGAAATGAGTTTGCAGCTATTATACCTCCTTCATACAACAAGTTCCAAAATGGTTTTGGTCATATATTTGCAGGTGGGTATGCAGCTGGATACTACTCTTATAAATGGGCAGAAGTTTTAAGTGCAGATGCATTTTATATGTTTATTGATTCAGGAAATATATTCAATAAACAATTAGGATTTAAGTACAAAAACACTATTTTAAGCAAGGGTGGTTCTAAAAATATGGATGAATTATTCTATGATTTTGCACAAAGAGAGCCAAGTGTTGATTCTTTGCTAAGAATTGATGGAATTATTAGCTAAAATTTGTAATAATACAGTTAAATTATAAATACAAACGAGGATTTAATAGCTATGACAAATGCAGAAACAATTTCAAAACTTAATAATGCTTTAAACACACTAATTAACGCTTATGAAGAGTTACAAGATGAGAATAAAAATTTAAAAAATAGAATTGATGAGCTAGAGGATGAAGTGTTAGATTTAGAATCTGCTAAAGAAAACCTTGAGTTAGCAAAAAAAGATTTAGAACAAAAAGTATCTAATTTATCAGAAAATACACAGCAAGATAAATCTAATATATCTTCAATGTTAGGTAAAATTGAATCACTATTAAATAATAGTAGTGGTTCAAATAAAGAGATTGAACTAAAACCTAATGAAAATAAAAATAGTGACAGGCAGCCGCATAATAAATCAAGTGACTATACAAAGGAGCACAACTACTCCCACAAATCAAATAATGATTTAGATGATATTAAGTTAAGTGGCGATGATAGAAAAGAAGAGCCTGATGCTTTAAACTCTTTTGAAAACTTAAGTATAAAAGTCGAAGAAAAAAAAGATGAATCCAATGAGAATAAAATAGATTTAAATAGGATGGCCTCCTTATTAAATGGTTTTAACAACTAAAATGAAAAGAAAATGATATTTTTATTAGATAAAGAGATGCTATATAATACTTTTAGTATTAATGATTTTAATAAAATAGAAGGAGTTATAAATAGTATGGCTCCTTCTATAGTAGAGTATTATTTAAATGACCTAACTAACTATGCCCAAGATACCTATCTAAATAAATCACAAGTGGAGTGTAGTGTCTTTATAGGTGATTATAGCTTATACATTGATTATAATAGTAATATCTATTTAGAGTTAGACAATGAAGCTTTAAGCCCTAGTGGAACAGCAAGTTTCTGGTAAAACTCTAAACTTTAAAAACTAGAAAATATCTGTTGCTTTTTTTAGTTTTTCTTTATCAAAGTGAGTATAGATTCTTGAGGTATTAATATCAGCATGACCTAAAGCTTCTTGAACTAAAATTAAATCATGATGTTTTTGATATAACATAGTAGCGAAACTATGTCTTAACATATGAGCACCATTCTTCTCTTTTCTAATACCTATACTTAAAAGTATATTTTCAACAACTCTACTTATATATGCTTGAGTTAATCTCTTGCTGGATTTATTACATACCAAATATTCATCACTACAACATCTTATATCTAACCAATTATCTAAATCATTTTTTATAATAGCTTCTTTTATCATTACAACTCTTGGTTTGTTACCTTTTCCTCTTATTTGAAATAAGTAAACATCATCCTCTTTGAATATATCTTTTACTTTTAAATTTAACATTTCAGATACTCTAATACCTGTATATATTATTATTTTCAATATTAATCTATTTCTACTAGCAGTATCTTGTGTAAACTCAAAGGTATCAATAGCTTTTAAAAATCTATTGATCTCATCTTTTCCCATAAAAGAGGGCAGTTTAGTACCTGCATTTCCACTTAAACCTCCCCAATTTTTAAGCTCAATTTTAAATAAATATGATGTTCCATCACTGTTTTCATTTTGCTTATCAATATAAGAAAAGAAACCAAGTAGGGCAATTCTATGGTTTTTTTTAGAAGCATCGGATAGTCCACTTGTAGTACTTGCTAAAAAATCACTCAATAACTCTTCATCAATCTCTTTCATGGAAGCAAGACCTAAGTTAAGTAAAAATTTGTATAACTTTTTAAGTGGATTAAAATATGTATTAACACCTGATAATCCAATATTTCTTGCATCTTTTACTAATATACTTAGTTCATCTATACTATTAGTACCTTTTACTAAAGATTGAATAATAAATGCTAACTTATCTTTATCATCAACTTGTCTATTTGATAAAGTTGTTAGTTTATATCTTATAAATCGTTCCAGCCAAAAAAGCAGTGTTTTATCAAACTCATTTGTAAAATCTATCTCATATCGCATCTACTATAAATCCTTGTGTTTGTAGTTTAATTCATTATATCGAAATGAAAATTAAGTTAGTATTGAAAACTATAATTTTCAAACTTTTATATACTATCCAAAAGAGACTACTTTATTAAGTATAACTCTTTTACTATCTTCTTTTACCTGTAGAAAACTCAACTATATACCGTGCAATATCATCTAAATCAACAATATCTTTAACAGCACCAATCTCAATGGCTTTCATAGGCATACCAAATACTACACATGTTTCCTTACTTTGGGCAATTGTATAAGCACCATTATCATACATATCTTTCATAGCGATCATACCATCATCACCCATTCCAGTCATCATAACTCCCATAGCACCACCACCTGCTGTGTTATTAACAGATCTAAATAGAACATTAACACTAGGTTTATGCTGACTAACTTTATGCGTATCTAGTAGTTTTGTTTTGTACTCTTTACCAACTTTTTCTATTGTTAGGTGCATATTACCAGGTGCTAAATATGCACAACCTCTTTGAAGTACTTCATCACCTTGTGATTGTTTTACATTAACTTGAGAGTTATCGTTTAATCTATGTGCAAATGAGTTTGAGAAACCATAAGGTATATGTTGAGTTATAACTATTGGAGGTAAATTACCTGGCAATTTTCTAAATACAGATAATAAAGACTCAACTCCACCTGTGGAAGAGCCTATTGCAATAACCTTGCCCCCTGGCATAAAAGCAGGTTTTGAAGGAATTACTTCATCGGGATGTATTTTTTTTGTAATATTTGAACTTGAAATCTTTGGTTGCTTTAAAGCTTTAGGTTTTTTTAATGTGTATCTTTTAAGTAAAAAAGTTAGATTTAGCAATGTATCTTTAATTTTTTCATGAAAAGAACTCATTGAGCCCCCTGCTTCGGGCTTTGGAACAAACCCTACAGCTCCATCATCAAAAATATCATTACCCCTAACACTCTCTCCTGATATGACAACAGCTGGCATTGGATGCAGTCTCATAAGGTTTCTTAAGAAAGTAACTCCATCCATTTTTGGCATATTTATATCAATTGTTACTAAATCAGGTTCATACTTTTTGATTTTTTCCCTTGCATCGTATGCATCAATAGCAATATCAATAACCTCAAACTCATCAATTGAGTTAATCATATCTTTAATCATTCTTCTCATTGAAGCAGAATCATCAATTACTAAAACCGTATATACCAATTTTTAACCTTATGTTATATTTTTAAAATAAATCAATTTCCATTTGAGGTTCATCTTTATCACCATCAAATAAGTCAACACCACCAACATACTCTTTGATAACTGGTGCTTTTGTAATCTCTTTTTGAAGACTTTTCTCTTCTGTAGCAATTTTGCTATCAGTTTCAGATTTTTGAGTAACTTTAATAAATGTTTGAAACTCATTGGCCAAAAGAATTAATCTACCATGTTCACCTCTTGTATGCTCACTTACTAGCTTAAAACCTTCAGATTTACAAAAATCTTTTGCGAACTCTACATTTCTATGACCAATTGAGTTTAATGAATTTCCAAGTTGCATAATATCAGCACCACCTGATATCTTTGCTACAATATTATTTTTTGAGCATCCCATTTTATACATCTCATTTAGCATTGCTTCAACTGAGTATAATCCATACTTCATATCGTCATTTGCATTGTTTGTAGTAGGTAATAAAAAGTGGTTCATTCCTTTTATTTTTTTTACTTTATCATAGAACATAATAGCCACACAAGAGCCCAAAAGTGTTTTAAATGCAATTTGCTCAATATCTGTACCAACAGCAAACTCACCACCTATTACAGTATGTGTTAATAACCCCTTAGTTCTTTGTGTAAATCTAACAGCTGATGTTTTTTCGATGCTTCCATCTTTATGTCCTATTATAATCAACCTATTTCCTTTTGCTTTACAAAAATATTTTGCCCTACTCTAGTAACATAGCTAATCAAATCATGGGGGTTTTCAGAGTGTCCCAAATATAAAGTACCACCAATTTTTAAATGTAAAAAAAGTTTTTTTAAGATTTCGTTTTGGTCATGGGATGAAAAGTAAATCAAAACATTTCTACAAAATATTACATCAAATTGGTTTTTTTCAAATGGATATCTAGAATCATTTAAATTCATAGTTTTAAAAGTAAGCATTCTTTTTAATTCATCTTTAACTTTTATCAAAACCTCTTCACCTGCAAGGTTTTTTTGCACTCTTCTTTTAAAGTATTTTTGAGGTTTTATCCAATTAGGAAACTCTTTTGATGATTTTGAGTATCTATAAATACCATTTGCAGCATACTGTAATACATTTGTATCAATATCAGTTGCAACAATTGAAGCATCTAAATATTTTTTCAACTCTTCTTTAGCTTCTAAAACAGTCATTGCAATAGAGTATGGCTCTTCACCTGTTGAAGAAGCACAACAATACATCTGTATTTTTCCACTACTGTTGTTAGCTACTTGGGGAAGAACGCGGTCTTTTAGATCAACAAAATGAAACTCTTCTCTAAAGAAATGTGTCTTATTTGTAGTAAATGAATTAATAAACTCCGTAACATATCCAGACTTATTCTCAACCATATCAAGAAGATCCATAATATCACCTTGATATTTTGAATCTCTTTTTAGTTTGTCAATCCTATTTGAAATCATAATATCTTTATTATCAGCAAGAGTTATTCCTGTCAATGAATAAAGAATCTTTTTTATTCTATTATGAACATCCTGTGTTGTGTAATTACTCATGTGTTAAAACTACCTACCTTTAAGAGGCAGCTTTTTTAACAATGCTCATAGTTTTTTCTCTTTTAATTTGAGCATTAATTATACCAACCACATCTAAAATAAGTCCGATACTACCATCACCTCTTACAGTTGCAGCACCAATTCCTTCAACACTTCTAAAGTTTTTATCTAATGGCTTTACAACTACTTGGTGCTGATTTAAAAACTCATCAATTGATAAAGCAACTTTTGTATTGCTCGATTTTACAACAATTAACATACCATCTTCAAGATTTTCAAAGCTTTTTTCAATTTCAAATAAGTCATGCAATCTAACAACAGGTATAAACTCTTCTCTTAACATAAGTAAGTCTTGTGTTCCATCACCAATTTTTTTAATCATATCAGCACTTGGTTGTAATGATTCAACAATTGAACTTAATGGTAAAATATATTTTTTATGACCAACTGCAATATCTAAACCATCTAAAATAGCAAGGGTAAGTGGCAACATAATGGTAATAGTAGTACCCTCACCTGGTGCTGTATCAAGATCAATAGCTCCACCTAATTTTTGAATATTTGTTCTAACAACATCCATACCAACACCTCTTCCAGAGATATCAGTAATTTCAGCTGCAGTTGTAACACCTGCACCAAATACTAACATAGCTTTTTCTTTATCACTCATTGTTTTCATTTGGTTATCATCAATTTGGCCATTATCTAAAGCTTTTAAAGCAACTTTTTCCCCATCAATTCCTTTACCATCATCTTCAATAGTAATAATCATTTGACCATTTGCTTGTTCTGCTGAAATAATTATAGAACCCGTTTCTGATTTACCAGCTTCAACTCTTTGTTCTGTAGTTTCCAAACCATGGTCAAGTGAGTTTCTAATAATATGCATTAATGGATCAGTTAAACCCTCAATCATCGCTTTATCAATTTCAACCCCATCACCATAATGTTTAAAATCAACTTTTTTACCAAGTTTTCTTGAGATATCCCTTACAACTTTAGGGAATTTAGAGTAAATAGACTCCATAGGAACCATTCTTATACTCATAATGGAGTCTTGCATGTCTCTAATATGTCTTTCAAGTAAATCTAATCTTTCTAATACAGCATTTCTTGTTTTTTGAGCTTCAATTGTTGATGCAAACTGCGTTAACATAGCATTTGTGATTACTAAATCCCCAACATTGTTCATTAATAAATCAATCTTATCTAAGTTTACTCTAATATTACTTGTAACAGATGATTTCTTTGCAGGTTTTTTATTTTCACTTGCACTTTTTCTTTCTCTAGTAGGTGCTTTTTTCACTTCTTGTTTTGGCTCTTGCTTTTTAGTTTCTTGAGTTTTTTCTTCAGCTTTTTCTTGAGGTTTAGTCTCTTGTTTTGACTCTTTTTCTTCTATTTCATTTGTTTCCATAACTGAATCAGGTGATATGGAAGGCATATCATCAAAGAAACCAAAATCCTCTTTATCATTTTCAAAAGCGTGAACATCTTCAGTGTTTTTATCTATATCATTTAACTCATCATCAAAAAAACCATAAGTTTTTGGATTTTCTTCTATATCATCATCTTCAAAGATACCATATGCTTTACTTGTTTTTTGATCATTTAGCTCTTCATCAAAAAAACCAATATTATCATAAGTGTTTTCAGGCTCTTTTTGTTTTTTCTCTTCTACTTTTTGAACTTCTTGTTTTTCTTCTTTTTGCTCAGAGTTATCACTATTTGAAGTTTCATTGCTTTGTGCAGGGTTTTCTCCATTAATGTAAGCTTTAATTTCCTCTAACAGTTCAGAAGTCATATCTTCATAATTCTCTTGAGTTAAATCTTCCGCAACCTCTAAATCAAGTATTTCTTTCATAACATCTAAACCATCAATTAATGTTGTAGCCATATCTGGAATAAACTTAATTTGATGGTTTCTTAATTTATCCATCATATTTTCAACATGATGAGTAAACTCTGCAAACATAACTAACTCTACTGAAGCACCACTTCCTTTTAGAGTATGTACATCTCTAAATAGCTGACCCATTTCGTCATCAGTTAACGCTCCATTTCTTTCTGCTTCTAATAGAACATTATCAGCTGACTCAAATAACTCCTCAGCTTCTTCTAGGAACATTTCCCTATATTTAGAAATATCAAATGACATGATAACCCCTTTTTTTATTATCTACTTAAAACTATATTAACTGCTTTTAACAGTTGATCAGGTACAAAAGGTTTAACAATCCAACCTGTAGCACCTGCAGCTTTACCTTTTGTTTTCATTTCATCACTTCTTTCAGTTGTTAAAACTAAAATAGGTTTTTTTGAATACTGTGGTAATTTTCTCAGTTCTTCAATTAATGATAAACCATCCATATTTGGCATATTTACATCAGTAATTACTAAATCAAACTCTTCAGCTTTAGCTTTTGCTAAACCATCAACTCCGTCAATAGCTTCAGTTACATTTGTATATCCACCCTCATTTAATGCATAATTTAGCATATCTCTTAGCATAGTAGAATCATCTACAATTAAAAGCTTAGCCATTTAAAACCCCTTAGATTAATTAAAAAATTATTTGTAATATACTAACGTAAGATTTATTAATATTCGTTTATAATTTAATATATACCTACGCATACCCCAAATATTTGCACATTTAGCGCATATTTGATATTAAATTGTAATAATTCTACCATAAATTATAATGTAAGATACTAAAATGATATGTTATTTTTGATTATTTTGAAAGATTTAAATAAAAAGGAGAACCTTTTTATTTAATTTTTATAATGAAGCTGAAGATAATTCTATTCTGTCTCTTCTAACATTTAATACTTTTATTTCGATAGTATCCCCAACATTTAAAACATCAGAAACATTACTTACTCTCTCTTTAGATATTTTTGAGATATGAAGTAGTCCCTCACCACCTTTAGGTAGTGATACAAATGCACCAAAATCAACTATTCTTTCAACTTTTCCATCTAAGATATCATCTGGCTTATATAAGTTTTCAAAGTTTACACTTTTTGAATCTTTTTTTGATGTTGCATTATTTGAAATTGATTTTATATGTTCACAAGCATCTAAAACATTCTGCTTAGAACTACCACTAACTTTTACATTACCTGAATCCCTATCTAAATCAATAGCAACAGAGAATTTCTCAATTATTTCTTTTATAGTAGAACCTGCTTTTCCTATTACAACCATAACTTTACTAGGATCAATTGCAAACTGCTCAACTAATGGTAATGCTTCACTTGGAACAATATCTTCACTAGCTTCATTCATAAGCTTTAAAATATGCTCTCTTCCCTCTTTTGCTTGCAGTAACGCCTCTTTTAAAACTGATAGTTCAATTCCACCTAGTTTTATATCCATTTGAAGTGCTGTTATTCCATCATCTGTTCCAGCTACTTTAAAGTCCATATCACCATCATGGTCTTCAAGGCCCATAATATCTGTTAAAACTGAATATTCATCATTTTCTACAACCATTCCCATAGCAACACCTGCTACTAAATTAGATACAGGAACACCTGCTGCTTTTAAAGCTAAAGAACCACCACAAACAGTAGCCATAGATGAAGAACCATTTGATTCTAAGATTTCAGAAACTAATCTTACAGTTTCAAAATAGTCTTTATCAATTGTTGATTCAAGAGCTTTTTTAGCTAAATTTCCATGTCCTAACTCTCTTCTTCCTACTCCAAATGTAGGCTTAGCTTCTCCAACAGAGAAACCAGGGAAGTTATAGTGAACCATAAAGTTTTCAACTGATGTTGACTTTTCTGTTAAAACTTCATACATTTGTCCATCTTTAGGGCTTGCTAATGTTGCTATAACCAATGCTTGAGTTTCACCTCTTGTAAATAAACAAGAAGAGTGAGTTGCAGGTAGTATATTTGTTTCAATACTTATAGGTCTTACATCTTTTAAACCTCTACCATCAGCTCTAACTTTATCTTCAACTATCATCTTTCTTACTAATTCTCTTTTTACTTGAGTAACAGCTTCATAAACAACATCTTGCTCAATTTCATTCTCTTTACAGTACTCATCTTCAACAATAGTTTTTGTAACATCTTTTAATTGAGTTGCTCTTTCACTTTTTGCAAGTTTTTTTATTGCCTCTTTTATATCTGAATAGTAGTTATCTCTAACATAATCAATAATCTCTTTTTCAATAACAAACTCAACTAACTTCACTTCTTGCTTCTTTTTACTAACACTTTGGAAGCCTTCTTCATAAGTTAAATTTGCCTCTTTTAATGCTGTTTGCGCAACTTCTATGGCCTTTACTAACTCATCTTCTGTAACTTCATTTGGTTTATGAATTTTAGTAAATGCTTCAATATCAACTTCAACTAACTCCGTAGAGGATATTGACTTCATTTCAATCATAAGTAACTCATCTTTTGAACCTGCTACATATAAATCAAGTGTAGAATCTTGCATTTGACTAGGAGATGGATTTACAACATACTGCTGTTCAATTTTACCTACTCTAACAGCACAAACTGATTTTTCAATAGGTAAGTTTGATGTGTAAAGTGCTGCATTCGCAGCATTTAAAGCTAGTGCTTGTAAGTCAACATCTTTATCAGCACTTAAAACCATAACTGTAATTGTAGTAGGATAGATATAACCTTTTGGGAAAAGTGGTCTTAAACTTCTATCTATTATTCTTGAAGTTAGTGTCTCAAAATCACTTGGTTTTGATTCTCTTTTTATAAAACCACCAGGTAGTTTAGCTGCTGCATAAGTTTTTTCAATATACTGTACTGTAAGTGGTGTAAAATCCTCTTGTGTTGGATTATCAAACTCACTTACAACTGTTGCTAAAATAACTGCATTTCCTAATCTAGCTAAAACTGAACCATTTGCTTGTTTTGCTACTTTCTCAAATTCAAAAATCTCTTCTTTTCCATTTAACTCAAAATCACATACTGTTGACATAACTATTTCTATCCTTTTTTTATTTTTTCTATATCTTCAAAACTTAACTCTTCTAATGAATCATAATAAAAGTCTATTGCAATAAAATGATCTAACTTTTCAATAAAATATAAATCATCAGCAATTGACTCTATAGTTTGAACACTTGTACTTGGTAATATTGGTGTTGCAACTGATATAGATTTTGCACCTAAATTAATGGCTGTTTTAATACAAGCCATCATAGTAAGTCCTGTATTAATACCCTCATCTACTATTAAAACATTTTTATATTCAAACGATAAGTTCTCACTACCATGCCTAAATCTTTCAACATCTAATAAAAGTTTCTCTTCATACATCTGTTTTGATTTTGCATAAATAAAATCTAAACTAATATTAAAGTTTTTAACTAACTCTTCGTGTATTACAACCTCTTCATGCTCAGTTACAATTGCTATTTCACACTCATCATTTTGAGGTGCCAAAATTTTTTCACTAAACATTATATCAAGTTTTGCATTTAATGTATCAGCAATAACCTTTGCAATTTCAAATCCGCCAAAAGAACTAGATAAAACAATCCAATTTTCAAGCTTCATTTGATCAATAGGTAGTATATCAAGTAACCTATAAGCTGCAACTTCTCTATTTTTAAAATATATACTGTTTTGTGGACTATTCATTAATTATCCTCAAATTCATATTTTTGTTTAACTCCACCTAATGGCTTTAACTGTAACTGTATATATAAAATATTCTGCTTAATTCCTCTTTGATTTATACTAGTTGATGGTATAACTTCTTTTTCATACTTTAAATTAAGCCCCCAGCATCTTTCATCTATTCCAAAGCCAACACCTTGTTTATTTCTAATACTATCTTGGATATTATAGTTTTCATAATAAGTTATAGAGTTTGTATTTGTTATATCATAAGTGGTACTTAACCTATAAGACTCAAGGTTTTCTAAACCTGAGTTTTCACTCTCTTTTGATTTGTAATAACCCATTGAAAACGTTAAATCATTATAACTATATGAAAAGCTTGCACTATTTTCAATAAATTTATCATCTTGCATATTATAGATATTTTTAGTACTAACACTACCATAATCGTAGCTATATTTTAAAAAGTTTTCTAAATTTTGAAATTTTGCTTTTCCATTATCATAAATAATTGATTGAGTTAACCTATGATTAATAATCTCTTTTAAAGACTCACCTTTGAAAAAAGATTGATTTAATGACAGCTCCATTCTCTCTTGATTTACATTAGTAGGAAAAGGAGATAAAAGCTTTTCTTTATTTGAGTCTTTATCAACTGTTATATTATATAAATCCCCTTTTTCACTAATATTTTCAGGTTTACTATACTTTGCACTAAGGTTTAAAGTGTGTAAAAAATTATCATAAGGCTTTATTAAATCAGTCCCAACTAAAAAAGAGGTTTCATTTTGAATTAATGTACCATCATCTAAGCTTGTATTTGCATTGCTATACTCATACTGATTAATAACAATATTATTTGAAACATTTGCGTATAAATAATCATTAAAAAAATACTTACTATAACTTACAGGTACACTTAAAGTATAAATATTTGCATTAACCCCCTCTTTTCTTTCATAGTTTGAGTAACCTATATTAGCATTATAAGTAAGATTATCTAAAAAAGAGAGCTCTTTTGTGTATGAGTGAAGTTGCAGATTTGGTAACTCTTGCAAGGTTTCATCATTGGAGTCTAATTCTGTATCTATATAGTATCTTAAATAAGCTCCTCCATAATATTCTGATGTATTATAAAAGTAATTAATCTTTGATTCAACTTTTTTTTCAGTAGATAGATTATCCTCTTCATTCTCTATAGTTTTATACTCAATATCATTTAACCAGTTAATTGAAGCATAAAGTCCATCTTGTGTATTACTATTTGAAAAAAGTTTTGTTCTACTATAATCAATATTAAAACCATAATGCTTTTCATTTTTTAGTTCAAACTCTTTTTGATAATTGCTATTTTCTCTAAAAAAACCTGTCTTAATATCTAGTCTTGAATATGGTGAGTCAGCTAGTCTATAATAGGTATAAAGCCCCAAACCCCTATCTGTTCTGATTTGAGGTACAAACTCTAAATCATAGCTTTTTGAAGGGGCATAATAGATTGGCTGTGCATAATAAAAGCCTTGATTTTTTGAGTAACCTACAGTTGGGGTTAATAATCCAGTTCTTCTTGACTTATCCGTTGAAAAACCTAAATAGGGAGTATAGAAAACAGGGATATCTCCTATATATAATCTTGTATTATAGGTATTAAGCCACTTATCTTCCGTATCATAGTTTGCAGATGATACTTTTATACTCCAAGCTGGATCAATACAGTCACACGAAGATAAAATTGAACTATCTAAATCCACATCATCAGCTCTTTTTTGTGATTTTTGTGAGTTTATCCATAAGTTTGTAGTTTTATCCATTATCAATACAGGAGCTTGATCGTAGTTTTCATTATCTAAATCTAAAAAAGCGTAATTACTTTGGGTTTGAAGATTGTTATTTTTTAAGACAAAAACATCATCAAAAAGTTCAAAACTATTGTTTTTTTTATTATAAATTATTTTGTTTGCAGATATATAATAAGTTTTAGAGAATACTACAACATCACCTATTGCTGTTACAATATCACCATCTGTCTTCACATCTTTTGCTAAAAATTGGAATTTCTCTTGTGAACTAACTTCATTTGATAAAGCTAGTGATGATAATATTGTTAAAGGTAGAACTATTTTTTTAAGCATTTACAACCAACGTTTTACCAGCAAAATCATGGAAACTTCTTTTCCCGTCTGTAAAAAAAGCTAATATAAAACCAATATATACAAACCACTCTGAAATAACTCTACCTATAGCTCTTAATAGTGAAGCAAATAGACTTATTCTATCTAAACTTTCAAAATCAACAACTCTTGTTTTTGTAATAATTTTACCCACAGTTGCACCATAATACCAAACAAAAAAAGTATGATATAATACTTTTAACGTAATTAAAGGCACAACTATTTCAACTTTCATTAAGTAAGCCATGCCATCAACACTATTTCCAACATTTGTAATATTATCCCAAAAAATTGCAATTATGATAAAAGTAACTAGTAAATCATCAATAACAAAAGCCATAGCTCTTGCTCTTAATGAAGCTAATTCAAAGTTATCTGAATCTGTATTATTCATTATTAATCTTTAATTTAAAGCTTGATATGCAATATCAGTTCTACACTTTTTACCAGCAAAATGAACTTGCCCACATAACTCATATGCTCTATTTCTAGCTTCTTTAATTGTAGTACCAAAACCTACACATACAAGAACTCTTCCACCTGTAGCCATTAGTTTTCCATCTTCACTTTTAACACCCGCATAAGAAATATGTGAATTTAAAGCAAGTTTTTCATCAGTAATTTCATCTACAATAATTTCAGCAGGTTCTGATGAGGAGTACGGGTAGTCTTTACTAGCCATTACGACACCTACTCCATACTCATCTTTTATCTTAATATCTAATTTATCAAGCTGCTTTGTAGCACCTTTATAAAATAAATCACTAACAGGAGTTTTCAATAAGGGCATTAATATTTCACACTCAGGGTCACCAAATCTTACATTATACTCTAAAATAATTGGCTCACTATTTACAACCATAACACCTATAAATAAAACACCCTCAAAAGGTGCACCCTCTTTTTTCATACCTGCAAGTGTTGGCTTAATAACCTTTTGTTCTACTTTTTTGTAAATATCATCATTTACTAAAGGTGTTGGTGCATATGCTCCCATACCTCCTGTATTTGGTCCAGTATCCCCATCACCTACTCTTTTATGGTCTTGAGCTGCTGGAAGAACTTTATAGTTTTCACCATCACATATAGCAAAAATAGATAACTCATATCCATCTAAATACTCTTCAACCACTATAGATGTTCCAGCATCACCAAAAGAAGAACCACTTAACATATCAGATGCAGCTTGCTTTGCTTCATCTTTAGTTTGAGCGATAATCACACCTTTACCTGCACATAAACCATCTGCTTTTACTACTATTGGCTCATTCATTGTATCTATAAACTCATGAGCCTTTTTTTCACTTTTAGTTTCAATAAACGCTGCTGTTGGTATGTCGTATTTTTTAAGAATATTTTTCATATATACTTTAGAGCCCTCAAGTTGAGCTGCAGCACGACTAGGTCCAAAAATAGTCAAATCATTCTCTTTAAATATATCAACAACACCATCTACTAATGGAGCTTCAGGTCCAACAATTGTTAAATCAATAAAATTATCTTTTGCCCACTTAGCTAATTCATTATAGTCACTAATATTTATATTTTCACCTAACTTTGAAGTTGCACCATTTCCTGGCATAAAAAATAGATTATGAGCATTCTCTTTATATATTGCTAATCCAATAGAGTACTCTCTACCCCCACTACCTAAAATCAATATATTCACGATAATTCCCTTGTATTAAAAATTAAAATAGAATCCAAGTAGCCGTTAACCATCAAATGGCCCTAAAAGCCAAAATATTAGCATAAGAGATGCACTTTAGGAGCAAAAACACAATGAAATGCTGCACACCATGCATCTACAATTACACAAGTAAAAATATTATCGGACCCTCAACAATGGAAATCCCGTACTACTCAGATATCAGAATTTTATCAAAATTTATTAAATATCAGTTTAAATTTAAAGTTTAAAGGCAAGTTTTACACACTCTTGTACTGAGGTTTCTTCACTTATAAAATATTCAATATATTTTGGTAAATATTTAGCAGTTGTTTTACCTATAACAACTGCTTTACATGTATCATTCCAATTATAGTTTTTAAAAAAACACTCTACACTAGAAGGTGAAGTAAAAATTATAATTGAGTTATCTTCTATATTTATACTACTTTTTTTACATACTGTTTCATAAGTAATAATTGAATCCACATCAATACCATTTTCTTTTAGTATTTCTAATAGTGAAGATACAGTTTTTTTTGCTTTTATATATAAAGCTTTTTTATTTTTAAGCTTATGTAATAACTCATATGCAAACTCATTTCCATGACCACTTTGTCCTACAAACTTCAGTTTTCCACCTAACTGTTCTAATGTATCTGCTGTTTTTGAAGCAATTACATAGGAGTCTTTATTTTTCCAATTTGATGTGAGCTTGTCAAGTGAGTATATGGCATTTTTTGATGTGAAAATCAATGCATCATATTTATCTAAATTTAGATTCTTAACTTCCAAATAGGCTATTTTAAAAACATCTAAATTAATAGTATTATCAAATTTTAAACTATTTGTTAAGTAGATATTTCTAGACAAATTAGCTATCTTTTTGTGCATCTTCAAAGTCAGCAAATTTGTCTTTTTTACCCCTTGCAATTACATGAATAGGAGTACCCTCAAAATTAAAGTTATCCCTTAGAGTATTTACTATATATCTTTTATATGAAAAGTGTAGTAAATTTGGTTTATTCATAATCAATGCCACTTTTGCAGGTTTTGTTGAAAATTGAGTTGCAAAATATATTCTAAGATAAGCACCATTTGGACTTGGTAAAGCATGTTTAATAATTGCTTGTTGAATTACTTCATTTAATCTTGATGTTGGTACTCTTCTTATATAGTTTTCATGAATTTCTAGGATTTTATCTTTTAATCTTCCTATAGATCTACCTGTTTTAGCAGAAATTGCAACAATAGGTGCATACTCTAAAAATCTAAATCTTCTTCGAATCTCCTCTTGAAGTTTTTCAAAGGTATCCATATTTTCATCCCACTTATTTAAAACAATAATAGTCCCCAAACCATATTCATCAACTAAACCTGCAATTTTTTCATCTAAATCTGCAAATTTTTCAGTTGCATCTAATATAACAAGTGCAATATTTGCTTTTTCAAGCATTGATTTTGTTCTCATTAATGCATATTTCTCAATACCATCAATTTTACCTCTTCTTCTTAGACCTGCTGTATCCACAAAAGTTATAGTTTTATCTTTATACTCAAAAGATTCATTAACAGGATCAATAGTAGTCCCAGCTATTTCAGAAACAACTGATCTATTCTTTCCTATTAATGCATTTAATGTTGAAGATTTTCCAACATTTACTTTACCAATAATGGCAACATTTATATTATGCTCATCATCTTCTTCTTGAGAGCTTATTTCTATATTTTCTACATCACTATTTTCATCAAGTTTTTCTAAAGCTTTTAGCTCTTCATTTGATAATTCAGGTTCTAAGTTTTCAGGAAGCTTATTATAGACCCATTGAAATAGATCTTTTGTTCCTCTATTATGTGATACAGAAATACCAATTAGATTTTCATCTGAAATACCAAACTCAAAAAACTCCCAAAGTCTCTCTTTTTCTTTGTCATTATCTATTTTATTTACAACTAAAGCTAAGTCTTTACCTAATCTTTGAAGCTCATAAAATAGTTCTTTAT
Source organism: Campylobacterota bacterium (assembly GCA_051746405.1). Taxonomy (GTDB): domain Bacteria; phylum Campylobacterota; class Campylobacteria; order Campylobacterales; family Arcobacteraceae; genus Arcobacter_B. The sequence goes on from JBNJFB010000002.1 coordinate 57,931, forward strand.
CTTTTTCATCAGGCAATTTTTTACCATCAACCATAAAAAGTATTATATCAGCCTCTTTTGCAGTCTGTACTGCATTGTCTTTTACTTTTGAAAAGATGGTGTGTTTTGTTTCTTCAATTCCACCTGTATCTAACATTAAAGCTGGTTTGTCAAAAATATCAATCTCTTGCTTTTTTACATCTCTTGTTGTACCTGCTAATTCAGATACAATTGCAATTCTTTGCTTCGCAATTCTATTAAAAAGTGAAGACTTACCAACATTTGGTTGCCCAATTAATGCAATTTTTTTTAATTCGTTTTTCATTTACTCTTATTTCCTGTATTTATAAAATAAAAAAGGCATTAGCACTTAAGCTAATACCTTTTTATACTAAACTAACATATTATAGTTTAATATAACCCAAATTTACCTTCAAGAGATTTTTTGTAAAGTACTCTCATATTATCATCTTTATCAATAAATACTTTAAATAGTGCATCTGAAGCTTTTAACTCTTCTAATGCTTCTTCAATATCAACTGGTTTGTATGAAGTTAATTTAGCAGGTTCAATCTCATCTTCAAATCTAGCTAACTCATTTGCTATTTCATCTTCAATCTCTTGTGATACCACTTCTGAAAGTTTTGTTGCTTTATGAGCAGTAATTTTATCATGATGTCTTCTTAAAGCTTTAGATACTCTATCAACAGCGATATCAATAGCTGAATATAAATCTTTATCTTTTTGTTTAACAACAATTGTATCTAAGTGAGCTACATTTAAAGTAAATTCAAATGTAAATACTTTTTTACCTTTTCTATCTTCTTGCTCAATAATAGCATTAACTGAAATAATATCTAAGTTATATTTTTTGAATATTTCTATAGAACTATTGATGTAATCTTTAATTGGTTCAGTTAGGTCTAGATGTCTTCCTACAATACTTGTATTCATAACAAACTCCTTAATTATAATTTATTTATTTTAACATAAAAAGATTAAATAAACCATACAATATATGCACAAAATGATGGTTTTATGGGCTTATACTATATTTACTTAGTATATTAAATTAAAATTTCTCTATTTCCTTTAGCATTTGCTTTTGATAGTACTCCCATTTGCTCTAATTGCTCTACAATAGTAGCAGCTCTGTTATACCCTATTCTTAATTTTCTTTGAATATATGAGATTGATGTTTTTTTATCATTTAATACTACAGCTTTTGCATCTTCATATAACTCATCTAAATCAACCCCATCAGAACTAGTTGAGTCTCCACTTGAGATACTACTTGAGTTTTTATCTTTGATAAAGTTCATATCATATTCAACTTCCCTTTGGGATTTTAAAAACTCAACTACCTCTTCTATTTCATCCTCTTTTGACCATGGAGCATGAATTCTAACAAGTCCTGACATCCCTGGAGGTGTAAATAACATATCACCTCTACCAAGTAGTGATTCTGCACCTAATGAGTCTAAAATAATTTTTGAATCAACCTTTTGTCCAACTTTATATGAAAGTCTACTAGGTAAATTAGCTTTAATAAGTCCTGTTACAACATCAACAGATGGTCTTTGTGTTGCAACAATTAAGTGAATACCCGAAGCCCTTGCCATTTGTGCTAATCTAGCTATAGAGTACTCAACATCTTTACCACTTGTCATCATCAAATCAGATAATTCATCAATAACAACAACTATATAAGGTAACTTATCATATCCATCTTTTATTGCTTTTTCATTGTAGTTTTCAATATTTTTTGTTCTGGTTTTAGACATTAATGTATATCTTCTTTCCATTTCACTTACCATATTTGATAAAGCATTTATAGCATCTCCTGCTTTTGTAATAACAGGTGTTAATAGATGTGGAATATCATTATACATTGAAAACTCTAACATTTTAGGATCAATCATAACAAGTCTTAAACTATCAGGAGAGTTTTTATATAACAAAGATAGAATCATAGAGTTTATACCAACAGACTTACCTGAACCTGTAGTCCCTGCTATTAATAAGTGAGGTAACTTCTTTAAATCAGTTATAAAAGGTTTACCTACAATATCTTTTCCTAATATCATAGTAAGGGGTGATCTTGAATTTTGGAAAATTTCACTATCTAACATCTCTCTTAAAAAGATTATTTGACTATCTTCATTTGGAACTTCAATACCAACTACATCTTTTCCTGGAATTGGTGCTTGAATTCTAATAGTTTGAGCTTTAAGTGCCATAGCTAAGTCATCTTGCAAATTTAAAATTTTACTAACTTTTACATTTGGTGCTGGTTTAAACTCAAAAGTAGTTACAACAGGTCCTGTATATGTTCGTACAACATCACCTTCAATTTTAAACATCGATAACTTATCTAATAAATCATATATCTTTTGGTCAATTACTCCCTCTGATATTTTTGCTTTATTCTCTTTTGGTGGTTTTTGAAAGAACTTACTTGGTGGAAGTTTAAAATCTTTTGGTTTTTCTGTTTTACCAAGCTCTATATCTTCAAGTAGTTTTCTATTCTCTTCTAATTCATCTACTATTACACTTGTTGACTCAGGATGTACGTCCACATCTATAAACTCTTGTTCTTGGCTAGTTTCATCTTCATTTTGTTTGTCTTGGGGATTACTACTTTTCTTTTCTTGATTATTTTCATCTTCTTGTACAATATTTACTTTTACTTCATCATTACTATTTTTATTTGCAAGCTCTTCAACTTTTTTTAATAACTCTTCATTACTTTGAATGTCATCTATTTTTATCTCTGCTGTATCACCTTTTTCTTTGACACTTATAGTCTGCTCTTTTTTTCTATTATTTTGCTCTTTTTTAACTTTTAGTCTATTTGTATTTTGCTTAGATTTATTTGTAGATGGCTTAATTGATGGTAGCTTTATATCTGAAAAGCTCATTTCACTATTTTCATATATAACTAAAAATGCAATGATATAACCAACTAATACAAATATATATAATCCAGCTTCACCAATAAATGGGCTTAAAGACTCAATTAGAATATTTCCTATTTCACCACTGTAAACTCCCTGTTTTATCAATAGTGATTGAAAAGTAAGTGATACTAAAAGTATTAAAAGCACTACACTTATATTTATAGCAAAATCTTTGTAATTAAAATCTTTTTTAAAATTTAAAGAGTAGATAGTATAAACAAATAAAAATAGATAAAAATATGCAAGAAATCCAAAATACTCTATTGAATAGTTTGCAAATATGTATCCAAATTTACCTACTATATCTTTGCTACTAACAAATGTAGCAAACTCAAAATATACTATTACAAACAATATAATTAATGATATGATTTTTTTACTGATATTAAAGCCTTTTTATTTTAATAGTTTTGCAATTTTACCTTGAAGCTTTAGCCAAACTCTATGCTCCATAAGGGGGAAACCTGCCCATGATTTTTTTGGTTCTTTTATGCTTTTTGTAACACCACCACGTGCAGCTATTGTAGTAAAAGGTGCAATTTCCAAGTGTCCTGCTGTCGCACTTTGTCCACCCATTATGACATACTCATTTAAAGTAGTAGAGCCAGATAAACCAACCTGACCTGTTAAAATACATCCCGTTTTTAATATACAGTTATGGGCTATATGTACAAGATTATCAATTCTAACACCTGATTCAATTATAGTTGATTTAAAAACTGCTCTGTCTATACTACAGTTTGCACCTATTTCCACATCATTTCCAATTTTAACATTTCCATTTTGATATATTTTAATATACTTTCCATCTTTTGTATTTGCAAAACCAAATCCATCACTTCCTATTACAGTTCCTGAATGAATAATAGTGTCACTACCAATTTCACAATCCCTATAAACTGTTACATTTGCATAGATAATAGTATTATCTCCAATTGTTACATTATCACCTATAAAAGAACCTGCCATAATTGTACAATTATTACCTATTTTTGTATTTTTTCCTAAAAAGACATTTTCCATAACTGTTGTATTTTCACCAACAATAGGTTCATCACCTAAGGTTTCTAAAAGTTTAGAAGAAAAAAGTTTAGAAGCTTTTGCTAAATTTAAATAAGGCTCATCACAAACCAAAGCTATTGTATTTTTTGGAACAAAACTTTCATACTCTTTTTTAATTAAAACAGCAGCTGCTTTTGTATTTTTTAAATCATTTAAATATTTTTTATTCTCTAAAAAAGTAAGTTCAGTTTGTGTTGAGTCTTTTAGGGTATTTAATCCAGTAATTTTATTTGATAAATCACACTTTAGTTCTAAGCTTTTTGCAATTTCATTTAAAGTCATATAATTCCTTTTGATTATATAAAAAGATAAGAGTAAAAACTCTTATCTCTCCATTGCAACAATACCACTTCTTACTGTTTCAAGTGGATTGAATTTTTGCATAATCTTTATAAAGTTCATAATTCTTGAAGAAGAGTCAGTTGCAGATACTATAATAGCCTCATGTGTTACATTTTGAATAGAACCATGATAAGCTCTTGCAATTACATCAATATCAGACAAATCATTTTCAATAGAAAACTTCATAATAACTGTATCTTTTTCAATTACATCTCTATGTTCATTTACTTTTAATACAGGGATTAGTTTATTTAGTTGCTTTATAATTTGGTCAATTACTCTTTTATCACCTGTGGTAACAATGGTCATTCTTGAATACTCACTAGCTTCAATAGGAGCTACTGTTAATGAATCAATATTGTAACCTCTTGCAGAGAACAGTCCAACAATTCTTGATAATACATTATGTTCATTTAAAACAATTACAGAAATAACTCTTCTTGTTGTAACAGAATCATAATAATGGTTAAAATTATTCATTACTTCACTCCTTCAATTAAAGTCATCTCATTTAAAGCATGACCATTTGGTACCATTGGAAGTACATCTTCATTTCTTTCTACAATTACATCAATCATTGCAGGTTTCTTTTGTTTAATTGCTTCTTTTAAAGCAATATCAAACTCTTCTTTAGTTGAAACTCTAAATCCAATACCACCAAAAGCCTCAATAAGCTTTACAAAATCAGGTTGACTAGATAAATCAGTTTCTGAAAGTCTATTTTCATAAAACATAGTTTGCCATTGTCTTACCATACCTAAATAGTTATTATTTAAAATAATATTTATTACAGGTATATTATTTTGAACACACGTCATAAGCTCTTGTATATTCATCAAAATAGAACCATCACCTGTAATATTTACAGAGTATTTATCAGTTCCCTGGATTGCTTTAGCAACACCCATAGCAGCAGGAAGTCCAAACCCCATTGTACCTAATCCACCAGAGGTTATCCACTGTCTTGGATAAGAGAATGGGTAAAATTGTGCTGTCCACATTTGATGCTGTCCCACATCAGTTGAAACTATTGCTTTTTCACCTAAAAGCTCACCAACTCTTTTTATAGGCCATTGAGGCTTAATAACTTTATCTGAATCATTAAATCTTAAAGGCTCTTTTTGTCTATACTCCCTTAATAATTCAACCCAGTTTGTATAGTCATTAAAACTATCATCATCTTTTGATGAATCAATCATACCTTGAACTGTAGTTTTTAGATCACCAACAATTGGATAATCAGGTCCTACAATTTTAGCTATACTAGATGGATCAATATCCACATGTATAATTTTTGCTTTTGAAGCAAACTCATCTAATCTTCCTGTAACCCTATCATCAAACCTAGCTCCAAGTGAAATCAATAAATCAGTCTCATAAGCTGCCATATTAGCAGCAAACTCACCATGCATTCCAAGCATACCAAAGAATAGTGGATTTTCATCCCCCATTACACCCCTTGCCATTAACGTTTCAACAGCAGGTATATTTTTGAGTTTTGCGAACTCTTTTATTTCATGGGCACAGTTTGAAAGAACAGCTCCACCACCTATATAAAGTAGTGGTTTTTTAGCACTCTTTATAGCATTCATAGCCTTTTTTAACTGCTTTTTATTGTAGTTAACTGTAGGCTTATATGTTGGTAAGTGAACTTGATCTGGATATACAAAATCTCCTGTTTGAGCAGTGATATCTTTTGGTATATCAACATGAACAGGACCTGGTCTTCCAGTACTAGCTATATGAAATGCTTCTGTAATTATTCTTGGTAAATCTTCAATTCTATTTACCAAATAATTATGTTTAGTACATGGTCTGCTAATTCCAACTGCATCAATCTCTTGAAAACCATCGGTTCCAATTATTGTAGTAGGAACTTGTCCTGATATTACAACTAATGGAATAGAGTCCATATAAGCAGTTGCTAATCCAGTTACAGCATTTGTAAATCCTGGACCTGATGTTACTATTGCAACACCTACTTTTCCTGTTGACCTTGCATAACCTTCAGCTGCATGAATAGATGCTTGTTCGTGTCTATTTAATATATGTTCAAAATAGTTTTGTTTATAGATTTCATCATAGACGTTCATGATAGCGCCTCCAGGGTAACCAAAGACAGTTTTAACCCCTTCTTTGTGTAATGATTCGATAACCATTTTTGCGCCAGTCATTTTCATATTAATTCTCCATTTTAAAATAAGTAGGTATTATATTTAAAACAATATTAATTATCCTTTATGCTTGTGGACTTTTTATTTATTTTATTGTATACTAAGGTTAATAATTAAGGAGTCTAAGATGGAAATAAATAGTATTAACAATAACATCACCAATCTAAATAATACTCCCTCCCTCCAGCTTAATAAATCAGCTGCTAATAATCAAATTGAAAAAGTAGAAAATGGTTCCTTAAACTTATCAGTAAATCAATACAATAATAAAAGAGATGAGTTATCACTAAATATACAATCAATAAATGAAGGCTTAGCAATAAGTAAAATATCTCAAAATGCACTAGATAAGCAGCAAGATTTTTTAAAAGATATTAAAGACAATTTACAAAAAATGCAAAGCAATGATATAAATTTGCATCAAAAAGATCAACTTAAACAAGATGTGACAAATGATTTAAGAAACTTCAATGAAGTTGCTTTTGAAACAAAATATAAAAATCAGCTATTATTAACTGACCAAAATGATGAACAATATAATCAAGTAGAGATAAGTACTAGTACAAATAGCTTTACTATGCAAACTCCAAATACTTCAGAGTTTGCAAACAATATTTTTAATGAACTAAACAACTCAAATATAAGTAACCCAAATCAGATACAAAATGTAGTTGAAGAAGTTGATAGAACGTCTACACAAATTGAAAACATCTCCACAAGCTTTGAAGAGTTTGAAAATCAATTAAAAGATAGTGCAAAAGAGAATATCAAAACCCAACAAGAGCTTTTTACTCAAAATAAATCTAATCAAAATAGAGACTTTGGAAGAGATTCCACTGATTTTAATAAAACAAATATAAATGCAAATGCTGGATATCTAGCAGCATCTCAAGCTAATATTGTCCAAGAGCAGAGTATAAGACTTCTTTCTTAGTCTTTACACTTTTTTATACACTCATTTATAGCTACACCCTCTCTTAACCCGTCATCTAAAACTATTGATTGGGTTTTTTCTAAAACCTCAAATATAGCTTGATAAATAAAAACCCCAACCTCAATAAACTCAACTCTTCCACTTCCTACAAGTTTTACAACTTCATCTTTTGAAGAGTTTTTTAAAAGTGTTAGGCATGATTGTAAGTCATCAAGATTTACAGTTGTACCATTAACTTCTTCCTTATCATAAGAAAAGAAGTCTTGTCCTAGTTTCAATGCTGCTACTGTGGTTGGAGTTCCTGCTGTTGCTACAAAGTTATACTCTTGTAAATCTAGCTCTAAATCATCTAAAAAACTTTTAACTTCTTCTTTTCTTTTATCTAAATCATTTTGTAAATCATGGGCATGAATATAGCCTTGAGTCATTGTAACTATACCAAAATCAAAACTTTTTGCTATATAGTTATCTTTTGTTGATACTATTAGTTCTGTTGAACCACCACCTATATCAAGAAGTATAAATTTACTAGAATCAATAGACTCTCTTTGTAAAGCATATTTAACAGCTAAAAGAGTTAACCTAGCCTCCTCATTTCCATCAATAATATGAAAGTCAACACCTGTTTTTTTATAAATAGTATCTAATACACTTTGACTATTTTTTGCTTTTCTCATAGCAGCTGTTGTAACAGCAATAGCTTTTGATGGATTATAATTAAACTTTTTAATAGTTTTTAATATAGCATCTATTACCCTTTGTTGGGCATTTTTTGAAATCTCACCTGTTTTAATCAAACCATCTGCTAATCCCACAACTTCATTATGTTCAATAATTGATTTTTTGTTTACACAATCATACTTTAGTACTCTAAAAGAGTTTGAACCCAAATCAATACTTATTAACTCTTGCATACTTTATGCCTTAATACTACAAGTGTGGTATTTTGATTTTAGAATTCAATAAGTAACCTATTATAATCATTAAAATCAATACAATATTTTCATTAATAATACCTGTTAAATAAACAAGATATATAACCCATAATAAAATTGCACCTAAAGGTGTTGGAATACCTGTAAAATATTTTTCATATTCACCCTCTTTTGCGGATATGTTAAACTGAATCAACCTTCTTAATCCTGCAATAATATAAAAAACAAATGCAAAAACAACCAAAGGTGTAAATAGCATAAGCTCTTTTGTATCAATAACAGCAAAGTAGATAAACATTGTAGGAACAATTACAAAAGATAAAAAGTCTGCATATGAGTCTAGCTGTATTCCAAACTCAGTTGAAAGATTATACTTTCTTGCAATTTTCCCATCAACGATATCAAATCCACCTGCAAGCCAAGCAAAAAGTGCTGCTGCAAAAAACTCATTATGTGTTAAAAAATATATTGCAAATATCCCTGATGCTATATTAAAAAATGTAACTATATTTGCTAAATTAAAATGATTATTCTTGTTAAACAAAAATGTCATTAACTTCCTTTATATATGTGATATTGATTTCTTCCATTATCTTTTGATTTATATAAACACTTATCTGCAAGCTTATATAAATGATTAGATGAAATATGACTATTTGGTTCGTAAATAACTGCACCAATTGAGATTGAAACCACGTCTAGGATTTTACTATTTTTATGCTCAATTCCCAATTCAACAATCTTTTTATTTACTGTTTTTAATCTTTTATGTAAAATCTGCTCATCTATATCAAATAATATAACTCCAAACTCTTCTCCGCCTAATCTAAATACAAACTCATACTTTTCATTGAAATAGTCCTTAAGCAATAATGCTATTTTTTTTAAAGTCTCATCACCTAAATCATGACCATATGTGTCATTATACTGTTTGAAAAAATCTATATCTAGTATAATAAATGCACATTTCCAACTGTTTTCATTTGAAATAAAAGGCATATTATCAAATATCGTATCAAAATATTTTCTATTATAAAGTTTTGTCATTGAATCAGTAATAGAATCAATTTTATACTTCTTATTTAATATTCTTAGCTGTTTATCTTTTTTTACTAATAAATAAACAATAAAAACCATTAAGACAAATGCTGTAATAGTTATAAAAATTATATTGTAAAATAAAAAATCTTTCATTTTAGTATATCTATCTATGAATTTATTTCTTTGTTTATAAGCCATTTGTGTTTCATAATCTATTAAATAATCAATTTGCTTTAAAACATTTTTAAATAGATGAAGTTTATTATTTTGAAAACTCTGTTTTATTGATTTATCAATACTATCAACAACTTTTTGTTCCTCTTGTGTCTTATAAGAGTGAAAATAGTAGTTCCATTCATCCTCTATTATAGTTTTTTCTTTTTTTAAATCACAGTTATATCTAACTGTTCTACAAGATACGATATCCCTAAAACTATCTTTTATGTTTTCTAACTTTACAACAGGTATGAAATTTCCAAAGTAGATATAGTCAATCTGTTTTTTTAACTTATCTATATGAGAATTAAATAAATACGAAGCCGCAAAGATAGTAGTAACAACTACTAGTATAAGAATAATTAATTTGAAAGTGGTTGATTTAAAAAAAGTTTGCTTCATAAACTGATTTTATCTAAAATTAGTTTAAAAGTTATTAGTTATTGTTTTTAATTAGCTTAATTTGTAAATTAAGCTAATTTTGCTAAAATGATATATAAGAATTGAGGTGAATTATGGAAGCTTTAGACGGTTATCAATCTGCTTCATCATTGTACCAGCAAATAGCTGCTAAGAAATCACAACTTGCAGCTATTGATAAAAAAGAGGATTTAAAATCATCATTTGAAAAAAATGATACAGTTGATATAAGTGGTAAAAATTATGATGAACAAGATTATCAAAGAGTTTTAGATAAATTTAAAAATCTTGATGCACAAACAAAAGCCCATGAGCAATTACACGCTTCCCTGGGGGATACAAAAGGTGCGATTTCTTACACATACCAAACAGGACCAGATGGAAAACTTTATGCAACAGGTGGTCATGTAAGAATGGATACATCAATTCCACAAGACCCACAAGCAGCAATTGCAAAGCTAGATAAACTAGCAAATGCAGCAAGTGCACCAAGTGGTTTAAGTAGTGCTGATGCAGCTATTTCAAATGCTGCTAATTTAAATAAAATGCTACTTTTAAGTACTCAAGAAGGAGGACTTTATGCAAATCAATAATAAAATGGATAATAACTTATATGCAATGGTTTCAGCTGAAGCACAAGTAGGAAATATGGCTTCAAATATAGCTAATGTTGCAAATACAGTGGGTGATCCTAAAAATCAAGAAGTAACACAAGAGCTTATTGACTCTATAGTAGGACAAATTCCTGAAGTTGTTTCATACGAAGCAAATGCCCAAGGAATAGTAACTCAACAAGAAGTTACCGATTCACTTTTAAATATAAAAGCTTAAGAGTTTTGTTTAACAAAGCTCTTAAGCTGTTTTAACTGATTTTCATTAAATACTTTAATACCATTTTCCTCAAGAAGTTTTGCAGTTAATCCTTGTCCTTTGATTAAATTGCTAGAAAATGTTCCATCATAAACTTCACTATTTCCACATGATGGAGATTTTGATTTAAAAAGTGCTACTTTTATATTCTCATTTTGACATAACTCTAAACTATTTTTTGCACCCATTAGAAAGTTTACTGTTACATCTTCATTTAATCTATTTACTACTTTAAAAGGTTTATTTGCACTTGTTATTTCAGCAGGTTGTCTTGGAATACCAAGACCCCCTGAAACCTCTGGACATATTGAAAAAATCTCATTCTCACATAATATATCCATAAATAGCTCTTTTTGAGAAAATGTAAAAGATGGCTCAAAGGCTATTGATGAGTTGCCACCATCATATCTTACATCTTCACCTAATAAACAAGCAGAGATTAGGATTTTCATATATTAATCTTCTTTATTTTCATTTTCAACTCTACTTAACTCTTCTTTATTAAAAAAAGTTGATAACTGAATATTATTAAACGCAGCTTTCATTGAAACAAAAATATGTGGGTTATCTTCTTCTAGCTGTGCTAATAACTCTTTTGTTTTAGCTCTTGCATAAGGCATTTTCACATCAAATCTAAGTCCAGGACAAGCTTCATCACCTATAACTTTTAACTCATTTCTCTGCGCAAATGCTCTTAACTGTCTCTCTCTTGTAAAGATTAAAGGTCTAATAACTTCTAAACCATTTTCAGCTTTATAAATAGGTGGCATAGACCTCATAGTTCCATTATAAAAGAAGTTCATAAAAAAAGACTCCATAGCATCATCTAAATGATGCCCTAAAGCTACCTTATTAAAACCTTGTTCTAAAGCTGTTGAGTATAAATACCCTCTTCTCATCCTTGAAAAAAACGAACAAAACGAAGAGTTTTTTCTAATTTTCTCCCCTGCTAGTTCAAAAATCTCAGTATCAACTATCTCGTGATCTATTCCATACTCTTTACAGTGATTTGCTAAAAACTCAACTTGTTCACCCATACCATACGTAACAGTGACAGCTTTAAATTCAAAACTATAAGGTGCTTTTCTTTGTAAATGCTTTAATGCATGGATTAAAGTAGTTGAATCCTTACCCCCTGAAAATCCAACTAGTACTCTATCACCCTCTTTTATCAAGCCATATTCAGCATTTGTTTTTCCAACAAGTTTAGATATCTTTTTGCTTAGTTCTATCAAAATATATATCCTATCTAAAAAATTTTCGAAATTATATCCAAAAACTTCTCAAACTTTTGTATTAAGTTCAATAAACTCTCCATTTTTTACTAACTTTTTAGATAAATATTATATAATTTCAAATTCAAAATCTAATAAATGGAATAAAAATGACACAAGAAGAAGAACAAGAGTTTAGAGAAAAAATAGCAGAAACTATTTTGCCAATTGCAATAAATATGACTGAAGAACAAATCAGAAGTATTATAAAAACAGTAGAAGAGGAAAACCCTCAGTTACCACAAGGTTTTGGAAATATGTTGTTTCAACAAATAATAGTACATAAGTATAATCAAAACAGTATTAAATAATTTGCGTCATTATATATTCGCCCCTAACAAAAATTTAAAGGCTTAAAAATAAGAATAACAATCACAGTAAAAGAACTGAAAATATTACAAGAACTATGCAAAGATAATGGCAAAGCAGACCTTTATAAAAAACTTCACCAAGAAGAAGAAAAATATCAAAAAAGCTTAACTGAAAAAAAAAGTAAAGCTACAAAAAAAGCTACAAAAGCTAGACAAGAAGTAGCAAAAAAGAAAATTGAAGCATCAGTAAATATGATGAGAATGTTTAGCCAAAAAATTACGGTATATTCAGTATCAAAAGAGGCACAAGTTAGCTACAACACTGCTTTAAAATATAAAGAGTTTATAGAACAAAATGCTAAATAATATAAACAAAAATACTAAGGAGAGTAAAGTGAGAGATTTTATAAGTTATGAAAAATCATTAGAAATATTAAATAGTATTGACCTATCTAAAAAAACTATTCAAAAAGAGTTTATTAGAAATGCTTTAGGAAAAGTTATTGCCAAAGATATAGTAGCAGACCACAACTCTCCTGCATATCCTACTTCAGCAATGGATGGTTACGCTATAAAATGTGAAGATCAAACATTAGAAAAAATTAAAATCATAGATAAAAACCCAGCTGGTAGTGTTGTAGAATCTGAAGTTATAAGTGGTGCTTGTATCAAAACATTTACAGGTTCGTTAATGCCAAAGGGAAGTGACACACTAATTCCAATTGAAAATGTTGAAGTAAAAGACGATGAAATCATCATAAAAAAAGAAGTTCCTTTTGGTTTTGCCACAAGAGCAGTAGGAGAGAACTATGCAAAAGATGAAGTTTTAATAAAAAAAGGAACAGTTGTAAGCTTTGCAGAAATTGGTGTATTAGCTTCACTTAATATCTCACAAATTCCAGTTATAACAAATCCTACTGTTGCAATTGCTAGTACAGGAAGTGAAATTTTAGATTTAGGTGAAACACAAATAAATGATTCTCAAATTAGAAGTTCAAATCATCTAACAATTGAAGCTTTATGTAAAAAAGCAGGGGCAAATACACTGCAAATGGGAATTGTAAAAGATGATATTGACTCTATTACAAACCTACTTGAAACCGCTCTTGAAAACTCAGATATAGTAGTTACTACAGGTGGTGTGTCTGTTGGGGATTATGATTTTGTTCAAGATGTGATAAAAGATAAACTAGATGCAAAAGTTTTATTTCACGGAGTTACTATAAAACCTGGAATGCACTTACTAGCAGCAATTAAAGATGGTAAAATAATCATCGCACTTCCTGGTTTTGCTTACTCGTCAACTGTTTGTGCAATTTTATATATCTTGCCTTTAATCTACAGATTTAGAGGCTCAAATGAAAAACTCCCTATAGTAAAAGCTAGAATCAATGAAGATTTTAAAAGAAAAATGCCAAAAACAGTATTCACAGCTTGTAATGTAAAATATCAAGATGGAGAGTATAAAATAGATTTTGAGGGTAAAAAAAGAGGTACAAGTGCTATTCTAACAAATATGCTAGAAAGCCCTGCACTTTTAATTCAAGAAGAAGATAGTGAAGATATAAAAGCTGGTGAGCTTGTAGATATATTACTTCTTAACGATTTGAAATAGTTTTATAAAATCAAGAGCAACAAGAGCTTTTCTCTTCTTGCTCTTTTTTTGTAAACCTACTTTTAAAAATATGATAAAAAATAAGTAATAACACTGCTAATGAAGCTAATGCTTCAAAAAGTGAACTAGACTCATCTTCAAGTGAGACTTTTAATATCTCTAACTCTTCAAAGAATATATCAAATGAAACTCCAAAGATTAAAGCTAAACTTGAAATAGTTGAAACATAAATTATCAGAGATTTTTTTCCAAGCAACTTATAAACTATACTCATAGTAACTGCACTAGTTGCAGGGCCTGCTGTTAGGAAAATAAAAGCAGCCCCTCCACTCATACCTTGTAGCATTAGTGCAGCTGCAATAGGTAAAGATGCAGTTGCACAAGTATATAAAGGTATTGCCAATAGTATAATTACTATATAGGTTAAAAACCTATTTTCAAAAAATAAGCTACTATACTCTTGTGGCATAAAAGTAATAAAAAGACTTCCTAAAATCAAACCAATAAGTAGTGCTTTTGCCATATCTTTAAAAAGTATTCCATAAGCGTATGTAAAAACTGCTTTAATAGAAAAACCCTCTTTTTTACTTGAACTACTACAACAACTTGAAGTAGAACAGCAAGAAGACTCATCTTCTTTTGTCGTACTAAAAGTAGATGTTGGCTTTACAGTACTGAAGCTTTGGAAATTTATATTTTGTTTATTACTACTTTTACTCTCTTTTTTTTCAAAAATATTTTGAACAAGACCTACAATAATTGCAATTATTATAGATGATATAACTCTAAATGCAGTAAATACAAATCCAAATAAAGAAAATGTTGCCAATATAGAATCAACCCCTGTAATTGGCGTAGAGATTAAAAAGCTTTGAACAGAACCCTTACTAGCACCCTCTTTTCTTAAAGCTTGTGCTAAAGGAATAACCGAACATGAACAAACAGGCAGTGGTATCCCAAATAGTGTAGCTTTTATAACTGAACCTGTTGAGTCATTACCTAAATGAGATGATACAAAATCATCAGGAATAATCTGTTTTAAAATCCCTGCTATAAACAGTCCTATTACTATATAAATAGAAAAAGCGTTAAGCAGTGTCAGAAAATTTTGTGCTAATTGATTTAATAGTTCCATAATATCTACTCTTCTAATAAATTCTTTTCATCAATAATCTTTTTAGGTTTAACTCCTAAGTCAATAAACTCTTGAGATCTTCTAACTAAATTCCCCCTGCCACTTGATAGCTTTATAATTGCACTATCATAGGATTTTTGTGTTCTTGAAATATGGGTACCTATCTCATCCATATCTTTTACAAAACCTGCAAACTTATCATACATATCTGCAGCTTTTTTTGCTATTAATTGAGCATTTTCATTTTGGTGTTCATTTCGCCAAATATTCTCTATAGTTCTTAAAGTAACAAATAGAGTTGAAGGAGAAACTAACATAATATTATGATCAAATGCATACTTAAAAAGATTTTCATCCTCTAAGCTTGCCAATAAAAAAGCTTGCTCAATAGGAATAAATAAAAGTACAAAATCTAAACTTCTAACCTCTTTTATATCTTCATACTTTTTATTACTTAAACCTTTAATATGGGAAGTAATAGATTTAAGTAACTCTTTTTTTGCATTATATTTTTTTGTTTCATTTTCACTATTAACATAATCAACATAGGCTTTTAAAGAGACTTTTGAGTCTATAATAATATCTTTTTTTGATGGAAGATGAACTATAACATCAGGTCTTACACGTCTACCTTCCTCATTTGTAAAAGAGTCTTGTGTCGTATACTCAACTCCCTGCCTTAAGCCCGTTTGCTCCAAAATAGAAGACAAAATCATCTCACCCCAGTCACCTTGGATTTTATTATCACCTTTAAGTGCTTTTGTAAGATTTACTGCATCAGTTGAGATTTGCTGATTTAAATCTTTTAAATTCTTAATTTCAGTTAATAGTGTACTTCTTTGCTTTGTCTCTTCATTGTAAATATCATTTACCCTTTTTCCAAATGAGTTTAACTGCTCTTTAAAAGGATTTAACATCTGAGTTATTGTAGAGTTTGACTTCTTTTGATTTTGTTCAAATATACTATTTGCCAAAGACTCAAACTCTAGCTTCATTTGTTCTTTTGACTCTTTTAAAAGTTGAATTTTATCATTTAGTGAGTCCTCTTTTATTCTATACTCATTTTGAATACTCTCTATTCTTAACTCATAATTTTCTATTAGATTTTCTTGGGCTTGATTTGACTCTTTTTGAACAGACTTGATTTTATCTTCATAAAAAGTACTTGTAAACTCTACTTTTTCATTTAAACTTTTAAGTTTTAGCATAGCCTCTTCATATTGGCTACTAAGCATAGTTTCATATCTTTTTTTTATCAAATAAAAAATAGTAAAAAAACCCATAACTACTACTAAAGAGCATAGTAGTAGTGTAAGTAAACTAACCTCAAAGGTATTAGTCAATCTTAAAATCCTCTCTTAGTGCATCTTGGGCATTTTCATGAACATCATACCCCAACTCTTTAAATCTTTCTACTAAAGGTGGATGTGAATAGTAGAAAAATACATAAATTGGATGAGATAGGGGAAATGATTTATTCTCGTTTGCTAATTTTAATAATGCACTTACTAAATCTTGCTTTGATTGAAGGTTTGAACCAAACTCATCTGCAGCATACTCATTGTGTCTTGAAATCAATGAGATTAAAGGCATCAAGAAAAATGATAGTATAGGTGAAAACATCAAGAAAATTGTTATTATTGATGAAGCTTCAAAATCTAAAGACAATGACAAAAATAGCTCTTGTGGTAAGTTACCAAAGATAGCAAAAAACACAAACATAACAAGACCCATAATACCAATATTTTTCAAAATATCACCATTTTTAAAGTGTCCTAACTCATGTCCTAGTACTGCTAAAAGTTCATTGTGTGTTAGTTTCTCTACTAATGTATCAAATAAAACAACTCTTTTTGTACTACCTAAACCACCAAAATATGCATTTAGTCTGTTGTCTCTTTTACTTGCATCAACTGAAAAAACTCCTGAACTTTTAAAACCAACTTCATCAAGTAATTTTTCAATCTTACTTTCTAAGTCTTTGTCTTTTAATGGTTCAAATTTATCAAACATCTTATCTCTAACTAAAGGATAAACCATATTTATAGCTATAATAACAGCAAAAATAAACACAAATCCCCAAATCCACCACAATGGAAAGTTATTTATAATAAGAGCAATTCCAGCTATAACAATTGAACCAAATACTAAGAAAAGTACTCCACTTTTTAATGTATCTTTGATAAAAAGAGAACTTGTCATATTTGAAAAACCATATTTTTTATCTAGTTTAAAAGTTTTATATAACTCAAAAGGTAGAGTCAAAACCCAATTTATAATAATAAAAGCATCAACAAAAACTATAGCTTTTATCCATGTGGAATCAATAGTTACTATAGAGTCTAAAAAAGCTAAACCAAAACCAATCCATAGGAAAAATATCAAAAAATCATAAAGTGATGATGCTATAGATACTCTCTCTTTTTCTATAGCATAATTTGCAGCCTCATGATATCCCTTACTATCTAAAATGATAGGTTGCTGTTTCATTGCATTTTTTACATAACCAACTTGCATAATAGATGTATATATATTTAAAACAAAATATAGGCAATAAGCCATTATAAATATCTCTAACAATTATAATCCTTCTTCTTAATAATATGTGGTATATTACTGTTTTATTGCTTTGATTTTAGTTTAAAAATTTTCAATAAATTTTTTTGATTTTTGAATGATTTTATTATCATTTGTAAATAAAACAACCTCATAATTATCTTTAAATGAATCCTTAGTCCAGTTTGTACTACCTAAAAGTAAAACTTTCTCATCAAAAATAGCTATTTTAGTATGTAACTTTTTATTAGCAATAATAGTTTTAATACCTCTTTTTTTAAGCATTTTATAAATATCATCATCTTTTTGGACTTTAGATTTATCAAAGATAACTCTAATATCAATACCCTCTTTGGATTTTTCAACTAACTCTTTAGCAAACTTTTTATATGAGAAGTTATACATAGAGATATAAATACTCTTTTTTGACTCTTTTATCAAATCTATGATTCTATCTTTTGTTTTATCTGCATGTTTTGGTAAAAAGTATATTTCATTTCTATCTTTTAATAAAAAAGCATCCTTTGAAAATGCAAAACTACTTACAATTACCAACAAAACCAACAGTTTTAAAAATATGCTATTTTTCATCTAAAACCTCAAATAACTCTTTTGGTATTTTAGCAGGTTTAAAAGCTTTTAAATATGCTAATTTAAATGAACCCTTAAATAAAACCTCCCCATCTCTTAAAACCTCTTGATACATCACAACAGATGCAGCCTTTTTTTGTGTAAGCTTACAAGTTACAACTAAATCATCACCAAAAACAGCAGGCTTTATATAATCACCCTCAACTTTCTTAACCACAAAAAACTCATTCTCACTATGTGGAGATAAACCCTTTTTGAAAAAAAGCTCAGACCTAGCTCTTTCACAAAATTTTAAATAGTTGGCATAATAAACAACCCCACCAACATCTGTGTCCTCATAATAGACTTTTATTTTCATTTTATAAACCCTTGTTTGTCATTGTTTTTTGTTATCATTTCTATATTTTTTATTTTAAAATATCTTTAATCATTTGGGATAATTCATCTTTATTTATCTTTGTTTCATATCTTACATTGATGCCTTTTTCTTGAAGTGTTCTAAAAAAAGCTTCAGCACTTTTTATCTGTAGTTTCTCTTTTGTACTTATATCACTTTTCTTATCATATCCTTTATTTTTAATATTACTTCTTCTCTTCTATGATTTTTGCTGTATTTTCAAGCACTTTTATACTCTCTTCTAACCCTTGCTCTTCTCTTTTTTCTCTTCTTTGAGATGCAAACTTTTTATACTCTTCTTTAGCTTTTGTATCTGCTTCTT
This sequence comes from Campylobacterota bacterium, assembly GCA_051746405.1. Taxonomy (GTDB): domain Bacteria; phylum Campylobacterota; class Campylobacteria; order Campylobacterales; family Arcobacteraceae; genus Arcobacter_B. The sequence continues at coordinate 77,065 of JBNJFB010000002.1, forward strand.
TTTTTGAAATCTCACCAAAGTTTTGTAAAACGTCTCTTTCATTAAACTCTAAAAATGCATCTAGCTTTTTTTCCCAATCTTTTAAAAACACTTGCTGCTTTCTTTTGGCTTGATCTTCTGCATAATCTAACCACATCACGACTATACGATTAAGCTCATCTATCTCTTGTTCACTCAAGTAGTTTTTAGCTACTGTTACATCTGTGCTTTTTATACTGTTTGTATCAAGCGTTGTGATCCCCATATTTACTCTACTAGCATCTGCTCTTTGAGAGATGATCTCAGCTGCAGTAAGTTTAGTCACTGCAAAATGAAGCTTATTTTGTATGTGTTGAAAGAACCGTGTAGTCTCACTCCAAGATGGATCATAATCACTTGCTAACGCAAATATCTCTTTGACTCTTAAATATACTCTTCGCTCACTCGCTCGTATATCACGGATACGCTCTATCATCTGCTCAAAATAATCAGGTACTTTAGAGTTTGCTACAGGAGGATTTTTGAGCCTCTCATCATCCATAGCAAAACCTTTAACTATATACTCTTTGAGTATTTGGTTTGCCCATTTCCTAAACTGTACACCGCTTCTGCTTCGCACTTTAAATCCTAAGGCTATAATCACATCAAGGTTATAATACTCTACATCATAGTTTTTACCGTCACTGGCAGTTGTTCGGTAATTCCGAACAACTGAATTTTTATTTAACTCTTCATCTTTAAAAATAGCTGTAATATGCTCACTAATAGTTGATTTTGACTTTCCAAAAAGCTCACAAAGTTGCTTTTGAGACAGCCACAAAGTTTCATTTTCTAGCTTTACTTCTAGTTTAGTAGTGCCATCTTCACTTGAATAGATGATAATATTTGAGCTTTCATTAACCATCATTTTTGAATTCTTTATTTTTTTGTGCTATACTCATTTTACGAATTCCTTTGGGACTCTCTCCAATTTTTTGGGGTGTTACTTCATTTGGCTTTATCACTTCACTTAAATTTTTATATAAAATATCAAAATCTTTTTTTGTAATAATCTTTTTTTTCTTTTCATTCCAGATATCTAAAAAATTCAAGATAGTCTCTATCATATCACTAACCTCTAAACCTTAACTTATCACTCTTAATACCATGTTTACTTATATTGCTTTCTATCTCAAGTGTAAACTTATCGTTGCTTATGTTTGGACTATAAACAGTAATGTACTCACACTCTTTATAATTTTGTAATGCATCTACCAACTCATCAGATGTGATCTCACCTAGCACAAATGCTACATAATTAGCTAAATAAAGCTTATCAGATATTAGTTCACTATATTTAATACTAAGTGGTAAAATTTCTTCTACAAAAAGGTTGTAAAGTATCTCTTCATTTAACTCTATGGTTTTGTTTTCACTAAACGCCAGCAAATCCTCTTGACTAATCTCTTCTAAACTTTTTTGGTAGATCTTTTGTTTCATTTTTTTGAAAATTCTCTGCTATTTATAGCATTTTTAAAGTTCTTCAAATTTTTACCATTAGTATTATGGATTTTATTTTGAGCTTTTTATCACAGCCTCTATATATTTTTTATTTTAACAAAAACTCTATTCTAAAAAGCTTTAACTATAATTTTAGATATTATATATAAATCTACTCTATCTCTTTGATATATATTCACAAAAGCTAAATATGTTAAAATCCACTTTTAAAACATAAATAAAGAAGGTGATTTTTTGTCTATATATGCTTTACAGTCCTTAGCTGGTGGATTTCTTGATGAGGATTTAGAACATTTTAATAAGTACTTTGATGATTGGTGTATTGGGTTTGACAGTTATGAAGATGCAAAACTTATAGTTGAAACACTTGATAATGAAGAGGCTATTGATATTGTTGAGATTACGCCATTGACTTACCCTAAGTATTTTTTCAACTCTTTACAAGGTACTATTCACGCAACAAGGCAGATTGATGATCAAATTGTGTGTGTTGTAGAACCAACAATGGGTGCTAGCTTTAGAATTGCGATTTGCGATTTAAAAACAAAACATGTAAGACTTACAAATACACGTTATAAAAACATTCCAAATGTGGAAAATGCGTTTGCTAACTTTAAAGAAGAGATGAACAACCTATTTTAAAGGTATAAAATGCACTATGTAAAAAAAGATATTTCCAATATCGCAAATAAGATGTATAAATCAGTTTTTCGTATTGATTTTGATAAACCTGGATTTTATTTAGTAGATTTAGGAAGAGGTATGACTTCAAGTAAGTTTAGAAAACTAATGGTTTCTATAAAAGAGGAGTTATCAAAAATTCATATTTCAAAATATAAAAAAACACTTATATATCTTAGTGCAGGACGATTTGACCAACAAGAATCTACAAAACCACATCTTGATGGAGGTCCTGAAGAATCCATTTTGATGTTAGGTTATGAGCCTAGTTGTGTTGATTCTATCATAGAAATTGCAGATTATACTAAGTGTGCTTATGAGTTAGGAATAACACCTGATAAGTTTATGCAAGAATATAATCCCATGTTTGAATTCAATAAAAATATTTTACAACCCTACAATCAAGAGATTAAAAGCTTTAATAAAAATAATTATCAAATCCTATGCATAAACAACTCATCAGCTCCTTATATAACTAATAAAGCTTATTGGCAAGGTGTACTTCATACAGCAACTATAATAAATAGTGATTCTTTAAAACAACGTATTATAAACTCTACTATGTTTACAAGTGCCTCTTTAAAAACACCAAATATAATAAGTGAAGATGAACTAGACCACTTCATAAATACTACAGAAATAAAGCAAAAGATATACTCTTAACTTATAATTAATATTTTTCAGTTACCACTACATTATTATGAGGAACAACTCACGTGAGATACACCTGCTATATCAAAAAGTTCAGCAGGCTTTAGTCTATAATACTTATCTTCTATCTTCTTTGATTGCTCCTCATAAGGATTTATCATAACCTCTTGAAGCTCATGAATCAAACTATAGTCATCTTCATTTGCTTTTTCATAAGCTGGTACTAAAAACCACTCTCTTAAAGTATACTTTGGATTAATAGCTTTCATTAAAGCACTTAATTCCTCTCTTGGTTTATCTAAAATTAGCGTATTCCACTTATCTAACCACTTCCGCCATCTATTTACTAAATCTTGCCTTTTGTAAATATCTTGATAAAAACTTCTTGTAAGTATTTTTATATCTTGTGGAATTGATGACAACTCTCGGAAAAATATTGTATAGTCTACTTTTGTTTCAATCATAAGTACCATAAGCTCTTCAAATAAAGCTTCATCAAACTTTTTTAAACCTAGTTTTTTAGCCCACATCTCTTCCATACTTTTTTGCATAGCTTTACTAAAACCATCTTTTATCTCATCTAACTGTTCAAGTGCTTCCTTATCTTCTTCAACTAAAGGCTTTAGTGCTGTATAAAACATCTTAAAGTTCTGTCTAGCTGCTTGTGGTTGATTGAAAAATGAAAAATGTACTCCACCACCTGTCCAAGGCTGATATCTTGGATGAAACTCATCAATAAACCCAAAAGGTCCATAATCAAGAGTATATCCACCAACTGCACAATTATCACTATTGAAATTACCTTGACAATACCCTACTTTAATCCAATTGGTTACAAGTGATATTAATCTACTTCTAAACTCTTTGGCAAATAGTATTATCTTCTCTTCTAGCTTTAAATTTTTATCTATCTTAGGGTATTCTCTACTAATTGCGTGTAAAACTATCTGTTCTAACTCCTCTTTTGCTTTTGGATGTTCTTCTTTTCTTGCTCTTCTACCAAATAGCTCTAATTGACCTACTCTTAAAAATGAAGGAGCCACTCTTGTTGAGATAGCGACTTTCTCTTCTATCATAACTTCAGGGTCTTTTGAGTAAGAACCTTGCATAAACCAAGGTCTTGTAACAGTTTCACTTTTTGAAGTGTAAAGAGTCAATGACCTTGATGTGGGAACTCCTAGTGCGTGCATATGCTCTTGTGCTAAA
>JBNJFB010000003.1:0-76949 GCA_051746405.1 Campylobacterota bacterium
TCCACGTATCTGTGGTATTTGTGGACAAGCTCACTTAAAGGCTACTGTTGAGGCTTTAGAGGGTGCTTACGAAAATGCATATGAAAAACTAGAAGTAACTAATAAAGCAAAAATATTAAGACAAATTGGCTTAAATATTGAAACAATTGATTCTCATATAAAATGGTTTTATATGTTTATACTACCTGATATTATAAAGCTTGAAAATGATGAATTAAATGAATATAAGCCTCTAAAAGGAAAAAAGTGGTTAGAAGCTTGCATGGCAGCTAGTGAAGTTATAAAAACATTAGCAATAATAGGCGGGCAGTGGCCACATAGTTCGTATATGATACCAGGTGGAGTTGCAAGTGATCCTACCCATTTAGATTTAGTTACTATGACAAACTATATAGATAGTGCAGTTAAATTTTTTGAAGATAACTTATGTGGAGTATCTTTTGATAGATATTTGTCATTTAATAGTATAGAGGATATTAATTTGCTAAAAGGTGATTTAAAATATTTTGTAAACTTAAGCTTTGAGAACTCATTACACTCTTATGGTAAATCATATAATAGATTTCTATCTTTAAATGATACAACTCTATTTAAAAAAGGTAAGCAAAATAAGAGTTTCTCTTCTTCAATAGATACAAAAAAAATAAAAGAGCATACACAAAGAACCTTTGAATTAAACAAAGAAAAAAAAGGTAAACACACTTGGGCTAAAAGTGTCAGCTATAATAAAAACTTTTATGAAACAGGTCCTTTAGCAAGGGCAATACTAAGTAAAAGAGAGTTTATATATAGTATTCATAAAAATTATGAAGATAGTGTTTTTACAAGAGTATTAGCAAGAGTAGATGAGCTTGCATTTTTATTACAAGATACAAAAGAGTTAATAGCAAAGATTGATTTAAATGAAGCATCTTATATAAAACCAAAATATGAGTTCTCTTCTATTGAAAGTGCTGGTTGTATTTCAACTGTAGAAGCATGTAGAGGTTCACTATATCATAATGTGACCATAGAAAATGGCTATATAAAAAAATATGATGTTATTACTCCAACTGTATGGAATCTAGGTCCACAGTATAAAGATCAAAAAGGTGTAGCTCAAAAAGCGATTATAGGCTCGAACTCTTTTGAGATGGCAAAGGTTGTTTTAAGAAGCTTTGATGTTTGTTCTGTTTGTACTACTCATTAGAAGTTTGATTGTTACCTTTTTATACAAAAATAAAAAAAATATATAAATCTTTATAGGGCTTAATTAACTAAAAAACATATACATTTAGATGAATAGTTGTTCATTTAAATACCATTAAATGGTTACTACTTAAATTTAAATATTTTAAACTAATTATAAAAGCTATTTTAATGCTATTTATAAGGAAATATAATTAAGAAAGAGCTAAGGTAAGCATTGATAAGTTTATATTAAGTAAATGAATATTCATTTTTAAAGGAAGGGTTTAATGATTAATTCTGCAGATATGGTAAAAAAAGTTTTTACCCAAAAATCAGGTAGGGTGGATACAAATAAAGGGGATGAGTATTATAACTCTTTATTTGAGAAAGCTAAGAAGAGATTATCATCTTTAAGAAAGCAAGAGCCTCTTAAAGATATTGATATGATGGATGTTGTACACAGTGAAGGAATTGATAGAAGAGAGTTTATGAAGTGGGCAAGTGCTACAACTGCCACACTTATGTTACCTCCTATGTTCACACCTTTAGTGGCCCAAGCAACTGAGTTAATGAATAGAGTTCCAGTAGTATGGTTGGAGTTACAAGACTGTGCTGGTAATACAGAAGCACTTTTAAGAAGTAGTGCTCCAACTGTTGATGATTTGTTATTTGATGTTATGAGTTTAGAGTTTCACCATGCTTTAATGGCAGGTGCAGGACATGATGCAGAACATCAATTAGATGAAGCAATTGAGCACTTTAAAGGTAACTATTTACTTTTTGTTGAGGGTTCTATTCCAATGGGAATGAATGGTAACTATGGAACAATTGGTCCATCAGGTGAGACTTTCTATGACCATTTACAAAGAATCTCAAAGAATGCAGCTGCTGTAGTTGCAGTTGGTACTTGTGCAACATTTGGTGGTATTCCAGCTGCTGCTCCAAACCCAACAGGTGCTGTTGGTGTTATGGATATTGTAAAGGGTAAACCAATTATTAATATTCCAGCATGTCCTGCAAATCCTGCAAATATGGTTGGTGTTGTTTTACACTATATCTTAACAGGGCAAGTTCCAGAGCTTGACTCACTTTTAAGACCTAAGTTTGCATTTGGTTATAGAATCCATGATAACTGTGAGAGAAGAGCACACTTTGATGCAGGTGAGTTTGTAGAAGAGTGGGGTGATGCAGGAGCTAAGAATAACTGGTGTTTATATAAAGTTGGTTGTAAGGGTCCTATGACATTTAATAACTGTTCTATTATAAGGTATAACGAAGGAACTAACTGGCCAATTGGTGCAGGACATGGATGTATTGGATGTAGTGAGCCTGATTTTTGGGATAAGTATGCATACCAAAGACCAATGGCAAGTGCAAATATCAAAGCACCAACAGGTGGAGTTGAAAAAACAGTTGATGAGTTTGGTTTAGGTTTATTAACAGCAACAACTGTTGGTATTGGAGTTCATGCAGTTGCAAGTGCAGTTGCAGGTAAAAAATCAAGCAAAGAAGAAGAAGGAGAAGAATAACAATGGCAAAAAAACACTTAGTAATTGACCCTATTACAAGGATTGAGGGACATCTTAGAATTGAAGCAATTATAGATGAAAACAATGTGGTAACCGATGCTTACTCTTCTTCTACTATGTTTAGAGGAATTGAGGAGATTCTAAAAGGAAGAGACCCAAGGGATTGTGGCCTTCTTGCTATGAGAATTTGTGGTGTTTGTACAGGTACTCACTATCAAAGAAGTATTGAAGCAGTTGAGCATGCATTTAATGTTACTATTCCAAAAAATGCAAGGTTAGTGCGAAACTTAATTCAAGGTGCACTTTATGTACATGACCATATAGTTCACTTCTACCACTTACATGCACTTGATTGGGTTGATATCACAGAAGCACTAAAAGCTGATCCAAAAAAGACTGTTAGTGAGGCTCAAAAGTGGGCTAAAGTTGCAGGTGATAGACCTTGGAATGCAAGTGAAGATAACTATGCTGTAGTTCAGCAAAGGGTAAATAAGTATATAAAACAAGGAAGATTAGGTATCTTTGGAAATGCTTACTGGGGTTCAAAAGGGTTTAAACTTACTCCTGAGCAAAACTTAATTGGTTTATCTCACTATCTTGATGCTTTAGAGATTCAAAGAGACTTAGGTAAGATGATGGCTATTTTTGGTGGTAAAAATCCACACCCACAATCATTTGTTGTAGGTGGGGTAACTTGTGTTCAAGATATCAAAAACCCTTCAAGAATTGCAGAGTTTAAACAAATCCTTAAAAAAGGAAGAGAGTTTACAAAGCAAGCTTATTTACCAGATGTTTACATGGCAGGGACTATGTATGCCGATGAAGCACTTGAAGGAATTGGTGGAGGTTTAGGAAACTTCATGTCTTATGGTGATTTTAACTTAGATGATTTACCATTTTATGAAGCTTCAAAACTATTCCCATCAGGTATTGTTAAAAACAAAGACTTATCAAAGGTATATGAAGTAAGTCAAGAAAAAATTACAGAAGATGTTACCCATGCATGGTATGAAGGTGAGACAAATCTACACCCTTATGATGGTGAGACTAAGCCAAACTTTACAGGTTTTGGTAAAAAAGAGAATAACATCGCTTATTTAGATACTGAAAATAAATACTCTTGGATTAAATCTCCACTATATGATGATGAGAGAATGGAAGTGGGACCACTTGCAAGAATGGTTGTAGGTGTTGCAAAAGGTGATGAGAGAATTACTAAATATGTAACTACTTTCTTAAAAAATGGTAATTTACCTACAAAAGTACTATTCTCAACAGTAGGAAGAACAGCTGCAAGAGCAATAGAGACTGAACTTATGTGTGATGCTATGATGCAGTGGTGTGATGAGTTAGCATCAAATGTTGCCCATGGAGATTTATCAACATGGACAGAGTTTGACTTTGATTCAGTATCAGGTGATGCTCAAGGTTATGGTATGGCTGAAGCTCCAAGGGGAGGTTTAGGTCACTGGGTTAAAATCAAAGATGGAAAAGTGGCAAACTATCAAGCAGTAGTTCCATCAACATGGAATGCAGCTCCAAGAGATTATAAGGGTAGACTTGGTGCGTATGAATCATCACTTGTGGGAACAAAAGTAGCAAATCCCGATGAGCCTTTAGAGATTTTAAGAACAGTACATAGTTTTGATCCTTGTATTGCTTGTGCTGTGCATATTATAGACTCAAAAGGTAAAGAGTTGGGTGTTTATAAAGTAGATCCAATAGGAGGAGCAAGCTGTGCCTAATATGAAAAGGGTTGAAAGAATGACTCCAATGATGCGAACAATACACTGGTTAAATGTTGTTTGTATGATTGCTGCAGTTGCAACCGGGCTTTACATAGGTCACCCATACTATCAAACATTTATTGCTGATCCAGCAGTTGATAAATATGTAATGGCATGGAATAGATGGGGGCACTTTATTGCTGCTATTATCTTTGATGTTACAGCAATATTGATTGGTTATTTATATTTCTTTTCAAGATTTGAAAAGCCATATAAAAAAATCATTCCAAATAAACAAAACTTTATAGAGTTTTGGGAAGTGTTTTTAAATCTTATCACTTTTAATAGAAGAAAAAAGTTTGATTCAAGCTATAGTGATAGTTATAATATTATATTTTTTACTCTATTTCATTTGATATTAATATTTATGTTATTAACAGGATTACAGTTATATGTACATGGATTAGCTTCAGGTGAAAGTTCAATTGGTGCATGGTGGCCTTGGATGCTTCACTTTGCTACAGATTGGACACTAGATGTATTTGGTGGAAATATGGGAGTTAGAATAGCGCACCATACTGCTATGTATTTTCTTTTAGTTTGGGTTATGTGTCATATATATTATCAAATCTGGAGAACAATCTTCTGGCGTGAGGGAGATATAGGTATTGTATTTAGTGGTCATAAGTTTGTAAGAAAAAAAGATACAAAAGATAAAAAATAATAGTAAAAGGGAACTTTCAAGTTCTCTTTTTTTTGGGAGTTTATTATGAAAAAAAATATTATTGTTGGTGTTGGAAATATGCTTTTTAAAGATGAGGGTGTAGGTATTTATGCATCTGAATTTTTAAAACAAAACTATGAGTTTGATGGGGATTTAGAGATAATTGATGGTGGGACTTTAGGTTTTAAATTAATGTCATATTTTCAAGAGTATGAAAATGTAATTATATTGGATACTGTATCTATTGAAGATAATACAGGTGAAATTTTTAGACTTCCATCAGATGTGTTATTAGGGTTAGGTAACTATAGAAAAACAGCACATGAAGTAGAAATTGTAGAAATGCTTGAAATCTGTTCTGTATTGGAAAGTCATGCTAATGTAACAATTTTAGGAATTATTCCTGAAGATATTGAAAGTGTTGAGATTGGACTTACTAAAACTATAGAGGATAGATTTGAAGAATTTATAAAAAATGCTATTAAAGAGGTTGAGAGTTTAAACATAAAAGCTAAAAAAGTAAATAATATAAACATAGCAGATATTGTAAAAGGTATGATTGGAAGCTATAATGGGGAACATTTAAGTAGAATACCAAATGAGGAAGATATAAGACATGCAACTAATCTACAAGATTGATTTTAATACAACAAATAAATATTTTAAATATATTTTAAAAACTTTAATAAACGAGTTTTCTATAAATGCAAAATGTAAGCAGTACAAAGGCTTTATACTTATACAGTTTGAAGATGAACCTAGTAGAATTGAGGAGTTTTTTGCATTTTTAGAAAAAAAGCTACCAATATCTATTTTTTTGGGAAAATCTCAAGTATTAGACAGCTTTGATGATTCTATTGAAGAGTTAGAGAACAAAAAAGTTAAACAAAATATTAAACTTTTGACAAATGATACAATTAAAAGTATCTTAGATGAAAATAGTATTGATTTTTTAAACGATATAGTAAAATTATCAAAAGGTGAGGTTTCAAAAATTGAAACCTATAATGGCTTAAAAGATATTTTTTTACCAAACAAAAAGTTAAGAAAAGAGTTTGAGAAAAAAGGTCATGAAGTTAAACTTTTAGTAACAGATGTAAATAAATTAAGTCAGATATGTGAAGTAAGTCAAAAAGATTTACAACTTTTATGCTCAATAGAGAGACCTCTTGTGAAGTTAAAGTTTAAACTACTCCAAAACAGAGATAATGAATACTCTTCAACAAACTTCATATATGTAAAAATTCCTGATGATAAGCAAACAGTTCTTTTTGCTGATGCATTAAGACAAAAAGATATTAACTTTGTATTATATGTAACAGAAGATAGATATCAAGATGGACTAAAAGCCACATATTTTGGTGATACAAACCTATTAATAAAAGGAGATAAGGCTTTATTTCCAAAGTATGACCATCTAGCAAATAAAAAATATAACTCTAGTAAAGAGTATTTTGATGATAATGGTGGAGTATATAAAGCAACATTAGCTCAATTTAATAAAAGATTAGTTCCTAGTGTTGGAGTTTATTTTTCTTTAAATTCAAATAAAAGTTCACTTTTAATGAATCTACCTACAAAGGGTTTGAAAAATGTAATTATGATACCAAATATTCACAATAGTGTTGAAAATGCACTTGATGAGATTGAACAAATTGATGAGTTTTGTGAAAGGTTAATTACTAATTATAAAAATAAATTTCCAAAAAACTTAAAAAGTTTAAAAATTGACCAAGAAGCAAGAGGATTTAAGTCAATACTTAATATATGTGCAAAAGTTTTAGGAATAAAAGCAGGGGCAAAAGGTTTTGAGGATTTAGCTTTAAGTACAAATATAAAAAGTGGAATTCAAATAGATATGAAAGTTGAAAAAATTGATGGTATTAACTACTTAGATTATAGAAGAGTAATTCAATCTATGATGTCATATAAAATGGCTGATGTTGATAACTCAACATTAGCTTACTCGTTTTATGAAAGTCTAGGTGAGTTTATTACTAACTACACAGATGAAGTAGCAAAAGAGATAAGTGCAAAAGATGTTGTAATAACAGGTGATATGTTTGCTAATAGTATTCTATTATCAAAAACACACAAAAATCTCTCTAAAAACTACAATTTTATACTTCCTAAAGAGTATCCTTTAGACTACTAAAAAATTTAAATATATAAAGTAATAAATATGAATAGTTATTCATATTTATTAACTAAAATCAGTTTATTTTAACTAATTTTATTCTAAAATCATTTAAATAAATGAATAGTCATTCAAAAAAGGAAATGATTTTGAAATATGAAAAACTATATGAAAAATTATCAAGTAGATTAAAGAGCTTAGAAACTCTACAAACAATAAATAAAAAAGTATCGATTCAAGAAAAGTTAGATAAAAACTCTATTTCAAGAAGAGATTTTATGAAATGGGCAGCATCAATCACTGCAATGTTAAGCTTACCTGCAACTTTTACTCCATTAGTTGCAAAAGCTGCAAAATTAAGTGATAGGTTGCCAATAATATGGTTGCATATGGCTGAGTGTACAGGTTGTAGTGAGTCACTATTAAGAACTGATGCACCTACAATTGATTCTTTGATTTTCGATCATATCTCTTTAGAGTACCATGAAACCTTGATGGCAGCAGCTGGCTGGCAAGCTGAGCATAATCTTGAACATGCTATTGAAGCTTATAAGGGTCAGTATATTCTTATGGTTGAGGGTGGAATACCCTCTAAAAATGATGCACACTATTTAACAATAGGTGCACTTGGGCATACAGGAGAGTACTCAGCTAAAAAAGCTTCTGAGAATGCAGCTGCAATTTTTGCTATTGGAAGTTGTTCAGCTTTTGGTGGTGTACAAGCTGCGTATCCAAATCCAACAGGTGCAGTTGCTTTAAGTAAAGTAACTACTAAACCAGTTATAAATGTTCCAGGTTGTCCTCCTAGTGAAAAAAATATTGTAGGTACACTTTTACATTATATTTTATATGGTACCTTACCTGCACTTGATGCTTATAATAGACCTAAGTGGGCTTATGGAAAACGAATTCATGATTTATGTGAGAGAAGAGGTCACTTTGATGCGGGTGAGTTTGTTGAAGAGTTTGGTGATGAGGGTGCTAAGCGGGGTTACTGTTTATATAAAGTAGGCTGCAAGGGTCCTTATACTTTTAGTAACTGTTCAAAAAATAAGTTCAACTCACATATGTCTTGGCCTATTCAAGCAGGTCATGGATGTATTGGATGTACTGAACCTGATTTTTGGGATACGATGGGACCTTTTGAAGAACCAACTGCAAATAGATTATATAATACAGCTTTTGAAGGACTTGGTGCAGATGCAACAGCAGATAAAATAGGACTTGGTCTATTAACAGCAACAGGTATTGGGATTGCTGCACATGCAGCAATTTCTAAATTTAAAAATCCAAAAGATGGACAGGAGTAAGATATGGCAAATAAAAGAGTAGTAGTAGACCCAATTACAAGAATAGAAGGACACTTAAGAATTGAGGTTGAAGTTGATGAAAACAGTGTCATACAAGAAGCTTACTCAACAGCAACCCTTTGGAGAGGTTTAGAAACAATTGTTAAAAATAGAGACCCAAGGGATGCTGGTTTTTTAATGCAAAGAATTTGTGGTGTTTGTACTTTCTCACACTATAGAGCAGGAATTGAAGCTGTTGAAGATGCACTGGGTATTGTTCCACCTTTAAATGCAAAGTTAACAAGGTCATTAATGAATATGGCTTTGTTTATGCATGACCATGTTATTCATTTCTATCATTTACATGGACTTGACTGGGTTGATGTGGTATCTGCACTTGATGCAAATGAAGCAAAAGCATCAAAAGAGGCATTTAAGTATGCAGATTATCCAATAGCAACAGGTGAAAATAATCTTAAAAAAGTAAAACATAGAGTAAAAGAGTTTGTGCAAAAAGGACAATTAGGACCTTTTGCAAATGCTTATTGGGGACATAAAACATATAGATTTACTCCTGAGCAAAATCTAATTCTTCTATCCCATTATTTAAAAGCATTAGAAGTACAAAGGGATTTAGCAAAACTAATGGCTATATTTGGAGGTAAACAACCACATCCTCAAAGCTTAACTGTAGGTGGGGTGACTTGTATAATGGATTTATTAGATCCTTCAAGAATGGGTGAGTATTTAACTTTATTTAAAAAAGGTGCCCAGTTTATTGAGAGTGCTTACCAAGCAGATGTTATTATGGCTGCAAAAGTTTACAAAGATGAGCCCTCTGTTATGGCTCAAGCAGGTGTTAAAAACTTCATGTCCCATAAGGAGATGCAACTAAATAGAACTGAATTTTTATTTGATACTGGAATAATAGAGAATAAAGATTTATCAAAAGTTTTTGAAATAGATGAAGATTTAATAACAGAAGAAGCAACACACTCATGGTATGAACACAATAAGCCTTTACACCCTTATGATGGAAAAACAGATCCAAAATATACAGGCTTTAAAGATATGGATACAGTTGGACCAAATGGAGAAATGATAGCTTCAAAAGTTGTTGATGAAAAAGGTAAGTACTCTTGGATTAAATCTCCTAGATATAATAATAAACCAATGGAAGTTGGACCTCTTGCATCTGTTTTAATATCTTATGCAAAAGGTAATAAAAAGATTGTTCCATTGGTTGATGAGTTTTTAGAAAAAACAGAGTTACCTAAAGCTGCACTATTTACAGCACTAGGAAGAACAGCTGGAAGAATGATTCAAGCTAGAGCTATTGCAAAGCATGGATTAGAAGCATTTGAGACACTAATTGAGAATCTAAAAGTTGATGAGGATACTTATACTTCATATAAAATTGATAAAAACAAAGAGTATAAAGGGCGGTTTATAGGTGATGTTCCAAGGGGTATGTTATCCCATTGGGTTAGAATTAAAAATGGTGTTATAGAAAACTATCAAGCAGTTGTTCCCTCAACTTGGAATGCAGGTCCAACTGACTCTTTAAATCAAAGAGGTCCTTATGAAGAGAATTTAGTGGGGCTTAAAGTAGATGATTTATCTCAGCCATTGGAGATTATTAGAGTTATTCATAGTTTTGATCCTTGTATTGCTTGTGCTGTTCATGTTATGGATAAAAAAGGTAATGATTTAGGAACATATAAAGTAGATCCAATTTATGGTTCGTCTTGCTAAGGAGCAGTGATGATTAAAAAACATTATGAGTTTTCATTTTGGCTTAGGGTTACTCACTGGGTACGAGCCATAGCAATTGTTGTTTTAACCTTTACAGGTTTTTATCTTGCTATTCCTTTTATCTCATCTGCATTAAATCAAGGAGAACCTAATAATTTCCTATATGCACTTATGAGGTCATGGCATGTAATTATTGGCTTTCTTCTAATATGTGTGACCATTGGAAAGTTTTATATCTTTATTTTTGATAAGCAAAGTAAAGTAGAAAGAGTCTCTTTTTTTGATTTTATTAATCCAAAAGTTTGGGTAAAGCAGATTAAATACTATTTATTAATAGGCAGACATGCAAAACTAAAAGGGGTTTATAACCCTTTACAGTTTGTTGCATATTTAGGTGTATATATTGCACTAGTTGTAATGATTATTACAGGATTGATACTATATATTCATGTATATCATGAAGGTTTAGGTGGGTTTTTGTATGAGTATTTAAGACCATTAGAAGCTATAATGGGTGGTTTAGCATGGGTTAGACAACTACATCATATTGCAATGTGGTTCTTTATTATATTTTTACCAATACATATATATCTTGCAGTTTTTAACTCTATTTATGGAAAAAGTGGGGCTATGGATTCTATTATTTCAGGTTATAAATGGGAGCAGAAGCATTAGTATGAAAAAGAGTTTTTTAATACTTGGAATAGGAAATATTCTATTTCAAGATGAGGGAATTGGTGCACATTTTGTTCACTATATAGATGAAAAGTATGATTTTAGAAGTAGTGATTATGAGGTTGTAATAATCGATGGGGGAACTTTGGCCCAAAGGTTAATACCTGAAATTATAAAACATCATGAGATTGTAGTAATTGATTGTATAGATGCTTCAGACTCTAAGCCAGGTGATGTTTATTTTTTTGATTATAAACAAGTACCCTCAAATATAAATTGGCAAGGAAGTGCCCATGAAGTAGAGATGTTACAAACTTTAAATATGATAGATATGAATAAAGACTTACCTAACACACATATTCTTGGGGTTGTACCAAAAAGAGTTGCAGATGACACAACTTTTGAATTAAGCAGTGAAATTATAAGGGCAATTGATACTATGGAAGATAGATTAAAAAAACACATAAAATCTCATAGAATAGATTTAGAAATAAGAAATTCAAATACTTCAATCAAACAAATTGCATATGAGTCTTTTAAAAGAGAGATTATTCACTCTTAAAACAGAAAATAAACATAGTTTTCAGTAGAATATATTTTAATAAAATTGTTTAAGAATAGTTGGTGAATTATGGTAAATAAAAAATTAGAAGTAACAGGAGTAGTCCAAGGAGTTGGATTTAGACCGTATGTATATAATCTTGCTTTAAAATATGATATTAAAGGTTGGGTAAACAATGACAGTAATGGAGTAAATATAGCTCTTTATTGTTCAATTAAAAACTTTGAAAAGTTTTTACTTGAGCTTAAAACAAATCCACCAAAACTTGCAAGAGTTGACTCTATAAAAATAAAAAATCAACAAAAAAAGATTTACTCTACTTTCCAAATTAAAAAAAGTACAAACTCCAAAAGTAAAACAACTATGATATCTCCTGATATGTCTATTTGTGATGAGTGTATTTTAGATATAAATGATAAAGATAACTTTAGATACAACTATGCACTTACAAACTGTACAAACTGCGGTCCTAGGTACTCTATTATAGAAACAGTACCATATGATAGATGTAATACTTCAATGAAAGATTTTAATTTATGTCCTTTGTGTAAACAAGAGTATAAAAACCCTACTAATAGAAGATATCATGCCCAGCCTGTTGCTTGTGAAAAATGTGGTCCAAAAATTAGTTTATATGATAATAAAAACTGTTTAATAAAAAATGATATAGAAGCAATTAAAAACTTAGCAAAGCTAATAAACCAAGGAGATATAGTAGCTCTCAAAGGTTTAGGTGGTTTTCATATAGTCTGCGATGCATTAAATGAAAAGGTTGTAAGCAGTTTAAGACAAAGAAAAAATAGACCTAAAAAACCATTTGCTGTGATGTTTAAAAATCTTGATGAGGTAAGAAAATATACAAAACCTACTAAAAAAGAGCTTGAGTGTTTAAACTCAAAAGAAAAGCCAATAGTTTTACTTAAAAGTAGTAATAGTTTTAAATTAAGTAAGAGTGTCTGTGTTGATATTAGTAAAATAGGCTGCTTTTTGCCTTATACTGCATTACATCATATTTTATTTAGATACTTAAATAATCCAATAGTTGCAACTAGTGCAAACTTAAAAGATGAGCCAATTATAAAATCTAAAGATGAGTTAATTCAAAAGTTAGGGTTTGTTGTGGATTATGTATTAGATTTCAATAGAGAGATTATAAACTCATGTGATGATTCTGTAATGCAAGTGATAAATGAAGATATCTGTAAACTAAGAAATGCAAGAGGTTATGCTCCAACACTCATAAAGCTAAATAAAAAAATAGATAAAAAAGTTTTAGCTTTAGGGGCAAATCAAAAATCAACAATAACAATAGTATTTGAAGATAATCTAATACTATCTCCATATATAGGTGATTTAAACACTATTGAATCAGTTGAGTACTTTGAAAGGACAATACAGAGTTTTAAAAGATTTTATGAGTTTGAACCTGATATTGTAGTTTGTGATAATCATCCAAACTATGAAAGTACTAAGTGGGCAAAAGATAATTATGCTGATAAACTAGTACAAGTTCAACACCACTATAGCCATATATTATCAACAATGGCAGAGTACAAACTAAATAAAAAAGTTTTAGGAATAGCCTTCGATGGTACAGGCTTTGGTGATGATGGAAATATCTGGGGTGGTGAAGTTTTTATTTGTGACAAAAAATCATATAAAAGAGAGTATCACATAGAGTATTTTAAACTTCTAGGAGCACAAAAAGCAATAAAAGAGCCTAAAAGAGTAGCTTTATCTATGCTATTTGATATATATAGTAAGCAAGAGGTAAAGAGAATAAATGCAGAAGTTTTAAAAGCATTTGATGAAAAAGAGATTGAGTTATATTATACAATGCACCAAAAAGATTTAAATAGCATACTTACAAGCTCTATGGGAAGAGTATTTGATGGGGTTGCAAGTTTAGCAAATATAGCTCATATACAAAGTTATGAAGGGCAAACAGGACTTTTATTAGAAGAGTATTATAATGAAAATATCAAAGAGTCTTATGGGTTTGAAATAGACAATGGTATTATAAATATAAAACAGATGATTAAGCAAATTATATATGATAATAATAAAGAGTTAATTGCAACAAAGTTTATAAATACAATAGTAAAGCTTATAGTAAAACTTTCAAAAAAACACGAAGAGTTACCTGTGATATTAAGTGGGGGAGTATTTCAAAACCAAACCCTTTTAACTGTAGTATTAAAAGAGTTAAAAAATAAGAATATAGAAGTATACTTTTCAAAGCAGATACCTTTAAATGATGAGGGCATCTCTGTAGGGCAAGCTTATCATACTTTATAAGTTTAAATAGTAAAGTATGTTAAAATAGAGTAAAAACAAGGTGCATAAATGATAAGAACAACACATGAAATATCAAATGAAGATGGATATATTAAGTATAATTTATTTGAGATACACCCAGATTTAGAAGCTATAATAGCTGATGATCACTATACATACAATACAAATGAGTATAATAAACAAGAGTATTGTGAAAAAATGTATAAAGAAAACTTCTATGATAAATATGATAAAGATATTTATAAAGAGGCTTATGAAAAGTATATAAATAATGAAAAGTTTAAAGAAAAAGCTATGTTTGTTTATAGCATAATTGATTATGAAAAGTATAAGCAGTTTGTAGAGTTAAATGATACAATTGAAAATCCAAATGAGCTTACATTAACATATAGTATTTTAGATAGTAGTGGAGTTAGGGTACAGCTATATAAATTAACTATCTCTGATATTGCTTTTGTATTCTAGGTATATAAATTAATTATATAAAAATTTTATATAAGTTACAACATAGTTACATAAAAAATTAACTTACGTTTAGATAAAATTTTAAATATTTTATTTAAGGGGAATTATGAGCTCTTCAAGATTTACAAGAATAGGTTTTATTCTTGCAGCAGTTGGTTCTGCTGTTGGATTAGGGAATGTATGGAAGTTTCCATACGTTACAGGTGAGTATGGGGGAGGTGCTTTTGTAATATTGTATCTTTTTACAGCACTATTTATAGGTGTATTTGTACTTATATCAGAGTTACTAATAGGTAAACTTGGAAGAAGTGATGCTGTTAGTATGTTTGAAAATTTAGCAACAAAACATAAAAATATATGGAAATATGCTGGATTTTTGGTAATAGTGCCATTGATTATTTTATCTTACTACTCTGTTGTTATTGGATGGATTTTTCATTATATAGTTTTATCATTTGAAAAACTACCATCAACTGTTAAAGAGTCAACTGATAACTTTATGACACTTCTACAAGCAGATTATCAAACTCAAATATTTTATCATACTATAGTGTTTGTTTTAGTTACTGCTATTATTTTAAGGGGTGTTAAAAATGGGATTGAAAAGATAAATAAAATATTAATGCCTTTACTTGGTGTTATCTTAGCTATACTGTTTATTTATTCAATAAATGTGGATGCATTTGGTGATGCTGTTCATTTTATGTTTAATCCTGACTTTTCAAAAATCACATCAACAGCTGTTATTGCAGCAATTGGACAGGCTTTTTATACACTATCTTTAGGTATGGCTATTATTATTACTTACGCAGCATCCCTACCAAAAGATTCAAATATAGCAAAATCTGCTATTACGATTTCTATTATTGATACTATGGTTGCAATTGTAGCTGGACTTATTATTTTTACACTTCTTTTTGATAAGGGTGCTGAATCAACAAAGGGTGCTGGATTAGTATTTATTTCTCTTCCATCAGTATTTTATGAGTTTGGTGAAATAGGGCAGTTTTTATCGATTCTATTTTTTATAGCAATTGCTTTTGCAGGTATTACATCAGCAATTTCAATGATGGAACCAGCCGTACACTACTTAATACAAAGATTTAAACTAACAAGAGCTAAAGCTGCATTGATTTGTAGTGTATTCTTTTATACTTTGGGTATGGTAACACTATTTTCAAATATAAGTGAATTTGCACCAGCTTTACAAGTTGGAGATAAGAGTTTCTTTGATTGGGTTGATTTTGTATGTTTTACTGTACTTGTACCAATTGGTGGGATTTTAGTTGTTGTTTTTGTTGGTTACTATATGGATAAAGATGAGATTAAAAAAGAGCTAACTCCAATAATGGGAAAATTTTTAGTAAAAGTATGGTTTTTTATGGTAAGACTTGTAATTCCAATAGCACTAATAGCTGTTATTTTAAATGAAACGGGAATTTTTAAGTTTTAAACTGTAGAGTTTAATAGATATAAAAAGAGTTTTAACTCTTTTTATATATCAGCTGGCTGTTGCTTTAAAGATTTATCAATTAAAATAAATCCAAAAGGTATTAGCGAGTAGATAAAATATTTAGTTGAAAGCTTCAAGCTCCAGTTACATCTTTTGAAAGCTTCAAATAAAAAAATACAAAACAGTATAAATAAAACACCATGTCCCATACCTACTATTTTAACAGGATATGGATTTTCACCTATATATTTTATTGGCATTGCAATAAAAACTAAAATTAAATATGATAATCCCTCTAAAAGTGATATAATTCTAAACCTAATGTATGAACTTTTTAACATTCTTGTCCTTTAAAATTGATTTTGAAATTATATGCTAGAATTGTTTACAGAAAGTTAATAAAAATATTAAGTAAGAACTTTAATAGAGGTTTAATATGAATACAAATAAGATAATTTTTGCTTTATTGGTTTTATATATATTAGCAGATGTGGTACATACATACTTTTTTTAAAATAACATATAGGATTTAAATGAGAAAAGAAGAGATTGAAACAATAATAGAGAATGAAACCTTAGAGAGTTTAGATATTGATACTATAAATATTTTTGCATATGATAAAAAAGAGTTAAAAAAGTATATCAAAACTTCAAAAACTCCTTATTCAAATATCTTAACAGTCTTAATTCATTCACAACTATCTGAAACTACAGCAAAGCATGTTTGGAAAGATATAGTAAAGCACTTAAAAAAATTAGAAAAACAGCTTCATAGAAAAGTTGGCATAATAGTAGCAACAGTAGATTACATGCATAATATTAAAAAAACAAAATCAAAACTAAAAATAATTTCAGAGGATAATTTTGATTCAATATCTGAAATAGCAACAAAAGATGAGTTAACAAAACTATATGACAGGGATGTATTAGAAATATTTTTAGAAAAGGTTAATGAAAAAGCCATAAGAGAGAAATCAAATTATTCATTTATGATGTTTGATATTGATGATTTTAAAGTAGTAAATGATACACACGGTCATCAAAAAGGAGATGAAGTACTAGCAAAGATAAGTGATATCTTAACTTCAAATATAAGAAAAATGGATATAGCCTTTAGATATGGAGGAGAAGAGTTATGTGCTATTTTCCCAGATGCTAATAAAGACCAAGCTTATGAAATAGCAGAAAAAATAAGAAAAAAAATCCAAGAAGAGTATGAAAATAGTTTAAAAACTACTGTGAGTGTTGGAGTTTGTGATAATAGTGAGTCAAATGACACTCAAGATATTATTAAAAAAGCAGATGAGCTTCTATATGAAGCAAAAGAGTCAGGAAAGAATAAAACAATAAAAAATTAAAGATAAATCAATGATAAAAACAAATAAATATACATTTACAAAATTTTCTATTCCTAATCAAAAGAATCTATATCACCACAAAGAGAAACTTCTTGATTTTGGGCTCTATTTTAATTCTAAGAATCAAGAGTATATAAATAGATATGAGCTATCAATTACAACTCGAAGTGAACTTCTTGAGTATATAAATAACAATGAATTAATATTTAAACAAGAGGATATACACCTAGATGATATTGAAAGTAAAATTGCTAGTTTATATACAATATCCCCAATAGATAAAAATACTTTTGCAATTAAAAATAGAAGAAATGATAAAAAAGTAATAATAATAGCTATATATGAATCAATGGAAACAAATATAATTAATATCTTAGATGTTGTTCATGGAGAGTATTTCAAAATAAAAAAAAGTGTTTCAAAAAATAGTAGTAATTATCTACTTGAAGTATTTAAAATTCTAAATGATAATGCAGAAAAATATAAAAAAGATTTTCCAGCTTTTGATATACCAAATCTTCTACAAATACTTGGTATTTTATTAGTTGATTATGATAAAGATTATAGTCATCAAGCGATGGTTAAGAAGTTTAAGTTTGCTACAATAAATAAAATAGGTAAAAAAAATCAAAAAGTTTTTTTATGCAACTGTGTAAAAGGATTTTTTTGTGAAACAAACTTCTATTTACTTAATGAAAAAATAATAAGTGACTTTAGTAATAATCCTATTAACTACTCTCAAGAGATGAAAGTTTGGAAATATTTATACTCAAATAAACAATATGTAGCTAAAAGAAAAGAACCAAATCTTTATGAGTTGTTTGTAAATCAAAAAATACCATTAATCTTCCCTGATGGCTATGAAACTAAAGTGCTAATAAAAAGTGTAAAAAATAGAAATAATGGCATTGAGGTGACAGTTTTTGATGGAGTAAAAAATCAAAAAATTAATAGACTCTTTTCAAAAGATGAACTTCTTGATAAGATTAAAGCTGCAAGGTAAAAAAGAAGCGTTATGCTTCTTTTACTGATATCTCCTTGGCTTTTACTTTATCTTTGCCAATAAACTCTTTATCATTTGTATTTGAAATAACAAGTTTAGCGATTTTATCTGTTTGAACTGCTATATTATATGTTTGACTTGCTATCATTGCATTTTGTTGGGTTTGTCTATCTAGTGAGTTAACAGCATCATTTATTTGCTCAATTCCTGATACTTGCTCTTTACTTGATGACTCCACATCTTTTATGATACTAGTAGTTTTTGAGATATCTGAACTTAATGTTTTATAGCCTTGTATCATATCTTGTGATATTTTTCTACCTTTATCTGCTTTTTTTGTAGCACTTTCAACTAATGTTTTTATCTCATTTGCAGCTTCTGCACTTCTATTTGCAAGGTTTCTAACTTCACCTGCAACCACTGCAAAACCTTTTCCAGCTTCACCTGCTGTTGCTGCTTCTACTGCTGCGTTTAGACTTAAGATATTTGTTTGGAATGCAATATTATCAATAACAGTTATTGCTTCATTTATTGAGTTTACTTCATTATCTATTTCATTCATTGCATCTGTTGTTTCATTTGCTAATGTTTGACCTTTTGAAACTGAGCTAGTAACACTTGTAGCAAGGGTTGACATTTGGACAATATTGTTTGTATTACTTGATATATTACTTGTTATTTGCTCTATTGCAGCTGCTGTCTCTTCTAGTGAAGCTGCTGCTTCATTTGAGTTTTTATTTAATGTATCCACATTTTTAAGTAGTATTTCACTACTTTCACCTAATGTTAAACCATTTGATTTATTCTCTACTAACATCTCATTTATAATATCAGCTAGATTATTTAGTCCTACAGTTACATCACTATTGCACCCTTTTATTCTATGGGTGAAATCTAGCTTGGCATACTTTTTTAGTGCATAAGATATGTCATTTACATTTGTACAAACTCTAAGTTGAAGGCTTTGTAACATATCATTTATCTGTTTTCTTAGCTGTTCTAGGTTTTGTGTTTGTGTTTCATTTTCTAATCTTTTATTTAAGAAACCATCTTTTATTGTATCAACTATAGCTGTTATCTCTTCTAAGAACTTATTGTCTGATTCAATTGTCTCTTTTGATTTTATAATATTTTTATTTATTGTTTTTGTCATTTCACCAAACTCATCATCTGATGATTCATCTAAAAGCTTCACATCATCTGTCTCTTTATTGATGTATGCAAAGAATTTTAATAAACCTTTTTGGAACTCTTTAATCTCTTTTATTAGTTCATTTGAAATAAGTTGAGATACAATAATGAATAGAATTATAGATATGATAATAATTGCAAGTAGAGCATTTTGCATATTATTTTTGGCTTCTTGTTTTAGTACAGTTGCATTTTTATTGATTTGTGCAAGCTCTTTTTCTAAAGATAAACCTATATTAACCATCTGTTTTATTATGGCTAAAGTCTCATGACCCTCTTGAAAAATGCCATTGTTATGCTCTTTTATTTTTTTAAGATAAAATTTATCAAAATTCTCTATATATTTATTAGATAATTTTAATATATCTTTTGTAAGTTTAATATTCTGTTTTTTATCTAGTAGTGGTTGTAACTGTCTTACTGAATTATCAAGCTCTTTAAAGCTTTCTCTAACTTTTTGAGCAGTTTGTTCATTTGGTGTTCTTAAAAACTGATAGACTGTTATTCTTCCTTTTAAAACCTTTTGGATGAATATATTTGTTTGTACTGCTACATCTGATCTTTTTTGTGAAGTAGAGTTGAAGTAGTTGTATATAAATATGGAAATAATAACCATAATTAAGAAAAATACAGGTAGTACAAGCAGCTTCTTTCTTGTTGACATATCTTTAAGCATAATAACCCCTTAGTTAAATATTTTACAAGATTATTATAGTGTCACAAAAATGACACTTAAAAAGACATATTTTATATACAAAGTAATAAAAAAGTATCTGAAATGTTACTTTTATACATACATATATAATTTTTTATTTTAATTAATATAAGTAAAGCTTTTGGTGTATATTGTAAATGGTTCCAAAATTATATAAGTTTTTTAAAAAATTAGATTAGTTTTAGTTGATTTAAGATAAACTTTTTAAAATGAACATTTATTCATAAAATAGACTTAAAAGGAAGAAATATGTGCAAAGATTGCGGATGTTCAATTACAGACCACCACCATCATCATGACCATGAACATACACAAAAACACTCTGGAGAAAATAGCCAGAGTCATCAAGCAGCCCATGAAACGCTTCATCATAATCCACAGTTAAATGATAGCAAAACAGTATCAGTAATAAAAAAGATTTTAGATAAAAATGACCATGAAGCAGCTCATAATAGAGCACATTTTGATAAAAATGGTGTTTTAGGAATAAATCTTATGAGTAGTCCTGGAAGTGGTAAAACTACGCTTTTAGAACATCTTGTTGATTTGGTTGATTTTAAATATGGAGTAGTTGAGGGTGATCTTGAGACAAATAGAGATGCTAATAGATTAAAAGCAAAAAATATTAAAGCTGTTCAAATACAAACAGGAAGTGCCTGTCACTTAGATGCTTTTATGGTACATAAAGGTTTGCATGATATGCCTTTAAACCAGCTTGATGTATGCTTTGTAGAGAATGTTGGAAACTTAGTTTGTCCAGCTTCTTATGATGTGGGAACTCACTTAAATATTGTATTAGTTAGTATTCCAGAGGGTGAAGATAAAATAGAGAAGTATCCTGTGATGTTTAGAACAGCTGATTTGATTTTAATAACAAAAACAGATTTACTACCTTACTTTGAGTATGATATCAAAAAAGAGAAAGAGGCTGCAAGAAAATTAAAACCAAATGTGGATATTTTAGAAGTAAATATAAAAGATAAAAACTCAATTCAAAAAGTTGCAAATTGGATAGAGTTTAAAAGGAGAATGAGATAATGTGCCTATCAATTCCTTCAAAAATAGAAAAAATAGATGAAGATATGAATAGTTGTGTAGTGGATACTATGGGGGTGAAAAGAAGTGCTTCTTTGGATTTAATAGACCAAGAGGTAAAAGTGGGTGATTATGTACTTTTACATATAGGTTTTGCTATGAATAAAATAGATGAAGAAGATGCTTTAGAGTCCTTGAAAATATATCAAGAAATAATTGATAAAATGGAACAAGAGGATAAACTAGCAGCCATTGCTGAGTCTGAAAATTGTCCTAGCAGGTAGTATTATGGAAAAAGAGTTAAAACTAAATGACTTATACGATGGGTTTAGAAATCCAGATGCGATGAGAGCTTATTCAAAACTAATATATGAGGACTCATTAAAACTAAGTAAAAATATAAATATTATGGAGGTTTGTGGAGGGCATACTCATACTATTATGAAGTACGGAATTTCTCAACTTCTTCCCTCAAATATAAACTTTATTCACGGACCTGGATGTCCTGTATGCGTTATGCCAAAAGAGAGAATTGATAGTGCTTATGTTTTAGCAATGCAAGAAGAGGTTATATTAGTAACCTTAGGTGATATGATTAAAGTTCCAGGTAGTAATGGAAGTTTGCAAGATGCAAGAAGTAAGGGTGCTGATGTTAGATTTGTTTACTCTCCTATGGATTGTATTAAAATAGCAAATGAAAATCCTTTAAAAACAGTAGTGTTTTTTGCAATAGGCTTTGAGACAACAACTCCAATGACATGCTCACTATTAAAAACAGTTATCCAAAAAGATATAAAAAACCTCTATTTTCATGTGAATCATGTGACAGTTCCTGAAGTAATGGAGGTTTTAGTTAAAAGCAAGGATTGTAATATTGATGCTTTTTTAGGCCCTTCACATGTTTCAGTAATAAGTGGTTCAAAAATATATGAAACTTTTCCTAAGAACTATAATAAGCCTGTTGTAGTAAGTGGGTTTGAGCCTGTTGATGTAATGCAGTCTATTCATATGTTAATAAGACAGTTTGTGCAAAGCAGAAGTGATTTAGAAGTAGAGTATAAAAGACTTGTATCTTATGAGGGGAATATAAAAGCTCAAGAGATGATAGAAAACTATTTGCAAAAGGTTTCATTTAAATTTAGAGGCGTTGGGGAAGTTCCTTTAAGTGGTTATGATTTAAAAGATGAATTTGATAAGTACAATGCAAAAGTAATATATGAAAAAATCCTACCAAAAGAGTCACCAAAAGAGAATAAAGCTTGTAAATGTCCTGATATTTTAAAAGGTGTGGCTAAACCAACTGATTGTAAGATTTTTGGAAATGTATGTACTCCTACAAATCCAGTTGGGTCTTGTATGGTAAGTAGTGAGGGTGCATGTGCAGCTTACTATAAATATGGTAATCTTTTAAGCTAGTTAATAAAAAAGAGAGAAAATATGAAAAAAGTTACATTAGCTCAAGGAAATGGTGGAGCCGAAAATCAAGAGTTAATCTCAAAAGTTTTTTATAAAGCATTTGAAAATGAGATATTAACAAAAAGTGAAGATTCAGCTGTAATTGAAGATGGGAAATTAGCTTTTAGTACTGATTCATTTACAGTAAGCCCTATATTTTTCAATAATGCTAATATAGGTAAGCTATCTATTTGTGGTACTTGTAATGATTTAGCAATGATGGGTGCAAAACCTAAATACTTAACTTGTTCAGTTATAATTGAAGAGGGGTTTGAAATTGACTCTTTAGAGAAAATTGTAGATAGTATGAAAAAAGAGCTTGCTTTAAATAGTGCAATTGTTGTAAGTGGTGATACAAAAGTTGTACCAAAAGGTAGTGTTGATAAGATTTTTATAAATACCACAGGAATAGGTGAAATAAAAAGAGGTGATATAAGTTCAAATAATATCTCACAAGATGATGTAATAATAGTAAGTCGTGATATCGGAGCTCATGGTGCAACAATATTTGCTGCAAGAGAAGAGATGGATATCTCAACCTCTTTACAAAGTGATTGTGCAAGTTTATGGCCACAGGTTAAAGCATTAATTGATTCAGATATTAAAATTACTGCATTAAGAGATGCAACAAGAGGTGGATTAAGTGCAGTATTAAATGAGTGGGCTGTTCAATCTGATATATGTATAGAGGTTCAAGAAAAAGATATTCCTATATCAAATGAAGTAAAGGGAATTTGTGAGCTTTTAGGTTTTGAAGCTATGAGTTTAGCAAATGAAGGAACTTTTGTATTAGCTGTAAAAAAAGAAGATGCAAATAAAGCTATTAAGGTATTAAAGCAGTTTGAAAATAGTGCAAATGCATCTATTATTGCTGATGTTACAAAACAGTATGATAAGAAAGTTGTATTGTATAGCTCTTGGGGTACAAAAAGATTTTTAGAGTTACCAACGGGTGAATTACTACCTAGAATTTGTTAAAACTAAGTGCATTTCTATGCACTCTTTAGTTTTTTGCTTCTTTTAACAGAATTTATTAGTAGGAGATATTAATGCATGAATACAGTATTGTTCAATCCTTATTAGAATCATGTGAAGAGCATGCTAAACAAAATGATGCAAGTGAAGTTACAAAAGTAGTAGTAAAAATTGGTGTTTTATCGGGGGTTGAGCCTGATTTACTACAAACTGCTTTTGATACATTTAAAGAACAGACTATTTGCCATAATGCACAGTTTTTGATGAATATACAAAAAATAACTATTAAGTGTTTAGATTGTCAAAGGGAGTCTATTTTAGAAAAAAATGAGTTCTCATGTCCCTCATGTAGTAGTGTGAACATAAATGTAACTGATGGAGAGGATATGTTTTTAATGAGCTTAGAGATGAATTAATATTAATTTAATAATTTAAGTGATAACATGATTTAAGGCTGTTTGTTTAAAAGGCGATTTAATGTAAAAAAGAGTTCAATATGAAAAAAATAGCACTTAAAGATTTAATTTATAGAAACTATCTAAAGACATCTTTAACCTCTTTGGTTTTAATAGAGATTTTTTTGATAGTTTTGTATTTCTCTGTTAATAATAATCTATCCAAGAAAAACATTGATTTTATGATTAATGATATATCTACGGATATAAATAAATATCTTGACTTGAGATATGATAGTGTTTCAAAAGATTTTCAATCAATTGAGCAAAACCTAAAAATAGTTAAAAGACACCATGAAGATTTTTTTAAAAACTACGATGATATACCAATAAAAAATGATATAAAGTTAGCAAAAGCAAAAAATCAAATTACGTATAAGCAAACAAAAAAGGGCTCTTCTGTAGCTGTATCAAATAGATTTGATTTAACAGAAGATATTAGAAAGAAGATATTAAAAACTGAAAAATTTGATTTACTTTATGAGTCTATTGTAAAAAACAATGACAATATTGTAGCTGCATATTTTAACTCATATGATAATATAAATAGGTATTATCCATATATAGACAATGTTTATGATGTTTTTACTCCATCCTTTGATGTTAAAAAGTTTAATTTTTATAATAAAGCAAACTTACAAAATAACCCTTCAAAAAAAGTAGTATGGACTAGTGTTTATTTGGACCCTGTTTCAAAAAAATGGATAGTAAGTGCCATTGCACCTATTTATAATGATGGCTTTTTAGAAGGTGTGGTAGGTTTGGATATGAAAGTAAATAATATGATAAATCAATTTTTAAAAATAAATCTACCATATGAAGCTTCATCTTTTATTTTATGTGATAAAGGAAAAGTAGTAGCTATGCCAAATAGCTTGCGAAAGGTTTTTAAAATAAATGAGTTAGCTTCACAAAATGAACTAAAAAAAATAGATAAGACAGTTTATCCACCTGGTGAGTATGATATTTTTCATCAAATAAATCAAAAGCAAGTAGATAAGTTTAAAAGAATACTAAAAGATGAACCATATTCAAATAGTTTATTAATTGATGACAAAGAGTATTTTGTTTTTTCTAAAAAATTAGAGAAAACACCATGGTATGTAGTATCTCTTGTACCTAAATATAAGCTATTTAAGAGTTTAAATGAGTTAAAAACACACTATGAAAACTTGGGTTATTTAGTTATTGGAACAATAACGATTTTTTATCTAATCTTTTTTGTATTTTTATATTATAAAGCAAAAGGTTTAGTTGATAGTATTAAAAAACCAATTTTTACTATTATAGATAAAACTAAGTTTATTGGCTCAAATAAAGATATTCAAAAGCTTGAAGAGAATAATATTTATGAATTAAATGAGCTTAATAAGAACTTCAATGAGATGGCACAAAAGTTAAATCAACGTACAAAGAAATTAGTTGATTCTGAAACAAAAAGGGTTTTAATTGAAAGGGACTCAAAGATAGATGCTTTAACTAAAACATACAATAGGAAGTATTTAGATGAGTACTCAAAAGAGTATATTTATAGTATAAAAGAGAACAATTTTACAATGTCTTTACTATTAATAGACCTTGATGATTTTAAGCAAATAAATGATAAGTATGGTCATGATGCAGGTGATGAGGTTATAGTTAAGTTTATTGAATATACTAAAAGTGTTACAAGAGAAGATGATGCTATTGTGAGATATGGTGGTGATGAGTTTTTGATTATTCTATCTAATACAATAATCAAAGATGCAAAAGTAGTTGCAAATAAAATCATAAATGCAATAAATAAGAAAAATGATACTAAATATAAATTTAGTGTGAGTATTGGTTGTGCTCAAAGTAAAAGTGAAGATAAGAATCTACAAGATGTTATAAAACGAGCTGACAACTCTTTGTATGAAGCAAAAAAAAGAGGTAAGGCTCAAATTATATAACATACAGATATAGATTTATTTATCTTTTGTTAATTAAAAATGAATAAAATATGATTAAATAAATATTAGGGATTAATAAAAATGCTATTAATGAGATTAGAATCAAAAGAGAAATTCTCTTTTTTACAACTTGCTCACTATATTGCAAGAATAGATAAAAGGTTTGGAGAAAAAGAAGAAGAGATTATAAAATAGTATGTTGATGAAATGGGAATAGAAAACTTGAACTCTTTTGATATGGAAAACTTTTCATTAGATGATATTTTAAATGATTTTAAGTCAAAAAAAAGTCAAAAAATTGTACTTTTAGAGATAATGATATTGGTTCATATTGATAATGATTTTGATTTAAGTGAGCAAGAGTTAATAAAAAAGATGAGTGCTAAATTTGATATATCTTTGGATGATGCTAGTGACTTTTCCCAATGGGGTAAATCAGTAGCAATGTTGTATGAAGTAGCAAAAGCATTTATAAATGAAGAAAAAAAAGCAAAATAGTCTAATTTAAACTATATTAGTAATTAAGTTTGATAAAATTCATTTATGGAAATAATTGAAACATTAAATACTAAACTTGATAGACTACTTTATGAGTATGAAAAATTAAAAGTTGAAAACCAAACTTTACAAGAAGAGTTGGACAACATGAAAAATGAAAATGATGAATTAATACGTAATAATCAAGATATGTTTCTTAGAATTGATAGTACATTAACATTAACAAAGGCACAAAAAGGTGAATAAAGAGATTACATATTATATAAACTATAGAGCTTATACTATCAATGTGGATGAGGATATGGAAAAACAACTTACAAAATATTTAGATTTAGATAAGGATAATAATACAAAAGACTTACTCGCTGCTTATATAAGAGTTACCCAAGAGTACTTAAACTTTAAAAAAGATGTAGAAAACATATCAGATAAACTAGCTAGATTTTAAATGACAAAAGCCTTTTCTTTATTGGAATTAATTATTGCAGTTTTAATTATCTCTATAATAACTGCTTTTATAGCTTCAAAATATACAGACTTACTAAGTAACGCAAATATCACTAAACTTAAAGCTGATGTGGCTTTAATTAGAAGTGGAATATCGACCTTAAAACAAGAAAAAATTTTACTTCAAGACAGTAGTGATATTACTAGTTTAGATGATGAGTCTGTTCAATCAAAAAACAAAAAACTTTTTTCTAAAATACTTAGTAACCCTTTGTTATCAACTACCACTGCTTTAAAAGAAGATGGAAAATGGTTTAAAGATAGTTCTTTTGACTATGGCTATTTTATTTCATCAAAGGAAGTTGTTTTTTTCAAGTATGAAAACTCAATGTTTAATTGCAAGAAACCAGTATCATTATGCCAGGAGCTTTTTTAAATGAATTATTATCAGGTCGCACTTTTAAAATCTCCTTTAGAACCACTTACTTATCAAAGTGAAGATATAATTGATATTGGTACAAAAGTTTTAGTAAAGTTAAGAAATAGAAAAAACTTAAGTGATGCTGTTGTAATAAAAGAGGTTGAAAAGCCAACTTTTAAGTGTGTAGATATTTTTGAAATCACCAATAAGTATTTTAGTGAAAAGATGATGGAAGTAGCTAAGTTTATATCTCAATATTATGTATGTTCTATTGGTGAGTCTTTAAGTATTTATAATGCATACGATAAAAATATAAAAGCAAAAAATACAAATGAGAGATTTGATTTTGATGTATGTTTATCAAAAAAGCAGCAAGAGGCATATGAGTTTTTAAAAGAGAAAAAACAGGGGCTACTTTTTGCAAATACAGGTTCAGGGAAAACCGAAATTTATATAAAAGCTATCCAAGAGCACTTAAATGAAAATAGACAAGCTGTTATGCTTATGCCAGAGATTTCATTAACTCCCCAAATGCAAAAGAGACTAGAAAAGGTTTTTGGTAACAAAGTTGCTATTTGGCACTCAAAAATAACAAAAAAGAAGAAAAATGATATTTTACAACAACTTCAAGAAAATGAGATAAAACTAATAGCAGGTGCAAGGTCATCTCTGTTTTTACCATATAAAGATTTGGGAATAATTGTAGTTGATGAAGAGCATGATGATTCATATAAAAGTGATTCTAAACCAAGGCTAAATACAAAAGATATAGCTATTTATATTGCAAAAAAGTATGACTTACAGCTTATTTTAGGAAGTGCTACTGTATCAACTAGCTCTTTTAATAAGATTCCTTATTATAGACTTGAAGAGACTTTTTATAAAACTAAAAAGAGTTATATTTTTGATAATAGTGATTCAAATTTATCACCAAATATTATAGAAAAAGTAGCAAATGCACTAAAGCAAAAAAGTCAAATTATTGTTTTTTTACCCACTAGAGCAAATTTTAAATACCAAATTTGTACCTCTTGTGGTAAATCTGTGGAGTGTCCTTACTGCTCTGTTTCTATGAGTTTACATAAAAATGACTTGGCTTTAAAGTGTCACTATTGTGGTTATGCACAACAGATTCCCCAGGCATGTCCTTATTGTAATACGGGTATTATTCATAATTTAAGAGTTGGAACAGCCCAAATACAAGAGGAGTTAAAAGAGATTTTCCCTAATAAAAATATACAAAGGTTTGATAGGGATGAGATTAAAACCAATAAGCAATTAAAAAAAATACTAGGTGATTTCAATGATGATAAAATAGATATTTTAGTTGGTACTCAAATGCTATCAAAAGGTCATGACTATCATAATGTAAAACTTGCAGTTGTTTTAGGTATTGATTCAGTATTAAATATGAACTCATATAAATCAAGGGAAAAAGCTCTATCATTGCTTATTCAAATTTCAGGTAGAAGTGGTAGAAAAGGTGCTGGTGAGGTAATAATACAAACAAAAAATGAAGAGTTTTTTAATTACTATTTAAACGAGTCTAATTATAAAGAGTTTTTGCAAAGTGAATTAGAGTTTAGGCAAGATTTATATCCACCCTATGTAAAAATAGCAAAAGTTATTTTTGCAAGTAAAAATGGACTAAGAGCGAAAGATGAGATGGATATCTATGTGAAGTTTTTTAAGAAAATAGAAGATATTGAGGTAGTTGGTTTTGGACAAAATGCTATTTTTAAAATGGCTAATAAATATCGATATGAAATTATTTTACGCTCAAAAAAAATCAACTCTTTGCTGAAAGCTTTGCATAGTATAACCTCTAGTATTGCGGTTATTGATATGGACACTAACTTATAAACTTAACTAAAGTATATTTAATCTTATATTAGTTAGTTTATTGTATAATCGGCAAAAATTTTAGGAGATATATTAATGGCTTATACAAAAGAAGATTTCAAAAAATTAGTAGAAGATATTCAATCACAAGATTGGTACAAAAATCCAATAGGATTTGGTATAGCAAAACTTGATAGAGGACAATTGAACCCTGAAAAAATACTTCAAGTAAACTATCCTTTTGTAAACTGGGAAGAGAACTATGGAAGTGCTGCAATTTTATTAGATGCACTAAAACATGCAGGTGAAGATGTGGATACATCAAAGTCAGAGTTAGTTTGTGATATCTCTGATGAGTTTTTAACTAAAGCAATTGAAAGCTTTAGACCATATATCCCAGAAGCAAAGGGTGAGGCTCATAAAAATGTTCAAGTTCTTTCAACATTAGCTTCATTACCTATTGATTCAGGGTTAAATGCTGATGATTATAAGGTGGTATTTATATTTGAAGAGGATGCACCACAAACTCCTGAGTCAGTATATTTAAAACTATATGCTTTATCATTAGGAAAAGCACCACTTAGATCATTAAATTTAAATGGAGCATTTGGAAAATTAGAGAACAGTGCATGGGTTGGAAATCAACCAATTGAGTTAGACTGGCTAAGAGCAAATGAGATTTCATTAAAACTATCTGGTAAATATCCAAGTATTACAAAAGTAGATAAATTCCCACAATTTTTAGACCATGTAATTCCAGCTGATAATACAAGAGTTTTAGATACAAATAAAGTAAGATTTGGTGCACAATTAGCAGCAGGTACAACAGTAATGCCAGGTGCTGCTTATATTAACTTCAATGCAGGTACTGAAGGTGCTGTAATGGTTGAGGGTAGAATCTCTTCAAGTGCAAAAGTAGGAGCTGGATCTGATGTTGGTGGTGGTGCTTCTATTCTTGGTGTATTATCAGGAACTGATGGTGTTCCTGTAACTATTGGAGAAAACACACTATTAGGTGCTAACTCTTGTACAGGTACTGCTATTGGTGATGGTTGTATTTTAGATGCAGGTGTTACAATCTTACCTGGAACTAAAGTTACACTATCTCAAAAAGCAGTTGAACAACTAAAAGAGATTAATCCAGATAAAGAGATAAAAGAGCTTATGAGAGGTATGGACTTTTTAGACGTAAATGGAGTTCACTTTAGACAAAACTCTGTTACAGGACAAATTATCGCTATGAGAAGTACAAGAGAAGTTAAGTTAAACGAAGACTTACACTAATCAATCCTGTTTTATTAAACTCAAAAATAGAAAAAAAAGGCAAGAATTCTAATTCTTGCTTTTATATATAATCTCACTTTAAAAGACTAATTTATGATAGAACTTTCAAATATTTCAAAAAGCTTTGCAGATAAAGAGTTGTTTACAAACTTAAACTTTAGATTAAACAAAGGTGAAAAAGTAGGCTTTGTAGGTAGAAATGGTAGTGGAAAATCTACTTTATTTAAGATGATATTAAATGAAGAGCATCAAGATGATGGAGAGATAAATATCCCTAAAGGCTATAAAATTGGTGCATTAAAACAGCACTTGAATTTTACTGAAGATAGTGTAGTTCAAGAGGGGGCATTAGCTTTAAGCCAAGAGGATAAATATAGTATATATAAAGTAGAAAAGATACTCTTTGGGCTAGGGTTTTCACATGAGGATTTAGACAAACCACCTCAAAGTTTTTCAGGTGGTTATCAAATAAGAATTAATCTTGCTAAGCTTTTAGTAACAAAACCTGATTTATTACTTTTAGATGAGCCTACAAACTACTTAGATATTGTCTCTTTAAGATGGTTAAAAAGCTTTTTGAAATCTTTTGAAGGTGAGATTATTATAATCACTCACGATAGGGATTTTATGGATAGTGTAACAACTCATACAATGGGATTAGTTAGAAAAAATCTTGAAATAATTGCAGGGGATACAAAAAAATTCTATGCCCAACTTGAAGCAAATGATGAGCATTTTGAAAAACAAAAAGCAACTCAAGAAAAAAAGAGAAAAGAGCTTGAAGAGTTTATAGCTAAAAATAAAGTAAGAGCTTCAACTGCTGCACAAGCTCAATCAAAACAAAAAGAGCTTGATAAGATGGAAGATTTAGGTTCTTTAGAAAATGAAGCTACTTTGGATTTTGATTTTAACTATAAGCAAACTGCTTCAAAAGTTTTACTTGATGTAAAAGATGTTTCATTTGGTTATGATAAAAATAATCTGCTTTTTGAAGATATCTCTTTTTGTTTGAATAAGGGTGAAACTATAGGAATCATAGGTAAAAATGGTAAAGGTAAATCTACTCTTTTAAATACAATTGCAAAAGAGTTAAAACACTTAACAGGTAGCATTGATTTTCATACCTCTGCATCTTTAGGACACTTTGGTCAGACAAATATTGATCATTTAAATCTAAAAAATACAATAATGGATGAGATATACTTAGGAAACCCAAAACTGCCAGAGTCAAAAGTGAGAGCTATTGCTGGGTCTATGATGTTTAGTGGAGATGACATAAAGAAAAAAATTTCACTTCTATCAGGAGGTGAAAAAAGTAGGGTAATGTTAGCTAAGATATTAGCAACTGATGTAAACTTACTTTTCTTAGATGAGCCTACAAACCACCTTGATATGCAGTCAATTGATGCACTAAAAAAAGCTATTAAAAACTTTGAGGGTTCTTGTCTTATTGTTACACACTCTGAAAGTTTGCTACGTGAGTTATGCGATAGTTTAATAATATTTTCAAAAGGAAGTGC
Organism: Campylobacterota bacterium; assembly: GCA_051746405.1. Classification (GTDB taxonomy): domain Bacteria; phylum Campylobacterota; class Campylobacteria; order Campylobacterales; family Arcobacteraceae; genus Arcobacter_B. Next base: position 31,915 of record JBNJFB010000003.1, read on the forward strand.
AACATATTTTGATAGAGGATATGATGAGTTCTTAGAAAAAATTGGTTGGGAAGAGGAAGAAAAACAAAAGAAAAAGAAAACAACTCCTAAAGTAAATAAAAAAGAGAACAAAAAACTAAGAGCACAAATAATCCAAGAAAAAAGTAAGGAAATATCACCTTTAAAGAAAAAGTTAGAAAAACTAGAAAATGAAATCATGGATTTAGAAGAGGAAGTAAGTATTCAACAAGAAGAGCTTATAGAAGCTTCAAATGAGGGTGATAACAGTAAAGTAATAGAACTATCTCAAACAGTTACAAAAAATGAAAAGTTAATAGAAGACAAGTTTGAACAGCTTGAAATAAATCAAAATGAACTAGATGAAATAGAAGAACAGTATCAAAAAAGGTTAGATGAGTTATAAGATAGCTTATGATATTATAAAAAGAAACAGAGATTATTATGAAGATAGAAAAACTTTTTTCAAACCTTAGTTATCACAAAGATTTTATCTTTTATCTTTTTGAACACAGGGACAAAACTGTTTATCTTGATGAGTGTGAAAAGTTTATCTCTTTTGAAAAGCTAGCGATTTTAGAAAACTTTGAGATAATAGAAAAAATTGATGAAAAGATATTTTTAGATAATAGAGTTATTAATTTTTTAGAAAACTATTTAAATATTGATGAAAATATTGAAGTTTCAGTTATCTTTGAAAAACTTGAAAATCTAAAACATAAAATTGATATAGTAATAGAGTATAAACAAAAACAAAACAGTATAATACCACAAATAAGAAGAGAGCTTAAAAAGTGTGACTTTATACTGACTCAAAATCTTTTTAAACTTCGTATTCATATAGATAGGGTTTATAAAAATATCGATAAATTTTCATTAAAACTAAAGGAGCTAAAGTTTTATGAAAAAAAACTAAAAGAGCTTACAACTGCACTTAAAGAGTTTGATAAGTTTTTGCACCTTTATCACTCAAGGCTTAGTCTATTTTATAATAGTGAGTTAAATAATGTTTTAAAAACTATAAAAACTAATTTTATACAAATAAATAAATCTCTTATTCCTCTTACTCAAGATGTATGTGAGTATATAAATAAAGCTATTAGTAAAAATATATTTATTGAAAAAATAACAAAGCTAAAAGAGTTAAAAGATAATCTAACCATAAAAGAGATTTTTGATTTTGTAAATATTAATAATCTTCATCTAGCATTTAAATTTTCAAATCAAAATCTAATAGAGTTTTTATTAAGTAATAATGAGTTAAAAACAAAAGATTTTGAACAACTAATGCAGATATATTGTAGAATGATACTTTTACATGAAAGTGAATATAAAATAGAAGATAAGAGCTTAGAGTATCAACAAACAATATTTAAAACTGTATATTACAAGGTAAAGTGATGGATTTAAATAAACAACAAACAACTTTGATTTTTAATCATCTAAAAGAGGGAAAGTTTTTATCTCAAAACTCTCCAAATAAAGAGCAAGCTAAACTTTATAGGTATGTGGAAAAATATTATGAAAAGTTAAAAGAGTTATATGAATATATGGGTATAAATCTAAAACTCAAAAATGGGTACTGTTACTTTTCTAGTATGGAAAATAAAGAGCAAAAACTATCAACTATATACGATATGATAGATTATCTTAGCTTTTTTTATCACTATGATACTATGTTTGGAGTTGGAAGTCGTATGAGCATAAGTGATATAGAAAACAAAGTAAAAGATGATGTAACCTTAAAAATAAAACTTGATAGACTAAAGACTCTAAGTGGAGATACACTAAAAGATAATATCACTTCACTTTTAAATAAAATGGAAAAAAGAGGTTTTATAGCTTTGGAAGATGAGTATTTACAATCTTATGTTGTACTTGATAGCTGTGATTATCTTGTGGAGTTTTTTGATAAAATTGAGATAAAGCAGTAAGGGGATTTTGTGTATAAACCACCGTATAGTATTACAAGTAAGATGGTAAAACAAATAAGTGAAATATCTGAGCTTATTTCAGATATAAAATATATAGACAAAAACTATAATACTTTAATGCTTCGTAAAAAAAATAGAGTTCGTTCAATTACAGGAACTTTACAGATTGAAGGAAATAGTTTTGATGAAGAAAAAGTTACAAGTATAATAAATAAAAAACCAGTAATTGGGACAATGAGAGAAATAGAAGAGGTAAAAGGTGCAATTGATGCTTATGATAATATTCCAAGGTTTGATTATAAAAATGAAAAAGACCTTTTAAAAGCACATAAATATCTTATGATAAATCTTTTAAATAATGCAGGTTCATATCGTCATAGTAATGTAGGAGTTGGAGGAAAAGATGGTGTCACACATGTGGCTCCACCACCAAATATGGTACCAAAACTTATGGGTGAACTTTTTAAGTGGCTTCAAAATAGTGATGAGCATTTGCTCATAAAATCTTGTGTATTTCATTATGAGTTTGAGTTTATACATCCTTTTAGCGATGGAAATGGAAGAATAGGAAGACTTTGGCAAACTGTTATTCTAAAAGAGTTCAAAGAGTTTTTTGCATATATGCCAATTGAAAGCATAGTAAGGCAAAATCAATCAAAATACTATAAAGCATTAGAAGATGCAGGAAGTGCAGGCCAGAGTACACCTTTTATTGAGTTTATGTTAGATATTATTGCAAAGTCATTAAAAGTTTATATTCAAGAGACTAAAAAAAGTGACCAAAAAAGTGACCAAAAAAGTGACCAAAAAATATTGGAACTTATAAAACAAAATAGTAGTGTAACTATTAAAAATATTTGTAATGAACTTAATATGAGTGAATCAGGGGTAAAAAAAGTTATAAAAAAACTAAAAGATGCAAATAAGATTAGAAGAGTTGGCAGCTTAAAAAGTGGGCATTGGGAGATAAAAAATGGGTTTTGATAGTCAAATAAAAGATATAACAGACAAACAAAAGCTAGAGTTTTTAGATAAGCTTTTAAAAAATGATGAAAGAGTAAAAGAGCAGTTTATAAAATATTTTAATCTTGAAGATAAAATATCAATGAATTATGATGATAAAGAGTTAGAGTCCCTTGCAAAAGAGATATTTGAAGTATTCAATGGTGTAGATACTGAACTATATATGGAGGCTATGGGATGTGGTTATGGTAGCTACTTTGGGTATTATTATGAAGATATCCCTGAACAAATAAGTGAAGATCTTTTTATAGAAATCGAAAAAAGATTAGATAGACATTTTAAAAATAATGATTTTTACCAAATCTTTTTCGTACTTCTTGCAACATCTAAAGCTATAGATTTAGAACCTGAGATTGAAGATAATTTTGGTTTAATCGGTGATTATTATGAGCTATTAGATGACTATTTTAATTCATTGGTATTTAAATACTATGAAAAATTAAAAAAATCCAATCTATCTTTTGATAATAAAAAAAGATTAATATATTTTTTACTTGATAACTCTTCTTCACAAGATGAAATAAGTAGATTTGAATATTTATTTGAGGAACTAATTACATCTGGAAGTATGGCAAAACAGTTATCTTCTAGGATATTAGAGTTTAATATAGATACTCAACTTAAGATATTAAATCTCTTAGGAGATGATGAAAAGTATATACAAAGTGCTAAAAAGTTTTATAAAGAAGATAGTGGTGTTGCTAAAAAACTACTAAGTAAGTTAAATGAAATAATGGCTTATGATGAGTATGAAAGGATTGCTAAAGAGTGTTTTAAAATATATCCAAGCTACTTTATAACTGATATATTTGATGTGATTACATATGAAAAGTCACCTAAATTTTATTTAGAGCTATTGAAATATAAAGTGTTAAATGAGTCTAGCTTGGAAGATTATATAACTTATAAGAAGTATTTAAATCAAAACGAGTTAGAAAAACTACAAAAGAGTATTTTTAATAGTTATTATAATATAGATTTTTACATACAAATTTTAGAATATGAAAAGAAGTATGATGTTATATTAAAATTAGCAAAAAATGATAAATATGATCTAAATAAAACTATAAAACCTATAATAAACTATTTTCCAAGAGAGTGTTTATATATTATAATAAAAAAATCTACTAAAATGTTAGAAAGTGTTGATAGAAACCGGGAAACCTATGTTCAAATATGTAAGCTACTAAAAATTATGATTGATGTAAATGAAGTTAAAAAAGATATTGAACTATATATAAAAACAAATCTAATAAATAGAAAGCCTAGCTTACCTACACTAAAGGATGAGTTACAAAAAGCTGGGTTGGTGTAATATGGATATACTACAAAAAATATTAAACGGTGAAGATAGTTACACTCAGTTTAAAATTGATATATCAAATGCAAATAAATTATCCCAAGAGCTTGTAGCCTTTTCAAATGCAAGAGGTGGATTACTTATCATTGGAGTAGATGATGATGGTGTGATTTTAGGACTGGAAACCAAAGATATACAAAGGATATAAACCAACTTATAGGAAATGTTATAAATTCGCATATAACACCTCCTATATATCCACTTGTAAAGATTGAAAATATTGATGATAAAAGAATCATCGTTATTGAGATAGATGAAGGAAGTAATAAACCATACTCGACTAATAATGGACTATACCTTACAAAAGCAGGAAGTGATAAGAGAAAAATATCACCACAAGAATTAAGAAGACTTTTTGCAGAATCTAAAAATATTTATCCAGATGAAGAGATACTTCATAAAACAACAATTGAAGATATTGATGTAATTAAACTTAAGAGATGGCTAAAAGTTGATAATCCAAATATATTAGAAAAACTAAATAAAAATCAACTAGGGCTTGAGAATATTCTTACAAATCTAGAACTTCATAAAGATGGTTATTTAACTTTAGCTGGAAATTTGCTATTTGGAGAAAATCCACAAAGATTTTGCCCTTCTTTTTATGTAGATTGTTGCTATTTTGATGGTGATGATATAAGTGTCACTAGATTTATATCAAAACAAGTTTTTAAAGGTACTTTTGATGAACTTTATGATGATAGTATGCGATTTGTTACAAGTCAATTAAGAAGCTATCAAGTAGATGAAAATTCAGTAGAAGATGATTTTAATTCAAATCCAAAATTAGAGATTCAAAAAGAGATTTTAACAGAACTCATTATCAATGCTTTAGTACATAGAGATTATTATATAAATTCATCTATTAAAATATTTATGTTTCACAATCGTGTAGAGATAATAAGTCCTGGAAAACTTACAAATTCACTTACTGTTGAAAAAATAAAAAATGGAATTGCAGTACATAGAAACCCAATACTAAACTCTATTTGTAAAAATCTTTTACCCTACACTGGATATGGAAGTGGGATTAAAAGAGCAGTTGAACTTGACCCCACTATAGAGTTGATAAATGATATAGATATGGAGCAATTCAAATGTGTAATTAAAAGAGATGATAAAAAATTTAGAGAGAAACTGGGGGAAAAAGATAAAACTAGGGTAAAAACTAGGGTAAAAACTAGGGTGAAAACTAGGGTGAAAATATTGGAATTGATAAATGAAAATCCAACTATCACAAATCAAGAGCTAGCAGATACTTTGGAATTAACTCTAAAAGGTATACAGTGGCAGATAAAAAAACTAAAAGATGAAAATATTTTAAAAAGGGTTGGAAGTGCAAGAAATGGTCACTGGGAGATAATAGATGAATGGTCTTAAGCAAGTAACTTTAATAAAATCTGCAAAGTTTGATTTTGCTAGTGTAAATGTGGAGGGGAATACTCTTTTTATTGGGGCTAATGGTGCATAGTATAGAAGAGATAATTATAAAAAATGGTTCAGTCGATTTATATAAAAATCAGTATAATAGATATAAAAATATAAAAAGTGAAGATGAAAGTATTCAAAAGCTAATAGATATTATAAATAAATATCAAAAAGCTATAGAGCAAGAGTATTTTATCATTTAGGTATAAAATACATTACAGTTTCATAAATACCTTCCATATAGTGCCTAAGGTATATATCATAATCCTCTCTAATACTAAGAATTAAACTTGGTACTTCATACCAGTCACTTGCTTTATGATAGATACAAACTGCTAAAATTGGATGGTACTTTTTTATACTGTTTTTAGCACCTTGCAAAGCTTTTATTTCATCACCTTCTATATCAAGCTTTATAAAGTCTATTTTATCTTTTAGAAGGTTATCTATGGTGTTTATATTTTCTGTTTGATAGTTATGTTTGCAATTATATTGTGTTAGTTCTAGTTTATCTTTTATTAGATTCTTTTTATCTCCTAAACCACAGTTTATAAACTCAATATTTTCTAACTTATCATAGTTTTTTTTAGCAATTTTTATATGAAGTTCACTTGGTTCAATACAATAAATCTTTTTATAATCTGGATAGTTTTTAAGTATATACTCTAATGTATCCCCAATATAAGCTCCACCATCTAAAAAAGAGATATTTTTTATAGGAGGTATTATCTCTTTATCAAAGTATTGGTTTTCATGGTCATTTATAAAACCTTTCATAAACTCTAAGTCATAGCTTATTTTGAAATTTATTACCTTTTTAAAAATCTCTTTTGATTTGGTATCTTTTAGAAGTTCAAATGTTTTTCTATATCTATTTTTATTATTTAAAAAGTCCTCTTTAAAATCTTCCATAAAAATAGGTGAGGGTAGTTCAAGTTTGCTATAATTATAAAAGCTAAGATAATTAAAGTTAGTAAATCCTAAGTTATCTAACTTCTCTTTAACTTCAAGTGGGCTACCTGTAGCAACACTTAAAATAATTGAGTTCTCTTTTGGTATATCTTCTAGTTTTAGTATATGCTTCTTTTTTGATGATTGAACTCTTGTAAAATCATCAATTACTCCATCTATACTAATCTGTTTTGCTATGGCTTTACCAAATCTATTTATACCTAATATATATTTTTTTATACTATTTGAGTTTACGAAAAGCCAAGAAAGTTGTTTGTCTTTTTCATTTATATACTCAAAGTCAATTAGATCCATGCTTTTTAATCTCTTATTAGTAGTTTTAAGCTTTTTGCATTAAAAAGTCTTAGTGTATTGCTTTTCATTGCTTTTAATTCACTTGAAAAACCATTATTTGCAAATAGCACAAATATATCCACTTCAAGACCTATATCTTTACAATCTTTTATAAGTTTTGTTAGTACCGCTTTTTTTATTTTAGAGTTTGTATTCTTGCAAACTCCTGCTATTATTTTATTCTCTTTTGTTTGAGCTATTACATCTATTTGCCTTGTTTTATCCCAGTATTTACCAAGGTCTTTTATTCCATCTTTTTCATAAAAGTCCCTTGTGTACTCCATACACAACTCTTCAAAAATAAACTCTTGAAATTGAGTAAAATTGTTATTAAATCTTTCATTAAACTCTTTATACTTTTTATCTTTTATACCTTTATAAATAGGAGAGACAAATGCAAACCAAAATCGTAAAAATGATGTTGTAAAAAGAAGTTTCTTTGATACTTCACTATTATTAACTTTTTTTGCTAAAAAGTTAAATGATGATTCAATCTCAATAATACCTTTATCACATAAGTTATCAACACAAGTCATTCCCTCTTCAAAGCTAACATGAGCCCTTTTAAAAGATGAATTTGTTCTTCTATCACTTAAAGCTATTGCACTTAAAATAGCATGATCTATATGATAACCACCCGTTAAAAGATGAACTTCTTTCTTTATATTTTCATAATTATTTAATATATGCTTTTTTATCAAGTCATCTAAGGGTTTAGTTGTATCAATGTCTATATCATATCCGCCAAATACTGAAAAGTACTTTATTGCTGTTTGCATATCTTTGGGTTTGTTTCTTTCACAAAAAAGCGCAAACTGCTTTTTTGTTGATAACTCAATTAAAAAAATGTTTTGCCTTTGTATTTTTTATTTTTTAGATTCTAAATAAATCTTTTGGGTTAATATGGTAAGAGTTTTTTGTTGCTTGGAAGTTTAAGTTATTGCTTACACGTCCTACAACATAACCTTTTTCAATCCACTTACCAACTTTTAAAGTTGGAGCTATCTCATCAAGATGTGAGTATATTGTATGAAGTCCATTTTTATGTTGAATAATAACAACATTCTCTAACATTCCTGAGTTTCTTTTTGCATATACTACTTTTCCATTTAAAACTGATACTACTTTTGCTTTTGGTCTTTTTGTTTTTAAAATCACAGATTCATTAAAAAGTTTGATTTTATAAACAGGGTCATAATATGTACCAAACTTTTTTACTACTTCAAATGATTTTAAGGGTGCTATTGTCTTACTTCCTCTATATCTTGTAATTTTAATACCTGAAGTTGAAGAGCCAATTTTTCTAACATCTAAGTTTAACTTTTGTGCAAACTGCTCATTTCTTGTATCACTGTTCATTGCTTTATTTTCGTCTGCATTTTTCTTATTTTTTTTAGCAAGAAGTTTTCTTAATCTCTCTTTTCTTCTTTTCTCTTTTTCAATCTCCTCTTTTTTGAGAATATTTAATCTAGATAGTAAGTTTTTTAAAGACTCCTGTTTACTTGCAACCTCTTTTAGCTTCTTTTGGTACTGTTTATGCTCTTTTTCAAGTAAAGACAGGGAGCTTGAATGTTTTGTTTTTAGACTGTTTAAGTTTTGTTTTCTTTTTTCTCTTTGTTGTATATATGATGATATCTCATCAATTTTATTTCTATTTTCCTTTGCATTTGATGTTATTACTTCATAGTTATTATTTAGCTTTAGTATTTTATCTTTTGCATTTTGAGATAATATATTATATATTTCACTATCTATTAGCCCCTTTAGGTTGTTTTTTGAAGCTAATTTTAAAGCCATTGATGTTGAAAAATCTTCTATAATTGTATTTACAATTTGAGTCTCATTACCTTTTTTTTGTTCTATTAAATCTACTGATTTCTCTTTTAGTTGTTTAATCTCTTGTTTCGATTTAGTAAGAAGTTTTTTGTGTTTCTCAATATCTGAATTGATTAAGTTTATATTTTTTTCAAGTTTATTAATATTTTCATTCTGTTTATTAATTTTTTTTGAAAGTTCATTTATTTTTTGAGTGGTAGCTTTCTTCTTACTTAAGTTCTTATTTAGTATTTGTTTATTATTTCTTATTTTATTTTCAATATCTTTTGTTGAACTATAAGATGATGTAATTATAAGTAGTGTTATAAATATTAATTTAATCATTATTAATCTTATACTTAAATAGAACCCCAACTATTGTTAAAATAGATATACCAAATGATAGTACAAATATTTTAAATAATTCTAGGTTAAAGTTAACTTTTATATTTACAATGTTTTCTAATTCTGTTGGGAATAGCACCATCATATTATTAGAAATATAAAATAAAAAAGCACCAACTATTACAAATGATAAAAATGAACTAAGAATAGCATAGTTTAAAACAGATGAGGCACTATAAAGCACAGATGCCCCATGAAGTCTTAAAATGGATATCTTAGTACTATGTTCATGAAACCAAAGTTTAACTTGTTTTGCTATTATAATTATAGCAAAAATTGTAATAATAAAAAATAGTATAAATGAAACACTGTTTAATAAAACTAATAACAGATATGTTTGATTATGATTTTTTGAAAATACTTCAACTTCTCTTATATTTTTATTTTTACTTAAAATATTTCGTATCTCATAAAGTTGAGAGCTTGTGGGAAAATTCTCTAAATAGATTTGGTAAAAATTAGGCAACTTTCTTTTTAAAAGCTGTATTGAAGAACTAGAGAGGTTTGATTTCATATTATTTATTATATCGTTTTTTTGTAGTGTTTCTATATTTTTTACATCAATTCCTGCTAGGGTGGTTATATTATCTTTTATTAGTGGTGTATTTGTTACTATCACTATAGAGTAGTCTTGTGAAATTTTCTCTTTATAGTTGCCAACTACATTATTTATAAGCAAATAGATTGTAAAAGTTAAAAGCATAGCTGTTAAGGGTATTAAAAAAGCTAGTACATTTTTAAGAAACTTCATAAATCATACCATCCTCTAGTGAAAGCTGTCTAAATCTTATACCTAAATTTTTAGGAACTCTATGTGTAACTACAACAATTGTAATACCTAATTGCTCATTAGCACCTTTTAATAAATTCCATACAACTTCAGCTGAATACTCATCTAGGTTACCTGTTGGTTCATCTGCAATTATTACTTTTGGATTATGTGCTAATGCTCTTGCTACAGCAACTCTTTGTTGCTCACCACCACTTAGTTCATTTGGATAGTATCCTTTTCTATGTGATAGTCTTACGTGTGCTAAAAGTTTATTAGCTTGGTCTTGTGATACTTCATTTGAATAACCGTTTATTTTAAGAGGTACCATGATATTTTCTTCAATAGTATATTCAGCAATTAGTTTATAGTCTTGAAAAATAATTCCAATATCTTTTCTTAGAATTCTTAATCTTTTCCCTCTTATTTTAAAAACTTCTTGACCTTCAATTTTTAAGCTACCATGCTTTAATGGAATATCACCATAAAATGATTTAAGCAAAGTTGATTTACCACTACCTGAGTTACCACCAATAAATATAAACTCTTTATGTTTTATAGTAAAATTACCTTTTTTTATAATATATTTATTGTCATCATAGGATAAATAAATATTCTTAGCTTCAATCATTTCTTAAAATCTCTTCTATTTTTTGATGTGCTTTTAAATTTGAACTTGTTGGTATTGGATTACCTTGATAGTAACTAATACTGCCATCTTTAATTAATAAATATTTACTAACAGGCCTATCAAAGTTTCCCATTGTTATCTCTATTAGTCCAGAGTTTTCTCTATTTTCAATAATAAAAACATTTTCTATATGTACAAAGTAGTCATCTTCAACCACTGATTTAATAGGAAGATTAGATATGGTTTTATTAAAATCATCTACTGTAAAATCAAAACTAAAATCACTAATAATATTTTTTTGTTCATCAGTACTATTGGCTTGTAAAATTACATCATAAATATTTTTGCCCTGTTTTTTCCATCTATCTTCATACTTACTACTTACATCTAAATCTTTATTAATATCTATTGTGATTTTTCCTTTTGGTAGATTAGTTAATAACTCTAAAGAGTAGTCAAAATATTTTCTACTATCTGTTCTTAGCTCTAATGTACCCATTGGTTTCAAAACTCTTAGTGATTCATTTACAAACTCACTTGAATAGACTCTTCTATGGGGTTTTTTATCCCATGGAACTGGAAAATGTACAAATACTCTTCCAACTTTATTTGACTGTATAAACTCCATAAAGAGTCTTGCATCATAATTAACTACAAGTACATTTTTTATCTCTTGAATTTCAAGTTGCTTTAGTAACTGCTCGATTGAAGGTGTATGTATTTCTAAACCTATAAATTGAGTCTCAGGATTATTTTTTGCTTGGTGTATTAGATGTCTTCCACTACCAAATCCCACCTCTATTTGAATCTCTTTTGTGGTTTCAAAACTATTTACAAAAAAATCTATATCTTTTAAATATTGACTTTTAAGCTTTGTTTTATTTGAAATATTACTTGTATTTGAAAAAACAGTATCAGCATCAATTGCTTTTATATAAGCATTTAATGCATCTTTTATAGTAGATACAGGTGATACTCTTGTCACTTTATCAAATTTTACCATTAGATTCTCATCTTTTGGTTTAATAGATAGCAAAAAATCTCTATTTTCATTATTTACAGCAATTTTATACTCTGTATTTCTAGTTTTGTTTGTAAAGTTATAGGACTTTGCTGTAAACTTAAAATCAACACCATCTATAGTTGATGGTGTGTTTAATATATCTTTTTTTTTATAAATTATATGAGGCATTTGTTTACTGCTTTTTATTGACTTTTGGCAAAATTAATTCTGCTTCGTCTGTTTTTTTAGACATTAACCCATACTCATCATTTGCTTGAATAGAGTATTTATACTGAACTCCATTTATAATATTATGATCTTCAAATCTTAACTCTTTTATATCTGTGAACTTTTCAGTTTTACTTTCCCAAAAACCTGTTTTTGTTGTTTTATATATATTGTATGAAACAGCTCTATTATCCCCTGCAATCCAGTTTAATATAGCTTTATCACCTTGTATTTGAGCAAGAGTCATATTGGGTTTTGCAGGTTTATCAAGTGTTTTTCCCATCTTTGAATCAACATCTGCACTTCTTAAATAATCTTCATCAATAGAGTAAACCTTATAGTAATATATCTTACCATCTTCATCTATATGGTCTGTAAAATCTAAACTATTTTTACTAAACTCTTTATGTTTACTAAAGCCAATGTTCTCAAAAGGGCTTCTATAAATAACGTATTTTAGGATATCTTCAGTTGGACTTGGGTCCCAATTTAAAACGATTTTTTTAGGTTTATCTTTTGTAATAGTAAGGTTCCTTACACTAATAGGTAAAGGCTTTGTTGTAGCTGTTACTATCTTGCTTGGTTGTGTTTCAATATCTTCAAAAGTATAAGCAATAACTCTATATTTAAATGTTTTATTATCACCTAAGTTTGTATCAATATATTCAGAATTAAGCCGACCTTCTATTGTTTTTAGTGTTTTCCATTTATTGCTTTTTACATTTAGTTTTTGAACATCATAGTAAGCAACCCTTAAATCAGGGTGTGGTCTCCATACGATTTTTATTCTATTTGGCAAATCAGAAATACCTTGAACAAAACTTACAGGTAAAGCTCTTGGAGATGTTTTTACAACTTTTGCTTTTGTACTTTTTGATTCCATGCCATTTCTAGCTTTTGCAGACATTTGGTAAATATATTTAGTATTTGGTTCTAGTTTAGTATCAACAAAGTGAGTTGTATATCTATTGTCAAGGGTTTCAATTAATCTAAGTTTCCTACCATCTTTGTGCATATTTGCTCTGTAAAAGTTATATCCAACTACGCGTGGATCATCTACTTTCTTCCACTCAAATGCAATTGAGGTAATATCAGAAATTGTTTTTACTGAATTTTCATCAACTTTTTTAATAGTATCATCAATCTTAGGTTTAATAGGTGTGTCTAAATTGCTTAAATTACAGCCACTAATTAAAAGTGTTAAAGCTGCTAATGATGCTGTTTTCATCAATAATGTCATCTAAGGTCTCCATTTGAAAATTATTATTTAAAAAATTATTTATATCTTTGGGTAAATCTGCTTTAAAACTCATTTTTTCATTTGTAATTGGATGAGTTAAGTATAGATTATAAGCATGCAGATAAAATCTATTTATTTTATTTAAATTGCCCTTAAAACCATATAAATTATCACCTAATATATGCCTATTTATCGAAGCTAGATGAACTCTAATTTGATGTGTTCTTCCTGTGAATAGTTTTGCTGCAATTAGTTCAAATTTCTCATTTTTACTTAAAGCTAACTTTAAAAACTTAGATTTTGCATATTTACCATTTTCAAATACTCCCATTTTTAACCTATTATTAGGATTTCTACTTATTGGTTTTTCAATTATAAGATTATCTTTTAGTGGTAAATCAATTATTGCAAGATAGTATCTTCCCATTGATTTATCTTCAAGCTGTTTTGATAAACCCAAGTGAGCCTCGTTTGTTTTAGCAACAACCATTACACCACTAGTTCCTTTATCTAGCCTATGAACTATACCATGCCTTTGTTCACCACTAATAGTAGATAAAGATATGTTTCTAAGCTTTAACCAATCAACTAAAGTAGCATCTTTAACACTTGGTGCATCGTGTACTGTAAGGTTGTAAGGTTTATTTAACACTAAAATATAATCGTCTTCATAAATTACTTGTACACATTTATCTTTTAGTGACTCTTCAATAAACTCTCTATTTTTTATTGGGTTTATTTGTGCTTGAGGAAAGTTTACACTAACTTCTTGATTCACTTTTAGTTTTAAACCTGTTTTTTTATTAAGGTTACCATCTACTTTTACAAACTCTTTTTTTATGAGTTGTTCTATTTGGTTTCTTGATGCATCAATATTTGATGCTAGAAACTTATCAAGTCTATTTTCTTCTTGAACAATAAAGTTTTTATTCATATTTAGATACTCTTTCATTATGCGTTTATTTGATAAGAGAATTATATCCCATTTTGATTATTTAATTATTATATTTGTTTTACCTTTGGTGTTTTTATCACACCATTTAATAAGTGAAACAAATGAAATATTAGCAAAGAAACAATTAATTTACTTTGCACTATCAATTTTAGCTTTTGCTATTGTTTTTATTTTACCTATTAGAAAAAAAATTAGATTAATTCCATTTTTCTACTGGCTTGGTATTGCTCTTTTGGTAGCAGTGGAGTTTTGGGGTGTAACAAAACTAGGTGCAACAAGATGGCTGCCTGTGCCATTTTTAGATACCACAATGCAACCCTCTGAATTAATTAAACCAGTTTTTATACTTATGCTTGGATATTTAATACATAACAACCCACCACCAAGAACTGGATACAATTTAAAAGATTTTTCTTATCTTTCATTTTATATTATTTTACCTTTTATTTTGATTGCAAAAGAGCCTGATTTAGGAACTGCAGTTGTATTATTATTGATAGGTTATGGGATTTTATTTATTATTGGAGTAAATTGGAAAATTTGGGCAACTATTATTTTAATATTAGGTATTACTTCACCTTTTGCATATACTTATTTAATAAAAGATTATCAAAAGAAAAGAATTAAAGACTTTATCTCAGAAAAACCAAGCTATCATGTTCAACAATCTATTATCGCCATTGGTTCGGGTGGATTAATTGGAAAGGTAAGTGAGGATGCAACACAAACACAGTTGAAATTCCTACCTATTGCTACAAGTGATTTTATCTTTGCATATTTTGTAGAGAGATATGGTTTCTTAGGGGCATTGGGATTGATTTTTATATATACGTTGCTTATAATGCATCTACTTAGTATGAATTATTATTTCAAAGATGATTACGTCATTCGTTCCTTTGCTTCAGGATTAGCTCTTTTGGTTTTTTTTAATATGAGTGTTAATCTTTTGATGGTTATTGGTTTTGCTCCTGTTGTTGGCTTACCATTGCCATTGTTTTCATATGGTGGAAGTTCATTTATTACTTTTATAGTTATATTTGCAATATTAGAGAATTTATTAGCTTTTAGATATATGGATATGTATAATTATGAGAGGAGATTATAGAAAAATGGAAGCTCAACAAAACAGATTTATAGGTTTTGAAGATGATTTTTTATCATCAAAAGCAGTTTTATTTGGAGTACCTTTTGATGGTACAACATCTTTTAAGCCAGGTGCAAGATTTGCTCCAAGTGCTATGAGAGAAGAGTCTTGGGGATTAGAAAGCTATTCACCTTATTTAAATAGGGACTTAGAAGATATAAAACTATTTGATTATGGTAATTTAGAGTTGCCTTTTGGTGATAAAATAGCTGCATTAAAAATAATAGAAGAGACAACAGATAAAATAGTTTCCTCAAATAAAATTCCTATTATGATAGGAGGAGAGCATTTGGTCTCTTATGCTACAGTTAAATCACTACATAAAAAGTATAAGAACTTAAAAGTTATACATTTTGATGCCCATACAGATTTAAGAGAAGATTATTTAGGTGAAAGTTTTTCCCATGCAACTGTATTTAGAAGAGTAGCTGAACTCTTAGATAAAAAAAGTTTGTATCAATTCTGTATTAGAAGTGGTTTAAAAGAGGAGTTTCAATGGGCTAGTGAGAATATTTATATGGAGAAGTTTACATATAATACACTTGAGAGTAAAGTAGAAGAGTTGATTAAAGAGCCTGTTTATATAACAATCGATTTAGATGTTTTTGACCCTTCAGTATTTCCAGGAACTGGAACTCCAGAACCTGGGGGAATTGATTTTCATGATATGTTAAAGATTATAAAGATATTATCAAAGTTAGAAAATACAGTGGGTTTAGATGTGGTAGAGTTAAGTCCAAAATATGACGCAAGTGGTGTTTCAACAGCTGTTGCTTGTAAAACTTTAAGAGAACTAGTTTTAGCTACAATTAAGTAAAATATAAATAAAAGAGTTAACTCTTTTATTTATGAATTATCTTTGATGATTTTTTTTACTTCATTTAGTAAATCAACTGAAGCATCAATTTCAGCTTTTCTAATTGCAACACTTTCAATATTACAGCCAACTGGAATACCTCTTTTTTTACCAAACTTATATAGCTCTTCAAAAATATCCCTAGATAGTTTTACAGATGCTTCTAAAATATCACCTGATTGTTTTAAGTCCTCTTCTAGGTAGTTTGGTATATTTATTCCAAGCCACTTCATAAAATCAAGTGTTTTAGTACTTCCACAAGGAGTTAATGTGAAAATAATAGGAACTAAAGGTAGATTATTCTCTTTTGCATATAAAGCATAATCTGTTAAAAATATTTTTGCAGCTTCTAAATCATAAACACACTGGGTTATGAAAAACTCACAGCTATTTTGAATTTTTGATGCAACTCTTAGATGTTCATCATGTTTTATTGAGTGTCTTTCAGGAATAGCAATTCCACCTAAACATAAGTTATTATTTACTTCTTGCTTTAGTTTATAAGCCTCCCTTAAAGTTATATTTGTCTGTTGTTCATGTGATGCTGCACCTACAAATACTGAGTGAACTTGATTCTGTTTTGTTTCTTCTAGCCAGTTAGAGAACTCCTTGGCTGTATAGTTACCAACTGCTCTATATATTATTCTTGGAGTTTCTAACTTTTGCAAATAGTTTTTTGAATACTCACATGGGTTTATGGTTTTTATAAAAGGAAAAGGTCTTTTCTCATTTGTTCTATGTGATTCATCTTGAATATCATATAAAACTAAACCATCTACATTTAGTTTTGATACTCTTTGTACATGTGTGTTTGCTATTTGTTGTATCTCTTCTTGGGAATGTTTTACTTTTGGAGGAGTGACTCCATATAAAATAATTCCTTCTTTCTTATCTCTTATTTTATTTGCTAACATTAGTAACCTTAATAGATTTTATAAATTTAGATGTATTTTACTTACTTTTGTTTAAACTATTTTAAAACTCTATATATTAGTTTGTCGATTTAGTATAACTTTTAACATTTCAAGGTCATAAATATTAGCACCACAATCACTTTTATTGGCTTTGACTTTAATTAGTGATTTATTACTTTTGCTTATGTATTCATAAATCAACGTATAATCTTTTTTTAATAACTCTTTTGTATTAATAGTTTCACATAATGAGTTTTTAATTTGTTCTTTAAAGCTGTTTGTATTAAGTTTGAGTTTATCAAAAATATGACCACTTCCTTCTAGCTCATACTTATAGTGTATGGTTTTTTTATCTTTTATTAAACTTTTTAAACTACTAAAACTATTTACTTTTATTGGTAAAGTTTCATTTAAATTCTCAATTTGAATTGAGATAAAGTAATCTTCTAAAACATATGATTTAGTTACATTAAAAGCAAGCATCATTACATATATTAAATTTAAAGTTACAAGTAGTTTTGTAAAAAAAGCAAAAATTTTAGAGCTTTTTTCTCTATTTGCAGTTTTTATAATTAATACAAAAATAAAAATAGAGTAAATAAAATATGTGGCAAATAGTATTAAGTTTTGAGTTATATTAAAGCTTTCTAGTTTCACACTATAGTTTATAAACTCTAAATCTATTAAATAGTTAAAAATTAGTACAACAAAAATAAAAAGAGACCAAAAAGTATTTTTTAAAGATAGTTTATTGATTTGCATTTTTTCTCCTAGTAAAGAGTATATATCACATTAAACCTTAATTTTGTGGCAGTTTTAGGTCTAGGATAATCTTTATAAGCTATTTTTATAAGCTCAATTGTATATTCATCAAAGACTTCATATCCTGAGCTACTTGTAAGTTTTAAATCACTAATATCACCATTTGGATGAAAAGTAAATGAGATACTATTTCTTCCTGAAAGTTGTAGTTTTTGAGCAAGTTTTGGATAGCCCATTTTATTTAGTGTTCTTTGTGTAATTGCTTTAAATGTATTTAGATGTTTTTTTATAAAAGCTTTTTGAACCTTTGTAAATTCATTAAACTCTTGCCCATAAAGTTTTTCTATATCTGAAAGCATTTTTTTATTCACAGGCTCTTCTTGTGATAAAAAATTTTCAAGGGTGTTTTCTTGTATTGAGTTTTTTTCTTTTACAATCTGTTCTTTTATTGCTTTTTTTTGAAACTCTTTAGCTTTTTTTATATTCTCTTTTTTTATTTTTCTCTTTGGCTTTTCTTCTACTTTTGACTCTATCTTTTCCTTTTGCTTTATCTTTTCCTTTGGCTTTATCTCTTTCTTTTGCTCTATTTTTTCATCTTTTTCTATTTCTTTTTTTATCTGTTTCTTTAGTTTCTCATCTTGTTTTGGCTTTACAAGTTTTACATATTTTATATCTGTTTTTTGTTTTTGTTTTTGTTTTTTCTCTTGTGGCTTAATCTTTTTTTCATTTTCTATAAGATTAAAATCCATCAAAAATATAATATGTATGATAGCTGATAATAAAAGTGCTGTGATTATTTGTTTCATTGGAAAAATTATAATAAAAGATTACTAATAGTAGGTTAATTATTAATAAAAAGGCTTTACTATTTCATAAATATTTTTTAGATATGCTATGATAAACTAAAATTAATAGGATGTTTAATGTTTGATAACTCAATTAAAGCGTATAAAGAAGCAAAAGAGGTTATACCAGGTGGCGTTGACTCACCTGTAAGAGCTTTTAAAAGTGTTGGTGGAACACCTCCTTTTATTCAAAAAGGAGAGGGTGCTTATCTTTTTGATATAGATGGAAATAGATATGTTGATTTTGTACAAAGTTGGGGACCTTTAATTTGGGGACATGCAAATAAAGAGATTGAAGAAGCTGTTATAAATACTGCAAAACAAGGTCTTTCCTTTGGTGCTCCAAGTGTATTAGAAACACAGTTAGCAAAAGAGATTGTTGATCTATTTGATAATATTGATAAATTAAGATTTGTAAATAGTGGAACAGAGGCTGTAATGTCTGCTATTAGATTAGCAAGAGGTGTTACTAAAAAAAATGCAATTTTAAAGTTTGAGGGGTGTTATCATGGTCACTCTGATTCATTATTAGTTCAAGCAGGTTCAGGATTAGCTACATTTGGTGATCCAAGTTCTCCAGGAGTGCCAGCTGATTTAACTAAGCATACACTAGTTAGTGAATATAATAATATTGAAAGCTTAAAAAAATGTTTTGAACAAAGTGATGATATTGCTTGTGTTATTATTGAGCCAGTAGCTGGAAATATGGGATTAGTTCCTGCATCAGTTGAGTTTTTAGAAGCTTGTAGAGAGCTTTGTGATAAGCACGGGGCTTTATTAATTTATGATGAAGTTATGAGTGGGTTTAGAGTATCTTTAAAAGGAGCAAGTGGAGTATTAAAGCCACAAGCAGATATTATTACCTTTGGAAAAGTAATTGGTGCAGGTATGCCAGTTGGTGCGTTTGCAGCTAGTAGTGAAATAATGTCTCACTTATCACCTGATGGAGCTGTTTATCAAGCAGGAACATTAAGTGGAAATCCAGTTGCAATGGCAGCAGGTTTAGCAAGTATTAAAAAACTAAAAGCAAACCCAGAGGTTTATGATGATTTATCAAGAAAAGCTAAGAAGTTAGTTGATGGTTTAAAAGAGGTTGCAACTCAAAATGGAATATTACTGCAAGTAAATACAAGAGGTTCTATGTTTGGCTTCTTTTTTAATGAAAATGAGCCTAAAAACTTTAAAGAAGTAGGAACTAGTAACTTTGACTATTTTTCAAAATTTCACCATGAAATGATAAAAAAAGGTTTCTATTTTGCTTGTTCACAATATGAAGCAGGATTTATGTGTGATGCCATAAGTGATGAAGATATTGAAAACTGTATTAGCGCTGCATCAGACGTTATGAAAAATTTATAAGAGAGATATAATGAGCGAAAAAAAAGAGAATACAACATCACCAAAACATCAAAGTAAACTTCAAGCGTTAGATAATATGTCACTTGGAATATCTATGGTTGTAGCCATTGCAATAGGTTTTGCAATTGGTTATGGCCTAAAAGAGCTTACAGGCTATACATGGACATTGTGGCTTGGAGTTTTTTGGGGTGTTGCAGCAGCAATTTTAAACTTAACAAAAGCATATAAAAGAGCCCAAAAAGAGTATGAGGGCTTAGAAAATGACCCACGATATGCCCATAGAGCTAAGTATGGAGACAGTGGGAAAAATGATGATGACGATGAGGATGATTATGGTAAGTAAGCAAATAAAAGATTTTGCTAAGCTCTTTTTACTTTTAGATTTTTGTTTAATTATCTATTCACTTATCTTTGAAAGTTATCATTGGCTACTAAATGCACAGGTTGCATTTGTAGCTTCATTAATAATTACATTAGGTACATACTACTCATATAAAAGAAATATTAGTAATAGGTTATCTAATATGCAGCAGACAAAAGGTGAGTATATAAATGATGAAAGGGATAAAATAGATGAGATTGACGATCCTTATGATTTATATAGCGAATATGAAGAGATTCCTAAAGAGGATTTAACACCTGAAAAAATTAAAGAGATTTTAAAAGATGAAAAATCTAAATTAAAAAAAGACTCTTTAAAAAATACACTTTTTTCTGCATCTGGATTTTTATCTATTTATAGACTATTTGGATATACTTTTTTAATAGTGGGTTTCTTAGCACTAAATAACAATAGTATATTTATTCCTATGGCTTTTTTAATAGGCTTAGGAGTAGTTCCACTAGGAGTATTAGCCTCTAAGCTTATCATAAAAGCTTAAAGGTTAACTATTTAGATTAGCTTGAAATAAGTGGTAAATCAATAATAACTTTATCATCTTCAAAACTTAATATAAAAGTAGAGTAGTTTTGTTCTTTTTTTAACTCTTCAAAATCTATTTTTTTATCAGTTTGAATTTTTACACTAATCAAAGAGTATTTTTTGCCTTCAATTTTTATATATTCACCAACTTTTAGCAAAACAGAGCAAGTAATAGTTGTGGCATTTTGACTATATATGTCAAGTACCTTATTTATAGTTTTTACAAACTCATTGGCATTTAGTTTAAAATCAGGAATTGAAGGGTCATAGTTTTTTATAAACTCTATACTATTTTTTATTTTATTGGTTGAAATAGCTAAATCAATAATTGTAAAAATATTAGTTTTATTTGTATTTTTTATATTTAATTTAGACTCTTTTTTTACCATTGCACTTTTATAAAGCTTCATATGAACCTCTTCATCATTTTCATATGTTACAGTAATGGCATAAAATATATAGTTTTTAATTGATAAGTTTATATAAGAAGTGTTTACTCCATAGGTTTTAGAAGCATACTTAACAGCAAGATTGAAAAGCTCACTTTGCTTAATTCTACTAAGCAAATATTGAGCTTCACTATTTGAAAAGGTGATTTTCCCATCTGAGTTAAAAGATATAATAGGGTTTAAATCTAAATCTACCCATTTTTCATAAAAATTCACAGATTAACTCTCAACATAGTTCTTTAAATTTTTACCAACTTTAGGGTGTTTTAACTTTTTAATTGCACTTGATTCTATTTGTCTTACTCTCTCTCTTGTTACACTTAACTCTTTACCTATCTCTTCAAGTGTTCTATCACTTGCATCTGTCATAAGACCAAATCTCATTCTAACAACTGCTTGTTCTCTTTCGTTTAGTTGAGCAAGTATTTGGTCAATTTGACCTTGTAAGTCTTCTTTCATAATATTATCAACAGGCGTTGGTGCTTTCTCATCAGGAACAAAGTCACCAAACTTACCATCATCATCACTTCCAATAGGTGCTTCAAGAGAAACAGGCTCTTTAGTGATTTTAATAACTTGTTTTACCTTATCAACAGCAAGACCTACCTCTTTTGAAATTGTTTCAACATCTGGTTCTTTACCATTTTCTTGAATACCTTTTCTAATGATTTTATTTATTCTATTAATTGTTTCAATCATATGTATTGGTATTCTAATAGTTCTAGCTTGGTCAGCAATTGCTCTACTAATTGCTTGTCTAATCCACCATGTGGCATAAGTAGAGAATTTATAACCTTTTTTATACTCAAACTTGTCAACAGCTTTCATTAAACCTATATTTCCCTCTTGGATTAAGTCTAAGAAAGGTAATCCTCTATTTGTATATCTTTTTGCAATAGATACAACAAGTCTTAGGTTTGATTTAGCCATTCTAGTTTTGGCCTTATCTGTAATTTTTTTACCTCTTTTTATCTGTTCTAGTACATCTTTTAACTCTTCTGGTTCTAAATCAAACCCATCTTTACTAGCTTCAGCTGTTTGGAAAAGCTTTTTTATTTCCATATATGTTGAAACCATTGTAGCTTCAGGAACCATTGTTGTTATTTGAACCTTTGAAAGGTTTACAATATTGTCTAAAATCTTTTTATGATTAGCTAGTAGTGTTTCATTAAATAGAGGTAGTCTATACTCTAATCTTTTAAGTTCACTTTCAAAACCAGTATCAGATTTTAAAGCTGTTTCCATAGCTCTTACTATTTCACTTATAAGTTTTGATGTTGGACCTAAGTCCAATAAAGCCTCTTTTAATATTCTTTTTTTGAAAGCAACTGCTAGTTTATATTGCATTTGATGAATTTCATCATCTGATTTTGCTTCCTCTTTTGTAAGGAATTTAAGCCAATCTTTTTTTGCTCTTTCTAAAACTTTGAAAGATTCGATAATAGTTTGAGCTCTTTTATCAATCTTTCTCTTTTTTGTTTTATTTTCATCCTCAACTGCATCATCACTTTCAGTATTTGCCTCTTCTTCATTAGTATCATCAGAGTCTTCATCATCAAAGTTTCTAAAAAGCTCTTTTACTTTTCTTTCTCTATTTACTAAAGGCTCTTTATACTCTAAAATAAAGTCAATTAAGTAAGGTACATAACAAATAGCATCTAATATTACATCTTCACCTGTTTCTATTTTTTTAGAAATCTCAATCTCTTCTTCTTTTGTAAGTAATGGAATCTGTCCCATTTCTCTTAAGTACATTCTTACAGGTGAGTCTGATCTTGACCACTCTAACAGCTCTTTATTTTTAAGTAAATCAAAAACATCATCTTCATTCTCAATTAGCTTCTCTCTTAGTTCTCTTCTTTTTTTAGCTTCTTGAGCATTCATTCTTTTTGCTTGCTCTTGTGAACTAATCAATGTCACATTGTAAAGTTGAATTAATGCAATTAATTTTTTTACATTTGTAACCGTAGGGGCTTTTGGAAAAATTTTTATAATCTGTTCGTATGTTAAAATAGAGTCTTTGTGTTCTTTTACAATCTGTTCAATTGCTTTATTTAAATCTTTTGCGTTCATTGACGAAAAATCCTCTTGTTGAAAATAGCTTATATTATACCCAAATTATTTAAAAAAGCCATTAAGAAAGTCTTGTTTAATATAAAATTATTAATTTTTTTGCTACTATAAAGCTTTTCTAAATTAAAATTTATTGAGAAATTAAAAGTTTTCTTAACAACAAGGGATACAATATGGATAAAGTTACAGGAAAAGTATGGAATTTTGGTGCAAATATTGATACAGATGTAATTATTGCAGCAAGATATTTAAATAGTTCAGACCCAGAACACTTAGCTAAATATGTAATGGAAGATGCAGACCCAGATTTTCCAAAGAAACTACAAAAGGGTGATATTATAGTAGCTGGGGAAAACTTTGGATGTGGAAGTTCAAGGGAACATGCTCCAATAGCATTAAAAGCAGCAGGAGTTGCAGCAGTTGTGGCACCATCATTTGCTAGAATTTTTTATAGAAATGCATTTAATATGGGGTTACCAATCTTTGAATTGCCAGAAGCAGATCAAATTAAAGAGGGTGAAGAGATCTCTATTGATTTAGATAATGGAGAGATTGTAAATAACTCTACAAATACAACATATAATTTTATACCAATACCTGATTTTATGCAAAAATTAATAGCAGCAGGTGGATTAATAAACTTAGCAAAAGAAGAAACATCTTCACAAAAGGAAAGTAACTAATGAAAACATTTAATATATCAATAATCAAAGGTGATGGAATTGGTCCTGAAATAGTTGATGAGGCTATTAAAGTATTAGATGCTGTATCTTCAAAGTGTGATTTTACTTTTGATTATGAAGAGTACTTAATGGGTGGAATTGCAATTGATGAGACAGGTTCTCCTTTGCCACAAGAGACA
Source organism: Campylobacterota bacterium (assembly GCA_051746405.1). GTDB lineage: Bacteria > Campylobacterota > Campylobacteria > Campylobacterales > Arcobacteraceae > Arcobacter_B. The sequence goes on from JBNJFB010000003.1 coordinate 56,194, forward strand.
ATAGATGGTGTTTTGAAATCTGATGCATGTCTGTTTGGTTCAATAGGTGGAGAAAAGTGGGACAGCTTACCAAGAGAACTTAGACCTGAAACTGGACTTCTAAAGTTTAGAGAAGAGATGGGTGTATATGCAAATCTTAGACCAGCTTTAGTTTATGATGAACTTGTTAATGCATCAACACTAAAACCTGAGATAATTCAAGGGTGTGATATAATGGTTGTAAGAGAGCTAATTGGTGGTATTTACTTTGGGCAACCAAGAGGAAATGATGGTCAAAAAGCTTTTAATACAATGGTTTATACTAAAGCTGAGATTGAAAGAATTGGAAGACAAGCTTTTGATTTTGCTATGAAAAGAGATAAAAGAGTTTGCTCAGTTGATAAAGCTAATGTTCTTGAAGTATCACAGCTTTGGAGAGATACAATGGAAGAGATTGCAAAAGAGTATCCTGAAGTTAAACTATCTCATATGTATGTTGATAATGCAGCTATGCAACTTGTAAGAAATCCAAAGCAGTTTGATGTTATTGTTACAGGTAATATTTTTGGGGATATTTTAAGTGATACAGCTTCAATGGTTGTAGGTTCAATTGGATTATTACCAAGTGCTTCAATTGGGGATAAAACAGCTGTATATGAGCCAATTCATGGTAGTGCACCTGATATTGCAGGACAAGGAATAGCAAATCCAATTGCTACTATTGAGAGTGCTGCTATGATGCTTAGATACTCATTAGGTGAAAATGAAGCTGCATTAAAAATACAAAAAGCTATAAAAGATGTACTTAAAGATGGTTACAGAACAAAAGATTTAGCAGCGTATGATGCAAAAGAGGTTGTTTCAACAACTGAAATGGGTGATATAATAGCTAACTACATTAAATAATTAAGGTAGAAAAAATGAGTAATAAATATAGATTAGTTACAAGAAGTGACATGGATGGTTTAGTTTGTGGGACACTTTTGAAGTATTTAGAAATAATTGATGAGATAACTTTTGTACATCCAAAAGATATGCAAGATGGAAAAGTAGAGATAACATCTAATGACATTACAACAAACTTACCATATGTAGATGGAGTATATTTGGCTTTTGATCATCATTTCTCAGAGACATTAAGAAATGAAAAAAAAGATAATCATATAATTAATCCAGATGCTCCTAGTGCGGCAGAAGTTGTATATCAATATTATGGAGCAAATAAAAAGTTTCCTTCAAAGTTTAATGCAATGATGTATGCAGCAAATAAAGCTGATAGTGCTGCATTTACAAAAGAGGATATTTTAAATCCTCAAGGTTGGGAGCTTTTAAGTTTTTTAATGGATAGTAGAACAGGTCTTGGAAGATTTAGAGAGTTTACTGTTTCAAACTATCAACTTATGATGGAGTTGATTGATTATTGTAAAGATCATACAATAGAAGAGATACTTCAAATAAGAGACGTAAAAGAGAGAGTTGACTTGTACTTCAGATACGAAAAAGAGTTTGAAGAACAACTAAGAAGATGTACAACTATTTATGATAATCTTGCAGTAATTGATTATAGAGATGAAGAGATTATCTATCCTGGAAATAGATTTTTAGTATATGCACTTTATCCCCAAACTAATATCTCTATTCATGTTGTATGGGGTAGAGATAAACAAAATGTAGTTTATAGTACTGGAAAATCAATACTTAATAAAACTTCAAATACAAATGTTGGTGAACTTATGCTTAAATATGGCGGAGGTGGCCATCAAGCAGCAGGTGGATGTCAACCAAGTCATGAAGATGCACCGCAAGTACTTCAAGAGCTTATTACTCAAATAAATAAAGATGGATAGCCATCTTTATTTTATTGAGTCCATATTAATGTAAGAAATCAATAACGAAGTTTTTTGTTTAGTTGTATATAAAATGTTTCAAAACAAGGTAAAACTAAGCTTGGTTCCCTTTGTTTTTTCCCCCACATTGGCTCAGGAAAATATGAGTCTTCTTTAAATCTTGCCATTATATGAAAGTGAACATGTGGTACATAATTACCAAATGAAGCTATATTTATTTTTTCAGGATTAAAATAGTTAAGCATCTCTTTTTCAATAATATCTAAACATCTAAAAATCTCTTTTTTAGTTTTTAAATTGCAGTTTGATAGCTCTTTTATCTTTTCATTTGTAAAAATTTTAAGCCAAGGGATTTCACTTTTTTCAATTTGAATATTTATAAGTTCATTTCTATAAATTTCTGACATTTTTATCCTTTGTATTCTTAAATTATGTGATTCTACAATAAATCTTATAAAACCAATATTTAAGTATTAACCTACCTTTAAGCAAATATTAACTATAATCCGAATCCATTTTTTCAACCATTAGGGAAGTTTTTATAAAATATTTGTGTTTTATAAAGAGTTGGTAAGAGCAAAATTGAGTTGTGAATAAGCTTCATTTTGGTTTCTTATGGTTTAAAAAACTATACAGTAAGGCTATTAATGTGAAGTTATTCATATTTTTTAGCGTCTCTTGCCTGTTGATTAAGTGGTAATAAACACAAAAGAGGAATGACTGATGAAAGTTAGAGCTTCAGTAAAAAAAATGTGTGATAAATGTAAAGTTATCAAAAGAAAAGGTATCGTAAGAGTAATCTGCGACAACAAAAAACACAAACAAAGACAAGGATAATATAAGATGGCTAGAATCGCAGGTGTTGATTTACCAAATAAAAAAAGAGTTGAATTCGCCTTAACTTATGTTTATGGTATTGGTTTATACAATTCTAGAAAAATATTAGACGCTGTTGGTGTTGATTACAATAAAAGAGCACATGAATTAACAGAAGATGAAGCAGCAGCAATTAGACAAGAGATCCAAAAAAACTATAGAGTTGAAGGTGATCTTAGAAAAAAAGTTGCTATGGATATTAAATCATTAATGGATTTAGGTTCATATAGAGGATTAAGACATAGAAAAGGTTTACCTTGTAGAGGGCAGAAGACAAAAACTAATGCTAGAACAAGAAAAGGTAAAAAGAAGACTGTTGGCGCAGCAGCTAAGTAAGGATAGTGTAAATGGCAAAAAGAAAAGTTACTAGAAAAAAAGTTGTAAGAAAAAATATTGCTGATGGTGTTGTACATATTGCTGCAACATTCAATAATACTATGGTTACTGTAAGTGATAAAGCAGGTAATGCAATCGCATGGTCAAGTGCTGGAAGCTTAGGTTTCAAAGGTAGTAAAAAATCAACTCCATTTGCTGCTCAAGCTGCAGTTGAAGATGCTATGAAAAAAGCAATGGAACACGGTATTAAGAATGTTGGAATTAAGATTCAAGGACCAGGTTCAGGTAGAGACACTGCAGTTAAATCTGTAGGTTCAATCGAAGGTATTAGAATTACTTGGTTTAAAGATGTTACACCATTACCACACAATGGTTGTAGACCTCCAAAAAGAAGAAGAGTGTAAGGGGTAATAGATGGCAAGATATAGAGGACCAGTAGAAAAAATCGAAAGAAGATTAGATGCAGACCTTGGATTAAAAGGTGAGAGAAGACTTAACGGAAAATCTGCATTAGAAAAAAGACCATTTGCTCCTGGACAACATGGACAAAGAAGAGCTAAAATCTCTGAATATGGTTTACAGTTAAGAGAGAAGCAAAAAGCTAAATTTATGTATGGTGTTTCTGAAAAACAGTTTAGAAAGTACTTTCAAGAAGCAGCAAGAAGAGAAGGTAATACAGGTGCTAATTTAATTACTTTAATTGAGCAAAGATTAGATAATGTTGTTTATAGAATGGGATTTGCTACAACTAGAGCAAATGCTAGACAGTTTACAACTCATGGACATATTTTAGTTGATGGAAAGAAAGTTGATATTCCTTCTTTTATTGTAAAACCTGGACAAAAAATAGAAATTAAAGAAAAATCTAAATCAAACCCTCAAGTTGTAAGAGCATTAGAGTTAACTAACCAATCTGGAATGGTTGACTGGGTAGATGTAGATAAAGATAAAGTATACGGAATTTTCACAAGAATCCCAACTAGAGAAGAAGTTGTTATTCCTGTAGAAGAGAGATTAATCGTAGAGTTATATTCTAAATAATAAGCATAAGAGGTAGCCAATGAAGAAGTTTGCAGATACACCGTTTTTACCAACAGAAGTTGAAATCGAAGCTATTAATGATAACACAGCTAAGATTTCTGCATATCCATTTGAAAGTGGTTTTGCAATTACTTTGGCACACCCTTTAAGAAGACTTTTATTGAGTTCTTCAGTTGGTTATGCACCAATTGCAGTAAAAATCGAAGGTGCTTCTCATGAGTTTGACTCATTAAGAGGGATGCTAGAAGATATAGCTATATTTATCATTAATCTTAAAAACATTAAATTTAAAATCAATGGTGATGAAGAACAAGTTGTTGTTGAATACTCTTTTGATGGACCAAAAGAGATTAAAGGTGAGGACTTAGTAAATTCTGATGTTGAAGTTGTTTCTCCAGATGCTCACTTAGCAACTATTAATTCTGATTGTAACTTAACTTTCTCTATTATTATTCAAAAAGGTATAGGTTATATGCCATCTGAAGATATTAGAGATATAGTTGGGCCTGATTATATTCCATTAGATGCTTTTTTTACACCAGTTAAAAAAGTAGTATACAATGTTGAGAAAATGTTAGTTGAAGATAATCCAAACTTTGAGAAAGCTGTTTTTGATGTTACAACAAATGGACAGATTTCTCCTATTACTGCATTTAAAGAAGCTGTATCAGTTATGTATGCTCAAATGTCAGTATTTAATAAAGTATTTGATTTATCAGAAGTAACAGTTAGTGATGCTGGTGAAGAATCAGTTGAATTAAAAGATTTAATTTTAAAAATTGAAGATTTAAATTTAAGTGCTAGGTCATTTAACTCTTTAGATAGAGCAGGGTTAAAATACTTAGGTGAGCTAGTACTTATGAGTGAAGTGGAAGTTAAAAATATCAAAAACTTAGGAAAAAAATCTTATGATGAGATTGCAGAGAAATTAGACTCTTTAGGATTCCCAGTTGAAGATACACTTCCAGAGAATGTTGCTTCTGCATTAAGAAGAAAACTAGAGCAACTAAAAGTAAATTAAGGGTAGTAATTATGAGACATAAGCACGGATATAGAAGATTAAATAGAACTTCTTCTCATAGAAAAGCATTATTAAAGAATTTATCAATTGCTTTAATTGAGAGAGAAAAAATCGAAACTACTGTACCAAAAGCAAAAGAGTTACAGAGATTCATTGAAAAATTAGTTACAACAGCTAGAGAAGCTGATTTTAATACACATAGAGCTGTATTTGCTATATTACAAGACAAAGAAGCTACTAAAAAAATAATTAATGAAATTGCACCAAAATACGAAGGTAGAAATGGTGGATATACTTCAATTTTAAAAACTAGAATTAGAAGAGGTGATGCTACACAAATGGCATTTATCTCTTTTGTATAATCAAAAGTATTAACTCATAAAAAGGGGAAAAGGCTATACCTTTTCCCCTTTTTTATTTCTAAAATAGTTCTTTATTTTAAAATTAAACTTTACCATATTTTAATCAACTTTTTTGTATAATGCAGTGCAATATATTAATTGTAAAACACAGGAGAGCCGTTTGACAACTCTAAAAAAGGCACTATCTCTAGGTAGTGATGAGATACAAAAATTAAGAGATGAATTAGAATCAAAAATAAAAGATAATAATATTGGTGCTTATATTGAACAATTAACTTCAAATGAGATATCGCAAAGTGGTTTTGGTATTCCTATTGCTATAAAAGATAATATAAATGTTAAAGATTGGGAAATTACTTGCTCAAGTAATATTTTAAAAGGCTATAAATCACCATACAATGCAACTGTAATTGAAAATTTAAAGAAAGCTGGCTTAACTCCTTTTGGTAGAACAAACATGGATGAGTTTGCTATGGGTAGCTCTACTGAGTCTTCATGTTATGGAAAAACTTTAAATCCAAAAGATAATACAAAAGTTCCAGGTGGAAGTTCAGGTGGAAGTGCTGCTGCTGTTGCAGATGGTATTGCAATTGCTGCATTAGGTACAGATACAGGTGGTAGTATTAGGCAGCCAGCTGCTTATTGTGGAGTTGTTGGAATGAAACCCACATATGGTAGAGTTTCAAGATATGGTGTTACTGCATACTCATCTTCTCTTGACCAGGTTGGACCTATTACTCAAAATGTAGAAGATGCAGCAATTTTATATGATATTATTTCAGGACATGACCCTATGGATTCAACTTCTGCTAAAGTTGATTATGAGCCAGTTGCATCAAAACTTGATTCAAATAGAAAGCTAAAAATAGCAGTTGTTGATAGTTTTGTTAATCAAGCAAGCCCTGCAATAAAACTAGCTTATGAAAAAGCTATAGAAGCTTTAGAAAATCAAGGCCATGAGATAGTTCATAAAAATATGTTAGATACAAATAAAATTTTATCATCATACTATATAGTTGCAACGGCTGAAGCATCTGCTAATCTTTCTAGGTTTGATGGAGTTAGATATGGTAATAGAAAAGGTGATGCAGGTTTAAAACAGATGTACACTAAAACTAAAACTGAAGGTTTTGGTCCTGAAGTTCAAAAAAGAATAATGCTTGGAAGTTTTGTTTTAAGTTCAGGGTATTATGATGCATACTATATAAAAGCTCAAAAAGTTAGACATTTAATAAAAGATGAGTATGAGTCAATTTTTAATGATGCTGATTTAATTTTATCTCCAGTGGCTCCAACAGTTGCACCTGAATTTGGAAGTTTTAAAACTTCACTTGAAATGTATTTAAGTGATATATACACTATCTCTGTAAATCTAGCTGGGCTTCCTGCTATATCAATTCCTGTTGATAAAGATGAAAATGGCATGCCAGTTGGGTTACAGTTAATAGGAAAAGCGTATGATGAGCAAACTGTGTTTGATGGTGCTTTATCTTTAGAAAAAGCAGTACAATAAATATAGAAAAATAGATATAGGATTTACAATTATGAGAATTAGAAAAAAAGCATTAACATTTGAAGATGTGTTATTAGTACCTCAAAAGTCTGAAATACTACCAAAAGAAGTAGATATTAAAACAAAATTAACAAAAAATATTTCACTTAATATTCCATTTGTATCTGCTGCAATGGATACAGTAACTGAATATCAAGCTGCTATTGCTATGGCAAGACTTGGGGGAATTGGTATAGTTCATAAAAATATGGATATCGAATCACAAGTTTTACAGTGTAAAAAAGTTAAAAAATCTGAGTCAGGAATGATTATTGACCCTGTTACAATTGGTCCAGATCAAACATTACAAGATGCAGAAGATATAATGGCATCTTATAAAATTTCAGGTGTTCCTGTTGTTGATGAAAATAAAAAGCTATTAGGTATTTTAACTAATAGAGATATGAGATTTACAAAAGATTTTACATTAATTGCAAAAGAAAAAATGACTATAATGCCTTTAGTAACTGCTAAAGAAGGAACTACTTTAGATGAAGCTGCTGATATTATGCATGCAAATAAGATTGAAAAGCTACCAATTGTAAATGCAGATGATAAACTAATAGGTCTTATTACAATTAAAGATATCAACAAAAAAAGAGAGTATCCAAATGCAAATAAAGATGAGTTTGGAAGATTAAGAGTTGGTGCTGCTATTGGAGTTGGACAAATGGATAGAGCAAAAGCTTTATGTGATATTGGTGTTGATGTATTAGTTTTAGACTCAGCACATGGTCACTCAAGAGGTATCTTAGAGACTGTTAAGCAAATAAAAAGCGAGCTTAATATAGATATTATTGCAGGAAATGTAGCAACTGCCCAAGCAACTGAAGATTTAATCAAAGCAGGTGCAGATGGTGTAAAAGTGGGAATTGGGCCAGGTTCTATTTGTACTACTAGAATTGTTGCAGGTGTTGGTGTTCCACAAGTATCAGCAATTGATGAGTGTTCTGTAATGGGTAAGAAATATGGAGTTCCTATTATTGCAGATGGTGGTATTAAGTATTCAGGTGATGTTGCAAAAGCATTAGCTGTTGGTGCAAGTGCTTGTATGATGGGTAGTGCATTAGCAGGAACTGATGAGTCACCAGGTGATGTTGTACTTTTCCAAGGAAGAAAGTTTAAAACTTACAGAGGTATGGGAAGTATTGGAGCTATGTCAAAAGGAAGTAATGACAGATACTTCCAAGAAGGAACAGCAGCAGATAAACTAGTTCCAGAAGGAATTGAGGGAAGAGTTGCATATAGAGGTAGTATATCTGATATAATGCATCAATTTGCAGGTGGTCTTAGAGCATCTATGGGGTATGTTGGTAGTGAGTCTATCGAAGTATTCCAAGAAAAAGCGGAGTTTGTAGAGATTACAAGTGCAGGACTTAAAGAGTCACATGTGCATGATGTAACTATTACAAATGAATCTCCTAATTATCATGTATAAAAAATAAGTAAAGCGAAAAACGCTTTACTTATTTTTATTGCAAAGTTTTATTTTATTGTCTTATAAAATTTCATGAATTTTTACTTTAAAATCTAAATCACATCCAGCTAAAGGGTGATTATAATCAACTGTAACTTCATTTTCTTCAACTTCAGTAACTGTAGCTTTAAGTGTTTGCCCATCATCCATATCAGCTTCAAGTACCATTCCAATTTCTAAATCAATACCGTCAAAATCACTAATAGGTAAAGTCTCTGATAACTCAGGATTATGAGGTCCATATGCATCTTTTGCAGCTATACTTATCTCTTTTGTTTCACCAGCTTGCATATTTAAAATACCTTTTTCTAATCCAGGAATTATTTCACCTGCACCATAAACAAACTTTATTGGCTCTTCATTCATATTTGTATCTATGATTTCATCATCTAGTCTTACCTCATAAGACATTTTAACTACTTGATTTTTATTAATTGACATAAATAAACCTCTCTTTTTTTAAGATAATATATCAAAAAAATTTAAAATAAAGCTTCAATTATCAATTATTAAGTCAAATTGTATATAATCATTGCATATATTAAAAAAAGGTTAGATTATGACAGTTACAGTATTTTGTGGTTCAAGTACAGGATATAATAAAGATTATGAAAATACTACAAAATTATTAGGTGAATTTTTAGCATTAAATAATATTGATGTTGTTTACGGTGGAGGAAATGTAGGACTTATGGGAGTTTTAGCAAACTCTGTTTTAAAATATAATGGAAATATTCATGGGGTGATTCCTACAAAGTTAAAAGAAAAAGAGTTAGCACATAATGGGCTAACAAACCTTACAGTTGTTTCATCAATGCATGAAAGAAAAGCAAAGATGGCTGCTTTAGGAGATGCGTTCATTGCTCTTCCTGGAGGGGTTGGTACTTTAGAAGAGATTTTTGAGGTTTGGACTTGGGGTCAGTTAGGTTTTCATAATAAACCATGTGCTTTTTACAATGTTAATGGTTTCTATGATAGTTTGATTAAAATGATAAACTCTATGGAAAAAGAGGGGTTTGTAAAAAAAGAGTATATAGATATGCTAATTAAAACAGATAATCAAGATGAGTTATTAAAAAGAATTAAAGCTTACAAAGCTCCAAAACAAAAGTGGTCATAAAAAATGGTTATCTTTAAACCTATACTGTTTTTATTACTACTTTCATACTCACTTTTTGCAGGTTATGAGAAAGTAAAAATTGGAAAAATTGATGAAAGATATAAAGACCAGCTATCCCATAAGCAGCTAAAAACATTGATTAAAGAAATAGAAAAAGAGTTTGAAGATAGTTTAAAAATGAATATTTTTGATTATGATTCCCGTGGCAAGCCAATTGATATTTTATATGTAAGGCCATCTGTAATGGAAAAAAGAATCAATAGAACGGCAAAGCGACTTGAGCGGAAAAAAGCAAAAATAAATCGATTAAAAGAGTATTTTAAACCAAAAGAACAAAAATTAGAGAAATTAACGAAAAAATATCAAGAAGCAAAAACAGCCTTTAAAGATAAAGAAGAGGAGATAAATAGCTATATTAAAAAGCAAAATAGAAAAAAAGATATGACAAAGCAGGAGTATAAAAAAATAAAGCAAGTAATAAAAGCAAAAAAAGTTCTTTTAAATGATGAGTTATTAGATTTAAATGAACTAAATAGAGAGATTAGAAAACTTACTTTAAGATATAACAATAAACTATACTCTTATAAAACTCATATTATGCTTTATAATCAATTAGCTAGAAATCTAGAGAGTATGACTAGAGGATTTAAAAAAATAAAAGGTCAAGCTGTTGGTCAAAGAGAGATAAAAGTAACAAAATATATAAAAGATGGTAAAGAAGTAGAGCAAAGAACCCAAAGAGATACTATGCAAAAAATAGAGATATTTGGGTTTGAGTCCATATCTGAACTAAAAGCAGTTTTAGCTCATGAAATTGCACATTTAGTTGGTATTGGTCATATTGATGCTAAAAATGCTTTAATGAATCCAATTTTACAAAAAAATCAAATTGAAGACTTAAAATTGACAAATGATGATATTATAAATTTTAAAAATAGTTTTAATCAATAGCTTCATAAATATCAAGCTAAGAAGATTACTTCTTCTTAGCTTTAGAATTAGGTAAGTCTGTTATAGTACCTTCAAAGATTTCAGCTGCTAGTCCAACTGATTCATGTAAAGTAGGGTGTGCATGAATTGTAAGTGCAATATCTTCAGCATCACAATCCATTTCAAGTGCAAGGGATATTTCACCTAGTAATTCACCTGCATTATCTCCAACAAGTGCACCACCTATTAACTGATTTGTATCTTTATCAAAAATAAGTTTTGTAAGCCCTGAGTTAGAAACATCAGAAGCTAAAGCTCTTCCTGAAGCAGACCAAGGGAAAGATGAAACTTCGTAATTTATATTAGCCTCTTTAGCTTCAATTTCACTCATTCCAGCTGTGGCAATTTCTGGGAAAGTATATGCAATACCAGGGATTTGTTTTGGTTCAAAGAATACTTTGTGTCCTGCAATAACTTCAGCAGCCACATGACCTTCATGAACTGCTTTATGAGCTAGCATTGGACCACCAATAATATCACCAATAGCATGTATATGAGGCACTTTAGTTTTTAATTGATTATCAACTTTTATAAAGCCTTTTTCATCAACTTCAACTCCTGTATTTTCAAGACCGATTTTTAGTCCATTTGGCGTTCTTCCCATAGCAACTAAAACAGCATCGTATGTTTGTGGTTCAGGTGCATTTTCACCTTTAAACTCCACATAAACTCCATCTTTTTTAGGGATAATTGATTGAGTTTGAGTTTTAAACATAAAGTTAAAGTTTTTCTCATTTGCTTTTGTATAGACTTTAACAATATCCTTATCAGTTCCTGTCATAACTTGAGGACCTCTTATAACAACATCAATTTGTGAACCTAGTCTTTGATAAACTGTTGCCATTTCAAGTCCAATAATTCCACCACCCATTACAAGTAATTTTTTTGGTACTTCTTTTACTTCTAAGGCATTTGTTGAGTCCCAAACTCTTGGGTCTTCATGGGGAATAAATGACATTTTAGAGCTTTGACTTCCTGCTGCAATAATACAAGAGTTAAAAGCAACTTTTGTTTGCTTATCTTCCACATCTGTGTGCTCAACTAATAGATTATTATCATCAATGAATTTAGCATTACCTTGAACAACTTTTACTTTTCTAGCTTTTGCCATTGCTGAAAGTCCATCAGTTAGTTTTTTTACAACGCCACTTTTATAAGCTGCAACATTAGGTAAATCAATTTCAGGCTTACTAAACTTAATCCCAGCGTGCTCTATATGCTTAGCTTCATCAATAACTTTTGCTACGTGTAGTAAAGCTTTTGAAGGAATACATCCAACATTTAAACAAACTCCACCTAAAGTAGGGTGTCTTTCTATTAATACTGTATCTAACCCCAAATCAGCACATCTAAATGCAGCTGAATATCCTCCTGGACCAGCTCCTAGTACAACCACATCTGCTTTTATTTCATTTGCATCAGAAGATACATCTATTTTAGTTGTTTTTTTATCTTCAACCTTTAAAGTCTCTTCTTTTAAATCAGATTTTTCTGATTGTTCTTCAGTAGAAGAGGACTCTTCTTGTACTTCAATTTTAGCAATTAAATCACCTGAGTTAACCTTATCTCCAACTTTAACTAAAATCTCTTTTACAACTCCACTGTGAGTAGTTGGAACATCCATTGAAGCTTTTTCAGTCTCAAGTGTAATAAGTCCATCTTCAACTTCTACAGTATCTCCTATTTCAACCATAATGTCGATTAAATCAACATTGGTATCATCTCCCAAATCTGGAATAAATATATCTACAATTTTACTCATTTTATACCCTTATAGACTTAATAATCTAATATCGCTTAATAGATTAGACAGTGTTGTAGTAAATCTTGCACCATCTGCACCATCAATTACTTTGTGATCATAAGACAGAGATAATGGTAACATTAATCTTGGTACGAACTCTTCTTTGTCACCATCCCAAACAGGTTTCATTTCAGATTTTGATAACCCTAAAATTGCTACTTCTGGTGCATTAATAATAGGTGTGAATTTAGTCCCACCAATTCCACCTAAAGAAGAGATTGTAAAACAAGCACCCTGCATATCAGTAGCTTTAAGTTTTCCATCTCTTGCTTTTGCAGAAACCTCTTTTAGCTCAATAGCTAAATCTTTAAAACCTTTTTTATTAGCATCTTTTATAACAGGCACTACTAAACCATTTGGTGTATCAACAGCAACACCAATGTTAAAGTATTTTTTCATAATTAAGCTTTGTCCATCTTGGCTTAATGATGAGTTAAATTTAGGATGAAGCTCTAATGCTTTAGCAACAGCTTTAATTACAAATACAAGAGGAGATAACTTAAATCCATCTGCAAGTGCATTTTGAGCTTTTCTAAACTCTTCCATTTGGGTAATATCAGCTTCATCAAACTGTGTAACATGAGGCATTGAAACCCAGTTTCTATGTAGAGTTGGTCCTGAGATTTTTTGAATTCTATTTAACTCTACAGTTTCAATTTCACCAAATTGTGAGAAATCTATCTCTTTTTGTTCAGGGAAATTAAAGCCAAGTCCAGACCCTGTTGAAGCACCCGCTACAGCTGGCTTTGATAGTTGCTCTTTTACATAAGCTTTAATATCATCTTTAAGAATTCTTCCTTTTCTTCCAGTTCCTTTAACATAACCTAAATCAACTCCAAACTCTCTAGCTACTTTTCTAACTGAAGGTGAGGCATACACAATCTTTGATTTTTCAGGTAGTACTGCTTTTGGTTGGGGTGTTGATTTTGCTGCTACTTCTTGAACTGTAACTGGTTTTTTAGGCTCTTGGGTTTTAGGCTCTTGCTCTTTTTTGGCAGGAGTTGGAACTTTAGACTCCATTACAACTGTTTTAGTCATCTTACAAATTAAATCGCCACTATTTACTTTCATTCCAGGTTCTACAAATAGTTCTAAAATTTCACCACCATGTGGAGCTGGTACTTCCATAGAGGCTTTTTGGGTCTCTAGTGTTACAAGTCCATACTCCATTGCAACTGTTTCACCAACTTCAACCATAACTTCAATTAAATCAACATCTTTTTCATCACCTAAGTCAGGAATATGAACATCTTCAATTACCGTACAAATTGTCTGTTCATTTACAAATTGACAAGAGATTTCAGCTCCTGCTGCACTTATTGCTTTTAATTCATCTTCTGCTTCTTTTATGCCAGATTTAGAACTAGCTTTATTTTCTGTAGTTATTTGTTCCACAGGTGCTTTTTCATCTTTTTCTTCTTCTTTTAAATCAGGTTTTTGTGATTGTTCTTCAGTAGAAGAAGACTCTTCTTGTACTTCAACTTTAGCAATTAAATCACCTGAGTTTACCTTATCTCCAACTTTAACTAAAATCTCTTTTACAACTCCACTGTGAGTAGTTGGAACATCCATTGAAGCTTTTTCAGTCTCAAGTGTGATAAGTCCATCCTCTTGTTCAACCCTGTCTCCAACTTCAACCATAATGTCGATTAAATCAACATCATTATCATCTCCCAAATCTGGAATAAATATATCTACTAATTTTCCCATAATTTACTCCTTAAGCTTTTATTGGGTTGATTTTATTTGCATCAATATTGAATTTTTTCATAGCATCTGTAACTACTGACTTTTCAATTTTTCCTGCATCAGCAAGTTGAGCTAATGTTGTAAATACTATAAAGTCAGAATCAACTTCAAAGAATTTTCTTAAGTTTGCTCTAGAATCAGATCTACCAAAACCATCAGTTCCAAGTGCTTTAAAGTCACCTTTTACATAAGGAGCAATTTGCTCTGAGTATGATTTCATATAATCAGTAGCAGAGATGATAATATTTTCATCATCACTTCCTAATACTTCATCAACATAGGCTATTTTATTTTCACCTTCAATATCAAGTAGATTATCTCTTTGAATATTTTGAGCTTGTCTAGTTAGCTCATTGTAAGAGGTAACTGAGTAAATCTCTGAAGAGATTCCATACTGGCTTGCTAATTCATCAGCAGCGCTTAGTACTTGTTGGAAAATTGAACCTGAACCTAATAGTTTTACTTTGTGGTTCTGTTTTGCTTCAACAGTTTTTAACTTATAGATACCTTTTATAATTCCCTCTTCAATACCTTCAGGCATTGCAGGTTGTTTATAGTTTTCATTTAGTGTTGTAATGTAGTAGTAAACATCTTCTTGTTTTTCACCATACATTTTCTCCATACCGTCATGAACAATAACTGCAAGCTCATAACCATAAGTAGGATCATAAGATACACAGTTTGGAATTGTATTGGCAATAATATGTGAATGACCATCTTCGTGCTGTAAACCTTCACCATTAAGTGTAGTTCTACCTGAAGTACCTCCAATTAAGAAACCTCTTGCCATTTGATCTCCAGCTGCCCAACAAATATCACCTGTTCTTTGGAATCCAAACATTGAGTAGAAGATATAAAATGGAATCATTGGACAATCATTTATACTATAAGAAGTTGCAGCTGCAATCCAAGAGCCCATAGCACCTAGTTCATTAATACCTTCTTGAAGTACTTGTCCTTTTTTATCCTCTTTATAGTAAGCAACTTGATCCCTATCTTGAGGTATATATTTTTGACCTTCATTTGAATAAATACCAATTTGTCTAAACATACCCTCCATACCAAACGTTCTAGCCTCATCAGGTACAATAGGAACAACTCTTTTACCAATTTTTTTGTTTTTTACTAGTACATTTAAAATTCTTACAAATGCCATAGTTGTAGAGATTTGTCTATCTCCACTACCTTTTAATACAGCATCATAAGCACTTAATTCAGGAAGTTCAAGTTTTTGTGAAAACTTAGTTTTTCTTTGTGGAAGATATCCATGTAACTCTTCTCTTCTTTCTTTAAGATATTTCATTTCAGGAGAGTCTTCTGGAAATTTATAGTAAGGAAACTCCTCTAGTTCTTCATCTGTTACAGGAATTCTAAATCTATCTCTAAATTTTCTTAATGAATCAATATCAACTTTTTTAACTTGGTGAGCAATATTTTTACCCTCAGCAGCTTCACCTAATCCATAACCTTTTACAGTTTTAGCTAAGATTACAGTTGGTCTATCTTTAGTTATTTGAGCTGCTTTGTATGCTGCATAAACTTTTAGTGGGTCATGGCCACCTCTGTTTAATGCAAAAATCTCATCATCTGACATATTTTCAACTAATTTTGCAGTTTCTGGGTATTTATTAAAGAAGTGTTCTCTTGTATATGCTCCACCTTTTTGTTTAAAGTTTTGGTACTCACCATCAACTGTCTCTTCCATAAGTTGAAGAAGTTTTCCTGATGTGTCTTTTCTTAATAACTCATCCCATTGTTTACCCCAAATAACTTTTACAACTCTCCAGCCATTACCTCTAAAGTTACCCTCAAGCTCTTGAATAATCTTGCCATTTCCTCTAACAGGACCATCTAGTCTTTGTAAGTTACAGTTAATAACAAATACTAAGTTATCAAGTCCTTCTCGCCCTGCTAGTCCAATCGCACCTAATGACTCTGGCTCATCACACTCACCATCACCCATATAACAATAGACTTTTTGTTCACTACAATCTTTTATACCCCTATCAGTTAAGTATTTTAAAAATCTAGCTTGATAAATAGCTTGAATTGGTCCAAGACCCATTGATACTGTTGGAAACTGCCAATATTCAGGCATAAGTTTAGGGTGTGGATAAGATGAAAGTCCCTCACTTAAAGCCTCTTGTCTAAAGTTATCCATTTGAGCTTCAGTTAGTCTTCCCTCAACAAAACTTCTTGCATAAATACCAGGAGCGATATGTCCTTGATAAAAAATCAAATCTCCACCATCTTTGTCATTTGGAGCTCTAAAGAAATGGTTAAAACCAACATCATAAAGTGTTGCAGAAGATTGGAAAGAAGCAATATGACCTCCTAACTCTAATTTCTTTCTTGAGGCTCTTTGAACCATCATAGCTGCATTCCATCTAATAGCAGATCTTATTTTCTTTTCGATATCTCTATCACCTGGCATTTTTGGCTCATTTGCCACATCTATACTATTTATATAAGCAGTAGTAGATTTAAACGGTAAATAAGTGCCACTTCTTCTAGCTTTATCTATTAGCTGTTCTAATAAAAAGTGAGCTCTTCTTGGACCTTCTTCTTGTAATACTGCCTCTAATGCTTCAATCCACTCTTGAGTTTCGAGGGGATCGATGTCTTTTAAAACCCTATTTAAGTTTTCAACTGACATTTTATCTTCCTTACTGATTTTTTTATAAAAAATTTAAGTTAAAACAACTATTTCTAATATTCATATCATAATAATATGTAGGAATAATGTAATAAAATTAACCTTTTTATCGTATAATTATAGTATGGTACATATTTTTAGTTAATATAAACTTAAAATAACATTTATTAAAAAATTTAAGTTAAAATAGAAAGAATATGAAATATAATAGAGAGTATCAATAAAGTATTTTATAAAAAAGGTTTTATATTGATAGAGAAAAAATCATCATTTAGAGTAATAGTTGATAGTCAAAATCAAGCAAAAGTAAATATGTGTAGGGATGAAGCTTTAATAAAAAGTTTCAATGAGAACTCTCTTCCTATTTTAAGAGTTTATCACTGGAGTAAATCCCTTACTATTGGTATTTCACAAGATATTAAGAACTACTCTTATTTGAATGATTTTAGTGAAGATATAGCCAAAAGGGTTACAGGTGGAGGAGTGCTTTTTCATGGACATGATTTATCATACTCTTTAGTAATACCAAGTAGCTATTTTAAAAACTATAAAATTAAAGACTCCTACGAAAAAATTTGTTACTTTTTAATTAACTTTTATAAAAAACTTGGACTTAATACTAATTATGCAAAAGATGTAAAAGATGTAAAATTAAGTAAAAATGAGTTTTGTCAGGTTGGGTTTGAGACCTATGATATTTTAGTAAATAAAGATAAAATAGGTGGAAATGCACAAAGAAGAACAAAAAAAGTTGTATTTCAGCATGGGTCAATTCCTTTGTACTGTGTAAAAAGTAGTAACGGTTTTGGTAATTTTGATAATAAAATAGGCGTTACATTAGAAGACTTAGGAGTAAACTTAACATATGAAAAAGCAACAGAACTTTTAATTGAGTCTTTTAAAGAGACTTTTAATGTGGATTTAATAAATTCAGATTTAAATGATAAAGAGAAAGAAGAAGAGAAAAAATTGTTAAAGGAAAAATATGACTTCAGTTACTAATACTGCTTTAAAAGATGAAAAAGTAAAATATAAAAAGCCTTATTGGCTTAGAAAAAAGATTAACCCAAGTGCTCAAAAGGAGATGGAATCACTTTTAAAAGAAGTTGGCGGATTACATACTATTTGTCAAGAGGCTAAGTGTCCAAATATTAGTGAGTGCTTTTCAAAAAAGAATGCAACCTTTTTGATTTTAGGAAATATCTGTACAAGAAGATGTTCTTATTGTAATGTAATGACAGGAGTTCCCACTGAAGTTGATTTAAGTGAAATACAGCAGGTGACAAAATCAGTAATTCAACTTGGTTTAAAGTTTGTAGTAATTACAAGTCCAGCTAGGGATGATTTAAAAGATGGTGGAGCTAGTCAGTTTTATAGAGTAACTCGTGATATCTTAGAAAAATCACCTGGTACTCAAGTTGAGGTTTTAATACCTGATTTTAAAGCAAAGCAAGAGTCTCTTCAAACTGTAATAGACTCAGGGGCTGTTATTATAGGTCATAACATAGAAACAGTACCTAGTATGTATAAAATTAGAAAAAATGCCTCTTATGAAAGGTCACTTGAAGTTTTAAAAAGATTAAAAGAGCTAGGAAAAGATAAAATTAAAACTAAAACAGCACTTATGGTAGGACTTGGAGAGACAGAAGAGGAGATGATTCAAGTATTTAAAGACTTAATAAATGTTGGTTGTGAGTTTTTAAGTATAGGTCAGTATTTAGCTCCAAGTGGTGATTATGCAAAGGTAAAAGAGTTTGTAAAACCTGAACAGTTTGAAAGGTATAAACAGCTTGCTTTAGAGATGGGATTTAAGTTTGTTCACTCAAGTCCTTATGCTAGAAGTTCTTATTTAGCCCATGAATATTTAGGTCATGAAAGTGCAAATAAAGATTAATAAAGTATATAAAGCAAATAATTATGTTAAAATCTTTTTAAATAAAAAATATGGAGAAATATGAATTTTGATAAATTAGAAGTTTCGCAAAAAGAGACTTTACATCAACAGTTTGCTAACTATTCGGAAGTTTTAGGAGGTAATAACTTTTTTTTAAAAACTGTAGAAGAGATAAGAGAACAAAAGCTAAGTCCTATGTTAAATGAATCTGGGATTTTTCATACAAGCAAGTGTAAAATAACTTTAAGTAAGACTATTTATAAACAGACTTTATCTTTGCTTTTTGATGCAATTAGAAGAGAAGAAAAAACAGGTGACTTACTTAATGATGCTACCCCAAAAGATTATAAAGCAACAATGAATATGATAAAAACTTTAAAGCCTGTAACAGTAACATTTCAATCAAAACAGAGTAATGAAAGCTTTAGTTTTGATATACTTGATAATAGTATTGAAAAAAAGACAAAGGTTACTTTTGCTTTTAAGGCTATTTTCTTTTATAACTTAAAAGAGTTAAAAAAAGTACTATTTTATAAGGGTAAAGATGATTAGAGATCCAAAAGATAGAGAAGATATACAAGCTGGATTAAAGGTTAAGATTGTGTTAAAAAAAGACCAAAGAAGCGGTAAACTAACTTCTGGAGTAGTAAAGGATATTTTAACAAATTCAAAAACCCATCCACATGGTATAAAGGTAAGACTTGAAGATTCTCAAGTTGGAAGAGTCAAAGAGATACTTTAAATAATAACTCCTCTTTTAGGAGTTTCTCTAACCTCTTCTAATTTAAAGCAGTCATTTGCAATATTTCTAGGTGTTGTCTCTAAATATGTTGATACTATTTTATGAATAGTTTTAAGCTCATCAGCTGAAAATAAAGACTCATCAAACTCTTCATCTACTTTTAAAAACTTTAGTTCTATAAACTTTTTTTTGTTTAAAACTTCTATATCAATAAACTCTAATAACTCTTGAATTAAAAAAAGTCTTGCATCATCTTCATCTAAATCCTCATTGTTTGCAATGATATCAAATAGCTCACCTAATATCACAGATTGGGGCTGTCTTGCTAGTTTTATATACTCATCTTTAAAGATTTTATCGCCACAAAATTTTTGGTGATTATAATCCATTAAGAAAAGCATAATTGAGACTTTTTTATCATTTAGATGTTTAGTTTGTTTATGTAACATATATAAAATTACATTTGCAATTTTTGTCATATCTATATTCAAAACTCTATCCTTTTAGATTTGGTAATCAGTGTGGTTATCTTCCCAGTCAAAAATAAAACACATTGGAAGTTTATCTTTTTTATTTAAAAATAAAGCTGTAATAACAGCACTTATAAAAATAGATATAATAGCCACAGCAGATGCAAAAGCCAGGGTTGATAAACCTGTAAGACCTTGTCCAACTGTACAACCTATGGATAAGATACCACCTGTTCCCATTAATGCACCACCTATCATATTATTTTTTACTTTATTTGTATTTTGATTTGCAGTACATCCAAAGCTATACTTTTTATTGAATTTTGACATAGCAAAAGCCCCTATTAATACACCTAAAACTATAGATATCCCAAAAGTTAAATTATTTACTTCATAAAAACTAAAAAGTTCAAAGGATTTGGCTGTAGGATATACAAATGATACACTAGCAAAAGGTATAACTCTTTCAAAAGCCTCACTTCCAATTATAGCTGTTACATACCAACCAGCACTTATTAGAAGTCCAATAATAACTCCATCATATAAGCTTATTAATCTTTTTGATTTTTTTAAAACAAAAGCCAAAGCTGCAATTAATATAGCTAAAACAACATATATATTCATCGTTGTATTTGAAAAAATAGAGGAGATACTAATAAGTATTTCACTATTTATAAAAGGTTCTAAAACTCCATATAAGAAGCCTTGTGTTGTAGCAAAAGCAAAAAGTGCCACAAAAATTAGTGTTATTAAAGAGTGAATATCCCCTTGTGCAAATTTGATTAAGTGTCTATTTGTACAGCCATCTGCTATCATCATACCAATACCAAATAGACTTCC
>JBNJFB010000004.1:0-74136 GCA_051746405.1 Campylobacterota bacterium
GCAATCTTGTTTCCTATGATTTCAAACTCTTTTTCTTTCATCCCTCTTGTTGTTAAAGCTGCACTTCCTATTCTAACTCCACTTGTTACAAATGGACTTCTTGTCTCCCCTGGTACTGTATTTTTATTTACAGTGATTCCTGCATTCCCAAGTGCCGCATCCGCATCTTTTCCTGAAAAATCCTTATTTAAAAAACTTACTAATACTAAGTGATTATCTGTACCGTTTGATACTATATCATACCCTCTTTGAATTAACACCTCTGCTAGTTTTGAAGCATTGGCTTTTACTTGCTTTGCATACTCTTTCCATGATGAGTCTAGTACCTCTTTAAATGCTACTGCTTTTGCTGCTATTACATGAACTAGTGGTCCACCTTGCAGTCCTGGAAAAATAGCTGAGTTTACTTTTTTTGCTATATCCTCATCATTTGTCATTATTAAACCACCTCTTGGTCCTCTTAATGTCTTATGTGTTGTTGTTGTTACTATATCTGCATATGGAAATGGACTCATATGTTCACCTGCTGCTACTAATCCTGCAATATGTGCTATATCTGCTAGTAGTAATGCTCCTACTTCATTAGCTATTTCTCTAAACTTTGAAAAGTCAATCTCCCTTGCATAAGCACTTGCACCACAAATAATAATCTTTGGTTTAGTAATCTTTGCTATTTGCATTACTTTATCATAATCTATTTTTCCATCTAACTCTACTCCATAGTAGAATGCTTGGTAATTTTTACCTGAAAATGATGGTTTTGAACCATGGGTTAAGTGACCTCCATGGGATAAGTCCATTCCAAGCATTTTATCACCTGCTTTTAACAGTGCTGCATATACTGCACCATTTGCTTGACTTCCTGAGTGTGGTTGTACATTTGCAAACTTACAGTTAAATATCTCACAAGCTCTATTTATTGCTAATTGCTCAGCCTCATCTGCAAACTCACATCCACCGTAGTATCTTTTATATGGGTATCCTTCTGCATATTTATTTGTAAACACTGAACCCATTGTTTCCATTACAGCTGGACTTGTAAAATTCTCACTTGCTATCATCTCTAAGTGATCTGTTTGTCTTTGGCACTCTTTTTGCACCATCTCATATATATCTTTATCTGCTTGTTCTAAACTGTTTTGTGTTATATAGCTCATCTTATCTTCCTTTTGGGTTATGATTCATCACTATGTAAATCAATTTCATGATTAATTGGTTTCATAGCAGGGAATAGTAATACATCTCTAATTGAGTGTTCATTTGTTAACATCATTACAAGTCTATCAATACCAATACCTTGACCAGCACAAGGTGCCATACCGTATGATAAAGCATTTACAAAATCTTCATCCATTTCATGGGCTTCATCATCACCTGCATCTTTTGCAGCAATTTGCTCTTGGAATCTATCTAATTGGTCAATTGGGTCATTTAACTCACTAAATGCATTTGCAATCTCTTTTCCAGCAATAAACAATTCAAACCTATCCGTTAAATGAGGCTGCTTATCATTTCTTCTAGCAAGTGGCGATAGCTCAACAGGGTAGTGTGTAATAAATGTAGGGTTTATTAGTTTCTCTTCAACAAACTCATCAAAAAGCTCACCTTGTAATTGTCCTAAATTCATTGCTTCATTTACTTCAAGCTTTTTTTCTTTCATAAATTCAATAATTTTATCTCTGTTCTCAACAATATCTTTTGGTACTTCACCAATTTGGCTTAATGACTCAATTAAAGGAACTTCACTAAACTTAGTGAAATCAATTTCAATATCATCATGTGGTAGTACAGGAGGTAATTCTAAATGTTCAAACAGATATTCAAAATACTCTTTTGTAAGTTGAATTAAGTCTTTATGCGTCTTATAAGCCCAGTAAAACTCAATAGAAGTAAACTCAGGGTTATGAGTTGCGTCCATACCTTCATTTCTAAAATTTCTATTGATTTCAAAAACTGCTTCAAATCCACCTACAATAAGTCTTTTTAAGTATAACTCAGGTGCTATTCTTAAAAACCTATCAACACCAAGTGAGTTATGATGTGTAACAAAAGGTTTTGCATTTGCTCCACCAGGAATAGGGTGCATCATAGGAGTTTCAACTTCTAAAAACCCTTTGTCTTCAAAAAATCTTCTAGTAAGAGATATAACTTTACTTCTTATATGAAAGGTCTTTCTCACTTGTGAGTTCATAATAAGGTCTAAATATCTTTGTCTATATCTTAACTCTTTATCTTGAATACCATGGTACTTTTCTGGAAGTGGTGAAATTGCTTTTGTTAAAATCTTTAAATCGTGTACATGAAGTGAAAGTTCACCTTTGTTTGTTACAAATGGGTATCCTGATACTTCTAAAATATCACCAACTTCAATATTTTTTTTAAATATAGTATTATAAAAATCTTCAGGTAGATTATCTCTAGCTACATAGATTTGTAAAATACCATTTTCATCTTCAATCTTTAAAAAACTAGCCTTTCCCATAAGTCTAAAAAATTTAACTCTACCTGCAACTATATAATGTCTATTTTCATCTCTTTTATCTTCTTTTTGAAAAATATCACTATTAACATTTAAAAATTGAGTAATTGTAGTATTTCTATTACTATTGTTAGCATAAGGATTTACTCCCAACTGTTTTAATCTATTTGCTTTTTCTATTCTTTGTTGTATATATTTATTTTCAAACAATATAAAATTCCTTTTTTAGTTTTATTGCTCTTTAGCTTTATTTATTTGTTCATCAGCAGTCTCTTTTTTACTATTTAGTGACTCTTCTACTTTTTTTATAACATCTTGCTCAACTGATTTTTTCACATCATCTACAGTTGACTGTACACCTTGTTTTATCTCATTTGATGTTTTGTCAATCTCTTCTTTAATCTTATTTGAAGTTGGCTGTGTATCTTCAGTGCTGTTTTGTTCTTGGTTTTGATTTGATGTGGCATCTTTTGTTTTTTCAACAACATTATCAACTGCTTTTTCAACATTTTCAGATATTTTTGAAGTATCAATCTTAATAATATAAGAACCTACACTTAGAAGATGAGGCATAACTACAGACCCCGCTGTTTTATTGTCAATTGCTTTTTTAAATGAATCTACCTGATATAATGCGTATGCTATAACTGAGAAAATAAGAAACACTTTTGCTGCACCAAAGATAAAACCAAAGATTCTATCAAAAAGTCCTAATCCACTTGCAGAAAAGATTTTACTTAAAATTACACCTAAAATATATACCAATATCCAAAAACCAATAAGTGATACTATAAAACCTATCAGTTCGATAGTAGTTTTATTTTCTAAGGCTAAAAAAGGAGCTACAAAGTTTCCAACATCCCCTGAAATTCTTGAAGCTACAAAGATAGCACCAATAATTCCAACAATTCCAAAAACCTCTTTTATAAGACCTCTAAAAAGCCCCTTTAACCCCAATACTAGCGTAATACCAAGTATTACCATATCAAAAATACTAAACTCTTGCATGGACTTCCTTTACATAATATGCAATAGTATATCTAATTTTTTCAAAAGAAAACTTTAAAGGTTTTGTGATAAATTTAATCTTTTTTGGATAAAATCACAAGATGATAAAAAGATACCCAACAAAACAGATATATGTAGGAAATGTACCTATTGGAGCAGATGCTTTAATACCTGTACAATCTATGACATTTACTAAAACATCAGATGTTGCAGCAACTGTAGAACAAATAAGAGCATTACACTTTGCAGGAGCTGATATAGTTAGAGTTGCAGTACCTAATATGGAAGCTGCTAATGCACTAAAAGATATAAAAAAACAAGTAGATTTACCAATAGTTGCAGATATTCACTTTAAGTATAAATTGGCATTAATAGCTGCTGAAGTTGTTGATTGTATTAGAATAAATCCTGGTAATATTGGTGATAAAAAAAGAGTTGCAGAAGTTGTAAAAGCTTGTCAAGCAAGAGATTTACCTATTAGAATTGGAGTTAATTCAGGCTCTTTAGAGAAGCAGTTTGAAGATAGATATGGTCAAACACCACAAGGTATGGTAGCAAGTGCTGATTATAATATTAAATATTTAGAGGATTTAGGATTTACTGATATAAAAGTCTCATTGAAAGCAAGTGATGTTCAAAGAACAGTTCAAGCATATAGAATGCTACGACCTATGAATAACTACCCTTTTCATTTAGGAGTTACAGAAGCAGGAACTCAATTTCATTCAACAATTAAATCTTCAATTGCACTAGGTTCTTTATTACTTGATGGGATTGGTGATACTTTAAGAGTATCAATGACAGGAGAGCTTGAAGAAGAGATAAAAGTAGGTAAAGCAATACTAAAAGATGTGGGAATTGCAAAAGATGGATTAAATATAGTATCTTGTCCCACTTGTGGAAGAATAGAAGCAGATTTAGTAAGTGCAGTAGCTGAAGTTGAAAAAAGAACAAAACATATAAAAACACCACTTGATGTTTCAGTTATGGGATGTGTTGTAAATGCAATAGGTGAAGCAAAAAGTGCTGATGTTGCTATTGCATTTGGTAAAGGAAGTGGATTAGTTATGAAAAAAGGTGAGATTATAGCTAAACTAAAAGGTGATGAATTAATAAATAAATTTATTGAAGAAGTTGAATTTGAAGCTCAAAAAAGAGAGTAGTATAGTATATGGATAGTGTTTATAGTCTAAATATTGAAAGAGCAGTATTAAGTTCAATTTTATTTAATCCAGAAGAGATTGAAGAGATAGTATCAATACTTAAACCTGCAGATTTTTATCTACCTGCACATCAAAAGATTTTTGATGTGATGATAAAGCTAAATGAAGAAGATATGCCAATTGATGAAGAGTTTATAAGAAAAAAACTTGATTCAAAAGATGTTGATGATTCTATACTAATAGAGATATTATCAGCAAACCCAATAACAAATACAGTTGCATATGTAAAAGAGATAAAAGATGCAGCTATAAAAAGAGATTTAGCAACCCTTGCAACAAGAATAAAAAAAGTAGCAATTGAAGAGGATATGGCTGCAAATGAGGCTTTAGATACGATTCAAGGTGAACTTTATAAAATATCTACAAATAGTGCCACTAGTGAATTAAAAGATATGCAAAGTATTACAGGGGATACTTTAGCGTATATTAAAAAGATGAAAGAGTTAGGTAATCAACACTTAATAGGTGAAACAACAGGTTTTGATGGACTTGATAAAAGAACAACAGGACTTAATGAAGGTGACTTGGTAATCATAGCAGCTAGGCCTGCAATGGGTAAAACGGCACTTGTGTTAAATATGGCTTTAAAAAATGTTGAAGATGATAAAGGTGTAATATTTTTCTCTTTGGAAATGCCAGCTGAACAACTTATGTTAAGAATGCTTGCTGCAAAAACTTCAATACCACTTCAAAATTTAAGAAAAGGTGATATGAATGATGAGCAGTGGTCAAACTTAAGTGCTGCATTTGATGATTTAAATACAAAAAAGCTTTTTGTAGATGATGGTGGAAGTGTTAATATTAATCAATTAAGAGCAAGAGTTAGAAAAATAGCTCAAAATGAAGAGAATAAGGTATCTTTAGTAATTATTGACTACTTACAGCTTATGCAAGGTACAGGTACAAAAGATAGACACCAAGAAGTTTCAGATATTTCAAGGGGTCTTAAAATGCTTGCAAGGGAGATGAAAATACCCATAGTAGCACTTTCACAGTTAAATAGAGGTGTTGAAAGTAGACCTGATAAAAGACCAATGCTTTCAGATTTAAGAGAATCAGGTGCCATTGAGCAAGATGCAGACATTATAATGTTTGTGTATAGAGATGATGTTTACAAAGAAAGAGAAGAAGCTAGAAAAGAAAAAGAAGCAAAAGATAAAGGTGAAGAGTATAAATCAACCTTTGTAAATAAAGCTATAGAAGAAGCTGAAATCATAGTAGGAAAACAAAGAAATGGACCTATTGGTACAGTTAAACTTGATTTTCATAAAGCACTTACAAAGTTTGTAGATAAACCATATGATGGTGGTTCAAATGCACCTGTTGAAGTAGTATTTGAAAATGTAGCAGATTCAGAAAAAGAGACAAATATAGATGTACCAGATATTCTTTAGTAAATAATATAATTAATAATTAAAGAAAAAGTTATTATAATATGAAAAAGGATTTTTCATGAATAAAGCTTTTTCTCTTATAGAATTAATATTCGCTATTTTAATAATAGGAATAATCTCATCTTTTGCTATTCCAAAGTTTGTAAACTCAAAAGATACGGCAGTTGCAACAACAATTAAAAGAGACATAGTAACAGCAACAAGTTCAGTTCAATCATATGTATTAACACAAGGTGATATTACAAAACTTACTGATGCACTTAATATAAATAGTTC
The DNA here is from genome assembly GCA_051746405.1 of Campylobacterota bacterium. Taxonomy (GTDB): domain Bacteria; phylum Campylobacterota; class Campylobacteria; order Campylobacterales; family Arcobacteraceae; genus Arcobacter_B. The sequence goes on from JBNJFB010000004.1 coordinate 6,381, forward strand.
AAATTGGAAAATTGAAGATTTAAAAGCAACCTTTGAAGACTCAAGTTCAACATGCGTTAAAATGGAAGTTGTAAAGAGTATGGGTGATATTACTTTTGAAATAGATATTGATGAATCAAATAGTGGAAATATTTGTAAAAAACTACAAGATGACTTGGGAGTTGAAGATAATATTTATGAAATTTATTAAAGCAGATAAAACACTTTAGTAAATTATATATATTGTTATGCTAGAATATCGAAAAATCAATAGGAAGCATGTAGTAAATGGAAAATAAAGTATTTGATAATCAAGAAACTAATTATTTACAAGAAGATGAAATAGATTTAAAGGAGTTGTTTAAAACAATATTAAAGTATAAATATAAAATATTAATTTTTGTTTTTATCATAACTTCTTTAACAATAGTATATACAATGTCAATACCAAATAGTTATACTTCAAAAACAGTACTATCTCCACAAACTGAACAAAAATCAATATCAGGTGGATTATCTTCCTTAGCTTCAATCGCAGGCGTTAATTTAGGGGGTAGTAGTTCAAAAGATCCTTCAATTATGCTTGAAACTACACTAAAAGATTACGAGTTTAATAAAATGTTAATTGAAAAATATGATTTGACAGAGAAACTTAAAAATCAGTCGAATTTAGTTTTTGCATTTGGAATTGACACTATATATAAACTTTTTAATAGTACCTCTACTAAAAAAGATAATAGAACTAATGAAGAGAAAATTTATGAAACAATAAATCTGTTAAATAGTAGTGTTAGTCTCTCAACAGATAAAAACAGTAATTTGATAACATTAAGTGTAGAGTTACAAGATAGAGTATTAGCAAAAAAAATTGTAGATATATATTTGGATGAACTTATTAAAAAAATTAAAAAGCAAGATATGAAAGAGATTGATAAACAGATAAAATATTATAAAAAAGAGTTATCAGACACACTTGATGTCTCTTTAAAAGAACAGTTAAGTAAATCATTATCGTCATTATATCAAAAAAAAGTTTTTTCACAAGCAAATGATTACTATTTTGTTTCAAAGATTATTGATAGTAGAGTACCATATATTAAAGAAAAGTCAAAACCAAAAAGAGCATTAATTGTTATAGTCTCTTTTGTAACATCATTCATAATAGGTATTTTTTTGGTGTTCTTTAGAGAGTTTTTAAAGAATGAAAAATCTAATTAATTTTAAAGGAAAAATTTATGGCTTCATCTATATTTAGAGAGTATGATATAAGAGGTATCTTTCAAGAAGAGTTAAGTGAGAATATGACTAAAAAGATAGGGTTTCATCTAGCTAAAAGGCTTTTACTTGAAAAACCAGATGCAAAGTATATCTCTGTGGGATTTGATGCTAGGCTTCACTCTCCTAAATTAAGAGATTGGTTAAGTTCAGGTATAAATAGCACAGGTTTAGAAGTGCTTGATATGGGACTTGTACCAACGCCAACTAACTATTTTACAAACTATGAGCAAATTGATGGATATAGTGCTGATGGTTCTATTATGATTACAGGTTCTCATAATCCTCCACAGTATAATGGCTTTAAAATTACTTTAGACAAAAAGCCTTTTTTTGGTGAAGATATTTATGCTTTAGGAAAAGAGATTTTAGCAGACAAACAAGCTATAGGAGATGACACAAAAACCATAAAGATAAATGCAAAAGATAAGTATGTGGATTTTTTAGTAGAACATTTTTCACATTTAAAGCTAGAGGGTAAAAAGTTTATTTTAGATTGTGGAAATGGGGTTGCAAGTATAGGGTTAAAAGAAGCACTTGATAGATTAAATATATCGTATAAGTTTTTATATGAAAAGCCAGATGGAAACTTTCCAAATCACCACCCAGACCCTAGCGATGAGAGTAATTTAATTGATATTAAAAAAGAGCTTGAAACAGGAGAGTTTGATTTTGGGTTTGCATATGATGGCGATGCAGATAGAATTGCACTTTTATCTAAAAACTACAACTTCAAAGGTGATATTTTAGCTATTTTTTTCTCAAGATTTATTGATAACCCAACTGTAATAGGTGAAGTAAAATGTAGTCAAATTATGTACGATACTATAAATACTTATGGAAAAGCTGTGATGTATAAAACAGGTCATAGTAACTTAAAAGTAAAGATAAAAGAGTTGGATGCATCTTTTGCAGCTGAAGTTTCAGGACACCTTTTCTTCAATGATAGATACTATGGATATGATGATGCAATTTACTCTACATTTAGAGCATTAGAGTTAATTGATCAAGGGTTTGATTTTGATAAGGAGTATGAAGCTTTACCAAAAGTTTATAGTACAAATGAGATAAATATTGAAGTTACAGAAGATACTAAATTTCCAATTGTTGAAAAACTCAAAAAAAGTCTAGAGAACCCACCAAGTTATCTTCCAAAGATAAAAGAAGTAATAACTGTAGATGGTATTAGAGTTATTTTTGAAGATGGTTGGGGACTTATAAGAGCTAGTAATACAACTCCAAAACTAGTAACAAGATTTGAATCAAAATCACAAGAAAATGCGAAACTATATGAAGCAAAACTAATGAAACTATTTGATGAGATAAAAGAGGATATTTAAGATGATAAGAAAGTGTTTATTCCCAGCAGCTGGATATGGTACAAGATTTTTACCTGCTACAAAAGCTACACCAAAAGAGATGTTACCAGTTCTAACAAAACCACTTATTCAGTATGGAGTTGAAGAGGCACTTGAAGCTTCATGTGATACTATGGCAATAGTAACAGGTAGAGGAAAGAGGGCCATTGAAGATCATTTTGATATTTCATATGAGTTAGAACATCAAATAAAAGATACCTCAAAAGAGCATTTTTTAAATGAGATTAGAGATGTGATAGATAAGTGTACTTTTTCATATACAAGACAAACACAAATGAAAGGTTTAGGTCATGCAATACTTACAGGTGAAACTCTAATAGGAAATGAACCTTTTGCAGTAATACTTGCAGATGATTTATGTGATAATACACAAGCAAAAGGAGCTGTTCTTAAACAAATGGTAGAGCTATATAAAAAGTACAAATGTTCTATTGTAGCTATTGAAGAGATACCAAAGGAGCATACAAATAAGTATGGAGTTATTGCAGGAGAAGAGTTAGAAGATGGTATTTTTAAAGTAAGTGATATGGTAGAAAAACCCGATCCAAAAGATGCACCTACTAACTTAGCTATTATAGGAAGATATATATTAACTCCTGATATTTTTGATATTTTAAGAACTACAAAACCAGGTAAAGGCTCAGAGATACAAATAACAGATGCATTACTAGAACAAGCAAAATTAGGGAAAGTTATTGCCTATAAATTTGAAGGTAAGAGATTTGATTGTGGAAGTGTGGATGGATTTGTAGAAGCTACTAACTACTTTTATAAAAAAATGATTTAGGAAGTAGTATGAAGTACTCAAAAAACTTTTATCAAATTAGATCAAATAAAGAGATTTTTGAAGATATTGTACAACAAAAAAAAGAGATTGGTTACTATGAATTGCCAAACCAAGATATCTCATATATACAAGAGTACGCAAAAACTGTAAAACAAAAAAATATAGCAATTATAGGTATAGGTGGTAGCACTTTAGGAACTTATGCTATTTATAGCTTTTTAAAAAGAGTAAATACCTATGAAAAAAAGCTATTTTTTTTAGAATCAACTGATCCAATTGATATAAATTCAAAGGTAAAAAAACTACCTTTAGATGATACACTTTTTATAGTAATAAGTAAGTCAGGAACAACAATAGAGACTATATCTATTTTTAAATATATAAACTCCCTTGTAAAAATAGATAAAAATAACTGTTTAATAATAAGTGAAAATGATAGTAAACTATCATCTTATGCTAGTAAAAAAGATATAAAAACTTTTGAAATTCCAAAAAATGTAGGTGGTAGGTTTTCTGTATTTAGCGCTGTTGGACTTGTACCCCTTGCTATAGTAGGGGTAGATATAAAAGCACTTTTGCAGGGTGCTTTAAAAGTAAAGAACTCTTTTTTTGAAAAGAGTGAGTATTTTGACTATATTTTTGAAAAAGCAAGATTTATGGTTGAAAATAAGCATAGATTTAATATAAATGTACTTTTTTCTTACTCATCCTCACTTGAGGGCTTTAATAAATGGTATGTTCAACTATGGGGTGAGAGTTTAGGTAAGATAAATATAAATGGTACAAAACAAGCTTTAACACCAATAGGACTAGTAGGTCCTGTTGACCAACACTCTTTTTTACAGCTAATAGCTCAAGGAAAAAGAGATAAAACTATAACTTTTATAAAAGTTGAAGATTATCAAAGTAAACTTTGTATACCTGATGTTTCTTTAGATGGATTGCAAGAGCTTGATTATTTAAATAATTTAGATTTTCAAAATCTCATATCAATGCAAGCTGATTCTACAATAGAGTCTTTAAAAGAGCTTGGTGATATACCTTATGATGTGATAACATTAGATAAGATAAATGAAGATAGTATTGCAAGACTTATTTACTCTTATGAGTTATTAACATCTATTGTAGGAAGCTTCGTACAAATAGATACATACAATCAGCCAGGAGTTGAGCGAGGGAAAGAGATACTTAAGCAAAAATTTAAAAGCTAAGAGAGGTTTTAAAATGGTATATGAAAAATTGTGGGAACAGTATGATGAGTTTATACCTTATGATTTACAAATGAGTTTTGATATAAGACTTTGTAATGTAGTTAATATGCTTGATTATTTTTTTCAAAACTTAATAGTAAGAGAACCAAATATAAAAGAGGTAAAGTTTTATTTAGCTGGTTCTTGCATTAAAAAAGATACATTTAGAGATATTGATATGATTTTTCCTTCAAAAGAGAGAATGCTTGAGTTAAATGCATGTTTAGATCAAAGTTTCTTTGAGTATGAGAATAATTCATTAACATATAGCTTTAATGATGAGATATTTCAATTAGTTTTTAGACCAAAATTTGAAAATAGAGACTTAGAGTTTACCATTGATGGTTTTGATTTTGATTCTACAAAGATAGGATTTGAGTGTAAATTAAACTTTAAAACAAAAGAGATAGAAGTAGTAAAAGCTGATATTAGAGAAGAGTTTATACACTATATACAAACTAAGCAGAATAATTTATCAAAGATTAGTGTAAACCCTTTTGTGTCACTACAAAGAGCAATACATTTTTTAAAAAGGGGTGATGATGTTCCTTATAGTGTATTTTTAGATATTTGTTCAAGTATTGCAGATATAAAAATAAAAGAGAATGAAGATAGTAAAAAACATTTTGCTAGATTACAAGGAAATCCAAAAAAACTAGAAGATATAAAAGATGCTATAACAGATTATATTGAAGATAGAAAAGATGATTTAGAAGAGAATGAGAAACAGTAGTTTAAAAAAAAGTCAGTAAAAAATCATCATTATAAAACAATAATAAACTTTTGGTTAGAATATCTATTAAAAATAGAACCTAAAAAGGATTATACTTTGAGTTTTGAAAAACTTAGTGAAGATAACAAAAAAACAATATTAAACTCCATTAGAGATGTGCAAGACTTTCCAAAACCTGGTATTGTTTTTAAAGATATTACAACTTTACTAAACAATAAAGAGGCATTTTGTTTAGTAATGGATCACTTAGAGCAAAGATATAGAAGTTATGAGCTTGATTACATTGCTGGAATTGACTCAAGAGGCTTTATCTTTGGAGCTGCATTAGCTGATAGATTAAATATTGGTTTTGTACCTGTAAGAAAAAAAGGAAAACTTCCAGGTACTACTGTATGTGAAAAATATGAGTTAGAGTATGGGTTTGATGAGGTTGAGCTTCATTTAGATGCATTTGAAAAGAAAAAAAATGCAAGAGTTTTACTTATAGATGATATTGTAGTAAGTGGTGGCACAGCATATGCAGCTGCAAATCTTATAAAAAAATTAGATGTAAATCTAATAGAGATGTGTTTTTTAATGAATATTAGAGTTTTAGATGGTGCTAAAAAACTTAAAGAAGTTGCACCATTTTATTCAATGCTTGATGTTTAATTTATAAATTAAAAAAGAGAGATTATGGAAGATTATATACCAAAAAAAAGTAAATTTGACCCAGATGAAAAGGGTCAATTTGGCATCTTTGGAGGTCAGTATGTACCTGAAACATTGATGCCTGCTTTAAAAGAGTTAGAAGAAGAGTATAAAAAATATAGATTTGATAAGCAGTTTTGGGCAGAGGTTAATGAGCTTTTAAGAGATTATGTGGGAAGAGAAAATCCTCTTTACTTTGCAAAAAGAGTTAGCAAAGAGTTAAAAGCAAAAGTCTATTTAAAAAGAGAAGACTTAAATCATACAGGTGCTCATAAAATAAATAATGTAATAGCACAAGGGCTATTAGCAAAAAAACTTAAAAAAACAAAAATTATAGCTGAAACAGGTGCTGGTCAACATGGCGTTGCAAGTGCTACAATAGCTGCACTTCTTGGTTTAGAGTGTACTATTTTTATGGGTGCAAAAGATGTTCAAAGACAGGAATTAAATGTATTTAGAATGAAACTTCTAGGTGCAAAAGTTATACCTGTAAAAAGTGGTAGTAAGACCCTAAAAGATGCTATGAATGAAGCAATTAGATATTGGGTTACAAATGCAAGGGATACATTCTATGTAATTGGTACTGTTGCAGGACCCCATCCTTATCCATTAATGGTTAGAGATTTTCAATCAGTTATAGGATATGAGGCTAGAAAGCAATTTTTACAAAAAGAGAATACTCTTCCTGATTATGTAATAGCTTGTATTGGTGGTGGTTCAAATGCTATTGGTATGTTTTCACACTTTTTAGAAGATAAAAAAGTGACTTGTATTGGTATTGAAGCAGGTGGGCTTGGTATTGATACAAACAAGCATGGATGTAGCTTACAAAAAGGTAAGCCAGGTATTGTTCATGGGCAGTGTTCTTACTTACTTCAAGATGAGAATGGACAGATTTTAGAAGCACACTCAATGAGTGCAGGACTTGATTATCCAGGTATTGGTCCAGAACACTCTTTTCATAAAGATGAAGAAAATATTGTTTATGACCATGTAACTGATGATGAAGCTTTGGAAGCTTTTGTATGGCTAAGTCAAAAAGAGGGAATAATTCCAGCTTTTGAAACTGCCCATGCACTTGCATATTTAAAGAAAAAACAAGAGATGTTTGAGGGCAAAAGTGTAGTAGTTAGTCTTTCAGGAAGAGGTGATAAAGATATGATTCAAGCAAAAAGTTTGCTTGACTTTGACTAAGGATTGAAATGCAGGAATTCTTAAAAAAAGTTCAACCACACTCTGGCAAGATTTTAGCTTTTGTAGTTATAACTTTTTTTTCATTTATTGCTTTTCATTTATATAATGCTCCTGTAACAGGATTTGAAAATAGATTTGTTTATTTACTTAAAGAGTATGGCTATGTTATTTTATTTGCATGGGGTATGTTAGAAGGCGAAGCAGGTCTTATAATGGCTGGACTTTTAGCTCATACAGGGGATATGAACCTCTATCTTGCTATTTTTATAGCTGGACTTGGTGGCTTTGCGGGTGACCAGGTCTATTTTTATATTGGAAGATTTAATAAATCCTATGTTCATAAGAATTTTAAAAAACAAAGAAGGAAGTTTGCATTAGCTCATTTATTACTAAAAAAGTATGGATGGCCTATAATATTTATTCAAAGATATATGTATGGTATGAGAACAATAATACCAATTTCAATAGGTCTTACTAGATATAGTGCTAAGATGTTTGCTTTTATTAATCTTATTAGTGCTTGGTGTTGGGCCGCACTTACTATTGTGCCTGTTTGGTATTTTGGAAAAGAGATTTTAGAAGTACTTACTTGGGCAAAAGAGCATTGGTATTTCGCTGTGCCATTTGCAGTTTTATTTGGTGGAAGTATTATATACTATTTTAATAAAGCTACAAAAAAATATAATTAAGAAAGGATAGATTTTGAAAATTACATTAAATTCAAAAGATTTTAAAGATATAAGTTCAGATTTAGAAATAGTTTTAATAAATGATTTAGACAAGTGTGAAGATGAACAGGTTTTAGAGAGTTTAGATTTTAAAGCAACAGATGAGGCTTGTGTTTTATTGCCTGAGCTAAAAAAACTTTATGTGGCATACGAAGATGAGACTTATGATAGCTTAGCTGTAGCTATAGCTACAGGTATAAAAAAGTTTCAATCAACAAATTTCAAAACTGCAAAAGTTAATTTAAAAGATAAATTTGAGGATAATATCAAAGCATTAGTTGAAGGTGCTATTTTAGGTTCATATAAGTTTGATACTTATAAATCAGATAAAAAAGAGAAAAAGAAGCAAGAGTTAACTTTAGTAGTTGGTGATGAAAAAGAGTATAAAAGCTTATTAAAAGAGTCAAAAACTATTGCAAAAGCTGTAAATAAAGTAAGAGATATGGTAAATACTCCTGCAAGTGATTTTTATCCTGAAGTTATGGCTAATTTAGCAAAAGAGTTAGCAAGTGATGTTAGTATTGATTGTAAAACTCACTCTGAAAAATTTTTAGAAAATAATCATATGAATACAATGTTAAGTGTAGGACGAGCATCTATTCATGAGTCACACTTAATTCATATGAGTTACAAACCTGAAAATCCAAAGAAAAAAATTGTGCTTGTAGGTAAGGGGCTTACTTATGACTCAGGTGGATTATCTTTAAAACCTGCAAACTTTATGACTACAATGAAATCTGACAAAGCAGGTGGTTGTGCAGTTATGGCAACATTGTGGGCAGTTGCTAAGTTAAAACTACCTTTTGAGGTTCACGGTATAGTAGGAGCTGTTGAAAATATGATTGGTGGAGATGCCTATAAGCCTGATGATGTACTAACAGCTAAAAATGGTAAGACTATAGAAGTTAAGAATACAGACGCAGAGGGAAGATTAGTTCTTGCAGATTGTTTATGTTATGCTCAAGATGAGATTGAAGATATTGATTATATATTTGACTATGCAACACTTACAGGAGCAAGCGTTGTAGGTGTTGGTGAATATACTACAACAATTATGGGAAATAGTGAAGAGCTAAAAGAACAAGCAGTTGTAAACTCAGTAAAAGCAGGTGAATATGCTACTAAACTTGACTTTAATAGATTTCTGAAAAAAACATTAAAGTCTGAAGTTGCTGATATAAGTAATATAGCAAGCTCTAGGTATGGTGGAGCTATAACAGCTGGAATGTTTTTAGATAATTTTATCTGCGAAGAGAACAAAGACAAATGGCTTCATTTTGATATAGCAGGACCTGGTTTTGTTGAACACTCATGGGGATATAATCCATATGGTGGTTCAGGTGCAGGTGTTAGAATGACAATAGAGTTTTTAAAAAATCTAAAATAATATAAAACAAGACACAATAAGAAGTGTCTTGTTAATCTTCTTTTCTAACTCTTAAAAATGATGCAAATTTTGGTTTTTTATATTTTGTTAGTCCATAAAATTTAAAAGTTACTATATCTCCTACTTTTGGGTGATTTTTTCTTTGTTGGTTTGTAAAGCCTGTCCCTAAATTAAATATAACTCCATTTTTAAGCTTAACTTTTAGACTTTTAAAGTCGCCGTTTGAATGTCTGTTTATCCCTATGACAACAGCTTCATCATCAAAGAATTTTTTAACTTTTAAGATATTGCTATTTCTTCCTGTAAAGTATGATAGGTTTGGATTTTTTAATATAATCCCTTCAGCTTTTTTATTTACTAATTCATTTAAATAAGTTTCTAGATGTTTTTTATTTTGACAGACTATTTGAGAAATTACATTTAGGTGGCTTGTTGGATGTTCTTTTAACCAAAGCTTTAGTTTATTTAACCTTTTTGCAAAATTACCTTTTGCATTTGGTACTTCAAATATATTATAACTTATCTTTTTCCAGTTTTTTGAAGGAGTTTTGTCTAAGACAATACTTTGTATAGTTTCAAAATCATTTCGTTTTGTCCATAGTTCACCATCTAGACTAAACTTAGGTAAACTTTTTATAAACCAAGAAGGGGCATAAATTTTATTTCCATTTTTACTTAAAAGCTCTTTTCCATTCCAAAATGCTCTAATACCATCTAATTTCTCACTCATATACCAACCTTTGATATCCATATTTTTTTTATACACCTTTGGTTTTTGTATATCTAACGAAAAACTTACTGTGATAGTAAATATTATTATAAATAAAAATCTCATACTATACCTTTTTAATTAGTTATTTAATTATAGTTTGATGTGACCAAAAGTTAGCTTTATCAATTGTACATAATATTTTTTTGGGTACTATATAAAAAAAGAACGTATTAATAGAAAATATTTAAAAGGTACTTTCTTGTTATTAGACAATGAAAACAACAATAAAAAAGTTTATGAAATTGGTTCAAAACATTAGACACTTAGATTCTGAAAAACAAAATACAAAATTTGTGAACTTATAGAAGATGAGATAAAAATAGTTGAGGATAGTATCAAGTGATAAAAATTATAAATTTCTTTTTTTACATATTTTGGATCATTGCATTTGGTCTATTTTTATATTTTGGATATAGACTTGTAGTTTGTAATAGTACAGAAATTGCAGCTCCATTTGGAATTTTATTATCTGCACTATTAGCATCAACAGCAGTATTGAAAACAATCTCAAAAAGTCAGGAAGTTAGTCAAAAAAAAGAGAAGTATGACAAATCAGAATTCTATATGAATAAGTCAATTGAAGGTCTTAATCAAGTATTTGAGTTGTTAAAAGACTTAAATAATAATAGAGTTGTTTGGATTCAAGCAGCTAGAGTTTTAGATAAAACTCTAGAATTGTCAAATTTTATTACAGAAGAAAATCATAAAAAAGTATTTGAACTTCAAAGATTTATGATAAAAAATAACTTATCAAAACTATTTAATGAAGTTGATGGTCAATCTTATGGTTTACCGTTATCATTTTTTGCTGGTTTAGAAAATTGGAAAAATGAAAAAGACAGTGAAGCAATAAATGAGCTAAAAAGAATTACTATACAAAATCAACTAAATCCTGAAAGTGTAATAGCAATATTTAAATTTTTAAAATTTGAAGATGATTATGTGGATCCCTTAGATGATAACTCAGTACCATTAAATGATAATGAAGCTAAAAGAATTGCACCAACAATACCAGCAATTAAAGAGTATTTAGGACAAGAAAGACTAAAACGATAAAAATATAAAAGAGGGTGATTATGAACTATAAAATATTTTGTGATGAGAGCTGTCATTTACAAAATGACGGATGGGATAGTATGACACTTGGGGCTTTAAACTGCCCAAATAATGATTATGAAAAAATCAAAGAAGATATCAAATCTATTAAATTAAAACATCATACTCCATTTGAGATCAAATGGACAAAACTATCAAGAAGTAGAATTAAGCTATATAAAGAGCTTATAGATTATTTTGTAGAGTCTTCACTGACATTTAGGGTAGTTATGGTAATAAATAAACAAGACCTAGAACATCATAAATTCAATCAAACCCATAGTGACTTTTACTATAAGACTTATTATTTAGTGCTAAAAAATATTATGAATCCAAAAGATGATTTTAAAGTCTATATGGATATAAAAGATACTAGAGGAAAAGTTGCCCTCGATGAGATCACAAAAGTATTTGAAAAATCTAATGAACTGCCAACTCCTTTTATGCAACATATCAGATCAGATGAATCACAACTTTTACAACTCTCAGATATACTCACAGGTGCAGTATCATATAAAATAAGAGGTTTAAAAAGTAGCTCACTAAAAATGGAATTAGTACACTATATCGAACAAAACTAGGTATCACACTCAATACAACATCAACTTTAGGTTACACTAAATTTAATAGATTTATCCAAGATCCTCAAAAGGTATAATTGTGAATGAACTACCTTTAGTACTAAGTGATGAAACAAAATGCAATAGCAAAGACATAGAAGCATTATTTGAAATATTTAAAAATGACTTTATCGATGGAGTAGCTATTTTAAATCTCGATAAAGCAGACTATACTATTACTGTCAAGCCAGATATTTGTTGTGATTGTCCATATCAAAAAGATAAAAAGCCTGAAAGATTTTGGCATATCATCACAAAAAAAGAGTTTGATACAAAAAAGAAAAACAATCCTTGTCCTGAAGATAAAGAAAAAAATAGAGCTTATGATGTTGCTAGAGCTAAAAGGATACATTGGATTAAACAAACTATTGAGAATATAGATGAAGAACATATCAAATATTTTTGTGAGGGTGGTAAACAACTTACACATTTTTTGTGGGATACAAAAAGATTCTATATAGTACTTATAAAACATTTAGGGAAAAGTAAAAATTTACTCGTAACAGCTTTCCCAGTTCATCAAAATAAATACAGAGACTATAAAGCAAGATTGAAAAAGTATAAAAAGAAAATGAAATTGTAACACCGCCTTGATTCGGCTGTGCGGTGTATCAGCCACCTGCGGGTGAATATCTATAGAGACACTCCCCTATACCATTTGGTATATCAAGATGATTTATTTTAATATACTTATGTTTAATTTTTAATAAAAAAGGTTTTATCTCTCTTTTTGGCTTTTTTGTTTATAATGAGATTATAAAAAACAAATTTAAATATTATAAAAAAGGAATTAAATGGGATTAGGCGTAGGTATCGTAGGACTTCCAAACGTAGGTAAATCAACAACTTTTAATGCTTTAACAAAAGCTCAAAATGCAGAGGCACAGAACTATCCATTTTGTACTATTGAACCAAATAAAGCAGTTGTTCCAGTACCTGATAAGAGACTTGAAGAGTTAGCAAAAATTGTTGACCCAAATAAAATTCAACATTCAACTATTGATTTTGTGGATATAGCTGGACTTGTTAGAGGTGCTTCAAAAGGTGAGGGGCTTGGAAATCAGTTTTTATCAAATATTAGAGAAGTAGAAGTTATTTTACATATGGTTAGGTGTTTTGATGATGGAAATGTAACTCATGTTGAGGGTGATGTTGATCCAATAAGAGATATTGAGATTATTGAAACAGAGTTGATTTATGCAGATATTTCTCAATGTGAAAAGAAAATAGAGAAGCTTAAAAAGCAAGCAAAAGGTTCAAAAGAGTCAGCTGCAATGCTTGTAGTAGCTCAAAGCTTAATGGATCATTTAGCAGAGTTACAGCCTGTGAAAACTTTTGAAGATAGTGAAAATGAACTATTTATCAAAATGGATAAAGAGTTAAGGTTTTTATCAAATAAAGATGTAATTTATGGGGCTAATTTAGATGAAGACTCTTTGATGGAAGGTACAAATGATTATGTGGAAGCATTAAAAGAGCATGCAGCAACTGTTGATGCAGATGTGATTACACTTTGTGCTAAAATAGAAGAAGAGCTTGTTGGTATGGATGATGAAGAAGCAAAAGAGTTGCTAACTGATTTAGGTGTTGAAGAGTCAGGACTTGAGCAAATCATTCAAAAGTCATTTGAAAAGCTTGGACTTATGAGTTATTTTACAGCTGGGAAAATTGAAGTTAGAGCATGGACTATTAAGCAAAATACAAAAGCACCACAAGCAGCTGCTGTTATTCATAATGACTTTGAAAAAGGTTTTATTAAAGCAGAAGTTATATCATATGATGATTTTATTGAAAATGGTGGGGAAGCTAAATGTAAAGAAACAGGTAAGTTAAGACTTGAGGGTAAAGATTATATTGTACAAGATGGTGATGTTATGCACTTTAGATTTAATACATAATTGATTTAGATTTTGATATGATTAAAAATATTTATTAGCAGGAGTTAAACTTTGTCATCTATTAGCATTTTAGAAAAAATTGAGTCATTGCCGCCACTTCCTAAAACTATTCAAGAGATTGAAGAGTTTAGGAAAAAAAGTGATAAAGAGGCTTTTGAATTATTACAAATAATTGAAAAAGATGCCTTGATTATATCAACTCTTTTAAAAATTTCAAACTCAGCTATGTTTGGGTTTAGATCAAAAGTTGAAACTCCAAGTAGGGCTATAAATCTACTTGGTATTAACTTTACAATTTCCATTGCAATTGGTGGAACTGTACAAAACTTACTTATGTCAAATCTTGAGCCATATGGTATTAATAGTGATGATTTTATGAGGGCTTCTAATATGTCTTCTACATTAACTAATCTGTGGGTTTCAAGGTTTGATTATGATTTAAAAGAGGAGTTACTTTTACCTGCTTTATTACAAGAAGCAGGGAAGTTTATTTTAGCAGATATTATTGCAACTGATAAAAAAACAGATGTTTTTAAGCAGTTATTAGCAGAAGGAAAATCAATACCAGAAGCTGAAAAAGAGTTAGTTGGGTTAACTACTTCAGAAATTACTGCAAAAATATTTAGACACTGGAAATTAAGTGATAAATTAGTAAATATTATTGAGTATGTTGATCATATATCAAAATGTGATGACAATATTAAGCAAAAAGCTCAAATATTAGATGTTATTAAAACAGCTTGTTGTGTTACTGACCCATTAAGTGATGAAAATGCACAAAAAGCTATGCAAAAAGCTAAAGATTATGGATTGCATACAAAATCATTAAGTAAAGCAATTGAGACTTTGCAAGATAGACTATTAGATGAGTAACAAATAAGGTTTTTACCTTATTTGAACTCATTATATTTATCACTACTTTTTGATGCTAATGTCAGGCAGTACTCGGATTTTTTAAGAATATTTTCGCTGTTACCCCATGAAACTGCAATAGTAAGCTTAGGTACTATACTTTTATTATTAACTTTCAATACTATTTCTTTGATTTCATTTATTATATTTTTATACTCTTTTTGGTTTTCTACAACAACTCCTATTCTTGGACCTTGAAGTCTATAGATTGTAGGAATTATATTTGCTACTTTATTTGCAAAGCTTTTAAATACTTCATCTCCCGTTTCATATGTATATTTATCATTTATCTCATTTAAGTTATTTAAATATAGCTCTAAAAACAGCAAATTATCTTGGTTTTTGTTTAGTTTTAAATCTTTTATCAACTTATTTATATTTTTTAATTTTGTAGTAGAATCAAAATATATAGGGATACTTTTTATATAGCTTATGATTAGGTTTACTAGATTTTGTTTTATATAGTCAATATTTTCATCATATATATTTGAGAAAACATGCTTATAAACTTTTGAGTAGGCTATTTTTAGTTTAAAGTTATTAACTAATGAAATCTCAATTTTATCAAAACCAAAATCAGATATTTCACAATTTTTTTCACAAAGTCCCTCTATTGTACAGTGTACTAATCCATGGAATATATCTCTTGAAATAAACTCTTGTATGTAGTTATTTAAAGTTTCATTATCTAATCCATCATTTGTAAATATTTCACTTACGATATTTGATAGTTTTTGATTTATATTATATTTTGTTTCAAAATCAAATAAGCTACCGTAATTATCAATAGCCTTTTCACCTATTTTTATGTAATCGCAATCTTTTAAATTAATCTCATTTTCTAAGTTTAAGTCTGAAATAGATTTCTTTCCTAAGTTTATTAAAATTTTTCTATTAATCTCTTCAAACTCTTCATTTAATAGTTTATTTGTATTTATACATGTATATTTATAGTAATACCTTTTTGAGTATTCATTACTAGATTTATCATAATGTGATGAAAAATATAGGGATAGTGATAAATATATTTTTGAGTATATTGCCATTAAGTGTGATGCAATTTTATTCTGTTCTATATATTGAATTATAGATTTATTTAGTTCATTTTTTATTGTATCATCTTTAAAGTTTGATAGCTTAATAATTATTATATCTATCAAATTGAGTTTGAAAAATTCATGATAGTCATTTTTAAATTTTTGTAATTCTAAAAGGGTTTGTAAAATTTTTACTAATTTTTCTTGTTGTATATTATTGCTATATAAAACTAAATAGAGCAAAATCTGCATATTTGAACTATTAAATCTTTGTTCATTTAAAAAATCATCAATAATCTCAAAGTGTAATAGCTTTTTATTATTTTGGCTGTTGTAAATATAAGAATAGTTATCCAATAAATCATTTTTTAAGTTCTGTAAATCATCTATTTGAGATACTGTTTTATGTTCTATTAAATCTTCATATAAATCAAGTATTTCATGGAAAATCTCAATATCACTATATTCACTTGTTTCATAAAAGTTTTCTAGTTTATAAATTAAATTTGAAAGTAGTGTTGTTGCAGAGTTTAATAAAACCACATAGTATAACTCTTCTTTCTGCTCTCCTGCAAAGTTTGTATTTTTAGATAGTTCATAGCCTGAAGATATTTTTTCAAGATTAAAAGTAAACTCATCTATAAGGTATTTTGCACTTTTATTTTTTATACTAATAAATGGAATATGAGAATAAAAAAACATAAGTTTCCCTAAAATATTATTTAAAATATTTATTTTCTCTTCGCTGAGTTTAATCTTGAATTTTGTGATATTTATTGTTTCACTTATTGTCTCAATAATATCTCTTATGGTTTTTTTTCTTTGTAGGTCTGTTGAGTTTATGGTGCAAAGTTCATTTAACATCTCTATTAAAATGACATAGTGTCTAAAAGTAATTTCAAACATACTATTTTCATCACTAGATATATGTTCTAAAAGTTTATCCTCATACTCTCTAAAGAGTTCTGATAGATTATCAAGGTTATAGAAGTTATAGTTTTCAAATACTTGATAATTCTTACCAAATGAGAGCAAATCAAGAATCAAAACAATCTGTTTAAACATAATAGTTGAATCATCAATAATAATTTTATTCATTCTACTTTTAACATCATCATATATAAATGCTCTAAAGTCATTATTGTGAGTAATCTGTTCTTTGATATCATTTGGAATACTCTTGTTTTCTATATAAAGTTCACAAATATACTCTATCAAAGCTTTGTAGTTATCTTTCATATCATATAGAAATGATGAGTTTACTGTAAGTTGGATGTTATATTTATTTAAGATATTTGAGATTTCTAAATCTTCATTTTCCATATCTAAGTATTCACTAACATCATTTTGTAATACACTATGCATACTTTTTCTCCAAAACTATATCTATTTAATTATATAATATTTTTACTTATAATCCTTGTAAGATTATATTCCAAAGATATTCAACCTCTTCATCGCTAAGAGTTATTGGTTTTTTTTGTTCAAATAGATCTTTGATTTTTTCAATATTAAAAACTTTGCTGTAAGTGCATTTTGCATGAACTGGCAAAAAGCTTCTTACTAAACTAATATCTTCTTTTATGCTTTTTTCACACAGTAAACACTCATAGTCTGTATGTAATCTTCCTTCATGCTCTAGTAAGTGTAAGTATGATTCACATATTGCTCTTAGGGCATTTTGTTTTATTAGAATATGATTTAGATGCTCTAATAAATAGAAATAGTAAGCATCAAGCTCTTCTAGTTCTCTTAAGTGAGGATAGAAAAGTTTTATATATCTTTGCCAACAGTACATTTTTTCATTGTCTAAAATCCATGGAAAGCCTAAATGAATAACATCTTTTAGTCTTGGGATATTTGCTTTTGTTGTTTCAAGTTCAAAATCTATTTTGTATCCCATATTTATATTAGAGTGCCTTGCTCCATAAAATCTATAGGTTGTATAAAGTCTATCTTCTGTTAATAGTGTAACAATTAAATCATCATCTTTTACAGGTTTGATATCTATTATATATCCTTGCAAGTCTAATTGCTCCTATTTAATCTGTTTTATTAATGGAGTTATTGTAACAAATAGAAACTAGTTAACAGCTTCAATAAAAATATATTTTTTTTATGTTAAAATATTTTAAAATTTTTAAGGAATTAATATGGCAGAATTTAAAAATGTCTCAATAGCAAAAGCTGCAAATATCCTTTTTGAGGGTAATATTACAAGTAGAAGTATTGAGTTTGAAGATGGTTCAAAAAAAACTTTAGGAATAATGCTTCCTGGAGAGTATGAACTAAACACTGTTCATTCAGAAATAATGGATATTCAAAGAGGAAAAGTTGAGGTGATGTTACCAGCTGAGGACTGGGTTGAGTATAATGGTCCTGCAACTTTTGAAGTTCCTTCAAACTCAAAATTTAAACTAAAAGTTCATACTTTAGTGGACTATTGTTGCTCTTTTATTAAATAATGTTAAACAATGCGATTATTCGCATTGTATAAATTTAAAATAATTTCACCCTCTAATCTTATTTTTTGATAGTATCTTAATTAAAAGTAGTATATAATCAGTGTATGTCAAATACAAAATACTATATTAAACTAATATTTTTTTCAATGTTATTTTTAAATTTGTATGCAAACACAGATTTATTTGAACCTTTACCAACTAAAATAGAGTATGACAAAGGCAAAGTGCATTTAGGTAGGGAGCTTTTTTTTGATAAATTATTATCAAAAAATAAAGATGTTTCATGTGCTTCATGTCATTCTGTTTATGGTGCAGACAATAAAGATTATAGTTTAGGTACTAATAATCAAGTAGGAGATATAAATACACCATCACTTTTTAACTCAAATTTTAATTTAGCTTTTTTTTGGAATGGAAGAAGTAAAACATATAAAGACCAACTTCTAGATGGTCCCATATCAAATGAGCATGAAATGGGTAGTTCAAAATCGCTTATTGAAAGTAGGTTAATCTCATCAGCAAAATATAAAAGATTATTTAAAAAAGTTTATAATGAAAATCCAAATTTTGAAGATATGTTAGATGCAATATCAAGTTTTGAAAAAACTTTAATAACACCAAATGCAAAGTTTGATAGATACTTAAGAGGTGAAGTTAAGCTTTCAAAAAAAGAGGAAGCAGGATTAGAGTTATTTGTGAACTCAGGTTGTGCTTCATGTCATAATGGAGTTAATTTAGGTGGTAACTCTTATCAAAAGTTTGGTACTGTAGTTGAGTATGAAACTAAAGATAAAGGCTGGAAAGATAGGTATGAATATACAAAAAATCCAGATGATAAAGATGTATTTAGGGTACCTAGCTTAAGAAATGTAACAAAAACAGCACCATATTTTCATGCAGGTAATATGTATAGTCTAAAAGATGCAATTAATGTAATGGGCTTTTATAATCTAGCTGTGGTATTTGATGAAGAGCAAATAGAAAAAATCGAAGCTTTTTTAAATACACTTACAGGTGAGTTACCTAAAACTTGGAAAGAAAAGTGATGAAAACTCTAAATTTAAAATTTTTTATGATTATACTATTGTTAGTAGGTGTTTTTTATCTAGCAATAAATTTAAAAAAAGAGTTAGACTACTTTAATAAAAACTATAACTATTTAATTAGTGAAACATACAAGATAAAATATAATTGGAATGAGCACTTAAGTAAAGTTAGAGATTCTATAATATTTTTGCACTATAATAATGATAATATTATAAAAGAGATAAAGAAAAATGAAGCTTTTTTGAATAGTTTAGAAAATAAAAAAGAGTATAAAAATACTTTTGAAAGAATTGATGATTATAAAATTGCATATGAAAACAGTATTGAAACAATATATAAGTTTTTAAGGATAAATGCAAAAGTTAAAAATTCATTGATTTATTTAGAAAATCAAATAAGACATATAAGTACATATGAAAAAGAGTATGCAAATAAATTAGCGAAGATTGTATCTGAATTTGTTGTTATTAAAAGTTCATTGAACTCTAATATGAAAGTTTCAAAAGAGCTTTATGACTATTTTAATGCAAAAAGTACTAAAGAGATAACTGATTATCATCTAAATTTTTTGCATATTGATGTTCTTTACGAAAATATACCAAAATTAGAAGAGTTATTTACAAAATTAAGTAACTCTAAACTTAACAGTATTAATAATGACATTTTTACTTTAATAGACCAAGAGTCAAAACTATTAAAAGAAAAAATTGAGTTTAAATTCTACTTAGTATTAATGGCTTATATAGTATCTATATTGATTATTATATATTATGTTGATAAATCAAGACGAGATACTAGTAATATTTTAAGATTAAAAAATGAAAAGCAAAAAAGTTTACTTTATGATGACTTAACTGGACTTTTAAATAGAGCTTCATACTCAATTGATTCAGCAAAAGATGATAAGGCTGTGATTCTAATTGATATTATTGATTTTAGTAAAATAAACTCAATGATAGGTTATGAGGGTGGTGATTTCTTACTAAAAGATATCGCAAAACTTTTATCAAAAAGATTTAAAAAAGTTTATAGAGTAGGAGTTGATCATTTTGTTATTCTTTTTAAGCATGGTGATACTAAAAAACTTGAAAGTATAGCACGAGATTTAATAGTAACTTTTGATGAAAATAGATTTGTTTATAGGTCAATAGAGATACCTGTGAGTATTAATATAGGTATTTCAAATAAAAAATCATATTTAAAAAATGCAGAAGTTGCCATATCAAAATCCCAAGGTAGTTTTCAAAGAGTTACAGTATATAAAGACTCAATGAATGAAAGCCAAAAGATTTTAGAAAACTTTAATATGCTTTCAAAAGTTAAAGTAGCCCTTGAAAATGACTCTATAAGACCATTTTTTCAACCAATAGTTGATTTAAAAACTAGAGAAATTACAAGATATGAAGCTTTAGTTAGACTTATTGATGAAGAGAAAATAGTAAGTCCATTTTTCTTTTTGGATATTACAAAAAAATCAAAACTTTATCCATCTATTACAAAAATAGTTGTTAAAAAATCTTTGGAGTTTATACGAAGAGAAAAAATAAGTGTTTCAGTGAATCTATCTTATCAAGATATTATTGATTATAATACTATGAGTTACTTATCAAAAATAATAAATGAAAATAAAGATATATCAAAATTTGTAACCTTTGAGATTTTAGAGAGTGATGAAATATCAAATTATGAGTATATTTATAGCTTTATAGAAGAGTTTAAAGAGTATGGATGTAAGATTGCTATTGATGATTTTGGTAGCGGATACTCTAATTTTACTGAACTTTTTAATATGAACCCAGATATTTTAAAAATTGATGGAAGTTTAATAAGAGATATTCATAGAAGTGAAAACTCAAGAAATATAGTAAAAGCAATGGTTGATTTATCTTTAAAAAGTGGTATAAAAACTGTTGCAGAGTTTGTTGACGATGAAGAGGTTCATACAATCATAAGAGAGCTTGGAGTTGATTATGGACAAGGATTCTTATATGGAAAGCCTACAGATATCTTGTAAAAAATCATTTAATAGTATCAATATAGGTACTATTTACTGCAATACTGCATTATATATTGTATATTAAGCTTACAGTAAGCCTTACTGTGTAAAAATATAAATAACTTAATAGCCAAACCTATTGTGAGATAGGGACGGAAAGCCACGGGTCTTAAGCGTATGAAGATAGCCGGGTTGTAGTTTCTTACAACTTACTACTTCATTATAAATTACACAGGAGAATAAAATGTTAGAATTTTTAAAAAGAAGATTAAAAAACGAAAATGGTGCAATGGATAAAATCCTTGTAACACTACTTTTAGTAATAGTTGGTGTTGGTGCTGTTGTTGGACTTAGTACTTGGGTGGATACTGAAACTACAAATGTTAAAGATGCAGCCACATCAAAAATAGAATCAGTTACAGCTGATTCAAATGGAACTAACTAATAAACCCCACTTTTAAAGTGGGGATTATATATGTTTTTAATAAGTTTTTATATATTTTCAATTTTTTTATCATACACTGATTATAAATATCTATTAGTACCAAATAAGATAGTTTTTGCAATGGTACTTATGATGTTATCTTTTGGTTTAATGGAGTCTAAAATATATATAAGCTCTATTGTTTTATCACTTACTGTTTTGATTTTTTTTATTGCACTTATGCTTTTAAAAAAAGATTTATTTATAGGTGGTGGGGATATAAAGTATTTGATGGTAATAGCTTTATATTTAGATATTGTACTGTTTTCATATTTTTTGATTATTACAGGAGTTTTACAAACACTCTTTTTACTCTATAATCAATTAATAAAAAATAGAGATATGGCACCTATGGTTCCAGTTATGTTTTTATCTGTAGTTATTGTAGAGTTTTTGAATATTTATTGGGGTTTTTATGACATTAAATGAGTACGAAGAAAAAGTTGAATTAAATAAACAAAATCTATCAATCACAACTCAAATTGAAGAGTTTATAGAACTATTTAATGATGTGGCGAATATAAAGTACTCATCATACTATAAATATGACTATGAGTATAATGATTTTTTTTATAAATTTACTATTAATAGTGATGGTGAATTAGTAAAGCAGTTACCTAAAAATCAAAAGAAGTATAGGCTTTTGTTAAGACAAAAAGGTATTGTATTTGGTTATATAGAAATTTATGAAAAAATAAAATCAACTTCTGTACTAAAAAAACTTCTAGAAAAAATCAAAAAGTACTTAAAATATCAAAGGGAGTTAGAAAAGAAACTTTCAGGTTCTGATATATCTTTTAATATCTATATTTTTCATGACGATGATTCTGAAATGTTTGCTAAAAACTTAAATGATGGATTAAATGGTCTATTTAATGTGGATGTAACTATCTCTAATAGTGTAAAAAAGTATAAATCTATTTTAAGAAATAAAGATACTAAACATATTATGATATTTTTAGTAAGTGATGAAACTCTTTTGAAACAGAATGAAAAACTACTAAAAAACTTAAATGAATTAATAATAGTAATAGGACCAAATGAGCATAAACTATCCATCTTCTGTGGTCGATTAGGGATACAAAACTATATCCCAATAAATCAATTTAGAGCAGATAGCATAAAAGAGATAATAGTAAATACAAGAAATAACTTAATAAATAAAAATAAATATGGTAATAGAATTATTGCAGTAAGTGGTATTTCAGGTGGTATTGGAACAACTACAGTTTGTATGAATATGGCAGATATGTTATCCCAAAACCTTCCTAATAAAAATATTTTATATATTGATTTATCTACTACAAAAGCTATTAGTAACCTTTTTTTAGAAAAAAATCCCTTGCCACAAAAAACAGTTGTTGATTTAGTAAATAGTAGTGAGTTTAATTTAGAGAGTAATCTTGAAAATGGTTTAGTAAAAATAAGAGAAAACTTTTATGGTGTGACAGGAATTCAAAAACATATTGACAAAGAGTATCTTCAAAAAGATGTTTTTATAGAAAAGCTACTTGAGTACATCTCTTCATCAAGTGATTTTTTTAACTTTATAATTATTGACGTGGGTTTGGCAGATGCTTCAAATATTAAGACAACAATTTATGATATTGTAAATGAAATATGGCTTTTAACTGAGATGAATTTACCTCATATTTCTAAGGTTAAGACTTTTTATTCACTAATGAAAAGGGCTGGTTTAAAAGAAAAAATCTCATTTATTGTAAATAGATATGACTCTCAAAATGCAATATCTGTAAATGATGTCTCTTCGATTTTAAATATGGCAAGTGGTGATAAAATACAGTTTGATGAGTATAAAATACCAAATGACTATCAAACTTTAGGAAAGTGTTGGAACTATTGTGATTTGGCTAGTCAAAAAGCTAAAAACTCTCTTTTTATTGAGAAGTTAGATGATATTTTGATTAAAAAAGAGTTCTATTCAAGTACAAAAGAGACTAAAGAGTTAAGTTTTTTTAAAAGACTGTTTCAAAAGAGTAAGTAATGAAGAGTTTAAGAGATTTAATAGAAGACCAAGAAAAAACAATAACTTTCAAAGAGGATGAAAATAGTAGTGAAACTATTGATGAGTCTGTAAAAACAAAAGAGAAAATAAGTAAAGTTAAAAGACAAGTTGGAAACTCTGAACTTGTATTTCCAGAGCTTTATACAAATAAAGATTTATATGAACTTGCATTAAGAGTAAATGATAGTTTTTTGATGAATTTAAAATCTGACCAAAAGATTACAAGGGAAAACCTAGAAGAGGTACTACCTGAATTTATTAAAAGCTTTAATAATGAAACAAAACTTCTATCTAAAGAGAGTTTAGAAGATATAAAAACTATGATTATAAATAATATACTAGGTTATAGTCATATCTCAACTATTTTTCAAATTGCAAAAGATGGTTTAAATGATGTGATTATTAATACAAAAGATTATGTTGATATTATTTATAAGGGTAGAACCGAACAAACACCTTTTACTTTTAGAAGCGAGGAAGAGTTAAGAAAAGTTATAGATAAGATGCTTGCTGAAAACAATAGAAAAACAGATGAAGCACACCCTATAATTTCAAGTAAATTAAATGATGGTTCAAGAGTTGAAGTACAAATCCCACCAATTGCAGCTAATGGCGGCTCTTGTGTTACAATCAGAAAGTTTAATGAAATACCACTTCTACTAGAGATGTTAATAGATAGTGGTCAAATTGATATGAAAATGGCATATTTTCTAGTAAAAGCATCTAAAGGAAAATGTAATATTATAGTTTCAGGTGGTACATCAAGTGGTAAAACTACTTTTTTAAATGCAATTACAAGGTTTGTTGATGGAAATGAACAGTTAATGGTAATAGAAGATACAAAAGAGATGCAACCACAAATGCCATGTCACTCTATTAGACAGTATGAAGCAAGAATGGAGAATGAAGAGGGAAAAGGTGCTATTAGTTTAGATTATTTATTGCGTTCTGCACTTCGTTCTAGTCCTAGAAGAATTGTAGTTGGTGAGTGTAGAGGACCTGAAATTGTAGTTATGTTAAATGCAATGAATACAGGTCACCCAGGCTCTATGACTACAGTTCATGCTGATAATACAAAAGAGGCCCTTGTAAGAGTTGAAAATATGTATTTAGAGGCAAGACCTAGTGCAAATATAAATTTTATTAGGACACAAATTGTATCTGCAATTGATTTGATTATTCAATTAGTTAGGTTTCCAGATGGTACAAGAAAGCTTGTGGCAATATCAGAAATAGAAAAAAGAATGGAAGATAATGGAGTTGTTTCTTTAAATGATATTTTTCAATTTAAAAGAGATACAACTGATATGAAAAATACAAAAGGTGAGTTTGAAATACTTTCAACTCCATCTAGAACAATTGAGCAAATGGGTATGTTTGGTGTTGATATTGATAAAAGAGTATTTGACCCAAACTTTGAAATGCCAAAATCAATGTTAATTGAAGCACTAGAACAGGACTTGCCTTCTGTTATGTGTGGCTGGAGAGATGAGTTTTTAGATGTATTTTTACAAAGAGATCCAACTCTTTTTCATAAGTGGCCACATTTTCAGAAAATGCGTCAGGAGTAAATATGAGTATTGAAGTTTTATTATTCATATTTATTACTCCTTTAATATTTATAACATTAGTTTACTATTTGTTTGATTTTTATATAAAATCTAATAAGCAAAGAGTTATTATAAATACGTTGGTAAATACAAATAATAAGATTTTAAATAAAAATAGGGTTGAAAATGAGTATGAAAAAAGTAACTTCTTAACAAAAAAGTTAAGACATGCAGGTTTTACAACAAAAGGTAGTGAGTTTGCTTTTATACTAATATCACTGGCTTTTGGATTTTTTATTAGTTTTTTTATATTTTTTGTTATTAAATCTAAAATAGTTTTTGTATTAACTTTTTTAGTATTTATGTTTTTGCCATATTTGATACTAACAAAGCTTATAAAGGTGCGTCAAGAAGAGTTTAATTTTGCATTAAAAGAGGTTATAGATAAAGTTACAAGTATGATGAAAAGTGGAGTGGGTTTTGAACAAGCTTTAAAAAAGTCAATTATAACTTCAAAATCAGATTTAGCTAAAAAGATATTAGGTATTTATATTAATGAAAAATCTGTAATTGGTGAAGAGAAATGTTTTGAAAAGATGTTTTCATTAATTGAATCAAGGGAGCTTAGAATATTTTATCTTACCATATCTATAGGAAAAAAATCAGGTGGGAAGTTTTCAAGTACTTTAGAAAAATTAAGACAAGCATTACATGACCAAGGTGAGATAAAGCAAGAGATTGTATCTTCAACAAAAGAGATAAAAGTAGGTACTTATATGGTAATTGCACTTATTGTATTTACTTACATTATGATGAACAATGCACTAGAAAACTCACTAAATGCACACTTTTTTGGAAGTACAACAGGTAAGTTACAAATGTTTTTTATAGTAGTATGGATTACATTTGGATTATTTATTAATAGCTTGCTAACAAAGATTAAATGATGAGTGATACACTTTTATTAGTAATATTATCACCTCTACTTATTACATTAGTAGTGATTTTAACTGTAATATACCTACAAAGAAAAAGGCAACAAAAAAATATTGTACTTTTATCAAAATTAGATAATAAAGCAATAATAGAAGAACAACATAAGAAAACAAAAAATAGTAGTAGTTTAAATATAAAATTAATTCAAGCTGGTATTACATATAAAGAGTACAATGAAGCAAGACTTCTTTTTGCACTCATTGGTATAATAGTAGTAGGAGTTTTACCTTTTTTTACTCCCTTGTATATATCTATAGCTATTGTAGTTGTAGGTTTAGTATGTATAGTATTTGGAGGTAAAATCTATTTAAGCATTGCAAAAGCAGAGAGAGTTGAAAAAATAGATAGGGATTTGGGTATTTTTTTAGATTTAGTAAATGTTATATTAGAAGCAGGTGGTAGCTTAAAAAATGCATTTTTTGAAGTATCTAGAAGAGCAAGGGGAATAATTGACCCTGAGTTATTAAAAGAGGTTAGTATTTTAGAGTATGAAATGACAAACTACTCCACAAAAACTGCTTATGAGAATTTAAAAAATAGAGTTGATAGTAAAGAGTTAGACAAGATAGTTGATTTTCTTATTTTAAGTGAAGAGACAGGAATTGGAGTTAAGAATATCTTTGCAATGCAATCAGATGAGATGAGAAGAGAGAGATTTTATAAAATAAAAGGAAAGGTAAACACTTTAAATATGTATTTAATGTTAGTTATTTTTCTTTTTGTTTTGCCAGCTTTTGCTGCATTTATAGTTTTCCCTATGATGGGTGGGACTTTAACAATGGGACTTTAATATGAGGATTAAAAAATGCAATTAAATAGACAGATTATTATAATATTAATATTAGCATCATTGTTAATATCAGCTTTAGCAACTGCTTTTTATTTCTATAATAAAAACAAACAGGCTTTAAAAAGTAATAATGAGCTAGTTACAATATATGTAGCTAAAGATGATATTAAAAGAAATACATTAATAAAACCAGAGCATATGGGCAGAACAAAAATTGCAAAAAAGTTTTTGCTCAATAGACCATTAAATAAAAAAGAGATTTTAGGAAAATATACAAAAGAGCCTATTTATAAAAATGAAATGTTTATAAAACAGAAACTTAATACTCAAATTGAAAAAAGAAAAGCAAAGGTTCTTGATTTTTCAAAGAGTAGCTATAATATGAGATTTGATCTATTTAACAATCCAAACTACTCTTTAAATCAAGGTGATTATATAAATATTATATCTGTTTATCCATCAGGTGAACCAAATAGACAAGGAAACTATTCTAATTATGATGTGCAATATGTGGCAAATAATATCAAGGTTTTAGGATTTATAAAAAGTGGTAAACTAGAGTCTGCAAGTATAGTAAAAGAGAAAGTAAAAAAACTTAGAAATAAAAAGGTTGTAGAAGAGGTTGTAGATGTAAAAGCTAATGAGATAGTTATTGATATAAATCCTGAGGTTTTACTTAAACTAATAAAAGATTATAATAAAGGAAATCAGCTTTGGATGGTAAAAACTAAAGAGTCAATACAGATTGATACAATTGATAAAATGAATAAAAAGCAGATTGAAAATTTAATTAAAAAAGAAGAGTCTAATAAAAAAGAAGTAAAGAAAGAACAAAGCTACAAACTCTATAAACCAAAAGATTATACTATAAATAAAAAAGCAATAATTGATTATATAAATATTGAGCAAAAAAATAAAAAAATAGAGAAAGTAGAAGTAAAAGTAGAACCAAAAAATATTTGTAAAAATAGAAATAGTAAATATATAGTAGGTAATGTAAGTAGTTTTTATATTAGAAATAGCCCTTCTTTAAACTCAAACTATAAAAGAGTACTAAGTAAAAATACTATAATTCCTTTCTTTAAAAAACAGAATGGATGGTTTAAAACTTGTGATAATCTTTTTGTAAGTCAAAAAGTAGCTAAAGCGGTTTCTAAAAATTTTGTAAGAAATAAGCTAGGATTTAGCCAATGATAAAAAGCCATAGTATGAAAAATGCCTTTGTTGAGCAAATAATTTTATGGATTGTAATATTTGTCTCTTTTGTGGGTTTTTTATTTTTTGTTATTGATTATTCAAACTCTTTAAAGGTAAAAGAGAATGCGGACTCCATAGCTCAATATACCTCTAGAATGGTAGCAATAAATAAGCCATTAGTTAGTGTAGCTCAGGGAATAAATGAAATCAAAGGAGATTTTGTAAAAACAGTTAGTGTGGGCGATTTAAACTGTAGTGAAAATACAGCAGTGACAAATAGACAAGTTATTGTAAATGTTTATGCCACATTAAATAATAGTTTTTTAACAAATAATAGTAATAATATTCATTCAAAATCAGTAGTTTATAATGAAAGTAGTGAATATGAAAAAGAGTGTAATTTAACTCTAACATTTAATTAGGAGTGTTTTATGAAATATGTTAGTAGAAATATTTGGATTTTTTTTATAGCTTTAGCTATTACTTTGACAAATATATATGCAAATGAAGATTTAAATAATAAAAAAATAAGTGTAAAAAAAGATTCATTTAAAGTCTTAAAGTTTAATAAAACTATTAGTAATGTGAAAGTTAGTAATAAAGATTTAGTTGAGGTTGAGTTTGTAAAAAATAGTAAAAAACCTCTACAGATAATAAGAGTTTTTACAAAAAGTTTAGGAAATGCAAATATTTTTATTCTGTTTGAGGATAACACTTCTAAAAGTATAAATATAAATATTACGCAAGATTTAGAAACTATTATAGATGTGGCAAAAGTTTTAAGTCCAAGTTTAAAAGTAAAACAAATAAATAAAAAAGTAATACTATCAGGTAAAATTAAAAATCAAAAGCAAAAAGATAAGATATTAAATCTTTTTAAAAAAGCTGATGTTGATTTAAAGAAAGATTTAGTTGATTTAACCTCTTTGAATAATCCAGATAAAATGATACGATTAAAACTCTATGTAGTTGAAATGAATAATAATAAAGGGTTGGAACTGAAAAATGAATGGGATTATGAGTTTGAAAGAAATAGTGTGCAATCAAGTAGCCTAATCCAAAATGCTGTAACGCTAACAGGTGGTTTAAATATTGTAGCACGCTATTTAGGTAATAATTTTAATGCAGGACTTGTTTTAAACTATTTAGCTTCAAATGGTGCTGCAAATATAATTGATGAAACCACTTTATTAACTCTTGAAAATCAAGCAGCCAATTTTCTTGCAGGTGGTACTTTTAATATTAGAACACAAACAACAACAGCAGAAGGACTTCCTTCAACTGAGTTACAAGAGATTCAATATGGATTGCAATTAAATATCAAAGCAGAGAATATAATTAATGAAAATTTTGTAAAACTTAATATTGAAACTAAGTCTAGTACCCCAATTTTTACTGAAGCTGTAGATGGGATACCAAATATTAGTGAAAAGTCTATCATGACAAATGTAGTTGCTGCTAATAAATCTACAATAGTACTTGGAGGCTTGGTAAAAACAGAAGAGAGTACAGATATTGACAAGGTTCCTTTTTTAGGAGATATACCTATTTTAGGTTATCTTTTTACTAATAAAAATCAATCAACAGATGAACGAAGTGAATTAGTGTTTTTTATAACTCCAGAGATTGTTGACCCTACAATAAACAACCAACAAGAACTATTTAATAAGAAAACTGTATTTAAAGACAAAATAAAAAAGAAGTTAGAACCAAAGCAACAAAGAAAAGAGAAAAAAGATACAATACAGCAAGATAAGAGCTCACTTCATCAACAAAGAGTTAATGAGATTTTAGGTATGTAGTAAAGGCTACTTTATTAACTCAACTTTGTTTTTTAGTTTAGTCCCAATTATCTTTAATTGAAACTCAAAGTTATCATAATCATTATTTATTTTATGGTAACTTTCGCTTGGGTTATTTTGAAACTCAACTTCTATAAATTTATTTACAATTAAATCTGTAGCTTGACTATTGCAATCAAATAGTGCAATGTGCATTTTAACACCTCTTAAATCATAATCTTTTTCTAAATTTTTGAAAGATTGACTTATTTGTTTGGGGTCATTATTTTGTTCCATTGATAACTTTTTTACTTTAGGTACACAAAAGTTATCATCATTAACAGACACGTCAAGTGAGTTTTCATCATTTTTTAGAAAGTTATCTTCCACATAAAAATCTTTAATTGTATTTTTAAAATGTGCCCATTTTGAATTTCCTGAATCAACACAAGCATCATTTGTATCAACTCCATAAAAATTACTGTAATCTTCATAATCATAAGTGGAATGACCTTTTATATTAAAGCTTATAATATTATCTTTTACTAGATGTGAAGAGTCACATCCATTTATTCCAAAAGGGGTGAGATTTGAAGTTTGTGTTATCTCATCACCCTCTGCAATTTTTACTTTAGATTGGGTATCTAACCCAAAATTTGTAATATTTAAAAATCTATACCAAAATGTTTCATGATTGTATGAAGGTAGGTTTACTGTTAAAGTATTAGGTTCAGAGATAAAGTCCCAATTGTATGTTAGATTATCTTTTATTTCATTTCCTAGTTTAGTTTTTGATAAAATATCACTTGCAATTTGTTGAGCTTCAGTGGTGTTTTGACTTACTTTTGCATAATATTTAGCTGCACTAAGTGCTGCATTGTTTGTAAGATTTTTTAGTTTATAGTATTTATTTCTAGCTTCTTCATCATCTAAAAGGGTAGTCGCAGTTATTATTAAAATTGAAAAGATTAAAAACCCTAAAAGTATTTGGTCAATAAAAGCTTTTTTCATAAAAGTTTCCTTCTTAATATCTTTTAGAGTATAACATATTTTCCTTCCAGAAATTTAATTTTAAATGATAGCATATTAATAGTTTAAAGTTTAATTTTATACAATTGCATGAAAGGATAGTTATGGAATCAATAATTAATACAAATAATATAGATATATTAAAACAAATCTTAGAAAATTCATACAATAGCATTGTGATAACAGATGCAAATTTAGATAAAGATGGACCAAAAATATTGTATGTAAATCGAGCATTTTCTCTTATGACAGGGTATAGTTCAAATGATATTAGAGGTAAAACACCACGAATTTTACAAGGTGAAAAAACAAGTAGAGCTACTCTTGATAGATTAAAAGAAAAATGCTTAAAAGGTGAGTTTTTTAGCGGAACAACTGTTAATTATAAAAAAGATGGAACACCTTATGATGTTGAGTGGAATATATCACCATTAAAAGATGAGCATGGAAATATTGTTAAATATATTTCAATACAAAAAGATATAACTAATGAAGTTAAGTATAAAAGGGATTTAGAAGAAAAAGTTAAAGAACAAGTAAATGAGATTAGAAGAAAAGATGAAGAGTTACAAAATCAAGCTAAACTTGCAGCAATGGGAGAGATGCTTGATGCAGTAGCACATCAATGGAAACAGCCAATTGGTATAATAAAATTAAATACAGAGATGATAGTTTATGATTTTGAAGATGGCTTAATTAATGAAAAATATATAAAAGATTTTCAAGAAAAAGTATTTGCTCAACTAAATCATACAACTAATACACTTGATACGTTTAGAGACTTTTTAAAACCAAATACAAAAGCAAAATATTTTAATATTGAAGATATCTTAAATAAAACCTTTACATTAATAAAAGATGAGTTTTATAAACAACAAATTGAGATTAGAACTAAAATAGAGGACTCCTATGAAATATACGGATATGAAAATGAGTTTGAACACTTTATATTAAACATTTTAAACAATGCTAAAGATGCATATAAAAACTTAGATGATATAGAACAAAAGGTTATTGATATAAAAGTATATGAAAATAAAAATAAGAAGATAATTGAATTAACTGATTATGCAGGTGGAATACCAAAAGAGGTTTTATCAGATATCTTTAAAGCTCATGTTACTACAAAAGGTGAGACTCAAGGAAGTGGTATAGGACTTTATATGACTAGTAAAATTATAGAGAAACATAATGGAAAACTAGAAGCATATAATCACAAAAGCGGGGCAACTTTTAAGGCAATTTTTTAAACTAAAATACTTATAGTGGCTGAGAGGAAGGGATTTGAACCCTCGGTAGATTGCTCTACACAGACGTTCCAGGTCTGCACCTTCGACCACTCGGACACCTCTCAAATTGTAAGCTGGAATTATATTCTATTTTAAATAAACAAGAGCTTATTTTTTGCGATAGTGTTATGTTAAAAAAGATGAAAGCATAAAAGCTTCACCTTTTTTAAAGAGAGTTGTTACTACTCTTCAACAGATACAGTAACAGGAGTTGATTCCCAAATACCATGTTTAGTACAGTAACCGTGAGCTACTAAGTTTAATTTTTTACCAGTTGGAATAATTGTAAATGTAGTAGTATTATGTGCTTTTACATTTCCTAATGTTCCTGGAACATATGAAGCTTTTGCTAATAGTGTTTCACCATTAAATAGTGATACAGACTCAATATAGTGATCAAAATCATCTGGATGAGAGTATTCATTTCCCATTTTAACAGTTACTTCAAAAGGTTCACCTTTTTTAGCAGTTTCATCACAGTGGATAAACGGTGAGTGTCTATCTATTAAATCTTTTTTTGCTTCTCTTTCAACAGTATCGATATCAACGTATTTATTAATCTTTGGCATTATTTTCTCCTAATAATTTAAATTGTGATTACTATTATACTATATTTTTCTTAAAAGTAAATAGGATAAATAATATCCTATTTAAAAAGTTTCCAATTTGTAACAAAAAGTAGAACTATTTTGTACTATTTTGCTATAATTTTTATCATGAATAAGGAAGAGTATTTTATAAAACAGTTTAGTAAAAGTAAGTATATAGGTGATGATGGTGCATTTATTAATAACTATTGTTATAGTATGGATGCTTTTTTTGAAGATATTCATTTCAAAAAAGAGTGGATGAGTTTAAAACAAATATCATATAAAGCTATGATTGTAAATATTTCAGATGCAGTTGTAATGAATGCAATTCCTAAGTATGCTCTTCTTAGTGTTGCTATTCCAAATAGTTATAATGAAAATGATTTAAAACTTTTAGCAAAAGGTTTTAAAAAAGCAGCAAAACAGTATGATATTGAGATAATTGGAGGGGATACAGTATCTTGTGAAAAGCTAAATATCTCAATAACTATTATTTCAAAAACAAAAAAGCCTATTTATAGAAAAGATGCTAAAATTAATGATTTGGTATGTTTTACGGGTGATTTAGGTAGCTGTAAAAGAGACCTGAATAGACTTTTTGAAAATAGAAAGATTAATAAAAACTCAAAATTTATCAAACCAAAACTTAAAGCAGATTTTTTTTATGAGATTTCAAAATATATAAATAGTGCTTTAGATATCTCTGATGGCTTAGCCTTTGAATTACAAAGAGTATCAAAAGCTAGCAAAGTTGGTTTTGAATTTTTTTATGATATTTCAAAAGATAGTTTAACTTCAGGTGAAGAGTATGAAATACTTTTTACCTTTGATGAAAAAAATCGAAAAAAAATCGAAAAAATAGCAAAAAAACATAATGTAAAATTAAATATATTTGCAAAAGCAATAGAAGGCAAATATGAAACAAAAGAGAAAAACCACCATTTTTAAATTAAGGAAAAATAATTGGCACAATTACAAAGATATTTAACACACTCAAAAATAGATGTATATTTTAAACAAAATAAAGATGATTTTGTAGTTACAGAGGTCCCTTTATATAAGTTTACAGGTGAAGGGGAGCATCTTATTTTGAAAATAAGAAAAAAAGATATGACAACATGGGATGCAGTAAATGAAATAGCAAGACATGTTGGATGCAGAAGTAGAGATATAGGATATGCAGGATTAAAAGATAAAAATGCAATGACCATACAGTCTATCTCTTTGTTTAAAAAGTATGAAGAGAAATTAGATGATTTTAATCACCCAAACATTAAGATTCTAGAAAAAAACTATCATAACAACAAGATAAAAATAGGGCATTTAAAAGGCAATAAGTTTTTTATTCGATTAAAAAGAGTAAATTTAGTAGATTCAAAAAAAATTGAACAGGTTTTACAATCTATTGTAAATCATGGAATGCCAAACTATTATGGATTTCAACGATTTGGAGTTGAACATAAAAACTATGAAAAAGGTAAGTTAATAGTTGAGGGCAAACTAAAAGAGAAAAGAAGAAACTTAAAGCAGATGTATATAAACTCATATCAAAGTTATCAGTTTAACCTTTGGCTATCTAAAAGAATTGAGATATCAAGGCTAGTTGATGCATTTGAACCCAAAGAGATTTATAAAAAAATAAACTTGCCACTTGAAGAAGTTAAAAATATGAAAAAACAAGAACATCCTTTTAAATTAATTACAGGTGATATTTTAAATCATTATCCTTTTGGGAAAGCTTTTGTTATAGAAGAAACAAAAGAAGAAGCCAGTAAGTTTTTAAAGGCAGATAGAGTTCCCACAGGATTAATTGCAGGAAAAAGAGTAAGTAGAAGTGAAAATTTAGCTTATGAAATAGAAAAAGAGTTTGATATAGATACAAATGAAAGTGGCTCTAGAAGATTTGCATGGGTTTATCCAAATGATATCCAAAGCGATTACAAAGAAGAGAAAAACTGGATGGAGTTATCTTTTTATTTACCAAAAGGTTCATATGCAACAGAGTTTATTGAAGAGGTAATACACTAAGATAGTTATAATAAGTTATAAGCTAATTAAGTAAAAATAAGTTACACTTATTTAGCTACAAAAAAAGGAAAGATAGAATGAAATATGAAGAGTTGATTCATGAGTTATGTGATGTAATTAAGCAATCAGAAAATAACGCTGCAAAAATCTATGAAAATCTTGAAAATATTGATAATGTAACTTCTTCTTTAAAGTTAATGGAGTATGAAAAAGAGAAAATACAACATCAAGTATCAGATGCAATGGGTAAGTTGCAACATCAAGATTTATATAGACAAAGAATTGAAAAAGTTGTAAATTTTGTTTGTGAAAAAAATGATATAGATAAAAGTCAATATAATTTAGCTTGCAGTGCAAAAAGTATTGATAGTGATGATAACTTAAGTGAAGAAGAGTTAGAGCAGTTAATAAAAGAGATGCAACCTTAAAGAATAAAAGAGATTTAATCTTTTATTCTACAGGTTTATTGCTATTTTTTACACGCATCTTCTTTTAGTTGATTTAGACTATTGAAAACTTTAAATGTAGTTACTTCCACATCTTTTGCTTTTTTATTTAATGTATCATTATTCTCTTTGTTAGCATTTGAATCAACTAGTGATTGAAGATTACTTCTAAATTGATTTGTTAAGTTATTAAGCTCTTTCATTGTATTTGGGTTTAGCTTCTTACCTGAATTTTCATGCTTACTATACCACTGTTTTACAGTCTCTTCATCTTCAATATGCCACTTTCTAAATGTTCCTAGTTTTGAGTATGTTTCATCTTTTCTATTTAAAAGATTAACTTTTAGCTGTGCTGTATCATAAACTAAATCCACATCACAAACTTTATTTAAAGACTCTTCTAAAAATGATGCTCTTGATGCAGCTGTTACTAATGAGTTTGACATTGTTTCAATTTTTTTGGACATACTTGAAATTTCATTTGCTACTTGTGCATTTTTCTGTGTAGCTTGATCTAAAGTGTTTACAGCATCATTTATTTGAATAATTCCTTTTTCTTGTTCTTTTGAAGCAGTTGAAACCTCTTCAATAGTAACTGTTGTATCTGAAATGTTATTATTTAACTCTTTATAGCCCTCAATCATATCTCCTGATATCTTCTTACCTTGGGTTGTTTTTGTAGTTGCATCTTCTACTAGGTTTTTTATATCCTTAGCAGCTTCTGCACTTCTATTTGCTAGGTTTCTAACCTCTTGTGCTACTACTGCAAAACCTTTTCCTGCTTCACCAGCTGTTGAAGCTTCAACGGCTGCATTTAAAGATAAGATATTTGTTTGAAATGCAATTTGATCAATAACTTCAATAGCTTCATTAATTGATTTAACTTTTTGGTTTATTTCATCCATAGAACTTGCAGTTTGATTAGCTAATGTTTCACCCTTTTTAGCTGAACTAGTAACATTGTGAGCTAGCTTAGACATTCTCATACTTGCTTGTGTATTTGATTGAATATTTGCTGTAATTTGCTCTAATGCTGCAGCTGTTTCTTCTAATGAAGAGGCTTGACTATTTGATGAGTCTGAAAGGTTTTTTGATGCTTCTGATAAGGTTTTTGTATTTTCGTTTAATGAATTTCCAGTATTCATAATCATCGCTAGAATTTCTGATGTATTATTTCCTACAAGTTTTATACCTGAGGTTAAAGAGCCTAAATCTCCATAAATTCCATCATCATCAATTTTATAGTCATATTTTGATTCAGAATATTTTTTTAGTGTATCATTTATTTTATCTAAGGTCTCTTTTGTATGTCTAATCATCTCATTTAATTGATTTTTTAAATTTTCAACATGTGGGTTTGCTGCATTGTTTTGAACTTGATATACAAAGAATCCACTTGCAGTTTTTTCTAAAACATCATTAGCTTCTTCAATAACAATTTCATCTTTTTTAAGTCCTGCTCTAACTTTATTCATGTATTCATTAAATAAGTCTGCGACTTCTCCAATCTCATCTTTTGATTGTACATTTAGGCTTATTGTTGGATCATTCGATTCAAGAAGATTTTTAAATCCTGTTTTTAAATCACCAATTGCATTTGTAGCTCTTTTTACAATGAAAAAGACAAATCCAATAGTTATCCATCCTGCAATTGTAGCAACTACCAAAATATGTACCATTAAGTCCCATATCTCTTTATCTGCTTCATCTAAAGAGAAAGTAAGGTCCATAACACCAATTACATCACCTTCTTGTTGATTGGCATGACACATAAGACACTCTTGTTCTGCTACCATTGGTTTAATCATTCTTAAACTATGTCCTGTTTTTTCATTTTCTGTTTCTAAAAGCAATGGTTCTTTATTATCAAAAACTTTTAAGATATTTGGGTCAGTTGTAAATTTAGAATCAGAAGGATAAAGCTCCATGAGCTCTTTACTTTTAGCAACTGTTAGATTTCTTACACCTTTAATATCTCTTGCATCATCTTCAGCTTGTTGTATAGTAGCTGGGTCACCTGTGTTCATAGCATTTCTAAGACTTTGGAACATCGCTGCATTTAACATCTCTAAGTTTTCTTTAGTATTTTCAATAGTATTTCGACTAACTTCTTTTGTACTAAAGAAAACTATTGTCAATGTACTAACTGTAAGTAAAACCAATAAAGAAAATATGATTTTATTACTAATTTTTTTGGTTATTATTTCAAACATACGCTAACCTTTAAGTTTAAGTCAAATTATTATATACTTAACTCTATTTAATATATATTAAATACAACAATATTTTAATAAAAGAGTATAAAAAATGATAGTAGGTTTAGAGGGTAAAATAACTAAAAAAGAGCCCACATTATTAAATATAAATGTAAATGGCTTAATATATGAAGTATTTATTTCACTTAATTGTAGTTCAAAGATTACAAGTGATGATATTAAACTTCTAATTACTCATATAATAAGAGAAGAATCCCAGACATTATATGGCTTTTTAGATATAAATGAGAAAAAACTTTTTGATACTGTAATAAAGATAAATGGTGTAGGACCAAAGGTGGCATTAGCTATATGTTCTACCTTTACACCTAACTCTTTTGCTAAAATTGTTTCAGATAATGATGTTTCTATGCTAAAGCGAGTTCCAGGAATTGGACCAAAGGGTGCAAGTAGGATATTAGTAGAGCTTTCTGGATTTATTGTTGATGATTCACATGGTGATGATGATAATCAATCATTGGCAAATGCTAGTTTAGAAGCCTCTTTAGCTCTTGAATCTTTAGGATTTAAAAAAGATATGGTTTCAAAAATAATAAAAAAATGTGCAAGTACAAATACAAGTGATTTAGTAAAAGAAGCACTAAGAATGTTACAAAAATAGACTTAAAGGAATTTAATGAAAATAGCAATAGTTTTTGGTGGTATAAGTT
Organism: Campylobacterota bacterium; assembly: GCA_051746405.1. Taxonomy (GTDB): domain Bacteria; phylum Campylobacterota; class Campylobacteria; order Campylobacterales; family Arcobacteraceae; genus Arcobacter_B. The sequence goes on from JBNJFB010000004.1 coordinate 44,757, forward strand.
ATGAGCATGAGATTTCAATTGTAAGTTCAATAGCTATGAAAGATGTTTTAAAAGATGAACTTATATATATTTTTTTAGATGAAAATAGAGAGTTTTATCATATACCAACAGATATTATTAAATCAAATCTTTTTAGCAAAAAAGAGTATAAAAACTATGATAAACTTAAAATAGCAAAAAATGGTTTTTATAAAAAAGGTGGTCTATTATCAAAAGATAAAGCCTTAGAATTTGATGTGGCTTTAACATTAATGCATGGTGGTGATGGTGAAGATGGTGTAATTGCTTCACTATTTGAATTTTATAATATTCCTTATTTAGCTCCAAGAGTTGAGGCTTGTAGTGTTAGTTCTAATAAGTTTTTAACAAAAGGTTATGCAAAAGAAGTTGGGGTTAATGTAATAGATTATGATTATTTTAGTACTAAAGATAGTGTAAAAGTAGCAAAATACCCTGTTATAATAAAACCTGTAAAACTAGGAAGTTCAATAGGTGTATCTATAGTAAAATCAGATGAGCAGTTGCAGTATGCTTTAGATGTGGCATTTGAACTTGATAGTGCAATTATTATTGAGCCTTTTGTAGCAAATATAAAAGAGTATAATTTAGCAGGTACAAAAATAGGTGATGAGTATGAGTTCTCTATTATAGAAGAGCCACAAAAAGCTGAATTTTTAGATTTTGATAAAAAATATTTGGACTTTTCTAGAACTTCAAAGGCAAAAGAAGCACAACTAGATGAATATATGAAACAGAAAATAAAAGAGGCGTTTAAAAAGGTTTATAACAATATATTTGAAGGCTCAATTATTAGATGTGATTTTTTTGTAATTGATAATGAAGTTTATTTAAATGAAATAAACTCAATTCCTGGGTCTATGGCGAACTATTTATTTGATGATTTTAATGATTTATTTAAGCAACTTTGTTTAAATCTTCCAAAAAGAAAACATATTCCAATAACTTATGACTATGTAAATAAGATAGAAGCAAGTAAGGGTAAATAGTTTGGCATCAAAAAAGATAATTGTTGAAAATAGAAGTTTTGATATATCTTATGAGATAATAAATCCAAGTGCTAAAAAAGATTTTGTTGTTTTGCATGGTTGGGGTTCAAATAAGCAAATTATGAAAAACTCTTTTAGTCTATTTTTAAAAGATTATAGGCATATTTATATAGACCTACCTGGTTTTGGAAATAGTACAAATAGTTATGAATTAACTACAAATGATTATTGTGAAATTATAAATAAGTTTTTACAAGAGTTGAAAAGTCCAAAAGATATTATTGCAGGTCATTCATATGGTGGAAAAGTTGCTACACTATTAAACCCTAAGAATCTAGTTTTATTAAGTAGTGCAGGCATAGTTGAAACAAAACCCTTAAGTGTAAAATTTAAAATTGTATTAGCAAAACTTTTTAATACTTTAGGTTTAAAAGCTCTTACTAAAGCTTTTAGAAGTAGTGATGTAAATAGCATGAGTGAACATATGTATGCAACTTTTAAAAATGTAGTAGATGAAGAGTTTTCATCAAATTTCAAAGCTTTTAAAAATAATTGCTTAATTTTTTGGGGTGAAGATGACAAGGCAACTTCTTTAACTTCAGGTAAAAAAATAGCCTCTTTAATAAACAACTCAACTTTTATATCTTATGATGGTGACCATTACTTTTTTATAAAGCATGCAAAAGAGATTTGTGAGAGAATAGAAAATGCAGTATATTGAATATTTTAATATTTTTACACACATAGTATTAATTATGAGTTTAGGTTGGTATATGATTACTAATCTTCAATGGTATAACTACAGACTTGAAAGAGTTGTGTTTAAGCATCACAAGTGGCAGTGGCATATTACATATTTTCTTGCTCCTATAGTTTTATTCTATTTGATTCCTGAACTATATTATGGTATTTATTTTTATTTACTATATTTAGCTAGTTTTGTTTTATGGAATAAAAAACTTGATAAACCACTTGTTTTAACTTCAAGGGTTAAAAGATTTTTAACAATACTACTTTTAACAACCTTTATTGTAATAGCATTGTGCTTAGCTTCACCAAGTTGTAAAAATCAATTTATATTTGTACCGCTACTATTAGCATATGGTATTTCAATGATACTTGAAAAGATATTTTTTATATCTTTTAAAAATAAAGCAAAACAGAAATATGAAAATATTAGAGGTTTACAAACTATTGCTATTACAGCATCTTTTGGTAAAACTTCAATAAAGAATTTTTTATATCATGTATTGAAAAATAGATATAAAACCTATAAAACACCTCGTTCTGTTAATACTATTGGTGGAATTGTTTTAGATGTAAATAATAAATTGCCAGATGATACACAGGTTTATATAGCAGAAGCAGGAGCTAGACAAAATGGTGATATTGAACAAATAGCAATGTTTTTAGAACCACAAATTTGTATTATTGGTTCAATTGGTGAAGCTCATATAGAGTATTTTAAAACTATTGATAATATTATTCATACAAAAATGGAGTTATTAAAATCACCAAAAATGAAAATGGGATTTGTGCATGAGTCAACCCATATAAAAGATTATGATACTATTACTAAGTTTCCTAAAGGCTTACATGTATCAAAAAGCGATTTATATGGTATCTGGTTTGATGTTGAAATAAATGGGGAGCTTGAACATTTTCATGCTCCTGTTTTAGGTGCATTTAATGCAATAAATCTTACAGCTGTTATTTTAGTTGCTTATTATATGGGAATGAGTGTAGATGAAATTAAAATGGCATTAAAAGATTTACCACAAGTACAGCATAGACTACAAAAGATTGAAGCAAATGGAAAAATTATAATAGATGATTCATTTAATGGAAATCTTGAGGGAATGTTAGAGGGGATTAATATCTGTGCATCACATAATGGTAGAAAAGTTATTGTAACTCCTGGATTAGTTGAATCAACTGATGAGTCTAACATGCTTTTAGCTAGTGCTATAAATGAGAAGTTTGATTTAGCAATAATTACAGGGGATTTAAACTCACAACTGTTAAGCTCAAATATTGATGAGGGAAAAGTTTTTGTATTAAAAGATAAATCAAAGATGCAAGAAACATTGGCTCAAAAGACTAATTCAGGTGATTTGATACTTTTTGCAAATGATGCACCTAACTTTATATAAGGAATTTATATGGAACATCTATATGCACCATGGCGATATACTTATGTAAACAAAGATAAAATAGAGGGTTGTGTCTTTTGCCATATTTCAAAAAACCTTGAAGATGAAGATTTACAGGTTCTATTTTATGATAAGTTTTGTTATGTTGTTATGAATAAATTTCCATACTCACCTGGTCATATGATGGTTATACCACATTTTCATACAGATAAAATAGAGAATCTTGAAGATGAAGTCTGGCTACAAATGAGTATTAGAGTAAGACAGGGTGTTTCACTTTTAAAAGATATTATGCCATGTGAGGGTGTAAATATAGGAATGAACTTAGGAAAAGCTGCGGGTGCTGGAATAAAACAGCATGTTCATTATCATATGTTACCCAGATGGCTAGGTGACACTAACTTTATAAGCTCTATTGGTGGAAATAGAGTTTATCCTGCAAATTTTGATGAGATTTTTAACAAATTAAAAAATAGTGCTTCAAACTACTTCGTATAAAATATAAATAAATTAAATTTTACTATAATAGTTATAGATATTAAAAATAATTAAGGATTTATTATGAAAAGAGATGTAGTAATAATAGGTGGCGGTATTATAGGACTTATGAGTGCTTATTTTTTATACAAAGCAGGTAGAAAAGTTACAGTTATAGATGAAAATGATATTACAGATAGTACTTCTTTTGGGAATGCAGGTTTACTATCAGCTTTTGATAAAGCTCCATTAAGTCACCCAGGGGTTATTGGTGAAACTTTTAAAATGATGCTAAAAGGTGAATCTCCTGTAAATATTCATCCAAAGTTTGATTATAAACTTTTTAGATGGTTACTAAACTTTGCAAAAAATGCAAATGATGATAGATTAAAGAAAACAAAAACTCTTTTTGAAAAGTATGGTCAAAGAACTATTGATTTATATAAACAGATTCAAGAAGAGAATAATCTTGATTTTGATTTTCATCATACAGGTATGCTTAACATCTTTACTGAAAACGAGAGTTATGAAAAAAAATTAAAAGAGTATAGTGTTGAAGATTTTGATAGATTTGAAGTTTTAAATAAAAATCAAATAAAAGATTATCTTCCTTGTGGAAATGATGATATAAAAGGTGTTATTCATTTTAAAAGAAATGCCCACTTAGATCCACAAAAAGTAATGCTTGAATTAAAACACTATTTAAAAGAACAAGGTGTTGAGTTTATACTTAATGAAAAAATTTTAGATATTGGATTTAGAAATAAGAAGGTTCAATCGGTTAGTTCTAGAAAAAATAGTTATGAAGCCAATACTTTTATCATGTCCACAGGTTATCAAACACTTTTAGCAAATAGAAGAAAAAAAGAGTTGATGCAAACTCCTGCTAAAGGTTATAGTATTACTTTTAAAATGCCAGAACACTTAAAGCCAAAAGCTGGTTGTTTATTTAATGATCTGTTTATAGTAATGACTCCAAGAAGAGATGATGTTAGACTTACTTCAAAATTAGAGTTAGGTTCAAATGACCCAGATGTGGTACAAAAGCAAATTAAAAGTATAAAAGAGAATTTTAAAAGATATACAATTCCTTTTGAGATGGAAAACGAAAAACTATGGAGTGGCTTTAGACCATTGACTCCAAATGATAGACCACTTTTTGGAAAAGATGATGAGTTTGATAACTTGATTTATGCTATGGGACTTGGATGGCTTGGTATGACTTTTGCTCCAAGTATTGCAAAAACATTGGAAAATTTAATTACTAATGATTTGAAAAACTATCAAGACAATGATGTACTACTTTTTTCAGGATTCTACCAAGGGTAGAGTCTTGAATAATAATCTATTTAGTTAAAAAATCTATAATTGGTATTTGTGAGTGTAAGTGTATAGCTACTAACATCATAACTAAGAATGTAGTTAATAAAAAACTCTGTTTTATCCCCTCTTTTATTGTTTCCATTTAAAATTCCTATGAATTATTTTATATTTATACAATACAAACATAAGGTTAATACATAGTTAATGAATGATGTAGATTGTTTAGATTAAATAAATTGTTTTTTATATTTAATCATATCATCCTTTTAAAAAGGAAATAAAATAGAGTTTTTAAGTACATTAACCCCATAAATCTTGACATTTAATATATTTTAAGTTATAATCCGCGTCCACTAAATGTGGTTAGAGTGCATTTATGGTACTTCTAACGAGTTCTTTAAAGGAAAATAGATGGAAAAAATCAGATTAAAGCTTAAAGCTTATGATCACAGAGTTTTAGACAGAAGTGTTGCTTCAATTGTTGAAGCCGTTAAAAGAACTGGTGCTGAGTTGAGAGGTCCAATTCCTCTTCCAACGAAAATCAGAAGATATACAGTTCTAAAAGGTCCTCACGTAAACAAGGATGCTAGAGAGCAATTTGAAATCAGAGTTCACACAAGAATGATTGATATCATAGCAGCTACTCCTGATACAGTAGATTCACTAATGAAGCTAGATTTAGCTCCTGAAGTTGATGTTGAAGTTAGATCTATGGGTCAAGAATAAGGAAGAAAGGGTAATAAATGGAATTTATCGTAGAAAAAATTGGTATGAGTAGAACTGTTTCAGTTCCTGCTGTTCCTGTTACACTTTTAAAAGTTCTAGATACTAAAGTATGTGAAGTGAATGATGGTGTAGGAATTGTTGCTTATGCATCTGGAAAGAAGATGAATAAAACAATTGAAGGTCAACAAAAAAAATATAACCTATCTAAAGAGTTCAACAGATTTGCAACTGCAGAAGTAGCAAATACTGAACCTGGTGACTTAGACTTATCTACTTTAGCAGAAGCTAAACTTTTAAAAACTACTTTTAAAACAAAAGGTAGAGGTTTCCAAGGTGGAGTTAAAAGATGGAACTTCGCAGGTGGTAGAGCAAGTCACGGGCACAGAATGGGTAGAAGAACTGGTTCAATCGGTAATGCTGAGTGGCCAGGTAGAGTTATGCCAGGTAAGAAAATGCCAGGGCAATACGGAAATACAAATACAAGTGTTAAAAATGATGTTGTTTCATTTGACGCTGAGACTGGAATTTTAGTTGTTAAAGGTTCAGTATCAGGACCAAATGGTGCATTAGGAAAAGTAAAGGTTGCTAAATGAGTAATGCAATAGTATTAAACGAAAAATTTGAAAACAATGGTGAGTTAGCATTACCAGCTGGTTATGAAGAGATTAACTCTCACAACTTATACTTATATGTTAAGTCATATTTATCGTCATTAAGAGCAAATACAGCTAGAGTAAAAAACAGATCTGAAGTAAGCGGTGGTGGTAAAAAACCAAAAGCTCAAAAAGGTTCTGGTGGTGCTAGATGGGGTTCTAAAAGATCTCCTTTATTTGTTGGTGGTGGACAAATTTTTGGACCACAAAACAGAAACTATAACCAAAAAGTAAACAAAAAACAGAAAGCTTTAGCATTAAGTTTTGCTTTAAATGAGCAAGCTAAAAAGAATTCATTATTTGTTGCTGATTCAATAAAAGTTGAATCTGGAAAGACTAAAGACGCAGTTGCAGTTTTAAATAAATTAAACAAAAGAGATACTTTAATTGTAGTTGATACAATTGAAGAAAAAACTTATTTAGCGTTTAGAAATATTAAAAACTGTTATATGGTTGAAAAGCAAGAAGTTAACGCTTATATGATTGCTGCATACCACTCAGTACTAATTGAAAAATCAGTATTTGATGCATTAACAAAAGAGGCTTAAGATGGCAGATATTACAGATATTAAATCAATATTATATACAGAGAAAACAATCGAGCTTCAAGAAGATGGTGTAATCGTTGTTCAAACTAGTCCAAGAATGACTAAAAACGGTTTAAAAGAAGTATTTAAAGAGTATTTTGGTGTAACTCCATCAAAAGTGAATTCTTTAAGACAAAAAGGTAAGATTAAAAGATTTAGAGGAAAGCCTGGAAAAAGACCAGATTTCAAAAAATTCTATGTAACATTACCAGAAGGCGCTGAAATAGCGAACCTATCAGCTTAAGGAGTATTAGAAGATGGCAATTAAAAGATTTAGACCAATAACTCCTGCAAGAAGATATATGTCAGTTATGGAAACTTCTGATATTACTTCTAAACCAACAGTTAGATCTTTACTTAAAAGAGTAAAAGCTACAGCTGGTAGAAATAATAACGGTAGAATCACTTCAAGACATAAAGAAGCAGGTGCAAAAAAGTTATACAGAGTTATCGATTTCAAGAGAAATAAACTAGGTGTAGAGGGAACAGTATCAACTGTAGAGTATGACCCATATAGAAATTGTAGAATTTGTTTAGTAACTTATGCTGATGGTGAAAAAAGATATATCTTACAACCAAGCGGTGTAAAAGTTGGTGATACAATTCAAGCTGCAGAGTCTGGGTTAGATATTATCTCTGGAAATGCTATGAAACTAGCAAGTATTCCTGTGGGTACAATGGTTCATAATGTTGAGCTTAAGCCTGGTAAAGGTGGACAACTTGCAAGAAGTGCTGGTGGATATGCACAAATCATGGGTAGAGAAGGAAAATATGTTATCTTAAGATTACCTTCTGGTGAAATGAGAAAAGTATTAGGTGTATGTTTTGCAACAATAGGTATTGTTGGAAATGAAGACTTCATTAATATGGTTGTTGGTAAAGCAGGTAGAACTAGACATATGGGTATAAGACCTCAAACTAGAGGTTCTGCAATGAACCCAATTGATCACCCACACGGTGGTGGTGAAGGTAAAACTAATTCTGGTAGACATCCTGTAACTCCATGGGGTATGCCAACTAAAGGTTATAAAACTAGAAAGAAAAAAGCTAGTGATAAACTAATCATTTCAAAAAGAAAGAAGTAAGGGTTTAAAAGATGGCAAGATCAATTAAAAAAGGTCCATTTATAGATGCACACCTAATGAAAAAGGTTTTAAATGCAAATGAGACAAAAAATAGGAAACCAATTAAAACTTGGTCAAGAAGATCAGTAATATTACCTGATATGATTGGACTAACTTTAAATGTGCATAATGGAAGAAATTTTGTTCCTGTATTAATTACAGAGAACCACGTTGGATATAAATTAGGTGAATTTGCACCAACTAGAACATTTAAGGGTCATAAAGGCTCTGTACAGAAGAAGGCGTAATAATGGGTAAAGCAATATTAAAATTTATTAGACTTTCTCCAATCAAAGCAAGATTAATTGCAAGAGAAGTTCAAGGTATGAATGCTGAATATGCAATGGCATCTTTAGAATTTACTCCTAACAAAGCTGCTGGAATTATTTCAAAAGTAATTGCTTCTGCAGTTGCAAATGCAGGTTTAGAACCAGAAGAAGCAGTTATAAAGTCTGCAAGAGTAGATAAGGGGCCAGTTCTTAAGAGATTTACTCCAAGAGCTAGAGGAAGTGCATCACCTAAGCACAAACCAACTGCACACATTATGATTGAAGTAGCAGCTGCTGATAAAGGAGATAAATAATGGGTCAAAAAGTTAATCCAATAGGTCTAAGATTAGGTATTAATAGAAACTGGGATTCTAGATGGTTCCCAAAATTTGTAAATGTACCAGCAAATGTAGCTGAAGACGATAAAATTAGAAGGTTCATTAAAAAAGAGCTTTACTATGCAGGTGTTGCTCAAACTATCGTTGAAAGAACTGCTAAAAAAATTAGAGTTACTATTGTTGCTGCTAGACCTGGTATTATTATCGGTAAAAAAGGTGCAGACGTTGAGAAACTTAAGGTTAATCTTTCAAAATTAGTTGGAAAAGAAATAGCAGTTAATATTAAAGAAGAGAGAAGACCTCAAACTTCTGGACAATTAGCAGCTGAAAATGTAGCACAACAATTAGAAAGAAGAGTTGCATTTAGAAGAGCAATGAAAAGAGTAATGCAAAATGCATTAAAATCTGGTGCAAAAGGTATTAAAGTTTCTGTTTCAGGTAGACTTGGTGGAGCTGAAATGGCTAGAACTGAGTGGTACTTAGAAGGTAGAGTTCCTTTACATACGTTAAGAGCTAAAATTGATTATGGATTTGCAGAAGCTCATACGACATATGGTTGTATTGGAATTAAAGTGTGGATTTTCAAAGGTGAAATTCTTGCAAAAGGAATTCCAGCTGATAGAACTGAAGAGCCTAAGCAAAAGAGAAGACCAAGTAAGAGAAGAGGTAAGTAATTATGTTAATGCCTAAAAGAACTAAATATAGAAAGCAAATGAAAGGCCGAAATAGAGGTAAAGCTTTTAGAGGTACATCTTTAGCTTATGGTGATTTCGGAATTAAAGCTATTGAGCACGGAAGAATCGACTCAAGACAAATTGAAGCAGCAAGAATTGCTATGACAAGAGCAATTAAAAGAACAGGTAAAGTTTGGATAATGGTATTCCCAGATAAACCTTTAACTGCAAAACCATTAGAAACAAGAATGGGTAAAGGTAAAGGTGGAATTGACAGATGGGTTATGAACGTTAAGCCTGGAAGAATTTGTTTTGAGATGGCAGGTGTAAGTGATGAGTTAGCTAATAAAGCTTTAACTTTAGCACAACATAAACTACCATTTAGAACTAAAATTGTAACAAGAGATAGCGAAAATGAACTATACTGATTTAAAAGACAAAAGCCAAAACGAGCTACAAGAGTTATTAAAAGAGAAAAAGGTGCTTCTTTTTGAATTAAAAGCGAAGCTAAAAACAATGCAGTTAACTAATACTTCTGAATTAAGAGCGTGTAAAAAAGACATCGCTAGAATTCAAACAGCAATTACTGCAACTAAAGCTAACTAAGGATCTAAAATATGACACATAAAAGAGAGATTCAAGGTGTAGTGGTAAGAAAATCTGGAGATAAAACTGCTTCTGTATTAGTTACAAGAAATGTTTTACACCCAAGATATCACAAAACTGTAAAGAGATTTAAAAAATATTTAATTCATGATGAAAAAAATGAGTTAAATGAAGGCGACAAAGTTATTGCTGTTGAGTGTAGACCAATTTCTAAGACAAAATCTTTTAGATTAAAAACTATTGTTGCTACAGGAGTTAAGTAATGATTCAAAGTTTTTCAAGATTAAATGTAGCTGATAATACAGGTGCAAAAGAGATTATGTGTATTAAGGTTCTTGGCGGATCGAAAAGAAGATACGCATCAGTTGGTGATGTAATTGTTGCTTCTGTTAAAAAAGCTTTACCAACAGGTAAAGTTAAAAAAGGTCAAGTTGTTAAAGCAGTGGTTGTAAGAACTCATAAAGAAGTTCAAAGAGAAAATGGTTCATTAATTAGATTCGACGATAACGCTGCTGTTATCTTAGATAATAAAAAAGAGCCAATTGGAACAAGAATCTTTGGACCTGTATCTAGAGAAGTTAGATATGCAGGATTTATGAAAATTGTTTCACTTGCTCCGGAGGTACTATAATTATGGCAGTTAAATTAAAAATCAAAAAAGGTGACACTGTAAAAATAATTACAGGTGATGATAAAGGTAAAACAGGTGAAGTTTTACAAGTATTACCAAAAGACAATAAAGTAATCGTAAAAGATTGTAAAGTTGCAAAAAAGACTGTAAAGCCTGACCAAGAGAAAAATCCTGAGGGTGGTTTCGTAAATAAAGAGATGCCTATTGATGTTTCAAATGTAGTAAAAGTAGAAGGTGAATAAGATGGCGGCAAGATTATTAGAAAGATACAATGCTGAGATTAAACCAGCTTTACAAGCTGAGTTCCAAAAAAACAAAATGTTAACTGCAAAAGTAGAAAAAGTAGTTATCTCTGTTGGAGCTGGTGAAGCTATGAAAGATTCAAAGTTAATGCAAAGTATTCAAGATACTATCTCTTTAATTGCAGGACAAAAAGCAGTTAAAGTAATTGCAAAAAAATCAGTAGCTGGTTTTAAAGTAAGAGAAGGGTACCCTGTAGGTATTAAAGTAACACTTAGAGGTGAAAGAATGTATACATTCTTAGATAAACTTTGTTCTATTGCTTTACCAAGAGTAAAAGACTTCCAAGGTCTTAACAAGAATGGATTTGATGGAAGAGGTAACTTTAACTTTGGGCTTGATGAGCAGTTAATGTTCCCAGAAGTTGTTTATGATGATATCATTAAAACACACGGTATGAATATTTCAATTTCTACAAGTGCAGATAATGATGCTGAAGCATTTAGATTATTAGAGCTTGTTGGAATTCCATTTACTAAAGGAAGAGCGTAATGGCAAAGAAATCTATGATTGCTAAGCAAAAGAGAACTGCTAAGTTCTCTTCTAGAGAATACACAAGATGTTCAGTGTGTGGAAGACCACACTCAGTTTACAGAGATTTTGGTCTTTGTAGAATTTGTTTAAGAAAAATGGCTAACGAAGGTTTATTACCTGGTGTTAGAAAAGCTAGTTGGTAGGGAGAAGATAAGCTATGATGAATGACATAATCGCAGATGCTTTAACTAGAATAAGAAATGCTGCAATGAGAAAATTAGATGTTGCAACACTATTACACTCAAATACTGTTGTTGGGGTACTAAAAGTATTACAACAAAAAGAGTATATTGAAAGTTATAAAGTTATCGAAAAAGAAAATAATAAGAAATTTGTTCAAGTTACATTAAAATATGATGATAATGAAACTTCAGTAATTAATGAGTTAAAAAGAGTTTCTAAACCAGGTAGAAGAGTTTATAAACATTTTAATGAATTAAAAAACTTTAAAAACGGATACGGTACTATCATTGTTACTACAAGTAAGGGTGTAATTGCTAACGATGAGGCTTATGCTTCAAAAGTTGGTGGCGAAGTACTGTGTACAGTTTGGTAGGAGAGTGTAATGTCTAGAATTGGAAAAAGACCTATCGCAATCCCTTCAGGGATTGAAGTATCAGTTGATGGTACATTAGTTAGCGTAAAAAAAGGTAATAAATCTATTCCTGTTGAAACACATGGAAGAGTTACTGTAGAAGTTGCTGAAAACCAAGTTATTTTAGAAAGAGTTGGTGATGACCAAGAATCAGCAGCATTTTGGGGAACTTACAGAGCATTAATTAACAACGCTGTTGTTGGATTAAATAAAGGTTTCCAAATATCATTAGAAGTAAATGGTGTTGGTTACAGAGCTGCTGTTAAAGGAAAAGTTCTTGAATTACAATTAGGGTACTCTCATCCAATTAATTACGAAATCCCAGAGGGACTAGAAATTACAGTTGAGAAAAACTTAATTCACGTTAAAGGTGCAGACAAACAACAAGTTGGTCAAGCTGCTGCAATTATTAGAGGCTATAGAAAACCAGAACCTTACAAAGGTAAAGGTGTTAAATATGTTGATGAACATATTGTTAGAAAAGCCGGAAAAACTGCTAAGTAAGGTGTGAAGTAATGAGTAGAGCAAAAGAATTAGCAAAAAGAGATGCTTTAAGAGCAAAGAGAAAAAGAAGAGTTAGAGGTAAAATCTCAGGTACACAAGAAAAACCAAGAGTTACTATCTTTAAATCAAACAAATATATAAGTGCTCAAGCAATCAATGATGTTGATGGTGTTACTTTAGCAGGTGTTAGTTCATTAAAAATGGGACTAAATGTAAGTAAAGAAAGCGCAGCTAAAGTTGCAGCAGAGTTTGCTGAGAACTTAAAAGCTGCTGGTATTGAAACAGTAGTTTATGATAGAAATGGATACCTTTATCACGGTGTAGTTGCAGCATTTGCTGAAGCACTTAGAGATAACGGTATTAAATTATAAGGGTTAATGATGGCAGTAAATAGAGAAGATTATCAAGAAGCAATCGTTAAAATCGGAAGAGTAACAAAAGTTGTAAAAGGTGGTAGAAGATTTAGATTTACAGCTTTAGTTGTTGTTGGTGATAAAAATGGATCAGTAGGATTTGGAACAGGTAAAGCAAAAGAGGTTCCAGATGCTATTAAAAAAGGGTTAGATGATGCATTTAAATCTTTAGTGAATGTTAATATTCATGGTACAACTATCGCACATGATATTGAACATAAATATAACTCTTCTAAGATTTTATTAAAGCCAGCATCTGAGGGTACAGGACTTATTGCAGGTGGTGCAGCAAGACCAGTACTTGAACTTTCAGGAGTTAAAGATATTATTGCAAAATCTTTAGGTTCTAACAATCCAAACAACCTTGTAAGAGCTACTGTTGAAGCTTTAGCAAGAATAAAAGGATAATAAGATGGCATTAAGTAATTTACAACCAGCTATTGGTAGTACAAAAAATAGAAAAAGAGTAGGTAGAGGTCAAGGTTCAGGAATGGGTAAGACTTCTACAAGAGGTCACAAAGGTCAAAAAGCTAGATCTGGATTTAAAATCAAAAGAGGTTTTGAAGGTGGTCAAATGCCTATGCATAAAAGACTTCCAAAGACTGGATTTTATTCTGCAGCTGAAAAACCTTACTCTATCAATGTTGATAGAGTTAAAAGAATTGCTGAGCTTGAAGAAATTACTGTTGAGTCTATCAAGTCAGTATACAAATTATCTAAAAGAGTTGAAAAGATTAAATTAATTGGTTCATCTTCTAAAGATTTAGTATCTAAGATAAAAGACGACAACGTTACAACTACTGGAAACTAATTATGAGTAAAGATCTAATAAATAAGATTCTTATTACATTAGGTTTTATTTTGCTTTACAGGTTACTGGCTTATGTGCCAGTACCTGGAGTTAATATAGACGTAGTTAAAGAATTCTTCGATTCAAACTCAGATAATGCACTAGGTCTTGTAAATATGTTTAGTGGTAATGCAGTTGAAAGACTGTCTATTATCTCACTTGGAATTATGCCTTACATTACAGCTTCAATTATTATGGAATTGTTAGCAGCAACTTTCCCAGCACTTGGAAAAATGAAAAAAGAGAGAGATGGTATGCAAAAATATATGCAAATCATCAGATATACAACCATTGTTATTACTTTAATACAATCAGTTGGTGTATCTATGGGTCTAAATTCATTAACAGGTCAAAGTGGACAAAGTGCTATTTCAATTGATATGAGTACATTTATAGCTGTATCCTCAATCTCTATGTTAACAGGTACTATGCTTCTTATGTGGATTGGTGAACAAATCACACAAAAAGGTATAGGAAATGGTATTTCATTAATTATCTTCGCAGGTATTGTTTCAGCAATTCCAGGAGCCATTGGTGGTACTGTTGATTTAGTTAATAATGGACAAATGAGTTTCTTAACTGTAATTGCAATAATAGTAATTATTTTAGCTACAGTTGGAGCTATTATTTATGTTGAATTGGGTGAAAGAAGAGTTCCAGTGTCATATTCAAGAAAAGTTATGATGCAAAATCAAAACAAAAGAGTTATGAACTATATTCCTATTAAGGTTAACTTATCAGGTGTAATTCCTGCAATTTTTGCAAGTGCAATTTTGATGTTCCCTGCAACTGTATTGCAAGGTAGTCAAAACGAGTACTTACTTATAGTTGCTGATTATTTAAGTCCTAGTTCATACACTTTTAATCTGTTTATGTTTTTATTTGTAGTCTTTTTTGCATTCTTTTATGCATCAATTACTTTCAATGCAAAAGATATTTCAGAGAACCTTAAAAAGCAAGGTGGCTTTATTCCAGGTGTTAGACCAGGAGCAAGTACAGCTAACTTTTTAAATGAAACAGCTAGTAGATTGACATTTTGGGGTGCGTTATACTTAGGTGCTATTTCAACTGTACCTTGGTTAATTGTAAAAGCAATGGGTGTTCCATTCTATTTTGGTGGTGTTGCTGTATTAATTGTTGTTCAAGTAGCAATAGATACAATGAGAAAAATTGAAGCTCAGCAGTACACAAATAAATATCAAACACTAAGTGCAGTGGGACTATAGAACTCATGGCTATTCCATTAAGAAAACCAAAAGAAATTGAAAAACTTCGAACAGCTGGACAAGCTGTTGCGAAGACATTGAAACACTTAGAAAAGAACGTAAAAGCTGGTATGACTTTAAAAGAAGTTGATGCAATGGGTGAAAAGTACCTAAGAGACTTAGGTGCTAGGCCATCTTTTAAAGGTTTATACGGTTTTCCAGGTGCTATATGTACATCATTAAACGAAACAATAATTCATGGTATACCAGATGACACTGTCTTAAAAGAGGGTGATATTCTAGGGCTTGATTGTGGTTCTGAAATTGATGGATGGTATGGCGATGCTGCAATTACAATGCCTATTGGTCAAATATCAAAAGCAGATGAAGAGCTAATTGCTTGTTCAAAAGATACTTTATATTATGCAATTGATATTATAAAAGAGGGCATGAGATTTAAAGAGTTATCACAAGAGATTGAGAAATTTATTGTTGATAGAGGGTACCAACCGTTAGTTAGATTTTGTGGTCATGGAATAGGTAGAAAACCCCATGGTGAACCAGAAATTCCTAACTATTTAGAATCAGGTAGCGCAAAATCAGGTCCAAAAATAAAAAATGGTATGGTGTTTTGTTTAGAGCCTATGATTTGTCATAAAGATAGAGATCCTGTTATATTAGAAAATGATTGGGATGTAGTATCAGCAGATGGATATAGGGGAAGTCATTACGAACATCAAGTTGCTGTTATTAATGGTAAAGCAGTTATTTTAACTAAGTTAGATGAAGAGTAATTTTAGGGAGAAAAAGTGGCAAAAGATGATGTAATAGTTATTGACGGTAAAGTGATTGAAGCTTTACCTAATGCTATGTTTAGAGTTGAATTAGATAATGGTCATGTGGTTTTATGTCATATCTCAGGGAAAATGAGAATGCACTACATTAAAATTTTACCAGGGGATAAGGTTAAAGTAGAAATTACACCTTATTCGTTAGATAAAGGTAGAATCACTCATAGATACAAATAGTGTATCTTTAAAAAGCAAGGATTAAAAAATCCTTGCTTTCTTTTTTTACGGGTTATACCCAAAACTATGAAGCCTGATATATAATAGCCTCGCGCACTTTAAAAAGTAACTATCAAAAACAAAGCTTCATAATTTTAAATACTAAAGTATATTATACCTTTTTTTTCATTAGAATTATATCATAAAAAATAAATAATCTATAAATATTATTCCAATTTTTTATATAAATTTATAGATAAATACTTAACAAAGATTTTTTTTTGTACAATATCCCATGACAAATTCAAAAAAACAAAAATTGCTTAAGCATTTATATTTTTTAAAATCAATTGGTTATAAATTTCATGAACCTTTGAATTTATTGGCTAATGATACAAATAATCTTAAACTACCAAATGATATTTTTAGTTTAAAAAATAGTGTTAGTAACTGTTATTTATGTGAACTATCAAAGACAAGAAAAAAAACAGTATTTGGTGAGGGTAATATTAACTCTAATATTATGTTTATATCTGATTGTCCTGGTTCATTAGAGGATGAGACGGGAAGGGTGTTTGTAGGTAGAAGTGGTGAATTACTAACAAAGATGATTGAAAATGTACTAAATATAAAAAGAGAAGATACATATTATGCTAATATTCTAAAGTGTAAACCTGGTGAAAATATTAATGAGTCATGTTTAAATTTATGTAAAGCATATTTATTAAAGCAAATTGAATTAGTAAGACCTAAAATAATTGTAACATTAGGTCAAGTAGCTTATCAGCACTTAACAAATGATGATACTAGTTTATCAAAAATCAGGGGACAAAGTATAAACTATAAAGATATAGTACTATTTCCTACTTTTCATCCTAGCTTTTTGCTAAGAAATCCCTCATCAAAAAAAGATGCGTATGTGGATATGCTAAAAATAAAATATCTAATGGAGTCATAAACTTGAAAAATCTAATTTTAATATTTATTGTTGCTATATTTTTTACAGCATGTGGAATAAAAGAGCAGACAGTTGAAATAAATTTACCAAAAGATGAAAAAGAAGAGTTGTTTAAAAAAGAAAAAAAAGATGTGATACCTATAAAAGAAGAGAAACAAAAAGAAAAAAAACTAAAAGAGAAAATATTCTCTTTAGACTCTTTTGAAATAATAGAAGATGATAATACTTTATATACACAAAAGCCTAAGTTGAAAATAGCATTTGCATATCCATCTGATATAATAGCTTCATATGGAAAAACTTCAATTAATACTATTATAAGTTATTTTACTTTTGTAAAAGCAAACTATGATTTAAAAGTTTATGATTCTAAAATTGAAGATAAGCAAAGTTTAGAAGATACTTTTAAAAGAATAAAAGAGGATGGATATGAAAAAGTTATAGCTTTGTATACACCTGAAACTATTAAGACTTTAAATAGTTTAAATACAGATAACTTAGAAGTATATCTTCCCCTTGCCAACCATGAAGAGTATGAACAGCTAAAAGATAATTTTATATATGGTTCAATCTCTTATAAAAAGCAAATAAAAAAGCTGCTTGAGTATTCAAGTATAAATAATGCAATGTTTTATCAAGAATCATATATAGGTAATAAACTAAAAGAGATTTATGAAGCTGCAATGCCAAATACAGTAGTTACAAAAAAGATAAAAAATGATAGAAATCAGTTTGAATGGATTGTAAAAGATGAGAGATTAGATAACTCTACATTGATGTTAAATACTTCATTAGTTAAAACTGCACTTATATTATCTCAATTAAGAGTTTATGAAACTGTTCCTAGTACTATTTTATCCACACAGTTAAGCTTTAATCCAAAACTTATCTCTTTAACTCAAGCCCAAGATAGAAAAAATATAATTTTTGCAAACTCAATTGATAAAGTGGATGATAAGCTTGGAGATATTTTAGATACATTTGGTATTGATATTAATTATAATTGGGTTGCATACTCTGTTTTAGTGGGGGTTGATTATTTAAATGAACAAACACATAATAGTATTTTAAAAACAGCTGTTAAAAACAATATGGTTAAATATGAACCAAAACTATATAAAACGACCCCTTTTGGTTTTTCTATAATTAAGTAAAAGTTAGATAGAATCGCGAAGATTTAATTATTATGGAGTTTGAATTGAGAACACATTATTGTACAGAAGTGACTGAGAAAAACATCGATGAGAAAGTTACTGTTGCTGGTTGGGTAAATAGTAGAAGAGACCACGGTGGAATTATATTTATTGATTTAAGAGATAGAGGTGGAATAGTTCAATTAGTAGCAGATCCAAAAGAGCTTGAGCTTGCTGAAAGTGTTAGAGATGAGTTTGTATTAATTGCTACAGGTACAGTTAGACAAAGAGGTGAGGGGTTAGAAAATCCAAATCTTGCAACTGGAAAAATTGAGATTGTTTTAGAAGACTTAGTTATTGAAAATAGATCAAAACCTATGCCTTTTGATTTAAATGATGAAAAAGTAAATGATGAAATAAAACTTGAAAATAGATTTTTAGAGTTAAGATCTAATAAGATGTATGAAATTTTTAAGTTAAGATCTAAAGCAAATATTCAAGTTAGAAATACATTAGATGAATTAGGTTTTTTAGATGTGGAAACTCCAATACTTACAAAATCGACTCCAGAGGGTGCTAGGGATTATTTAGTTCCATCAAGAGTTCATGGGGGAGAGTTTTATGCACTACCTCAATCACCGCAACTATTTAAACAGTTGTTAATGGTATCAGGATTTGATAGATATTTTCAAATTGCTAAATGTTTTAGAGATGAGGATTTAAGAGCAGATAGACAACCTGAGTTTACTCAAATTGATGTTGAGATGTCTTTTTGTAATCAAGATGATGTGATTGAAGTAGCACAGAGGTTAATCTATGATGTATTTACAGCTTGTGGAAAAGATGTTGCTAAAAAATTTCCTAGAATATCATATAGTGATGCTATGGAAAAATATGGTTCAGATAAACCAGATACTAGATTTGATATGCAAATGGTTGATGTTATTGATATTTTTGAAAACTCTACAAATGAAATCTTTGCACAAATCTCTAAAGACAAAAAAAATAATAGAATCAAAGCACTAAAGTGTCCAAATGGAGATAATATCTTCTCAAAAAGACAAATGAAAGGTTTTGAAGATTATGTTAGAAAATTTGGAGCTAAAGGTTTAGGTTACTTCCAAATGAAAGAGGATGGATTAAAAGGTCCATTAACTAAATTCTTTAGTCAAGAGGATTTAGAAGCTATTGTAAAAACTACAAATCTCGAAGTTGGTGATGTGGTATTTTTTGGTGCAGGTGATAAGAAAACCGTATGGGATTATATGGGAAGATTTAGACTCTATTTAGCTGAGCAAATGGATATTATTCCAGATGATACATATGAGTTTGTTTGGGTTGTTGATTTTCCTATGTTTGAAATTGAAGATGGAAGAACAAAAGCACTTCATCATCCATTTACAATGCCAAAAGATTTAGACAAAGAGAATATTGAAGATATAGAATCAATTGCTTATGATATTGTTTTAAATGGTGTTGAGCTTGGTGGTGGAAGTATTAGAATTCATAAAGAAGAGATACAATCAAAAGTATTTGAACTTATGGGAATATCAAAAGAAGAAGCAAGACAGAAGTTTGGCTTTTTATTAGATGCTCTTCAGTATGGAGCACCAAGTCATGGTGGTTTTGCTATGGGACTTGATAGAATGATTATGTTGCTTGCTGGAACTGATTCTATTAGGGATGTAATAGCATTCCCTAAAACTCAAAGAGCTCAATGTCTATTAACAGATGCACCAAGTGCTGTTGATAATGAGCAGTTAAAAGAGTTAAGCTTACGAATCAGAAAAACTGAACATTAAAAGGAAAAGAGTGTGAAAAAGGTAATACTTTTACTTATTTTTCCACTTTTTTGTATTGCAAGAATTCAAGTAACTACATATATGCCCCTTGAGCAATTTTTTTTAGAGAAAATTGCTGGGCAGAATGTTATTGTAAAAAATATAACCTACATCTATTCATCACAAGTTAAAGATTTATCAAAAGCTGACATAAATAGTTTAGCAAGAACAAGAGCATATTTTCATTTTGGTCTTGATATTGAAAAGAAGTATGCTAAAACTCTAAAAGAGATTAATCCAAAATTAAAAGTATTTGACTTATCAAAGGGTATAGAAAAAATAGATAATAACCCCTATTTTTGGACTGACCCTTTACTTTTAAGAAAAGTTATTCACAACATATATGATGCTTTATTGAAGCTAACCTATTTCAATAAAGATTTTTATAAACAAAATCGAGATAATTTACTTGCAAGAATTGATAAACTTTTTTTGAAGTTAAGAGATAATCTATATGAAACAAATATCTATAATATATATGTATTTAGTGATTATTGGCACTATTTTGCAAGGAGGTTCTCTATTAATTTATATAAAAAAAGTAAAGAAGTTGTAAAAGTAGATAGAATAGAACCTATTAAAAACTTTGTGGATATAAAAAATATAAAAATGATACTTATAAAAGATGAACAAAATCTAGGTTATGCACTCTCATTAAATAGTCATACAAAACTACCTATAAAAAAGCATAATATATTTGATAAATTATACTTTCTTAATATGGAAAAACTATCCCTAAAATTTATAAAATAATTTTTCTAAATTTTAAAAAGTATAAAAAATATACAGCATAAAAAATATATAGACCACTTGATATTGTATACTTTTTATATAATTATTTAGGAGTTAGCAATGTCAAGTGATTTGGTTGAATATAAAGGTATAAGTATTAAAAGAGAACTGTACCCTATAATTAAGCATATAGAAGATGTTGAGAAGTATAGAGAAGAGTTAGGAAGACTAAGCTCTTCATGGGATATATTTGCACTACTAGGGCAATTGGGTGATATAAACATAGATATTGGAAAGACAAAAGATAACTTTTTGAATTTAACTTCAATACTATTAAATCATTTAAGTGACCAAACAATAAAAAAAGTAACAACAGAGATGAAGTTTAAATCTCAAGTTGCTATTGATGTGGTTATTAGAAATCTTTTTGAAAGAACAGCTGATATTGGATTTTTAGCAACTGATGATGATATAAGATATTTTATAAAAAATTATATATCTGATTATAATGAAGAGAGTTTAGATTTAAAAAGAGATATACAAAAAAGATTTAAAGAGTATGTTGCAAAATATTCAGTATATTTTGATATTGTTTTAGCAAATGCTAATGGAAAAATTATTGCTAGACTTGATGATACAAACAAAGTAGAAAAAATCGAGCAAGGGTTTATTGAAGAGATTTTAAATAGTAGCCAAGAGTATGTGGAGACTTACAAGTATCACTCTTTTGTACCACAGTATAAAAATAGTTTAATTTACTCTTATAAAGTTAATAAGACAAATGATGAAAACTCAGAGCATTTAGGTGTTTTATGTCTATGTTTTAGGTTTACAGATGAGATGAAAGGTATTTTTAATAACTTAATAGATACAAAAAATAAAGAGGCTTTAACTATTTTAGATGAGAATGGATATGTTATAGCATCAAGTGATAAAGAGTATATTCCACTTGAGACTAAACTTCCTATTGTCTTAAACAAAGATTATAAAATAGTATCTTTTGCAGGTAGGGATTATGTTGCAAAAACTTGTAAAACAAATGGTTATCAAGGTTTTTTTGGATTAAAGTGGTATGGACATATTATGATTCCTTTAGAGTATGCTTTTTTAAGTGATGAGTTAAATCCTGTGGAAATAGATGATAGCATTATTGAGTCTATGATGGAAAATGAACAGCACTTTTCAAAAGAGTTAAAAGATGTATTTAATAAAAGTAGAAATATCCAAGATAATTTAAGTAGAGTAATATGGAATGGTAATATCGCTCAAAGTAAATTAAACTCATCAAATAGGGGATTTTCAAAGTCACTATTAAATGAAATTGGTGTAACAGGAGTAAAAGCTAACTCTTCATTGGAAAACCTAAATCAAACTATTATAAGTTCGATTTTAAAAGATACTGAGTTTTTATCTTTTTTAGCTGTTGATATTATGGATAGAAATCTCTATGAAAGAGCAAATGATTGTAGATGGTGGGCATTAACTTCTTATTTTAGAGAAGCTTTTGATAATATGAACTCAATTGAGTATAAAAAAGATGAAATCACATCAATTTTAAAATATATCAATGGTTTATATACAGTATATACAAATCTTTTAGTATTTGATAAAAATGGAAAAGTGGTAGCTGTTTCAAATGATAAGCAAGAGTATTTAGTAGAAAAGGTTTTAATACAAGATTGGGTTGAAGATTGTTTGAGTTTAAAGAATACCTCTAAATATTGTGTATCAAACTTTGAAAAAACAGCACTTTATGAAAATAAACCTACATATATATACTGTAGTGCAATTAGGTCTTTTAAAGATGAAAAACTAATAAATGGTGGAATAGCTATAGTATTTGACTCCTCTTTTCAATTTCATGCAATGCTTGATGAGACTTTGCCAAAAGACTCAAATAAACAGAATATAAAGGGGGTTTTTGCACTATTTACAAATAGAGATAAAAAGATAATATCTTCAACAAATAAACATTTTGAAGTAGATGATTATATAAATGTTTCAGATAAGTTTTTTGAAATTGAAAATGGTGGAAAATATAGTGAAATAATTGAATTTAACGGTTCTTATTATGCAGTTGGTGCAAGATGTTCAACTGGTTATAGGGAGTATAAAAGTGTTATTGATGATTATAAAAATGATGTTATATGTTTGGTATTTATCAAAATTGGAGATATTCAAAACAAAAATAGAGTTTTATCAAATAAAAACTATACATTTAATACTAACCAAAATAGTTCAAAAAAATTAACAGAAAATAGTGTTGAATTAGCCACTTTTAACATAGGTAAAAAGTTTTTAGCTGTCCAAGCCAAAAATGTATTAGAGTCTATTTCAAAAGATGAATTAGAAGAATCAATTGATATGGATAAAGATAATCCTTTTAAGGGAATGGTTTTATATAAAGATAAATTAGTATCAGTTTTAGATATAAGAGATTTTATCAATGTGGATATCAATGATGATGAACTAAATAATATTATTCTTTTTGAGTATGATAAAGATAATATTGAACACTGTATTGGAATCTTAGTATCTACTTTACAAAGTATAAGTGTTGTGCAAGAGGGTTCAATACAACATATAGAAAATCACTTTTTAGGCTCAGGTACACTTGTTGAAAGTATAGTTGATATTACTGAAAACAATGAATCAAAAGTAGCAATGATTTTAGATATTAAAAAGATTGATGATAATTTAACAAAAAAAGTTTAAAGTTTTATTGTCCTCTTTTAATTTCAATGAAATTATAAAACTATTTTGTAAATTTTAGATGTTATAAATTATTAAAATGATTAGTATGCCTTATAGCACAAAACAGGGAAAAAATGAAATGGTAAATTTAACATAGTACCTTTTAAGACAAAAGCCCAAACATCCAAAGGGGTATTTTGTTTTTATGAGTAGTAGTATCTACATCAATTGCAAGATAGCTATTTCCTTTATTTTTGATTTGGCTAAAACTTTTGCCTTTTCCTCCCACTTCATAGATAACTCCATCTGCTACAAAATCTCCAATATCACTATAAAAAATATCAGTAAAACAGCTCACAAAATATGTCTCTCTAATATTACCAATATCAGTGGCTATTTTTTGATCATCGGCTAAAGTTTGTAGTATATTTGTATTTTGGAAGTAGATTTTTTCAGGTTTTTTACTTTTTTTAGTACTTGCTTTTTTAAGAGTTCTAAAGATACCTGTTTTGTCTAAGATATCAAGATAAGTATAAAGTGTAGGTTCACTCACTCCTAGCTCTTTTGCTAGTGAGTCAATCTTAACTTGAAATGGCACCTTTGCTGATATTACTGCAAAAATAAGTTTTTTAAATGCTATAAGATTTTCAAATTTCATTTTATTGGTTGAGGGAATATCTTCATAGATAATTTTTTCAATAGAATTAAAAAGTTTACTACTAAAACTCTGCGAAGTTTTACTTGTAGTAAAAAATGGATATGCCCCAACTTTGAGATAGTTTTTAAACTCTCTAAAAAGTTGTGGATACTCTTGGGTTAATTCAAAAGATAATTCTCTATGAGTTTTTAATAATCCTTCAAGACTTAAAGCTGGTAACTTCACATCATGCTTTATCTCAAAATACTCTTTGAAGCTTAATGTCCTAAGCTCTTTAACTACAACTCTTCTACTTAAATCATGACTTTGCATCAAAATATTAAGCATAGATGAACCACTTATCCTTATGGTCAAATCAGGATAAAAGTCATATAGGTTTTTAATATGCCCAGCCCACTCTTTGAACATATGAACTTCATCTATAACTACGACTCTCCCACCTAGTTTATAAAATTCTTCTACTATTTCTACTATTCCAAGTGCAGCTATACTTATATCATCAGCACTAAAATAAAGAGCTTCATCAAGTGAATATTGTGATAAGTATTGAAGTAGCAGTGTGGTTTTTCCTACACCTCTAGCACCTATAAGAGCAATAAGTCTTTCATCGCTATTGATAAATTCAAACTCATCTCTTTTATAGTTGATACTTTTTGTGAGTGCTACTAGTTTTCTTTGCTTATCTTGAAGTTGTTCTATCATAAAGACACCTTTTATTTGATAAAGTATAGTTTAACATAAAAATATTAAATATTAAAGTGTACTTTTGTTTTATATGATTTTTTGATGCTATGCATTCTCTTGATGTAGTATATGAAATCACTTTCAAAGATTTTGACAAAATGTAAAAAATAAAAATTATAATTTAACAAAAGTACTATATAGTATATGTTAAAACATATTGTGGCACAATACGAAAAATATAAATACAAATAAATTTAAAAGAAAATATAATGAGCCATAATAAAAAACCAAATAAATTTCTACCAACAACAAAAGAGGAAATGCGTCAAAGAGGTTGGGACGAGCTAGATGTTGTCCTAATCACAGGTGATGCTTATATAGACTCTCCTTTCATGGGAATTGCAGTTGTTGGAAGAATCTTAGAAGATATAGGGCTTAGAGTTGGAATCATAGGGCAACCTGATGTTGACTCTGATGTTGATATAAAAAGATTAGGTGAACCTAAACTTTTTTGGGGTGTAAGTGGTGGTAGTATTGATTCAATGGTGTCAAACTACACAGCAACAAAGAAGTTTAGAAACTCTGATGATTATACTCCTGGTGGGAAAAATGATAAAAGACCAGATAGAGCTACTTTAGTATATACAAATCTAATAAGAAGGCATTTTAAAAATACAGTTCCTGTTGTACTTGGTGGAATTGAGGCAAGTCTTAGAAGATTAACTCACTATGATTACTGGACAAATAAGCTTAGAAAACCAATACTTTTTGATTCAAAAGCTGACTATATGATTTATGGTATGGGTGAACAAGCTATTATTGATTTAGGAAATACTTTAAGACAAGGTGGTGATCCAAGAAATATTAGAGGTCTTTGCTATATTTCAAAAGAGGCACCTAGTGATGAAAACTTCAAAGAGATACCATCACATCAAGAGTGTTTAGATGATAAAGAGAAGTATATAGATCTTTTTAGAGATTTTTATGACAACAACGACCCTATATATTCAAAAGGTTTATATCAAAAAGTTGATACAAGATACTTAGTTCAAAATCCACCAAGTGACCATATGGAAGAAGAGAAAATGGATAAAATTGCATCTTTCCCATACCAAAGAGATGCTCATCCATATCATAAAAAAGACGGTAAAGTTAAGTGTTTAGAAACTATTAAATTCTCAATTATGACACACCATGGATGTTGGGGAGAGTGTAACTTCTGTGCTATTGCTGCTCATCAAGGTAGAACAATCAGAACTAGAAGTGAAAAAAATATTTTAGAAGAAGCAAAAGCTTTTACTAAAATGAAAGACTTCAAAGGCATTATCTCTGATGTTGGTGGTCCAACTGCAAATATGTATGGATATGAGTGTAAAAAGAAAATGAAGCTTGGAACTTGTGTTGATAATAAAAGATGTGTTGATGCAAACAGGCTTTGTAGAACAATGAAAGTTGACCATAGCAGAAACATAAAACTTCTAAAAGATATTAGAGAAATTCCAGGAATTAAAAAAGCCTTTGTTGCTTCAGGGGTTAGATATGATTTAATCACTGCTGATAAAAAACATGGATATGAGTATCTAAAGCAGATGGTTGATCATCATATTTCAGGACAAATGAAAGTAGCACCTGAGCATACAAGTGATGAGGTTCTTCATCATATGGGAAAACCTGGAAAGCAAACACTAATTGATTTTAAAAAGATGTATGATAGGTTAAATAAACAATCAGGTAAAAAACAGTTCCTAACTTACTATTTAATAGCAGCTCATCCTGGATGTGAACAGAAGCATATGAGAGAGCTTAAAGACTTCACAACAAATGAACTTAAAATGAATCCAGAACAAGCACAAGTATTTACTCCAACACCTGGAACATACTCAGCTGTTATGTACTATACAGGACTTGACCCATTTACAAAAAAGAAAATTTTTGTAGAAAAAGACCCAAGAAGAAAAGAGAAGCAAAAAGAGATTGTTATTCAAAAGCATAAGTTTAAACATGGGAAAAGACCTACAGGCTCTGGAATGCAAGGTTAGTATTAGTTTTCAAGCATAAAAAAAGGGCAACTACATGTAGTTGCCCTTTCTTATTTATATAGCAGTTAATTATGAAAGTGCTTTTATCATATCAGATGTTACATCTTTAACATCTTTTGTTCCATCTAACTCTACAAATACACCCATATCAGTATAAAAATCAATTAAAGGTGCAGTTTGTTCATGGTATGACTCTAATCTACTTTTTACAGTTTGGGCATTGTCATCTTTTCTAGTGATAAGTTCACCACCACAGTAGTCACATTTACCTTCCTCTTTTGAAGGGTTAAATTCAACATGGAAAGAGGCTCCACAAGAAGCACATACTCTTCTTCCTGTAATTCTACCAACAATTAATTCATCTGGTACATTTAAAGAGATAACTTTATCTAATGAAATACCCATATTTGCCATTAACTCTTTTAAAGCTTCAGCTTGAGCTAAAGTTCTTGGGAAACCATCAAGAATAAACCCTTTTTTACAGTCATCTTGAGCTAATCTATCTTTTATAATACCAATGATAGTTGAATCGGGAACTAATTTACCCTCATCCATGAATTTTTTTGCTTCCATACCCATATCAGTTTTTTTTGCAATTGCTGCTCTTAAAATATCACCTGTTGAGATTTGTGGAATACCATACTTTTCAATTAGAAACTTAGCTTGTGTTCCTTTACCAGCTCCTGGTGCACCAAATAACATTAAATTCATACTCTATTATCCTTAGTTTTTTCGTATTGTATTAAAAAAGCATTTAATACTACATAAGGTATAAATACTACATAAAGAATTTAAATGCTTTTTGATACAATTACACAATTTTAATTTAACCAAGGGTATAAATGAAGAAACTTTTTTTAATAATTGGTGCACCAGGAAGTGGAAAAACTACAGATGCCCAGCTAATTGCACAAAAGCATGAAAATATTACTCACTACTCTGCTGGTGGTATGTTTAGAACAGAGGTTGCAAGTGGAAGTAAAAGAGGTGAATTAATAGACTCTTTTATCTCTAAAGGTTTAATTGTTCCTATTGATATTGCAATTGAAACAATTGTAGATGCAATTAAAAATGCTCCAACAGATGTAGTAATAATCGATGGGTATCCAAGATCAACTGAGCAAATGGTAGAACTAGATAAATATTTAGAAAATGAATCACAAGTAGAACTATCAAGTGTTATTGAAGTAGAAGTTTCTAAAGATACAGCTTTTAAAAGGGTTTTAGGAAGAGCAACTGTTGATGAGGTTGTAAGAGATGATGATAATGAAGAGGTATTTTTAAATAGAATGAAGGTTTATACTGAACCTTTAGCTTCAATTCAAGAGTTTTATAAAAAAAGAGATTTATATAAAATAATTTCAGGTGAGGGCACAATTCAAGAGATTGTAACTCAAATGAATGAGTTTATAAAATCAAAAATCTAATGAATAAGAAGATAAACTTTTACTCAGTTATTGTAGGGACTGAACTTCTAAATGGGCGTCGAAAAGATGCTCATTTCTCTTTTTTGAATCAAGAACTTCTAAAAAGAGGTTGGGAGCAAAAGGCCTCTTTTGTGATAGAAGATGACCCTAAATTTATGTTAGATATTTTTAATCTTATAAAATCTGATAAAAACTCTGTAATGTTTTGTTTTGGTGGTATTGGTTCAACTCCTGATGATTATACAAGGCAAGTAGCCGCAAAAGCTTTTACAAATGAAAAAATGGAGTTTAATAAAGAGTCAACAAAAAAGATTGAAGCTAGATTTAAAAGTGAAGCATATCCTCACAGAATTTATATGGGGTATTTACCCATAGGTGCTAAGCCACTTCAAAATGTGGTAAATGATATACCAGGGTTTTATCTAGAAGATAGATTTTTCTTTACACCTGGGTTTCCTTCTATGAGTCAAAGTATGGTTATAGAAGCACTTGATAAGCTGTACCCTAAGAGTAATACACAAAAATACAGAAGAGTTTTAACTGCTTCTTGTGGTGAAAATGATTTAATAGATAGTATGAAAAAGATACCAAAACATCTTGAGTTAGCATCTTTACCTAAAATTATTGAAGATAAAAGAAAGGTAGTAATCTCACTTGCAGGATATGAAAAAAAAGAGGTAGATGAGTATTTTCAGATTTTTGTGGATTATTTAGAAAAAAATAGGGTAGATTATATCTTTGAAGATATAAGTGCTTAAAACTATTTTACAGGTTTAAGATAATCTCCTACTTTAAAGCCTTCATCTTTAGGATATTTACCTAAGTTATAGTCTCTCCAAACTCTTTTACAAAGTTTATTTCCTTTTTTGTATTCATCTTTTGCAAAGACATGAGCCCTACCAAAGTTTGGAAATACTCCTTTTCCACTTGCATACATATATGCAATAAAACAGTTAGCATCATAGTATTTTTGTTTTGATGCTTTTTTGAAGTAGTGTAAAGCTTTTTTAAAATCAACCTCTGTAGTTATACCAAATAAAAAAAGTTTACCCAGCATATTTTGAGACTTTGCATAGCCTTTGTTTGCAGAGTAAACAAAGTGATTATATGCTTTTGTTTCATCATGATATTTTGTTGTCTTAGATAAATATATTTTTCCAAGGGTATAGTATGCTTTTAGATTATCATTCTCAATTGCTAGTAAAAGAAGAGTATAACCTTTGTCTATATCTTTTTTT
>JBNJFB010000005.1:0-73913 GCA_051746405.1 Campylobacterota bacterium
AAGCTCTTCTGTTTCTAAAAAAACAGACTATTTGATATATGGTGATGATGCAGGGAGTAAATACGATAAAGCAGTTAATTTAAAAGTTGAAACTATAACAGAAGAGGATATGGTAGCAATGATGTAATTGTTACAATTATTAACACCTATTTTAAAGGTATTATAAGTTTTATTAAAGATTAGATACAAAATGTTACTTTTTCAGATAGTTTTTTAAACTATGAAAATAAATTGTTCTAATGCTATGCTTATCCTATGTTTTTTTAATATAATTACAACTAATTATTAATAACTTTTATATAAGGCTACAAAATGAGTGATGAAGTAAAAAGAGAAAAATCTTTAACAATGACTATGTTAATGACTCCAGATAAAGCAAACTTTTCTGGAAACAATGTTCACGGTGGTGAAATCTTAAAAATGCTAGATCATGTTGCTTATGCTTGTGCAGCAAGATATACGGGAATGTATGCAGTAACATTATCAGTAGATATGGTTTTATTTAAAAACCCAATCAAAATAGGTTCTCTTGTTACTTTCCATGCATCTGTAAACTATACAGGTAGGACTTCAATGGAAATAGGTATCAAAGTAATCTCTGAAGATATTAAAGACCACACAATCAAAAATACAAATGTGTGTTATTTTACAATGATTTCAGTTGATGAGAATGGTAAGCCAACACCTGTTCCTAAACTAGAGTTAAAAAGTGAAGACGAAAAAAGAAGATATAATGATGCTATCAAAAGAAGAGAGATAAGAATGTCTTCAAGACATTCATCTAAATAGTAAAACTTTAAAAAAAGAAGCTTATTTAGCTTCTTTTTCTTCGATAAACTCCTCGTAAGTTCCCCTAAAGTCATATATTGAACCATCTTTTTGAATTTCAAATATTCTATTAGCATACGCATCAAGTAGTTCCCTATCGTGTGATACACAAATTACTGAACCCTCATAAGCATGTAGTGCTTCACCTAAAGCAATAATAGCTTCCAAATCTAAGTGGTTTGTAGGCTCATCTAGAATTAAAAAGTTTGGTTGCTCAAGCATAATCTTTGATAACATCATTCTATGTTTTTCACCACCTGAACAAGCTTTTACTTTCTTTTCTTGATCTTGTCCACTAAATAACATTCTACCAAGACAGTTTCTAATCTCACCTAAATCAGCATCTTTATCAAACTCTCTTAACCAATCATATAGAGTCATATCACCAACTATAAAATCAGTTGCATTTTGTGGGAAATAACCATTTTGGATAGTAGCACCCCAGTGTATTTCACCTGAATCTGGTTCTATTTTTTCCATTAGAATTTCACAAAGTGTAGTTTTACCAATACCATTTGGTCCAATAATAGCTATTTTATCACCCTTATCAACACTAAATGATATATCATTTAAAACAGGCTCATCATAAGATTTTGAGATATTGTTTACAGTTAAAAGCTCTTTTCCCGCTTCTCTTTTTTGCTTAAATATAATTGATGGGTCCCTTCTACTAGATATTTCAATAGCTCCCATCTCTAACTTATCAAGCTGTTTTTGTCTAGAAGTTGCTTGTTTTGCTTTTGAAGCATTTGCACTAAATCTTGCAATAAACTTCTCTAAGTCTTCTTTCTCTTTTTGTTTTTTACTCATATCAGCTTGAGCTTGTTTTGCTAGAACAGTTGATGCGATATACCAATCATCATAGTTACCTGTAAACTCTCTAATTTTTTTATAATCAACATCTAAAATATGCGTACAAACTGCATTTAAAAAGTGTCTATCGTGAGAAATTACAACCATAGTACCCTCATGGTGTTGTAATTGGTTTTCTAACCACCCAATAGTTTGAATATCTAAGTTGTTTGTAGGCTCATCTAAAAACAAAATATCTGGTTTAGGGAATAGTACTTGTGCTAATAAAACTTTAAATTTATCACCACCTGTTAAAGTACTCATTAAATCCCCGTGTTGAGAAGATGGAAATCCTAAATCTTCCAAAATCTTTGTAATTTTTACATCATGCTCATAAGTTGGATCCTCTTCAACACAAACCATCTCCAACTCAGCTAATCTATTATTTACTTCATCAGTAAACTCAGCTGCCATATAAAGCTCTTCTTTCTCTTTTGTAGCATCATACAGTCTTTTGTTACCTAATAACACTGTATCAAATAAAGAGTAATCCTCATATGCATATTGGTTCTGTTCTAATGTACCAAATTTTTTGCCATTTTGAATCTGAACTTCACCTTCTGTGGCATCTTCAATACCTGCTAAAACTCTTAAAAAAGTAGTCTTACCTGCACCATTTGCACCTATAAGACCATATCTTTTCCCTTGATCTAATTTTAAATTAATATCTTGAAATAACACCCTTGGTCCGAATGCTTTTTTTAAATTGACTACTTGTACCATATAAATAAATCTCCAAATCTTTAGTATGCGTGATTATAACAAAATTAGCCTGATTTACAATTTATACTTGTAATTTTATTTTTATTAAACTATATATTACTATATTCTTGAGTTTTTTGAGGTAATTCAATAGTAAATTTTGCTCCAAAATACTCTTTGTTTTGATAATAAAATTTACTATTTTCTACATTTATATTTCCCCTTAAGCCCTCAACTACTAAAGAGTATGTCATATGAAGCCCCAAACCTGTACCTTTTGATTGATGTTTTGTAGTAAAGTATGGGTCAAATATCTTATCTGTAATATCTTTTTTAATTCCCCCTGCACTATCAACAATCTCTAAATATGCAAACTCATTTTTTGTATAACTTTTTATTAATATAATTTTATTCTCATAATCACTAGTTTCTTTTAAGGCATCATTTGCATTATTAACAATATTGATAATACACTGAACAAGTTCATTAATATTACTATAAACCCATACATCTTTTTGAAACTCTTTGACTAAGGTAATATTATAGTTTTTAAAAGCTGACTCTAAAAGATGACATGACTTTTCTACTGCTGAATCTAATGTAAAATGACTCTGTATTCTCTCACCTTTTAAAAAATCTCTAAAATCATCAATTGTTTGAGAAAGATACTGTGCATTTTCATTAATCATATCACAGGTTTTTAAAAGATGCTCATCTTTAAGTGCATCAACCTCTTTAAGCATCTTAACTCCTGTTGCTCCACTAGATATAACTGAAAGTGGTTGACGCCATTGGTGAGCTATATTGGCTATCATTTCACCCATAGCTGCCATTTTTTCAGAACGAAAAAGTTGCTCTTGAATTTTCTTACTTTTTTCCACTTCTTGACTTACTCTTTGTTCAAGATTTTGATTTAGTTGTGTAAGCTGTTTTGTTTTAGAAGCAACAGTTTTATGAAGTCTTCTATTCCAGTATGCAAAAAATAGAATATGTAAAACTGCAACGCTTATAATACTAAAAATCAAAGACCAATCTATCTCTTTTTTGATAATTACTTGAGTCCATTTGTGAAATATCTCATCACGTTTTTTCTCATCAATACTTTGAAGTACTTTATCTAAAATAGAAATTAACTCTTTAGGCATATCTTTAGTAGTCGCCATTTTTAATTCTAAATCAAAATCAAGTTTTTGAGATATTTTAATGTGTGAATAATCTTTTTTCTTAATATAATATTGTGCTGTAACTACATTGGCTACAAAATAATCAAACTCTTTATTTAATAGACCCTCAAAACCCTCTTGTGTAGTTTTTACTGATACAAACTTTTTGTTTGGATAACGTTTTTGTAGAATATTTTCAAATATATCATCTTGAACTACTGCTACTTTACTATTTTTAATAAGCTTATTTTGATTTTTAAATATTTTTGTTTCATTTTGTCTCTCTACAAATACTACAGGTATTTTATAGATACTATTTTTTGTAAATCTAAACTGTTTAGACCTTTGTTTATCGTATGCCATACTACTTATCATTATATCTTTAGACTCTTTTGCATAATTTAAGGATTTTGACCATGAATCAAAATGAATAGGCTTAAAATTTAAAGAGGTTTTTTGCTTTATGATTTTAAGTAAATCAGGAATAATACCATCATGCTCCCCAAGTCTATTCTTCCAGTCAAAAGGGTCTGCATTGGGATCATATACATATGAAATATCTGGTCGTTGATGTAGAAATAAACGCTCATTTTCAGTAAAATATATTCCATGTTCACTTACCGTTTCCATCCAATAGCTTGTAATTTGTTTTTTTTGCTTAGAAGTTATACTTTTAAGCACTTGATTAATAATATCAGCTAACATAGGATTATCTTTTTGCACAGCCATATGTAGCGATTTTCTTCCTCTCTCTTCCAAAAGAGAATTTAGTTTAAGATTTTCAATCTTAGCTTTTTTAATGTTATATTGTGTTGAGCTTGAATCAAATATAAAAGCATGGGTTTCACCACTTGAAACTGATTGCAGACACTGTACAATACTCATTTTCTCAACAATCTGTATTTGTGGATGATTTTTTTTCAACCAATGAGTTATTGCAAAACCTTTAGCACTAGCAACTTTTTTGCCATATAGCTGTTTAATATCTTGAATCAAAGGAACATCTTTTTTTGTAAAAACATACTCATACATACTATAATACGGTATAGAAAAATTAGCTTTTTTCGTACGTTTTTTTGTTTTATACAAAGCAGGTAATAAATCAATCTCTTTTTTGTCAAAAGCATTTTGCAAAGTATCCCAATATGTGTACTCTTTATATTCAAACTTCAAACCTGTATATTTTTGAATAAGTTCCAAATATTCATAGGCCATACCACTATAATTACCATTTTCATCTACAAAATCATAAGGTGCCCAGTCTTGTTCTAACCCCACTTTTATTATTGGATTTTCTGCTATCCATGCCTTTTGTGCAAAACTTAGCTGTACAGTTTCATTGTAGTAAACTTTTACTTCCCCTATTACTTCATCTTTGTAAATAATAGGAGAACTTACTTGTTTATACTCATTTACTTTAGAAGTAATGTCTTTATTATATGAATTGTCTAAACGATAATAAGTAAACAACTCTTTATTTTCAAGGTTTTCTGTGATTATTAATGCTTTAATATCCTCATTTTTCTTAATAAATGACTTTAAAATAAGCGGTAGTTGCCTTTGGTCTAAATGATAAACCGCATTTGCACTAAGCATAGCAGCACTTTGAGCTTTTTCGTAAAATTTATCTTGCGTTATAGATATGGCTGCATTACATTCAAAAAAGATCAACAAAAGTAAAAGAAGTGTTTTTCTCATTTATATTTGCCTTGAGAAGACTCTTCTATCATCTTGGACACAACACCATTTGATTTAATCAAAGCAAGACCTTTATTGAACTTAGATATAACTTCTTGGGCGTTTGGATGTTGCTTAGAAACCATTAAGTAAGCATCTTTTTGAAAAATAGCTTTTTTTGAAAAACTTATCTGTTTTTTTTCACTTAAAGAGAAGTTTTCATCTATTAATGTTTTAGCAACACTTTTAGCACATAAAAAAGCATCAAACTCATCTTTTTTTAAAACTTGACGTAGTCCCGCTAAATCAGAATTTACCACATGAACTTGGATTTTACCTTCTAAAATCATATCATCTATCTTTTGAGAGTAAGAGTAACCTCTTGTAATCCCAATTTTGTAATTACTTAAATCTTCTATGGATTTTATCTTTATATCTTTATCTTTTTTAAAAATAAGTATATTTTTGATTGAGAAAACTGAGTCTGAATAGTAAAAATCTTTTTCTCTTTTATGGGTTTTAAGCCAAAAACCAGATGCATCAGCTTTAGCAACTTTAGCTACATAGTATGCTCTTTTCCATGGATAAAAAGAGAAGTCCACGTCAATGCCAACTTGTTCAAAAGCTTTATGAGTAATAGCAGGTGCTACACCATAATCCTTAAGACTTTGTGAAACCCAAGGTTTCCACTCTCCTGTTGATACTACAAAATTTTGTGCAAAAGCAACACTTGCAATAAGTAAACTAATAATAATATATTTCATGACTTGTCCTTATTATAATTATACTCTAGTGTTTATTTAACACTCTTAAAGTAATCAAGTAAATTTAAATAAATAAGTTATAAATTAATAAAAGATTGAAAATGATATTATTTTGATACTTTTTTTTTGTATAATCTTTTTAAATTAATTGGAGTAACTAGATTATGCAAAAAATCAACTATAGATTTACATTTATTCTTATTTATATAAGTTTTATTTTATTTTCACTACTTTTACTAAAATATATTTTTGAACAAAATAGTTTGAAAAATATAGATGAGATATCAAAAGATAATATTGAAATAAAAGTTGAGGGGAACACTAAAACTATTGATGAAATAAAAATAGTTTCAAAGACAAAGCTTTTAGAACTAATAAAGCAAAATCAAGATAATCAAAATAATATATATTTTATAATAATACTGATTTCATTTATTTTTCTACCTGTTGTATTCTATTTTGCAAAAATACCTGAGAGTTTAAAAGATAAGATTTATGAGCAAACCGTAACGGACCAATTAACAAATCTACCAAATAAACAGCATCTATTGAAGGATTTAAATCAACACAAATTTTTAGATGCAGCTATTATTTTAGTAAATATTGATAACTTTGATAAAATCCAAACAGCATATGGCTATAAAATCTCTGAAAATCTAATAATAGAAATATCAAAATATTTAAATGAGTATAGTAAAACCCATAAAAATTTTATAAAACTCTATAAAGTATCAAAAAATAGTTTTGCACTTAAGTATGAAGTGATTTCTAAATCAAATTTTATAGCTATTATTGAAAACTTACACAAAGATATAGAAAATAATATATTCGAACCTGATAAAAACTTTGAGATATTAGCTAACTGTACAATTGCATCAAGTGACCCTGTAAATCTTAATAATGATTTAAATGAACTAAAAGAAGCAGAGCTTGCACTAAGTAGTGCTTTAGAAAACTCAAAAGAGATTAATATCTATGATAATGATGATTTTAATAAAATTGAAAAAAACAAAAAAAATATAGATATGGTAAACAAAATAAAAAAAGCAATAGATACAAATAATGTGATAGTTCAATTTCAAGCAATATATAATAACTACCATGAAAAAACTGATAAGTATGAGACATTGATAAGATTGAAAACTAGAGATGGTAAAATAGTATATCCAGGAGAGTTTTTAGATATAGCTAAAGATATAAAAAAGTATAAAAAATTAACCATGATAGTTATTGAAAAATCCTTTGAGTATTTCAAAGATAAAGATTATGAGTTTTCTATAAACTTAAGTATTGAAGATATTGCATCTAAAGAGATTAGAGAGTTTTTATATAAAAAAATTGCACAATATAGTGTTAATGATAAGTTAGTATTAGAAATAGTTGAATCAGAAGCAATAGAAAACTATGATGATTTTATTGATTTTATAAAAGCAGCTAAAAAGCTAGGGTGTAAGATAGCTATTGATGATTTTGGAAGTGGTTATTCAAACTATTCATATATTGTGAAGTTTAGTGACTATATTGACTATCTTAAAATAGATGGCTCACTTATTTTAGGACTTCATGAAAATCCTAAAAGACAACTTTTGGTTGGAACACTAAAGTTTTTATGCGATAATTTAGATATAAAAACAGTAGCAGAGTTTGTTGAAAGTAAAGAGCTATTTGAGTATGTTAAATCTATGGGCATAAACTACTCACAAGGTTTTTATATAAGTAAACCCCAAGATGAAATATGACTTTTGAGCTCTTTTGAATTAAAGCTCTACTTCAAAAGCCATTTTTATTAAATCACTTTCAGTTAGCTCATCTTTTGTTCTTGTTTTAGGGTATTTGATTTTTAAAACTTTTTGCTTTAAATCATCTAAGTGATACTTTTGTAGGTTTTTAATCAAAGTATCATTTATCATATCTTTTTTAAGTCCATCTGTTTCTAACAGCCTTGTGATAGCATTTTTTAGATTTGCTTTTGTTTTCTCATAGAGTTTCTCTTCTTCTGTTAGTGAAACATAGATTTTATCAAGATACTCAGTGACTGCAACTCCTTGATACTTATATGTTGTAACTGAGTTATAAACATATTTTTGAGCTCTTATATTTGGTACAAATACGCCTGTAAAAATAGAACCTTGAATGGTATTAATTCCATCTAAGTCTGTCAAAGGATTATGGGAACATATAAAGTCCTCTTTTACTATTGAGGGTGAGAATTTAAGGGAAGTTATATTGTTTTTTAAAATAATAAAACTACCCTCAACCTGCTTTGGTCCACCTTTTAGTGAAGTTATCTCATTTTTAAAAGCCAAAAAATCACCATGTACTATTTTTGGACTACCCTCAAGTGAAACTAGCTCATTATCACTTATGTCAAAATTTCCATCTATCTCATTGAAGTTTAGTGGAAGTTTAGATAAATTTGCTAACTTATCAGAGAGTCTTACGCTACTTTTTACATTTACAGAATTATCACTTAGTATATTGTAGTCTTTTATATCATGTTTATCCAACCATCTACTTATATCTTTTTTGTTACTTAATGATACTATTGGTTTATAAACATGTGAAACCACGTCTTTACCTTGATACTTCCAATACTTTTCATCTTCATTATAACTACTTGCTAGTCTATTTAGTCTCACATCTGTTAAGACATCCCAACCAATAGTATCTGCAATTCCATCTAAGCTTTTTATCATATTGCTATTACAAATATAGTCTTGATGAACAGTAATTGGACCACCATTTAACTCTTTTATGTAGTTATTGGAACAATCAAAATTACCATCAATATATTTAGGTCCACCTCTTAATGACTCTATCTTGTTATTTGAACAATTGAAATAACCTTTGATAGTTCGGGGACTTCCTTTTATTGAAGTTAATTTATTATTTGAACAGTTAAAAAACCCAATAGTCTCTTTTGGGCAGTGTGAAAGAGTTGTTAATAGATTATTTGAACAATCAAAATCACCTACTTTTTTTGGAGCCCCTAATAGTGACTCTAACTTATTATTAGCACAATTAAAATCTTTACCAACTGCTTCAGGACAACCCTCAAGTGACTCAATAGCATTATTACTTATATCAAAATACCCATTTACAATATCAAACTTAACAGGTAGTTTTTTTTCATTTGTTAATTTTTCATGTAAATTTACACTACCATGAACTGTCACATAAAGTTCATCAGAGATAGTATAGTTTTCAATGGCATTTTCATCAAGCCACGCTTCAACTGCAGAAATACTTCGCATTATAAACCTTCGAAATAAAAGTTATTTTATTAATTTATTATACCAAATTAAAAGGTCTATAAACCTTAATATTTTCATACCCCTCTTGGTCTCTTAAGTACTGTGCATGCAACTGACTTAATATACCTTTATCACAATAAAACAAATATGTCTTATCTTTTGGGAGTTTTTTAAATTCACCTTTTAGTTTATAAAAAGGTATTTTTATAGTCTCACAAGCTGCTTTTATACACTCATTTGTCTGTCTAATATCCACTACTATATAATCATTACTAGATGAAATATCAGTCACCTCTTCAACTTCTCCTATTTCTTTGATATCATTTGGGATTTCATCAACATTTACTTTTATTGCATTTTCAACAGCTTTATGTAATATATTATAATCAAACTTTGCATGCTCTTTTTCTATTCTTTTAAAAGAACCATACGTAATAGGATTCTTTGAAATAACCCCACAATATTCAGGCATACTCTCTGCAAATCTTCTTGTTCCTATATCATTTGCAATCTTTATAATCTCTGGTTTATTCATAGTACATAAAGGTCTTAAAACCAACTTATCAGTAGCTTGATCAATAATTGATAAGTTTCTTAGTGTTTGACTTGAAACTTGAGCAATACTTTCACCTGTAACAAGTGCATCAATTCCCATTTCATCGGCAACTTTTTGTGCTGCTTTGAGCATAAGTCTTTTTAAAACAACTCCCATATAAGTCTCATGGGTACTTTTAAAAATCTCAGTTACAACATCTTCAAAAGGTATAGAGATAAATGAGACTCTATGTGAAGATGAAAACTTAGACCAAAGATATAAAGCCACTTGCTTCACCCCTATTTCATGAGCTAAACCGCCTAAGTTAAAAAATATAAAATGTGTTTTAAGACCTCTTTTCATTGTCATATAACTAGCTACAGTTGAGTCAAAACCACCTGACATTAGTGATAAAATACTACCTTGTGTACCTATTGGAAAGCCTGAGAGTCCCTTATATTTATTTGTCACTATATTTAGTTTTTTATCAATTAGTTCAAGATTTATAGTAACATCTGCATCTCTTAAATCCACACCTTTTGTATCATTATTTGCAAGCATAAAACCACCTACATTCTGCTCAATATCAGTAGATCTAAACTCATGTGTACCTGAACGCTTTGCTCTTACTACAAAAGTTCTATTTTGAATCTTATGAGATGTTATCTCATTTACTTTTTGTTTTATCTCATCTAGTGTTGTAATATTGTCATATTGTAAAACTTCTAAAATAACCTCAATACCAGCTGTATCTTTTAGTTTTACTCTAACTTCATCTACAATCTCTTTTGTACACTCTACTTCAATTTTATCTGAAAACTTTACTACAGTTATATCTTTATCTAATCTGTTTAATACCAATTTTAGATTATTGTAAAGTTGCCCTATCATTTGTCTTTTGGTTTTTACACCCTTTACCATAATCTCTGGAAAGAACTTAACTATAAACTTTTGTCTTTTAGACTCTTGCATTAATAACTACCCTTACATTTTATATAGTTTGCATTATAACA
The DNA here is from genome assembly GCA_051746405.1 of Campylobacterota bacterium. Taxonomy (GTDB): domain Bacteria; phylum Campylobacterota; class Campylobacteria; order Campylobacterales; family Arcobacteraceae; genus Arcobacter_B. The sequence continues at coordinate 10,789 of JBNJFB010000005.1, forward strand.
TAAGAGATTTAAAGTTATTTAGATAAATAGATATTTTAAGTGTTAATACTTAATATTATTAAAAATATACATAATTTTAATTATAATAGTTAATACATATATAACTTATACAGTAAGTATAGATATTATACTTACTATACAAAATGTACTAACTTAATATATTTATTCTATATCCAAAACTATAGATATTTTCTATATCTAATTGTGGTATTTTTTTTCTAAGTCTTGAAATTATATTTTTCAAGTTTGAAATATCAGGTATTTTATCTGTTTCATCACTCCATAAATATATCAAAATCTCTTCATTTGTATGGGTTTTTTCAGGAAATCTTAAAAGCAAATCAATAAGCATAGACTCTTTTTTTGTGAGTTTTATAATCTCTTCATCTACTATTAGCTGCTTTATATTTGTATCCCATTTAAGATTTGAAGCTAACATTATAGTACTACTAGTTTTAGTATCTCTATTTTCATATTTATTTAAATGAATATGCCTAGAGACTTTAAATATGATATCTATAAAATTATCAAAATCGATAGGTTTTAAAATAAACTGAGATATCCCAATATTAACCAACTCCATAAGATATTCAGACTCATTGTGAGCTGATAATACAATCAAAGATTGGTCTTCATTTTGTTTATAGATTAATTTTGTAAGCTCTATACCATCTAAATTTGGCATCTTTATATCTGTAATGACCAAATCATAATACTTACCATGCTTTTCATAATAATCCATATACTTTTCAAAGCCCTCTTTTCCATCCACTGCAGTAACAATATCTTTTTGAAATATATCTGATAGCAACTCTGTTGTTTCTTTTCTAATACTTTCATCATCTTCTACAAATAAAACACTTATATCTTTTGCATACTCTTCTAAAAGAACGTAATCCATATTTACCCCATTTAACCAAATAAAAAATTTATATATATTATAATCTATTCAATATTATATAGGACTAATTTATGACAAAAAATATAACTGATTCCACACAACTAAATCAAATTTTGGATAATACAATAGAGGGAATTATAATTATTAAAGATGGGTTTATTATAAATGTAAATAAATCTTTAGTGAAAATACTTGGATATAAACAAAAAGAAGAGCTTGTAGGAAACTTAGCAACAGGTATTTTAATACCCACTTTAAATATAAAATATATAAAATATAATAGTGAAACTTTTCAAGAAGTCTCATTAATTACAAAAAATGCACAAATTATTCCTGCAATACTAAAAATTAAAAATATAAAACTAGATAATGAGTCCTATAAAATGGTATCAATATTAAATATGAGTGATTTAAAACAGAAAGAAAATATGTTAATAGAGCAATCTAGACTTGCAGCAATGGGTGAGATGATATCTGTAATAGCACACCAATGGAGACAACCTTTAAGTGCAATTGCAAGTATCACCACAAGAATAAAAATGAAAATTAAGATGAAAAAACTTGATATTGAATTACTTGAAGAGAAAACTGATGAAATAAATAACTATTTACAGTATATGTCTAAAACTATAGATGATTTTAGAAACTTTTTTGAACCAACAAAAAACAGATCAAAAACAAATCTTTTTGAGCTTATAAATGCATCAGTTAAAATACTAGAACAATCTTTTAAATCTGAAAGTATCAAAATCACAATTGAACAGAAAGATTTATCAGATATATATGTTCACAAAAATGAAATAGTTCAAGTCTTTATAAATATTTTAAATAACTCAAAGGATGCATTTATAGAAAATAGTACAAAAAATGCAAAAATCAATATAAGCTTTGAACAAACAAATGATACCCAAACTGCTATTATAAAAGATAATGCAGGGGGAATCAATAATGATACTATTAAGAAGATATTTGACCCATATTTCTCTACAAAAGACAAAAAAAATGGTACAGGGTTAGGTCTATATATTTGTAAAAATATTATAGAAAAACATGCAAATGGGAGTATAAATGTTCAAAATGAAACTAATGGAGTTTCATTTAAAATAACTCTTCCTAAATAGTATTCATCACATAACCTCTATTTGATGAGTTTTTTATTAGGCTAATATCTGTTTTTTCTCTTATATGCTTTACAATATTTCTCAAAGAGTACTTAGAAAAATTTCTATTTTTCCATACTATTTTCTCAATTGTTTCATAAGTTACAAGCTGATTTTTTCTTTCAACTAAAAGCTTAATAAGTGATTTTTCAGTTCTTGTAAGTTTTACAGGCCGTCTATTATAAAAAAGTTCATCTCTTCTTATATCAAAATAGAAGCCATTTTCAAACTCAACTTTTTTATTTTGGTTTAGATACTGCATACATAACTCAATATTTAAAAGTAACTCATCAAACTCAAATGGCTCTTTTAACAAAGTATATACATTTGATTTTCTATAAAAGCTTATATCTTTTAGTTCATTTTCTAAAATAACTATAGGGATATTTAAAACATAATTATACTTATTTTTAAAACCATCTACAAAATTTTTAAGGCTATTTTGTTCTGTATTGTCAAATACTACTAAATCAAACAGCATTAATTTATCAGCTATAAGTTTAAACTTACTTACTTCAAAAAAAGAGACCTTATAAGCAAGACTACTTAAAACATCTTTAAAGCTATTTGTTAACTTTTCATTATTTGTTATTACTAAAACTGATTTGTATTTTATATCATTTGTGGTATCAATAAATATACTGGTCATTCTACTTTCCTTAAATGTTTGATAAGAAATTTTATCAAGGAAAGGTATTATAAAAGTATCATTTGTTATAAATTTTAAAATTTATAGCTACATTAATTAAACTCTATATCAATGTAGCTATATGATAAAAACTACTCTATAAACTCAACTATTTCATCTAAAGGAAGTCTTTGCTGTGTTGATTGTTCGTTTACTCTATACCCAAGAGGTAAAATAACTGAAGTTTGATATTTTGAAGTATCAAGATTTAGAAGTTTATCTACTTTTTCTTTTTCAAACCCTTCAATAGGGCAACTATCTACTCCAATAGCAGCAGCTGCTGTCATCATATTTCCAAGTGCTATATATGTTTGACATGCTGTCCATGAATATATATTTTCATTTGTAGCTAATGTATCTTCTAAATGACTAGCATATAGATTTAAATAAAAATCAAGCTTCTCTTGTGGCATCTCTCTTCTTGAAAATCTTTTTTTAGGAATACCTGATTGAGGCTTAACACAATCAATTCCAGCTAAAACAACTACAAGATGAGAACATGAAGTAATTTGCACTTGATTCCAGCATAATGGTCTAATTTTAGCTTTTAACTCTTCATTTGTGATTACTAAAAACTTCCAAGGTTCCATACCAAATGATGAAGGTGACTTTTGTGCAACCTCTAAAATATAGTTCATATCCTCTTTTGGAATTTTTTTATTTTCATCAAAAACCTTACAAGCATGTCTAAAATCCATAGCTTCTAAAAATTGCTCTTTTTGCATAATCATCCTTTATTTAAAATTTTTTTCTAATATACTTTCAAACTTATTTAACTCACCATTTATATCTAAATCACCTTTAAAAACATCATTTATGGAGTATGTTTCAAGCTGTTTTGCTCCACAAAATTGAAATACTTTATGAACTGCAAAGTTTGCTTCATCCAAAGATAAACCTTCAAAAAATCCATCTTTGTTACTAAACTCACTTATTGGACAGTTGTAAGTAAGACTTAACATATATTTTTTTTCAGTCATAAGTCCACCACTTCCATATTTTTTAGATGAATCATCCCTACTTCTTCCATCATTTACAAACGTAACTGTTCCATTTCCACCTGAAAAAATTTCATCAATATACTTTTTTGCTATCCATGGTACTCCCATCCAAAATACAGGATATTGAAAAAATATATAATCAGCCCACTGAAACTTTTCAAGCTCTTCTTTTACATCATAACCACTTTCAATATATGTCTGTTTTATATTAAACTCATTTGATTCAAAGAACTCTTTTGCTTTATCTATAAATGTTTTAGTCAAATTTCCCTCAGCCATACCTTCATATCTTTGATGTCCACTAATTATCAACACATTTTTCATTTTTATCCTTTGGTTTAGTTTTGAAAATTATAAAGCTAATATACTTAAAACTCTCTTACTTTACTTTAGGTAAGTAAGAGAAATAAATATATTTTATGTTACAATAATAACTTCAAAAGGATTTAAATGTATAAAATAAATGATAAAGATTATAAATGTTCAGTTTCAGTAACATTAGATGTTTTCAATGACAGATGGAAACTTGCTATTATCTGGCATTTATTAGAAAATAATAAAAGATTTAAAGATTTACATAAAGATATTACAGAAATAACACAAAAAACATTAACAGTAAAACTAAAAGAGCTAGAAGAAAAAAATATAATAAATAGAGAAGTTTTTCCAGAAGTTCCACCAAAAGTTGTATATTCGCTAACCTCTTCAGGAAAAAAATTAAAACCTGTATTAAAAGAGATGTATAACTGGGGGATTTCTTATGTTCAAGAGCATGGAGAAATCACCGATGATGTGAGTTGTTGTGAACTAAGTGTCTCTAAGAAAATTGGCTTTAAAAGTAAATAATAAACTTTTACTAAACATAAAAACTGTATCATATGATAAATTTTAATTTTAGGAAATGAGATGTTAAATATGAAGAAAAAAGTAGTTTTAGCTTTATTTAGTCTATCACTTGGAATTAGTGCAAGTGCTTTAAGTGAAGTATCAAAAGATAAGTTATCACAAATTCAAGATTTAAACTTAATCAAAAAAGCAAGTATTGAAGTAAAAAAAGCTTATGACTTAGGCAGTTTGTATGCACTTGATAGTATTATTCAAGGACAAAATCAAGAGTTATATCTTACTAAAGACACAGAGGTTTTAATAGCAGGTGAAGCTATCAATACAAATACAGGTCAAAAACTATCAATTCCAGCTGATGTTTCAAAACTAGAGGGTAATGAAGCTTTTACATTTGGAAGTGGTGAAGATGAATACTACTTATTTACAGACCCTGAGTGTCCATACTGTAAAAAGTTTGAGTCATATTTAAAACAAGTAGAAGATAAAGTTAGTATTAAAGTATTTTACTATCCTTTAGACTTCCATGAAAATGCAAAAGATATCTCTTTGTATGTAATGAGCCAAGATACAAAAGAGAAAAAAAGTGATGCTATGATAAATATTACGAAAAACTCAAAAGAGTTTAAAAATAGAGATATCGATGAAAAAAAGCTTGCAAAACTTGAAAAAAGCCTAGAAAAACAGATGCAACTAGCTAAAGAATTAGGAGTAAGAGGTACTCCATCTATTTATGATAAAAAAGGTAACAAAATAAGCTGGGTAAAACTACTACAAGATTATGGTGTAAAAGTTGATATGAACTAAAAGATTTTTATAATAAATATGTAAAGAGTTTTCTTTACATATTTTTATTTGAAATCCAGACCGTTCAAAAAATTAAGACTTTTTTACAAACTTAGGTGTAATCTTAATAGCTCCAACCCCTTTGATTTTACAATCAATATTATGGTCATCAGCACTTTGTACTAATCTAATAGCTTTAATTTTTGTACCTACTTTTACAACTGAAGAGCTACCTTTAATCTTTAAGTCCTTAATAACAGTTACATCATCACCACTTCTTAAAGTAGTTCCATTTGAGTCTTTTACAGTAAACTCTTCATCTTCTTCATTTACAGTATCATCATGTGACCATTCATAAGCACATTGGGGACATACAAGTAAGCTTCCATCCTCATATGTATATTCACAATCACATTTTGGGCAGTTTGGTAAATCCATCATAATCCTTCATATTTATTTTGAATTGTTATTATAACACAAACTTATATAATTTATATTTGCTTTAAATTTTTTATTCAGATAGACTAAATCTATTACAGACATATCTACGGAATTTACATCTTCGTTCATACCGTCATACTTACTTAAATTTTATAAAGGAAATGACACAATGAATAAACTTAAAATAGGAGTTATTGGAACTTCTAAAAAAGTAGATGAAAAAAGACTTCCAATTCACCCAGAGCATTTAATTCGTATCCCAAAAGACCTAAGAGAACAATTGATATTTGAAAAAGGTTATGGTGAACCTTTTGGTTTTTCAGATGAAAAAATAATAGCATTAAGTGGTGGGGTTGATACAAGATACAATTTATTATCAAAATTAGGAACAGTAATAATAAACAAACCTGTTTTGCAAGACTTAGAACAGTTAAAAATCGGTGGGACACTTTGGGGATATGTACACTGTGTGCAACAAGAAGATATAACACAAATTGCAATTGAAAGAGAACTAACACTTATAGCTTTTGAAGATATGTTTATTTGGTCACCCACAGGTCAAATAGGAAGACACACCTTTTATAAAAATAACGAAATGGCAGGATATTGTGCTGTTTTACACGCTTTACAACTAAAAGGAATAGATGGACATTATGGAAATCAAAGAAAAACTATAATCTTTGGATTTGGTGCAGTTAGTCGTGGTGCAATATATGCTTTAAAAGCACATGGCTTTAGGGATATTACTATTTGTATTCAACGACCTGACCATGAGGTTAGAGAGGAAGTCCTAGACTGTCATTATGTAAGGATTCAACAAGGTAAAAAAAATGAACCTCGTATGGTAGTTATAGAACATGATGGCTCAAAATCACCACTTGAAAAGTTGATTAATCAAGCTGATATTATAGTTAATGGTATTTTTCAAGATACTACAAACCCTACTGATATTATAATTGAAAAAGAGAGTAAATCCTTAAAACCAAATAGCTTAATTATAGATATTAGTTGTGATGAGAAAATGGGTTTTTTCTTTGCAAAACCTACTACTTTTAAAAAACCGATGTTTAAGTATGATACAACAGATTACTATGCAGTGGATCACACTCCCACTTACTTATGGGAGAGTGCTACTCGTTCTATTTCTGCTGCTTTAATTGTATATTTACCAATGTTTTTAACAGGCAAAAAAAATTGGCACAAATCTCAAACTATTCAAAAAGCTATAAATATAGATTCTGGAACAATTCTTAATAAATTAGTTTTATCTTTTCAAAATAGAGATAAAATATACCCTCATAAAATAATTAAAAATTAAAACCTCTTAATCAAATCCACATAAACAGCTGTTAAGTCTTCTACTTCTTTTACTGTAGTTCTCTCACCTTATATTACATATCTTCCAAGCTATATCCAACAAATTCAATATCATAGTTTTTCAAATTTTTTTCTAACTTTTTTGATTTTTCTTTTAATACTTCTATATCTATCTTTTTGGAGTTTATTTTCACTTCACCAATTAAAACGTTTTTATCAAGTTCATTTACCGCTACAATATCTATTTCATTTAAGTTTGACTTTTCCCAATATGTACCTATTTGAGAGTACTTCTTTTTAAGTTTCAATTTCTCTAAAAAGTATTTTTCTAAAAACTTTCCACTATATACTGAAAAATCTCTTTTTACTATAGATTTTACAAAATCATAATTTTCTATTTCTATAGCACTTTTATATTTGTAGATAAACCTAAACCAAAAGTTAAAATAGTTATCAATTATTTCATATTTTACTGTTCTACTTCCTTCTTTTGAGAAAATTGGCTTAACTTTTTTTATCATAGTATAATCATTTTCAAGTTTATCTAAATATCCACCTATATTTCGCTTTAGGATACTTTCTATTTCACTTCTTGAAGTCTTTGAACTAGCAATAAGAGAGAGTATAGAAAAGTATGTAGTATACTCTTTACCAAACTCTTCAACCAATAAGTTTTTACCCTCTTCTAAAAAAAGTGAAAAATCACTAAAAATAACATCTAATTGTTTTTCAAAAGTAAAAGCTTTTTTTTCTACAAAAATTTCTACATACTTAGCAACACCGCCTGTGAATATATAAAATGATAATAAATCTTTATTTTTATATGATGGATAGTTTTCTTTTAAAATCTCTTTTAAAGTATTTACTGTAAAACTTTTTAGATGAATCTTATTATTTGCTCTACCAAATAATGGTTCTTTTTTATCTTCAAATATTTTTTTCATCAATGAATATATAGAACCACTTAACACTAAATTCATCTTTGATTTATCTTTATATTCATCCCATATATTTTGCATATCACTGTAAATAGAACTATTTATCTGTAAAAACTCCTGAAACTCATCTATCACTAGTGTAAATGCAGTTGTAATTGATAAGTTCATAAGATATTCAAAAAGGTTTTTAAAAGATGAAAATTCTCCAAAAACCTTAACTTTTAAAGTATTTTCTATAATATCTACAAACTCAGCACAAAGTAAAGCTTCATTTTTTTTAGACACAAAGAAATAAACTTTTTCTTTATACGCTTCTTTTATAAGTTTAGTCTTACCAATCCTTCTTCTTCCAACTAAAACAGTCATTTTTGATGAGTCTAATGAAGAGGACTGAATATCTATTAAATTTTGTAGCTCTTTTTCTCTATTATAAAATTTCATTTTACCTCTTTATAGTAATATATATTACTGTAATGTATATTACTATAATCTCTTCTTAAAACCTCTTAATCAAATCCACATAAACAGCTGTTAAGTCTTCTACTTCTTTTACTGTAGTTCTCTCACCTACGCTATGAATTGTATCATTGATTACTCCAAACTCAATAGCTTCTATGTCAAAGCTTCCAAAATACCTAGCATCACTCGTACCACCTGCAGTTGAGTGTTTTGTAGTAACTCCTGTGATTTCTTTGATAGAGTTTTCCATAGCTTTTACTACTTTTGATTCTTTATTTGTTACAAATGGAAATGACCTTTGTGTTGTGTAAAAGTCATACTCTAAGCCCTTTAAATTTTTATGAATAAACTCTTCTACTTTTTCTCTTGTGGTGTTTGTTGAGTTTCTTACATTGAACATTAGTTTTAAGTTATCAGGTGTTACGTTGGTAACTTGTGTACCACCTCTTATATCAGTTATTACCATCTTACTTGGTGCAAAGTACTCATCACCATCATCTAGGTTATGTCCTGCTATTTTTGGTAATACATGTGCAAAATTATGTACTGGATTTATACATTTTACTGGATAAGCTGCGTGTCCTTGCTTTCCTTTTATAGTGATGTATCCATTGATACTTCCTCTTCTTCCTACTTTTATAGCATCCCCAAAAACTTGCTCACAAGTTGGTTCTGCTACTACTGCATATTGAGGAATCATATCTATTTTTTTTAAATGCTCTAACATTTTAATAGTTCCATAAGTGCCCTCACCCTCTTCATCAGAAGTCATAAGAATACTAAGAGTTCCATCAAAGTTTTGTGCATGTTTACAAGCATATAAAAAAGCAGCATCACCACTTTTCATATCTTGCGTTCCCCTAGCAGTTATCACACCATTTTTTATATCAGCAGCAAAAGGATCAACATCCCAACCCTCACCTGGAGGTACCACATCTATATGACCTGCAAAACATAAGTGTTGTGGATTGTCGTTGAACTTCTTATAATAAAATCTATTTTTTACACCTTCCATATCAACACTAATACACTCCCACGTATCACCTAAATACTCTTTTATAAAATCAAACGCCCCATCATCATCAGGAGTAATTGATTTAAATCTTAATAATTTTTGAAATAATTCTATTATTGTCATTTAATTCCTTTTTTATACAATGTGATTGTAACAAAAATGTGATTTATTTTGCTATAATAATTAAATCCCTAAAAAGTTATAATTAAAAAAAGGTCCTAATATGAGTAGATTTGATAAAGTATTCTATTTCGTTTTTATAGTTTTTACTATTTATGTATCAGTTGGTTTTAAACTAATACCTTATATTGCACAAGAGCAGTTAGTAAAAAACTTAAACAATAATTTAACCTTAAAAACCCATATTGAAAAAGTTGATTTTAATCCCTTTACTTTTAGTATAAAAATAGATGATTTCAAACTTGGTGATTATAAAAATCCTACTATATCTTTTCAAGAGCTTATATTAGATGTTGGAGGTTTTAAATCACTTCTTGATATGCACGTAAATATTGAAAATATCACCCTAAAGCAAGCTTTTGTAGATGTGATACAATACGAAGATGACAGTATAAACCTAACAAAGCTTTTAAAACAAAAAGAGAATAAACCAAAACAAAATAATAAAAACAGTAGTAGTGATATTAAGTTTTTAATCTCAAAAATATCATTACTAAACTCAAATATAAACTTTACAAAACAAAAAGAGAATAAACCTTTTTTATTTACCTTAGATAATATAAACTACACTATTCATGATTTAGGTACATTTAAAAATCCATTAACCTCAAATAACTTATCAATAGACATAAACAAAAATGCAAAATTGATTCTAAAAGGTGCATTACGATTAGAACCATTTTCTATGTATGGAAAAGTAAGCTTATCTAATTTAGAGCTTAAAAAGCTTTTAGACTACAAAAAGGAGATGCTAAACTTCACTTTAGATAAAAATGCAAACTTTGATACAGTAGTTAATTTTGATATTAGTAAAAAAGATGAGTTTAAACTAAAACTTAATACCGATAAATTTCTATTATCAAATTTAAATATTAACAGTAATAAAAATAGTGTTTTAAAACTAGAAAAATTTGATATTAGTAAAATCAACTTTGATTTAAATAAACAAGACATAAAAGTATCAAATATAGAGTTTACAAAACCAGAAGTAAACCTAATTCAAGATAAAGATGGACTAAATATCTCAAATCTTATTAATAAAACAGAAATCAAAGATGAAAAAAACAAGACAAAACAAGAAAATACAAACACTGAAAACAATTGGGATATTATGTTAAGTAATATAAAGCTTAATAACTCTACTTTTAAATTTGAAGATAAGAAAAATAAAATAGCTATAGATGTAAATGATTTAATTGTAAATCTAAATAGTATAAAACTTATTGATAATAAAATAGATATAAATAAAATAGTTTCAGATACTAAATCAATTAATATAAATCAAATAAAACAGAAACAAAAAATTAATATAAAAGATATTGGTTTAGATATAGAAGATATTTATCTAAACAACCAAAATATAGATATTGAAAAACTGCAACTATCAAAACCATCATTTAAGCTTGAAAACCAAAAAACAAATAGCTTAATAAAAGCAGAAAATATAGATATTTTTGCAAATAAAATAACAAAAAATGAAAAACTAATAAAAGTAGATCAAGTAAAGTTAAATGAACCTGCTTTAAGTATCTATAATAGTAAAGATAAAACTAAAATCAACACTTCAAATATTAATATAATAGTTAATAATATAAAAAGATATGATAATGGACTTTTAAGTGTTGGGAATACAAATATAAAAAATCCAAAAATAGAAATATCTCTTCTTAGAAAAACACAGAGTAAAACTGAACCTGAAACTAAAAAGAGTGTTGCAAAAAAAGAAGATAGCCCTAAATTTGATATTGGTACAGTAAGTATTAATAATGCTCAATTACAGTTTGAAGATGAAAATCTACCAATACCTTTTAAAACTACAATATCAAAACTAAACGGTGAAATATCTAAGTTTGATACAACAAAAGCAAGCAAAACAGATTTAAAAGTAAATGGTGTAGTAAATAAGTATGGTATAGCAAAAATCACAGGTATTGTAAATCCACAAGATATAAAAATCTTAACAGATATAAATATGATATTTAAAAATATTTCTATGAAAAGCTTTACTCCTTATACTTCAAGATATATAGGAAGACAAATAGATGGAGGGAAACTTGATTTAAATCTAAAATATAATATTGAAAAATCAAACCTAGATGCAAAAAACTCAATTGTTATTACAAAGATTGAACTAGGTGATGAAGTAAAAAGTGATGATGCAGTTTCATTACCTCTTGGACTAGCTATTGCACTACTTGAAAATAGAAATGGTGTTATAGACTTAGATATTCCTGTATCAGGAAATATTGATGACCCAAAATTTGAGATTGGCTCAATTGTTTGGAAAGCCTTTTCAAACTTGATAATGAAAGCTGTAACAGCACCATTTTCACTTCTTGGAGCTATGTTTGGATTTGATGAAAATGAGATAAAATCTGTAAGCTTTGATTATGGACAAAAAGTGATTTCTCCACTACAAAAAGAGACATTAGATAAAATCACTAAAATACTTAAAAAAAGACCAAACTTAGCACTGAAACTATCTCCTACCTATGATAAGAATAAAGATTTGGAAGCACTACAAATACAAAGCTTTAAGGAGTTTATAGAAAACAAAATTCCAAATAAGCAAATAGAGAACTATGAGACTAAATACCAAACTATTTTAGAAAAACAGTACCTAAAGTATAACAAAAACTTAGATATAAAAAATCAGTTTGTAGATAATAAAAAGCTTAACTATCAAGCCTATACAAAAAGATTAAAAGAGATACTATTAGAAAAACAGAATATTACTAAGAAGGATTTAGAAAAAATAGGTAAAAGTAGAGTCAAAAGTATTAAAGACTATTTAATACAAAATAATAAAGTAGGACAAAAGCAGGTAATTATTCAAGATAAAATTGATATATTAAATAATAGTACTGATAATTTAAATATATCAATAGAGCTTTCAAATATAAATTAATATAAGTATTACTTATATATTATAAAGAGTTTCTTAATAATAATTAGTTATAATAGTACAAAACTAATATAAGGAACTCTTATGAAATACGCACTATACGGAATATTGATTTTTATCATAGGTTTTATTGTATATGGTGTTTTCACACAAATAAAAAAAACCACATCTTTTGATTCAAAAAGAGTTAGTTGTCAAGAGAAAACAACAACTTTTGAGAATATAAATACACAGCAACCAATAAAAAAAGCTATTAAGATTTTTGAATCAAACAACTTTGAAATTGATGGTTATATTGACTATTCAAAATTTATGAGTAGTAATATTGAAGGTAAAATTACATCTCAAGATATAAAACAAAGAATAATAAAAATAGCAAAAGAGTTTACCATAGAAAATAGTAAACTAAATACTCAAAACCAACTTGATATTGATTTTTACATATATGAAAATGATAAGGAAGATAGCAGAAAAAAAGGTGATAACTGTAAACTCTATGCAGGGTATATAGTACTTGATTTTTTATTAAATAAAAAGTCAGTTTATAAAATCCAAATAGACTATATGGAAAATGATACAAGCGATTTAGATGAGAGAATTAACTGTGCATTTAAATCATTTATATCACTTAAAAATTAGTTTAAAACTTTATTACCTTTGCACCAAATCCACCTGAAGAGGGATGAGCATCCTTATAGCTACTAACGCTTGGATGTTTATCCAAAAACTGCTTTACTGCATAAGATAGCTTTCCTGTTCCAATTCCATGGTAAACCAAAACTTCATCAAAACCAGCTAAAAGTGAATCAGATATAAACTTATCTAAGTTATCTATTGCTTCATCTGCTCTTTGTCCATGTAAGTCCAACTTCACGTGACCTGATTTAGGTTTTTCAATATTAACTACGGCTTTTTTAGGTATTGGCTTAGGCTTTATTTCATTACCACTTTTTCTAAGGTCTGATAGATTAACTTGAATCTTCATTCCCATATCATTTTCAATAAATGCTTTCTTACCTCTTATTGAAAGAATAGTTCCTTTTGTACTTCTATACTTTACCCTATCTGCTACTTTTAAATCTTCAGGTTCTACTACTTTCTTAGTTTTAATTTCACTAGCTTTTTGATGGGAAATATTTAAGTGCCTATGCCCCTCTTTTGAAATTTTTGCTTTTATTGCTTTTTTAGCTTCATTTCTTGCATCTGTGTACTCCTTATGAAGCTTTGATTTTTCAGAGTAAACTCTTTCATCTAAACTCTCTTTTTCCTCTTTTAAAATTCTATTTAATTTTTCATGATTCTTTATTTGCTCATCTAAATTTTGTATTTTTAGCTTATACTCCCTTTCAAGTTCACTACTTCTTTCTATAAGCTCATTTAGTTTATCTTTATCTTCACCATAAACATCTTTTGCTTTTTTAATAACATTTTGAGGAATACCATATCTTAAAGCTGTTTCAAACGCGTAAGATTTTCCGATAGTTCCTTGTAAAAACTCATAAGTAGGTTTTTGATTTGCTTCATCATAAAGTGCTGCTATTAGCTCAACTTGCTCATTTGAAGCCATTAGTGCTGCTAATCTTTTATGGTGAGTTGTTATAATTATTTTTATATCTTTTTTTATTAAATCTTCAATAATAACTTTAAATAAGCTAGCAGCTTCGTCTGAATCTGTACCTAACTCTATTTCATCAACTCCTACAATAGAGTTTCTTGCAGTAAATAGTTTTGAGAACTCAACCATTCTACCTGCAAATGTTGAAATATCATTTTTAACACTTTGAGGGTCATCAAGCACTGCTTTTATAGACTTATAACTTCCTATAATACTATCTTTTGAAGCCCTATATGGAAGTAAGTATTTTGATAAAAATACAGCAGATAGTATTGATTTTAGCATCATAGTTTTACCACCTGCATTTACCCCTGTAATCATAATAACAGATTTTGAGAAATCAACTGATATTGGTTTTGCACCATGTAGTGCTGGATGATAGAAATCTATAAGCCTATTTTGCTTTTTTTTAGATGGCAAAATAAAGTTTCTATCATTTGCTTTTGCAAAGTTTAGTCTTGCTTGATAGTGATCAAATCTATCAAACTCTTTATTTAAAAACTTCAAAAACAGTAGTTTCTTTTCAAATAGTGAACTAATCTGCCTACATATTCTTAAAAGAATCTCTTCTTGCTTATTTTTTAAGTCATTTTGTCTCTGTTTTAGTTCACTAACACTATGGGGAATCACATAAAAAAAGCCTGAGTTTGACCTATTAATAACTTGACCTTTTAAGACGTGATTAAACCCACCCCTTACAAGTAAACACTCTTCACCATTTACAAAATGAACTTGTGAATCTACTAAGTATGTTCTTATTTTATTTGTATTTATAATTTTATAAAGGCTTTGTTTAATTTGATCTTTATTTTTTAAGATAGCTTTTTTAACACTATCATAGTCACTATCAACACCATCTTTTAAATTTGATTTCTCATCAAAATATTCACAAATATCTTTAATTTCGCTTGGTATTATTATCTTATCAAGCCATTGTGCCATCTTATCTTCAAAGTCAAATCTTTTTAAATATAAAAAATAGTTAATTATTTTTATAAATTCATAAATCTCATAAGATTTTAATATACCCTGCTTTTGTATATGAATAAGTTGTTTATCTAAGTTCTCTACTTTTTTAGGAGCAGTTAGTTCATATTTTTCTAACTCTTCAATAAGTTTAAAGTGAATATTTATATCCCCTTCTAATATTATTGATTTTTCCCTTGCTAAATACTCTTTAAAAGAGTCTATATAATCATTTAAATCTAGTTTTTTTAATATTTTTTGCATTTTGAAATTATAGCCAAAAGGCTATAATATCTTCTTTATGTAAGATCTATTTTTTCTTTGGTCTAAATGGTTTAATAATATCTTCATTACAAACCATATATGGACCTTCCATTAAATCTATACAATAAGGAATTGCTGGGAATACTGCATCTAAACACTCTCTTATTGATTTTGGTTTTCCAGGAAGATTTACTATAAGTGAATTTTTTCTAAGCCCTGCTGTTTGTCTTGATAAAATAGCTGTTGGTACAAACTTTAAAGACTCAGCTCTCATAAGTTCACCAAACCCAGGCATCATTCTATCACATACAGCTTCAGTTGCTTCAGGTGTCACATCCCTAGCAGCAGGTCCTGTTCCACCTGTTGTTACTACTAAACAACAGTTTTGTTCATCAACTAACTCTTTTAATGTATCTTCGATAGTTTTTTGGTCATCTTCAATACATCTATAAACACTCTGCCACGGTGAAGTTAGATACTCACTCATTGTTTTTTCAATTGCTTTCCCACTTATATCTTCGTACTCACCTTTACTAGCTCTATCACTAGCTGTAATAATTCCAATTTTTGCTATTTGCTCACTCATATAACTCCTTTTTGTTTAAATATTATAAAATATGCCCTCTATTTTTTATAAAATATACTGTTGCAAAACTCTTAAAGAAACTACAAGCCTCTTTTGCATCAATTATTTTATCATCACTTCCTAAATAAACTTCTATTTTTACACCTTTTTTCACAAGCTCTCTAAGGCTATCTTCACTCCATTGATAGTGTAGTAACTCATCTAGTTGTTTATAACTACCTTGTATAAAAAAACTAGAAATATCTTTATTATCTGGATAAGTTACATTTTTTAAAAAGTTTTTACCATAAGCTTTTTTATCTTTTTTAAAAAACATCAGTTGCATTCTTCTAAACTTTTCATTTTGAGTTTGAAAAAAAGCAGGAGAGAAAAGCTGTAACCTATCAACTCTTTTATTTGTATTATAAACCTCTTCAAAAGCTTTTATAGCACCATAAGAAAATCCTGATACGGTAAACTCATTTTGTATTAGGTACTCTTTAAAAAGCTCTTTTTCATTAGCTAAACAAAAACCTGAAAAATATTTTTT
Organism: Campylobacterota bacterium; assembly: GCA_051746405.1. Lineage (GTDB taxonomy): Bacteria > Campylobacterota > Campylobacteria > Campylobacterales > Arcobacteraceae > Arcobacter_B. The sequence goes on from JBNJFB010000005.1 coordinate 27,383, forward strand.
AGATATCATCTTCTAAGATAACCTCATTTTTGAGCATAATATTTTTTAGTCTCTCAATTTCAACCGCATTATGAGATAATTCCGCTCTTAAATCATTTTTAATATTTGTAATTAAATCTTCTACTGAATTTACCATCTTATATTTATTAACTATCTCATCTGCTAAATCATAAGCATTTTGTAAATCTTTTTGGTTTATTGCATATTTCTCTTTTTTGATAACTTCAACACCAATAACTCCTGCTAAATCTCTTTTTATGTTTTCACATAATTCATTATACGAAGGATAAGTTGAATCAAGTTTTTTAACAGTTTCATCAAATAGTGCAACTTTTGATTTTGCTATAAACGCTTTTGAAGCTTGATATATACATAAAATATCTTTTTGTTTCTCATCAAGTATTTTTATCTGTTTTTTTCCAAACTCTAATTTATTTTTAGCTATTTCAATATCATCACTTGTTAATATTTTTGAATTACTCTTTATCATATTTAGTAAAGCTTCATTTATAAGAGTTGATAAGGTTGCTGAACTAAACCCTGAAGTATCTTGTGCTAAACTATCTATATTTATTTCATGATTTTTATGTTTTAAGTAAAGCTCTAAAATATTTTTTCTATCATTTATATTTGGTAATGATACATGAACTCTTCTATCAAACCTTCCAGCTCTTAAAAGTGCATCATCTAAAACCCCTATTTTATTTGTTGCAGCTATTACTATTACTCCACTATCACCATCAAAACCATCCATTTGTGTTAAAAGTTCATTTAGTGTAGCTTCTCTTTCATCATTTGACTTTCCACTTCTTTTCTTACCAACTGCATCAATCTCATCAATAAAAACAATAGCAGGAGCGGTAGCTTTTGCCTTTGCAAAAAGTTCACGTACTTTCTTTGCACCCATTCCCACATATATTTGAACAAAACTAGAACCACTTTGGTAAAAAAATGGTACATCCGCTTCACCTGCAACTGCTCTTGCAATAAGAGTTTTACCAACACCAGGAGGTCCAACTAAAAGAACACCTTTTGGAAGTTTTACTCCATGTTTTATAAATTTTTTGGGTTTATTTAAAAACTCCACAACCTCTTCTAACTCTTCTTTTATCTCACTAATTCCAGCCACATCATTAAAAGTAATATTTGAAGTTACAGCTTGAATATTACTACTAAAATCATTTGAAGCTTTTGCTCTTGATTTTATTAGCTCTTCATCAAAGGCCTTGCTAGCTTTTTTACCACCTTTTTTTTTATCAAGGTAGGCTTTTATTTTTGTTTCATTTACTTTTAAAACAAATGCAAAAACTAAAAGCAAAAATAGGAATCCTATTCCTAAATAGTAAGAGGTATTTTGTATATGAGCATTGCTTTTATATAATGTATAAACAAACAGTACAAGAAGTACTGTAGCAGACATTATCATAAGTTTCAAGTTTTTATCTACACTGTTTTTATTATCGTTATTATGTGAATTTTGCAACATTTTTATTAGCCTTTGCTTCATACTTATCAATAAAAATCCAATCACCTTTTATATCCACAGGGGATTCAACCTCTATTTGATTAAAAAATTGGTCAAGTCCAACATACTTTCCATTTTTTTGTTGTTCTATTAACACTTCTAATGTACTACTATTATTTCTTCTAAAATCTAAATTTTTGTTATTTATAATATCCATCAATTCGTTATAACGTAATTTAGCTATATCACCTCTGATTTGTGGTTTCATCTGTGCACTTGGTGTACCATCTCTTTTTGAATAAGTAAAAGCATGTACATGAGTTAGTGGAAATCTATGAAGATTTTCCATAGCCTCTTTCCATAACTTCTCAGTCTCACCTGGATGCCCTACAATAAAATCAGTACCTAAAGCATATCCGTTATCTCTTAAAAATTCAAATAACTCTAAATCAGACAATACCTTATTTCTTCTATTCATAATTTTTAGCATCTCTTTAGATGTATGTTGAAGTGCTATATGAAGATGTTTTGACATAAAAGGCTCATTTATTATCTCTTTAAATTCATCATCAATTTGAATAGGCTCTATACTTCCCATTCTAATACGTCTAACTCCTTTAATAGCAGACATTTTCTTAATAAGTTTAGCTAGGCTTGTATGCTGTTTTTTACCATAACTTCCCACATTTGTACCTGTTAAAATAAACTCACCAAAACCATTTGCAGCAAGTGTTGAGATTTGTTCTAAAATTTTATCTTCTTGGTAACTTCTAGCATCACCTCTTACATAAGGTATAATACAGTAACTACATCTAAAATCACACCCCTCTTGAATTTTAATAAATGCCCTACTTTTACCCACAAACTCTTCAACAATAGTATTATCAATATGCTCTAAATCACCAGCTTGAAAAAATCTCTCTTCTTTTTTTAAAAGCTCGTTAATACCCTCTTTTTCACTATGCCCAAAAAGTGAGTCAATTTTATTACTTTCATATAAAGACTCACCTTTTGTCCAAACTCCACATCCAGTAAAAACAACTCTTGGTTTATTAGGAAGTTTATTTAATCCATTTATATAACCCCTGGCAGTTGAATCAGCACCATTTGTAACAGTACATGAGTTTATTACTACTACATTTGCTTCTTTTTCATCTTTTGTAATATCAAAATCTTTTAGATTACTCATCATAACTTGTGTATCAAATACATTTGTTCTACAACCAAAAGTTTTAAAAAATACTTTTGGTTTATTACTTGAAAAATTCATTTTATAAACTTACCTTTAATATCTTATCTACTAATAATCTCATCTTCTAATTCTCTTTGTTTATTTTTTTGCTTTACAGAAACACCATATGCATTATCTGTTTTATTAATATTAATTTGTTGTGTTGGAAATGCAATATGAATATCATCCTCTTTCATAAAAGCATTTACAATCTCAGGTGACATAGTACTTCTTAATTGTAAAGCAGCATAAGAGTTAGTTAAGTACCACCCTGAAATCACCATTCCATACTCCTCAACAAAAGTAAATACCCTTGGTTCTACACCTGTTGATCTTAACTGATATTTACTTCTCATCTTTGACAACTGTTTTCTTGTAATATCAGTATAACCTTTTGAGTAGTGTTTTAAAATATCTTTCATAATTTTTTGGGCTTTTTTATGATTTGAATCATAAGTAATAGTCATATCAATACCATCCCATACTGTTCTAAGTCCTGAGTGAGTATAATTAGCTATCATTTCAGAAAATATATAGTTATTTGGTATAAAGAAAATTCTACCAGTTCTTCTATTTACTTTATATGATGTATATGTAATATCCTCTCTAATAGTTATTTTAAATAGTGAAATATCAAGTACATCACCCACAACCTCAAGATTATTTCGATTTACTTTTATTCTATCTCCCACTTGAATTGAACCTGATGTTACAATAACCATCCAACCAAAAATAGACATAAACCAGTCTTTTAAAGCAATAGCAATACCAGCTGAAGCAAAACCTAAGATTGTAACCAAATAAGAAACATTATCTATATATGAAAATAAAACCGTCATCACAATTAAAAATACAACTGTAAAGTTGATTATTTTATTTATCATATAAAAACTCTCATTTTGAGAAAAGTATTTTTTAAGGGTAAGTTTAATTAAAAAAGTTAAAAATGAAAGAGTTAAAATTATTGACAAAATAACTAATACTTTTTGTATTTGTTCTGAGATTTGACCCTCTAAATCTAAAATAATTTGTTCGATTTTTCTTGTGTAAACAACTTGTGTTGTGGAAACAATCTCCAAAACCATACTAAAATCTTTTTTTTGTTTATCTAAAAAAGTGATTTTATCTTTATATTCACTATTTTCAAGAAGATTAAATAAATCCAAATACAAAACCAACTCTTCATCTAACTTTTTAACCAAACTTGTTAATCTATCTTCCAACTGCTTAAACTGCTTTTTATTCTCCTTAAGCTCTTGAATATGTGAAAGTGCATTTATAATACCAAATGGGTTTGATATCTCTTCAAAACTCTTTATTTCAGGAGGATTTATCAAAGCCCCAATTGGCGAGCCCTTATACTCTTTTATAAGTTCAAGCTCATTTTGTTTTACTTTTATTTTATTATGTAATCTGAAAAGCTTTTCTTCATCTAGTTGATTTTGATTATTTTTAAGTTGAGCTTTTAGTTTTGCTAACTGTGTAGATATTTTAGTATATGATGAATAATTAGAGTATCTTTTTAATAATATATTATCTTTTAATTCTGCCTCTATTTGTTGTATTCTATCTTTTAAACTATTTATTTTAGCTAGTTTTTGCATATCAATTTCACTAGCTTTTATCTGTTGTAACTCTTTTTCTTTTTTTTGCTGTAACTCTTTTTGTGCTAAGTCATATCTCTCTTTTATAATTTGTTGTTCTATCTGGTCAATTAATGCTTTATCTTCTAAATCAATTATCTTATCAATACCCTTTTCATTTAAAGAGGTATTACTTTCAGCCCACAAAATAGAAATAGTAGATATAATAAAAATTGAAAAAAGAAATCTATAAATCAATTAAAACCCTTTAAAACTTCAATAACATCATCTTTTTTTATCTCATCTGTAATAACACAATCACCCAAACTTTTAGGTAAAATAAATTTTATTTTATTATCTAGTGACTTTTTATCCAAAAAGAAGTGTTCATAAAACTTCTTTATATCTTCTATTTTATATGATGTTGGAATATCATACTTTTCTAAAAGAGTTTTTACTCTTAAAGCTTCATCTTCACTCATAAGTTCTTGCTTAACAGCAAGACTATTAGCCATAACAATACCTATACCAACAGCTTCACCATGTAGATATTTTGAGTAATTTGTCTCATTTTCAATTACATGACCAAAAGTGTGCCCATAATTTAAAGCTGCTCTTATCCCATGCTCTTTTTCATCTTTTGAAACAACTTGAGCCTTTATTTGTACAGACTTAGAAATAGCATTTTTGATACTGTCTTCACTATTTAAATCATTATGCTCTAACCACTCAAAAAACTCCTTATCAAAAGTAACAGCCATTTTTATTATCTCTGCAACACCTGCAGAAAACTCTCTTTTAGGGAGAGTTTTTAACATACTAGGGTCTATATATACAGCCTTTGGTTGATGAAATGCTCCTATTAAATTTTTTCCAAACTTATTATTTATACCAGTTTTACCACCAACACTTGCATCCACTTGTGAAAGTAAAGTAGTTGGTATTTGAATAAACTCAATACCCCTTTGGTAAATCGAAGCTGCAAAGCCTGTCATATCGCCAATAACACCACCACCAAAAGCTATTAAGATAGATTTTCTATCCAATCTTTTTTCAAAACAATGCTCTAAAATCATCTCAATTGTTTGCATATTTTTATACTCTTCGCCATCTGGAATAGTAACTACACTAAACTGTTTTGCAGTTATATTCTCTTTTAGATACTCCAAATGAAAACCACTTACAGTAGGGTTAGTTACAACAACTACTTTAGTATCAAAATTAACTTGCCTTAACCTATCAATAGCAATATCATATGAGTTATTATTTCCAAGCATTATATTTACAACCATTTATTATCCATTTGTATTTTTCATAAATTTTATCTAAAACTATCTAATTAAAGGTTTAAAACTACTACAAAAATAAAATTGTCTAATCGCTTTTTAAGATTAGTTTGTTATGGTTTACACATTATTTTGTTATGTCACAAAAGGATATCTATAATGAAAATAGCTAGTGTTGGTTTTTTTAAGGGAATGAACCGAAAAATGTCGGTAATTTCTATAATACTTATTGTTGTATCTGTTCTAATAACTGCATACTATCCAAGTAAAAGTTCTGTTTATTTAGAACAAACAAGAGATTTTATAAATCCATTTTTAGAGTGGTACTATATACTTTTAGTTGCATTTTTACTTTTTTTAATGATTTGGCTTGGAATGGGTCGATATAGAAATGTTAGATTAGGTGGAGATTTAGAACAACCTGAATTTACCTTTTTTTCATGGGTATCAATGCTTTTTGCAGCTGGAACTGGTGTAGGAATACTATTTTGGTCTGTAGCACAACCTATTATGCAGTTTCAAAGCAATCCTTTCACAGGTGCAGAGATGACCCCACAAGCTGCTATTACAGGTATGAGCCTTAGCTTTTTCCACTGGGGATTAAATGGATGGGCAATATTTTCATTTATTGCTCTTACCTTAGCATATTTTTCATTTAGGCATGACTACCCTTTGACTATTCGTTCAGCACTTTATCCACTATTTGGAAGAAAAGTGGACTCTTTTTTTGGTGATATTATAGATGTATTAGCTGTTTTTGGTACTGTTTTTGGTATTGCGACAACTTTAGGCTTAGGGGTTCAACAAATGAACACAGGATTAAGAAAGGTTTTTGAAATAGAAACCTCCTTAACCTTTCAACTAACAGTAATGTCACTTATAATGTTAATAGCTGTTGCATCTGTTGTATCAGGTGTTAATAAAGGGGTTAGATTTCTATCAGTTAGTAACTTTTGGCTTAGTATTATAGCATTAACATTTTTACTTTTATTTGGGCCAACACAATATCTAATTGGTATTACAATTGAGTCAACTGGTCACTATATACAAAATATTTTAAGACTAACTTTTCATACAAATGTGACCCATGATACCAGTTGGCAATCTGTATGGACAGTATTTTTCTGGGGATGGTGGATAGCATGGTCACCATTTGTAGGGATGTTTATAGCAAGAATATCAAGGGGGAGAACCTTTGGTGAGTTTGTATCAGGTGTTTTACTAACCCCTACTTTAATTACTATAATATGGATAGGACTATTTGGTGGAACTGCTTTATATGAAGAGCTTATTTTACAAAAAGATATTGTATCAGCAGTGAACCAAGATGTATCAAGTGCACTATTTGTAATGCTAGAAAATCTAAACTTAGGAACACTTGGCAGTATAATGTCATTTTTAATGATTGTACTTATTGCCACATATTTAATTACATCAGCAAATGCAGGAACACTTGTAATCACTACTATTCTAGCAGCAGGTTCAACAACACCACCAACAAGCCATAGAATTTTATGGGGTATAATTCTCACACTTCTTACAGGTGTTTTAATAGTTGCAGGTGGACTTCAAACCTTACAAGCAGCAGTTATAACAGCTGCATTACCATTTTCATTTGTGATTATTCTTATGGTTGTAGGTTTATTAAAAAGTCTAAGCTTAGAAAAAACTCCTGTTAGGTCAGGTAATGAATCAGTAGCAGCTAGAGAACCTTGGATTTTAGAAAAAGATGTAGGGGAAGAACCAACAATAGTAGATGAACTAAATCCAAATGTAAAAGAGATGAAAGACCCTGAATACAAGTAGGTATTTAGGGTTTAAGATATCTTAGTCATCAAATTTTTCTTTTATTTCTAAAAACTTATCTAAATTTTTAAAAAATATATCAATTAAAATAGGATCAAAGTGTTTTGCTCTTTGCTCTTTAAAAAGCTCAAGTATTCTATCTAAGTCCCATGCTTTCTTATAAACTCTATCATGACCCAAAGCATCAAGAACATCAGCTATAGCTGTTATTCTTCCATAAATATGAATTTGCTCACCTTTAAGTCCTCTAGGATAACCACTTCCATCCCATTTCTCATGGTGTTCATAAGCTACAATAGCAGCAGCTTTTAATACCTCTCTACTAGAACCCTCTAAAACTTTATACCCAATATTAGCATGTGACTTCATCACCTCAAACTCTTCTTTTGTAAGTTTGCCTGGCTTATTTAAAATACTATCTGCAATAGCAACTTTACCTATATCGTGCATAGGACTTGCAGTAAAAAGTGTTTCAGCCTCTTTATAGCTAAGCCCATATAAAAGTGCTAAAAGCCTAGAGTATTCAGCCACCCTTTTTACATGATTTCCTGTTTCCTTACTTCTACTTTCACCTATCTCTCCCATTTTATATACTATCTCTTTTTGAGTAGCTTCAATCTCAAGATGTGAATTTACAAGAGGCGTAACATCGTGCATTATAAGTAAATACTCACAAATATCTCCATTGATATTTTTTATGGGCTTGATAGTTGTTTCAGTATAAAATGGCTCACCATACTTTGGTTTTCCTTTAAAATTTCCTGTATAAACTCTGCCTTTTTGAACTATTTTTAATATCCCATGTCTATTCTCTAAGGATTCCCACGATATAAAATCACTAATTCTAGCTTTTAGCATCTCACTTTTTTTATATTTTGTAAGTTGCAGATACTTATCATTAACATACTCAATTGTAAATTTAGTTGAGAGTTTTGCAATAGCACTATTATTTATAATAGCATCTTCATACTCTTTTAATGAATTAGATGTATCTTCAAGCTCATTATTTAAAGACTCTTTATAGTTTTGTAGTTGTGTAATATCTGTTCTTAATCCAATAAATTCAACAATCTCACCTTTGTTATCTAAAATAGGCTTGATAGTAGCCTCAACCCAATAATAAGAACCATCTTTTTTAAGATTTTTAATCTCACCTCTCCAAGTTTTTTTAAGATTTTTGATTGTATGCCAAAGATCAGAAAAAATCTCTTTTGGCATATGTGGATGCCTTACTATACTATGTGGCTTTCCTATAATCTCATCTTTTTCATAACCTGAAATCTTACAAAACTCAGAGTTAACATATGTAATTATTCCATTTTTATCTGCTTTTGAAAGAATAGAACCATCATCAACCGCATCTTTATACTCTTGAAGTAGCTTTTGCGATTGCTCAAGTTGCTTATATGCACTAACATCATGTTGAACACAAAAGTAGTGTGATAACTCACCTTTTTTATTATATAAAGCTGAAATGTTCCACTCCACCCAATATGAAGTACCATCTTTTCTATAGTTTATTGTACTATCTTGAAAAAACTCACCTGCTTGAAGCTTTTGTTTTAATCTATTTAAAACATCTCTACTAGTTTGCTCACCTTGTAAAATACGAGGAGTTTTACCTAAAATCTCTTCAAAACTATATCCAGTTTGTTTACAAAAAGCACTATTTGCATATATGATTTGTGGTCCAGGAAGCTCTAGCTGGGATGTGGTTATTACTACAGAGTTAAAAAGTTGCTCAAAAAATGGCTTAAATAGATCAAGGTTATCTATATCAAAATCAAATTCTTCCAAAGGTGTTGTCATAAAATCTTCTTCTTAAGTATAATATTTAAATACGTATATTGTATCATAATTTACTTACGCCCATTTAAAGCATAAGCAAATTTTTTATCTTTAACTTTTCATAAACTATACTTTTAAAATAGTTCAATTAAAAAAAGCCAGCTCATAGTTATTACAGGCCCTAAAACTGCAGTAACAATACCTAATATTAAGAAGTCTTTACCTTGAACTTTATTGCTTGAGTACATAATCGCATTTGGTGGAGTAGAAACAGGTAGTATCATCGCAAAAGAAGCACTTAATGCCACTGCAATGACTGCTACTAAGCTTGAATCAGGTGAGATACTTATAGCCACTGCTATTACAATTGGAAGCATAATATTTGCAGCTGCTGTATTACTCATAAAGTTTGAAACTACTACTACAAGATAAGAAAAAATCACTATAACCATAAGCATACCAAGAGTTTCTGTGGGCACAAAAGAGGCTAGCCAAAGGTCAAGACCTGTTTTTGATACTCCAAGACCAAGACTTAATCCACCAATAATAAGAATAATCACATCCCAACGAATATGACAAATATCATCTGCATCTAAAATCCCAAAAAGAGTAAATCCAATAATTGGAATAAGTGAAACTACAGTTGTAGGAATATGATGCAAAGGACCTGTTAGCCAAAGCAAAATAGTCAAAGCAAAGATAGCTATTGTTACGATTTTTTTCCAACTAGGTACAGTGGGTATCTTGGAAAACTTTTTTGTAGAATCATCAAAGTGCTCTACTTCTTTGATACTTCTAATATCAATAAAAGGCTCAGTTGAAGCATAGAGCTTAAGAATCACAAACCGTAAAACTAAAACCATTAAAATTGCAGGTACTACAGCATAACCCATCCAACCAATAAAAGATGGAGCGTTTTGCCCAAGTACACCTACTGCAATAGCATTGGGAGGAGTACCTATAATTGTTGACATCCCTCCAATATTTGCACCCACAACCACAGACAGAAGCATCGCTTTGCCAAATGGATTACCAGGTTTTACATGTAGAAGAAGTGGCGTTAATACAGTAAGCATCATTGCAGCAGTTGCTGTGTTTGAAACAAACATAGAAAGCAAAAATGTAACAGCAATAAGCCCAGAAACAATATTTTTTGGACGTCCACCCACATAAAAAAGTACCCTTTTTGCAAGCCATAAATCAAGTTTAGTTTTAGAAGCAGCACTTGCCATAATAAAACCTGCCAAAAATAAAAAAATCAACGGTGATGACCAAGGCTTTAAATAACTCTCCCACTCATTTGAACCACTAGAAAAGTTAAAGTCACTAAAACCTAAGAGTATAATCTCAAGTGCAATTACTAATAGTGAAACAGCAAATGCAGGAATTGCCTCTGTAATCCAAAGCCCAGCTGCAAATATAAGAATAAAAAGCATTAATACACCCTCTTTAGAAAGGGAATAATCAGGAATAAATGCAACACATAAAGCAATTAATAAAGTAAATGTAAAAGATCTAAAAATAATTTTAAGAGGAATATTATAAGCCTTATCAATTAACTGCCGAAGACTCCGTCTCTCATCTAACATTATAATCCTTTATTATTAAAATTTTAAAATAGACTCTTTAGTAATATCTACCATAGATTGATACTTACTATAATCGTTTATTTCTTCAAAACTCTTTGTTTGCATTGAAAAAATATAAAATGGTATATTAACCCCATAAAGTGAAACTAACATCTGCATCAATATGAAGGGGCTTAGTTGATGGCTAATCCTATGTTCATAAGAGGGCAAAGGGACTGCTAATGTGTAAGATGAACCATAAGAAGCATCTACAAAAACTATTTTTGTTGCATCTTTTAACTCTAAACAGTGTTCAGGAAGTAGTTGATGAGTTTGGATACATTTAAACTTACAATTCTGACTGAAGCTTTTTACCACATCTAAACCAAATGCATCTTCTCCTCTTAATTCATTGCCCATTCCTACTAAATAAATCATTAGTTTTTATCTTTATTTATCTTACCATCTGTGTTGCCATATCCAATAAATTCTGTTTTATTTTATATTTTTGGCTATTTACATAATCTATTGTTACAAATTCAAACTTTGATTCTTTATAAACTATCACATAAGACTCTGTTTTATTATCTATATTTAAAAGTTTGTCAATAGAATATGTTACAAATTCAACTGCCATAAGTCTATCATATACAGTGGGATTTCCACCTCTTTGTATATGACCTAATGTTGTAGCTCTTGTTTCAATTCCAACTTCATTTTCTAAGAAGTCAACTATATTTTCTGTTTGTTTTGTACCCTCTGCCACAAGGGCTACTATATATTGTCTACCATTTAATAACTCATTTTTTAGTTTAGTTTTCAGTGAATTTAAGTCATATTCAAGTTCTGGTATTATACAAATCTCTGCTCCACAAGTAATAGCTGAAACTAGTGCTAAATATCCACAATCTCTACCCATAGTCTCTATAACACAACCTCTTTTAAATGAAGCAGAGGTATCTCTAATAGCATCTGTTGCACCCCTAATTATATTTAAAGCTGTATCTACACCTAGACAATAGTCTGTAGCAAATATGTCATTATCAATTGTAGATGGTATTGCAATAAAAGGAATAGAAAAATCTTTATGAAATTGATTTAAAGCTCGAAATGAACCATCACCTCCAAGAATAATAAGCCTACTTATTCCATATGATTTTAAATTTTCATAAGCTTGTTTTCTATATTTATACTCATAAAATCGTTTGGATCTTGATGACCGAATCTTAGTCCCACCCTCATGCATTATTCCTGCTACATCTTCATATGTAGCTTTTTTAATAGTACCGTTTATTAATCCCTCTAATCCATCATAGATTAAGAATGGTTCTATTTTTAATGTAAAACAGTAATCAACAAACTGTTTTATAGCAGGGTTCATTCCAGCACAATCTCCACCTGAAGTAAGTATTGCTATTGCCATTTTAACTCTCTTTTTTCATCTTTTTTATAAGCTTTTTCTTCCCTAGTTCAACTCCTGGTTGATCATATGTATTTATGTCAAGCATTATACCTACAACTGAAGTTAATAGTTCGTAATAGTATATTAAACTTCCTAAGTTATCAATATTTAGATTATTTATTGTAATCATATCACATGGGATTCCTGACTCACTTACACTCTCATATGTAGCCATACATTGGGCATTTATTAAGCTACTAAAACTATAATTATTACTGTAGTTTACCCCTGTAATATGGTCAAGTTTTATATCAGGTATTTTAATATCTGTTTGGAAATCATTTATTTTTAAAAAAGTTACTGTTTTATCCTCAGGACCTTGCATAACTAGCTGTAAAAAAGAGTGTTGGTCAACACTTCCTACTAATCCAATAGGAGTTAAACCCACTTTTTTAAATGTTTTATTAAGTTTTCCCAAACTCTCTCCCCATAACTGAACATACCACTTATTAAAGTTCTCAAAACTAGACCCATAAGAAAAAAGTATATTTATAGGTTTCTTTTTGGCTTTTTTAAAGTAAAAATATGCTTTTTCTAAAAGATGGTCATGTTTTCTATTAAAAAAATCTTTCTCAAACTTTGCTGCACCTAAAATAAGTTTTTCTATATCATATCCAATAATAGAAAGTGGAACAAGTCCAACTGCACTTAATACAGAAAACCTTCCCCCAACGTTTTTAGGAATTGTAAAGGTTTTTATTTTATACTGTTGTGCAAATAAAAATAGTGGAGAGTTTTCATCTGTTATTGCAATAAGATTTTTTGTATCTTTTGTATGTAAATCTATTTTATATCTTTGAAGTACATACTTAAATATAGAAGTTGTTTCAATTGTTGTACCTGATTTGCTAATAACAATAAATATCGAATCTTCTTTATTAACATCTATTAAGTTTTCTTTTATATTGCTAGGGTCTCCATTTTCAAGAAATATTAATTTTATTTCAGATTTCTTTTTAAATCCTAAAATAGCATCAATAGCTTTAGTACCTAAACTAGATCCACCTATTCCAATAACAACAACATTTTTAATTTTATTATTTTGAAGAGAATTGTGATTCTTTTTATATTCTTCTATTTGATGAATTAGAGGTTTTGTATTATTTGGTAAAGAGTAGTAACCAACTTTATTACTATCTTTCTCCTTTTTTAGTTTCTTAAAAGTACTTTCACAAAACTCAGTTGCTTTTTTACCAATTTTTGGGTTAAATTGTCTCTGGAATTGAAGCATTATTTTGTTCCTACAAACTTTACCATATCAACTAATCTTGAGCTATATCCCCACTCATTATCATACCAAGCTAATACTTTTACAGTTTTAGCATCTACAACATTTGTCATATCAGGTACAAATGTAGAGCTATAAGTACTACCTACAAAATCACTAGATACTCTTTTGTCATTATCTATTTCAATTAAGCCTTTAAAATCTGCTTGACTTGCTTTTGTCATAGCATCATTTATTGCATCTACAGTAACCTCTTTATGTAAATTAACTGTTAAATCTACTACAGAAACATCAGCTGTAGGAACTCTCATAGCATAGCCATTTAATTTACCTGTTAAATTTGGCATAACTTTAGCAATAGCTTTTGCTGCACCTGTTGTAGTTGGTATCATATTTACAGCAGCTGCTCTTGCTCTTCTTTTATCACTTTTATGTTTTACATCTAAGATATTTTGATCATTTGTGTAAGAATGAATAGTTGTCATAAGTCCATTTTCAATCCCAAACTCTTCATCTAAAACTTTACAAATAGGTGCTAAACAGTTTGTAGTACAAGAAGCATTAGATATTATCTCTTCACCTTTATACTCATTAGTATTAATATTTAATACATAAGTGGGTGTGTCATCTTTAGCAGGTGCTGACATTACAACTTTTTCTACTCCATCTTTTAGATATGCCTTACATTTTTCAGTAGTTAAAAAAGCACCCGTACACTCAATAACAACTTTAGCTTTACATTTTCCAAAACCTAACTCTTTTGGATCTCTTGTGGAGAATATTTTTACATATTTTCCATTGATTTTCATAGTTGTATCATCAACAATTACAGCATCTACACCTTTATGAACTGAATCATATTTTAAAAGATATTGCAACATATCCATACTTGATGTTGTATTAATTGCTACTAATTCTAAATCATCTCTACTTGTTACAATTTTTGCTACAATTACACCTATTCTTCCTGTTCCATTTATTGCTACTTTTAATGCCATTTGTTATCCTTGATTTAATTGATTTTAAAACTTATACATTTTTTCATAATATTTATGTGCCATTGACCCTGAATCAAACTCATGTAAAACACTATTCATGGAGTTTTCCATAATTCTAGCCCACTTTTTAGTATCTTCGTAATATATTGGTATTATCTCATTTTCTAGTCTATCCATCATCGATTTATTATCATTTTTATCTTGCATTTCTATACTTAAGCTTGCATCTGCATTTAAAATAGTAAAACTATTTTCACCATCATTACAAAATTCTGGATGCCAGCCATCTGCTATTGAGTAGTTAATAGCACCATTCATAGAAGCACTCATACCACTTGTTCCACTAGCTTCTCTAGTAATTCGTGGAGTATTAAGCCATATATCTGCACCCTGTTTTAGTAATCTTGACAATTGAAGTTCATACTCTATTAATACTGCTGTATTACTATACTGTTTTGTCAAATAGATAAGTTCATTAAATAGATTTATAGAGTTTGTATCAAAAGGATAAGGTTTACCAGCCCAAATAACTTGAATTGGTTGTTCCTTTCTAGTAATTAGATTTACAAATCTATCAAAGTCATATTTTAAAAGTCCTGGTCTTTTATACTCAGCAAATCTTCTTGCCCATACAATAGTAAGTACATCTGGGTCAAACATTTTACCTGTTTGATTTGCAACCTCATCAAAAAGTTTTCTTTTTAGATGTTTTTTTCTAGCAATTAATTCATAATCTTCATGTTCATCAAGGGCTCTAAGCATTGGTTTATCAGCCCAATATCTCTTATTTTGTGCATTGGTAATATCAATAATATCACAAATACCATCATAACCTTTCCACATATCATTTGCCACATCTGCATGCATTCTAGATACGCCATTAGCAATTTTTGCTACACGTAATGCAGAGACTGTAAGATTAAAATCATCATGCTTTTCATAATGAACTATTTGCTTAACCTCATCTAAAGAAATATTACTAAAAAAACCCATTTTATTTAAAAGATTTATATTATGTACTTCATTCCCAGCAGCTTCAGGGGTATGAGTAGTGAATCTAACCTTTTGCCTTAATAACTCCATATCTTTAATATTTTTATATAGTTCAAATACTAATGGTAAAGCATGTCCCTCATTCATATGATAAATATCAACTTTATGATTTAAAGCCTCAAGTACTTTAACTCCACCAATACCTAAAACAATCTCCTGAGCAATTCTTGTCTCTTCATGTGCGTCATAAAGCTTATGTGTAATAGTTCTAGAAAGGTAATCATTCTCTTCTATATCTGTTGTAAGAAGTATTAAAGGAGCTGAACTAAATAGATGTGAAGGAACAATTTGTGCTTTTACAATGACAGGTTTATCATTTATCATAACAGTTACTTTTATATCTAAATCCTCTAAAAAGTAATAGTGTTTTCTTCTAAACTCAATTTTTAAGTTTCTATCTTCATCCCTTGCTTGGTCATAATAACCATAACTCCATAATAAACCAATACCAACAACATTCTGTTTTAAGTCATAAGCACTTCTCATATGAGACCCAGCTAAAAACCCAAGACCACCTGAATATATTTTAAGTGCTTGGTGTACTGCAAACTCCATTGAGAAGTAGGCTACTGCTTTACTATACTTTTTACTAAATTCATATTGTTCTATTTGCATATGTCTCCTTTACTGTTTTAGAAAATAATTATATATAAATCACATCACTATTTGGTTACAGACTATTATCTTACTTCCAATAATATTGAACAGCACCCTCTAGTTGTGCTTCTATTTCAAGAAGTCTATTATATTTCTCTATTCTCTCACCTCTACTAGATGAACCTGTTTTTATATGTCCTGCATCAAATGCAACTGCAAAATCAGCTATAAACGTATCCCCTGTTTCTCCTGACCTATGTGATATAAATGTTCTAAATCCATTCTCTTTACACATCTTTATTGCATCTATTGATTCACTAACAGTTCCAATCTGATTTAACTTAATTAAAACAGAGTTCGCACTTTTAAGTTCAATGCCTTTTTTTATATATTTTGTATTTGTTACAAAAAGATCATCTCCTACAACTTCAATATCATTACCTAGCTTTTGAGTAAATCTTGCAAAACCATCCCAGTCATTTTCTCCAAGTGGATCTTCCCAAGATATTATTGGATATTTTTTGCACCAACTTTGTGCCATTTCTATCATTTCATCACTTGTTTTTATTCCACTATTTGACCACTTTAAATTATATTGATTATGGCTATTTTCAACTAAAAATTCACTAGCTGCACTATCTATTGCTATACTTATTTGCTCACCTGGTTTATACCCTGCATTTTTTATAGCTTCTACAATAAGCTCCATTGCTTCTTCGTTAGAATCAAGATTTGGAGCAAAACCACCCTCATCACCTACACTAGTAGCTTTTTTTTGAGTTTTTAAAAGTTTTTTAAGCTCATGAAATGTTTCAGTAGCATACTGAAGACCTTCTTTAAATGAAGGTGCACCATGGGGTACAACCATAAACTCTTGAATATCTACACTATTATCTGCATGACTTCCCCCATTTAAAATATTCATACAAGGTACAGGTATTCTTCTAACATTACTTCCACCAAGATATCTATAAAGTGGCATATCACTATATATAGCTGCTGCTTTTGCCACTGCCATAGAAACCCCTAAAATTGCATTTGCTCCAAGATTTTCTTTTGTTGCAGTACCATCTAAATCTATCATAGTTTGATCTATCATAGTTTGATTCATACAACTCATCCCTTTTATCTTATTTGCAATAATATTTTTTACATTATCAACAGCTTTTAATACCCCTTTACCACCATATCTATTTTTGTCATTATCTCTTAGTTCAACCGCTTCATTTACTCCTGTACTAGCACCACTTGGTACAGAAGCTGATGCTATAATTCCACAAGCTAGTTTTACATAAACTCTAATAGTAGGATTTCCTCTACTATCTAAAATTTCTAACGCATTTATATCTTGTATAGTTCCACTCATTAATCTACCCTCTTATTTTATTTTATAATCTATTTAAACAATTTAAATCTTCAAATGTTTTCATTGCTCTTTTTACCATACTATCTTGTCCCGCTCTCAACCACTTCCTTGGGTCATAATACTTCTTATTTGGACTACTTTCTCCTGATGGATTTCCAATTTGAGACTGTAAGTATTGATGATTTATTTTTTCATACTCTCTTATGCCATCCCAAAATGCCCATTGCATATCTGTATCAATATTCATTTTAACTACCCCAAAACTAATAGCATCTTTTATATCTGATACTGAACTTCCACTACCACCATGAAAGACAAAATTCACAGGTTTTGTTTCAGTTTTTAAAGTATCTTTTATATATTTTTGTGAATTGTCTAATATTTGAGGTTTTAAAGTCACATTACCTGGTTTATATACTCCATGTACATTTCCAAAGCTAGCTGCAATAGTAAAATTTGGAGATATTTTTGATAACTTATCATAGGCATAACAAACTTCACTTGGTTGTGTATAAAGTGAAGTTACATCAGCATCACTATTATCAACTCCATCCTCTTCTCCACCTGTAATACCAAGTTCAATCTCTAAGGTCATACCAATTTTTGACATTTGTTTTAAATACTTCGATGAGATTTCAATATTTTCTTCTAAAGTCTCCTGACTTAAATCTAACATATGAGATGAGAAAAGGGGTTTTCCTGTTTTAGAAAAATGCTCTTCACTAGCTTCTAATAACTTATCTATCCATGGTAAAAGCTTTTTTGAAGCATGGTCTGTATGGAGTATTACAGGAATACCATAATTTTTTGATACTTCATGAACATGTTTAGCACCTGCAATTGCACCAATTACATCTGCATTTTCATTATTAATATTTCCTGCATTAAACTTAGCTCCACCATTACTAAACTGTATAATAACAGGTGAGTTGACTTTTGAGGCTACTTCTAAAGCTGCATTTATTGATTCACTACCAATTACATTTATTGCAGGTATTGCAAAGTTGTTATTTTTTGCATAATCAAATACCCTTTTCACATCACTGCCTGTTATAACTCCAGTATCTACAATATTTAATAAACCCATCATTTTTCCTCTTATGTATTATTTTTTACATTGTAAATAATAAAAGATACAGTTTGATTACAATCAAATTCAAAAAGTTATAATAATTAAAAAAAAGCAAAGTAACCATTATGTTACTATGAGTATATATAATTTAGTATATAAATAATAAAATGGAGTAGCCAATGAATGCACAAGCAAATAATAGGTATAAATTAGTTGAAAAAACTATGAAGAGGTTAGGCTTTGAAAAAAGTTCATTGATAGAGACTCTTCATACGGCTCAAGAAACATTTGGTTATCTTGAAAATGAAACACTTAAATACATAGCTAAAAGACTAAAAATCCCCTACTCAAAAGTTTATGGAGTAGCTACTTTTTATCACTTCTTTAGACTAAAACCAAAAGGTAAGCATACAGCTGTTGTATGTACAGGAACAGCTTGCTATATAAAGGGTGCTGATAAAATTCTAAAAGATTTAGAAGATAGATTTGGAATAAAAGCTGGGGAAACAACAAAAGACTCTCTCATTTCAGTTTTAACTGCACGTTGTGTTGGTTCATGTTCTATTGCACCTATAGTTATTTATGATAATAAATCAGAAGGTAATCTTACTTTAGAAGATGCTAAGAAAAATGTTGAGGAACTAATATGTTAAATTGTGTTGAAGATTTAGAAAATATAGCCATCAAAAAAAAATCTAGTCAAAAAAGTTGTAAAAATGAACTTCGTATTTGTACAGGAAGCTCATGTGCTGCTTTGGGTGCAAAAGATTTACAAAAGAGTTTATCTAAAAAAATAAAACAGAATAAAACAAATAAAGAAACAAAAGCAAAAGCTGTAGGTTGTAATGGCTTATGTTCAGCAGCTATTATGGTATCTTCTTTTAATAAAGAGAATAATAATGAAGTTATATATGGTGGTATTCAATTAGAAGATGAGCATAAGCTTCTAGATTTAATTGAAAATAAAAAAAGCTTAGAGGATAAACTTTTAGATACAAATACTCCATTTTTTTTAAAACAAAAGAAAATAGTACTTGAAAACGCAGGTATTATAGACCCTGATGATATTGAAGATTATATTATGAATGATGGATATAAAGCTTTATTTACTGCTCTTGAAGATATGACACCAACAGAAGTAATTGATGAAGTTAAAATTTCTGGACTTCGTGGTCGTGGTGGAGGAGGATATCCAGCAGGTTTAAAATGGGAAACAGTATCAAAAGTAGAAGCAAACCAAAAGTATATCATTTGTAATGGAGATGAGGGAGACCCTGGTGCTTTTATGGATAGAGCAGTAATGGAAGCAGACCCCCACAAAGTACTTGAGGGTATTATTCTTGCAGGTTTTGCTTGTGGTGCATCAAAAGGATATATTTACGTTAGAGCTGAATACCCAATAGCAGTTGAAAAACTAACAAAAGCTATTAAACAAGCAAAAATGAAAGGTATCCTTGGAAATAATATTGCAAATAGTAGCTTTAGTTTTGATATGGAAATACGACTAGGTGGTGGAGCGTTTGTATGTGGAGAGGCAACTGCATTAGTATCTTCTATTGAAGGTAATAGAGGAAATCCAAGACAAAAACCACCACATTTAAGTGATTTTGGACTTTATAAAGACCCTACTATATTAAACAATGTGGAAACATTTGCAAATATAGCTACTATTATACGAAATGGTGGAGCGTGGTACAAGAATATAGGAACAGAAAAATCAAGTGGAACAAAAGTTTTTGCCCTAACAGGTCATATAAAAAATACAGGTCTTGTTGAAGTCCCAATGGGTATTACACTTCGAGAACTTATTTATGATATAGGTGGTGGTATTCCTAATGGTGGGAAACTAAAAGCTATACAAACAGGAGGTCCAAGTGGTGGTTGTATACCTGAAGACCTCTTAGATATTACAGTTGATTATGATAGTTTAAAAGAGGTTGGTTCTATAATGGGTAGTGGAGGACTAATTGTTATTGATGAAAGTTCAAATATGGTTGAGGTTGCAAGATTTTTTATGGATTTCTCAAAAAGTGAAAGTTGTGGAAAGTGTGTGCCCTGTAGAGTTGGAACAAGCCAATTAGCAGACTTACTAGATAAGTTTATAAAAAAAGAGGCAAAACAGAGTGATTTTTATCTTTTAAAGAGTCTGTGTGATGTTGTAATTGACTCTAGTCTTTGTGGACTTGGTCAAGCAGCACCAAACCCTATAAAAAGTACGATAAAATATTTTGAAGCTGAATATCTTGAAGGAATAGCCAATGATTAAGCAAAAAGTCAGAGTAAAAACATTTAAAATTGATGATATAGATGTTACAGGAAGATCAGATAGTTCAATACTAGAAGTTGCAAATGAACACAACATAAATATACCAACTCTATGTTATATGGAAGGGTTAAGCTGTGTGGGAGCATGTAGAATGTGTCTTGTAGAGGTTCGTGGTAGTTCTAAACTTATTCCTGCATGCACAGCAAAAATAAAAGAAGGTATGCAGGTTATTACAAATTCAACCAAAGTAGAATCCCACAGAAAAATGGTACTTTCAATGATATTTGCTGAACGAACTCATACATGTAGTGTATGTGTATCAAATGGTCATTGCGAATTACAAAATCAAGCAATAGAGCAAAACCTTGAACATAGTTTAGTTCCATATATCCATAAAAGTTTTGAAATGGATGCTTCCCATAAATTTTTCAACTATGACCCAAACAGATGTATACTTTGTACTAGATGTGTAAGAGTTTGTGATGAAGTTGAAGGGGCTCATGCTTTAGATATTATGGGTCGTGGAATAAATGCAAAAATCATACATGATATGGATGAACCATGGAGTGAATCAACCAGCTGTACTAGCTGTGGAAAATGTGTGCAGGTGTGTCCAACAGGTGCATTATTTGAAAAAGGTGTAAGTGCAACAGAAATGATAAAGAAAAAAGATATAGTAACAAACCTCATTAAAATAAGGGCAAATAGATGAAAAAAATAAGAGTTGGTACAGTTTGGTTAGATGGTTGTTCAGGATGTCATATGTCTTTTTTAGATATGGATGAGAGAATTATTGAGCTATCAGAGTATATGGATGTTGTATATAGTCCCTATGTAGATACAAAAGAGATTCCATGTGATGTGGATCTATTTATAGTAGAAGGAGCTTTAAGTACCGACCATGATATTAAAATAATTAAAGAAATAAGAAAAAACTCTAAAAATATTTTAGCCTTAGGAGACTGTGCGGTAACTGGAAATATCTCAGCTATGAAAAATCTTTTCGGAACAGAAGCTGTTTTACAAAAAGGGTATTTTGATTTAGCTGATTACAATGAGAGTGGAAAATATCCATCACAAGTAGTACCAAAACTATTAGATAAAGTAATTCCACTAAATGAAGCAATAGATGTGGATTTTTTTGTGCCAGGATGTCCTACACCTGCAGATGCAATTTATGAAGTTATTAAAGCAATTATAAAAAACAAAGAGATAAAAATAAGTGAATATACAAGGTTTGGAAAGTAACATGGAAAAGAAAAAAATAGTAATTAGCCCAGTGACAAGAATAGAAGGACATGCAAAAATCACAATTGATTTAAATAAAAAAGGTAGTGTAGATAATGCAAGAATCCATGTGACTCAATTTAGAGGTTTTGAGAAAATTTGTGAGGGAAGACCCTATAGTGAAATGCCCTCACTTACAGCTCGTACATGTGGTATTTGTCCTGTTAGCCATGCCATCTCTTCTACAAAAGCATGTGATGAAATACTAGCAGTAAGACCTCCAAAAGCAGGAAGAAATTTGCGTCGTATCATAAATCTAGCTCAAATAATACAATCACATGCTTTAAACTTTTATCATCTAAGTGCTCCTGATTTTGTATATGGTTTTGATGCAAAAAAAGATGATAGAAATATCTTTAAAATGATTCAAACAAATCCAGATATGGCAAAAGATGGTATAAAATTAAGAGCTTTTGGTCAAAAGATTATTGAAAATCTTGGCGGTAAAAGAATACATCCAACTTGGATTGTACCAGGTGGAGTAAGTCACCCTATCACAAAAGAACAAAGAGATGATATCCTAAAACAAATTCCTGAAGCTATGGATATAGCTAAACGAACTTTAAAATATTTTGTAAATAGTCTTCATAAATTCCAAAAAGAGATAGACTCATTTGGAAATTTTCCATCACTATTTATGGGACTTGTGAATAAACATGGGAACTTAGAACACTATGATGGCTTATTAAGATTAGTAGATAGTAATGGTAAAATACTTGAAAATGGAATTAATCCTAAGTTTTACAAAGAGTATATTGGTGAAGCAGTTGAAAATGACACCTATTTAAAATCTCCATACTACAAACCACTGGGATATCCAAAAGGGATGTATAGAGTTGGTCCCCTTGCACGTTTAAATGTAGCAGAAGCTTGTGGTACACCTCTTGCAGACCAAGAGTTTGATAGATTTAAAAATATCAACAATGGGAAGCCAGTATTAAACTCATTTTACTACCACTATGCAAGAATTATAGAGATAATTTATGGTATTGAAAGAATCGAAGAACTTTTAAATGAACCTGAAACATTAGATGAGAATATCAGGTCACATGCTAATATAAATAGAAACAGAGGTGTTGGATGTAGTGAAGCACCAAGAGGAACACTTTTTCATGACTATGAAGTTTCAAATGATGGTATTATAACCAAACTAAATCTTATAATAGCAACTGGAAATAATAACCTTGCTATGAATCAAGGAGTAAAGCAAGTTGCACAAACATTTGTAGATGGAAATAATATTACAGATGGTGCTTTAAATAGAGTAGAAGCAGTTATCAGATGTTTTGACCCATGTTTAAGTTGTTCTACTCATGCTCTTGGAATTGTTTCATCTAATATAGAAATAAGAGATCACGATAAAAAACTATTAAATACTATAAATAGAAATTAAAAGGGAGTGTTAAAAAACTCCCCCTTTTAAAGTGAGTTTTTTAATCAAGATTTTCAAAACCAGGAAGAAGTTTTCCCTCTAATAACTCTAAACTAGCTCCACCACCTGTACTTATGAAACTAATATTCTCTTTCTCTCCTGCTTTGTCTGCAGCATTTGCAGTATCTCCACCCCCAACAATACTATATGCATAAGTATCTGCAATAGCATGTGCTATTCTAAATGTCCCTTTTGAATATCTACCTATTTCAAAAATACCCATAGGTCCATTCCATATAATAGTATTAGACAATCCTATAGCTTCTTCAAAAAGTTTTACAGTAGCAGGTCCGATATCAACAGCCATAAAACCATCTAGCATATCTTGTGATGGCACTACTTTATTATCTACTGGATGGTCTATACTATCTGTTATTACCACATCTACAGGTAAATATAGATTTACTTTAGATGCCCGTGCTGTTTGTATTATTTCAGTAGCTTCTTGTAAATAATCATTTTCTACAAGTGAAGATTTTGTATCATACCCTATTGCTTTAAGAAATGTATTAGACATAGCTCCACCAATTATAAGCTTATCTATTTTTGGCATAATATTTTTTAATAGTGTTATTTTTGAAGATACCTTTGCTCCACCTATTACTAAACATATAGGTTCTACTGGCTTAAATAATGCTTTTGCAAATGCATCTATTTCACGTTTTAGTAAAAACCCTGCAACCTTAGTTTCCACATACTTTGTTATACCAACAGTAGAACTATGGGCTCTATGGCTAGTCCCAAATGCATCATTTACAAAAATATCACAAAGTGATGCCAACTCTTTTGATAACGTTTCATCATTTTTTGTTTCACCAGAAAAGAATCTAATATTTTCTAATATAAAAACTTTTGAATCATTTGCACTATTTAAAACATCTTTATTTTCTATAAAATTATCTATAAGTTCTACTTTTTTATCAAGTAATCGCTCTAATCTTTTAACTATATGTTTTAAAGAAAATTTATCTTCATATCCATTTTTCGGCTTTCCTAAATGAGTTACTAAAACTATATTTTTGGCTTGATGGTCTATACAATAA
The DNA here is from genome assembly GCA_051746405.1 of Campylobacterota bacterium. Classification (GTDB taxonomy): domain Bacteria; phylum Campylobacterota; class Campylobacteria; order Campylobacterales; family Arcobacteraceae; genus Arcobacter_B. Next base: position 51,914 of record JBNJFB010000005.1, read on the forward strand.
GTTATTGTTCGAAGTGCTTCTTTAATACGATTATCGTCTGTTATGTTATGATGAGAATCCATAGGTACATTAAAATCTACCCGAATAAGTACTCTTTTATTTTTTACATCCACATCTTTTAACGACTTAACATTTTGCATTATTTCTATATTTGATAACATTTTGTACCTTTTTAATAATTTATTAATATTATCAAAAATTAAGTACAAAATGATTACAAAATTTTATCAAAAGTATTTAATTTAAAAAGCTATCTTCTACTGCTTGTATCTCTTTTTTAGAACCAAAATAAAAAGGTGTTTTTTGCTGTATTGATACATTTGTCATATCAAGGATTCGTCCCTTATGACTTATAGCTCGTCCCCCTGCTTCTTCAATAATATATGAAATTGGAAAAGCTTCAAATATAATATCATGAACTCCATCAGGAAAAGATTTTGTAGCTGGACTTGAATATACTCCCCCTTTTTTAAACAAAATTTGGTGCGTATCCAAAGCCAAAGAGTCAGAAAACCTAAGCCTATAACCCTCATTAAAAAATGAATCTATAAGCTCTTTATGCTCACTTGTCCACTCATTTGGTAATCCACCAGTTGAGTTTATTTTTCCAGAATTTTCTAGTTTTAGAGGGTCTTGTTCTATAAACTCTCCATTTTCATAGGAAAAGTAAATCACCCCTTCTTGCTTTGAAGCAAATACTAGTTGGAAAGTTGGACCATAGGTTATATACATTGCAGCTTTTAAGTGAAAAGCATCCATATGATTTTCATAAATTCCAAAAATAGTACCTAAAGAGAAATCAACATCTATTAAATCTAGATTATCAATTGCAACATAACTAATCTTATACTTGCCATTTTCATTTATTGTTGTATATTTTTTAGAATATTTACCAATAAAACCATGCACTGATTTAACTTTTTTGAACTCTGTTCTTATTACCTTTGAACAATACTCATTTACTCTATCATGCATCTGCTCATCGCTTAATCCACTTGAGATAAATTTATCACAATCTGTAAAGACATTTTTTTCAATATCTTCTGCAATATTTGTTATGGCGTTGAAAACTGCTATCATTTATATAAACCCTAACTTATTATAATTTGTCAATTGACATTGTTTCTTACAATAATACCAAGTAATTCATTAAAGATTGATTACTTAGCTTCTTTTTTTGTTCCCTCTAAACTCCCATTTTCCAACTTTGAGAGTTTTATTTTAATACTGTTTTTACAAAAAGCACTTTTAATAATTTCTTGTTCCAAAAACATCTTCAACTGTTTGTTTTTACCAACACTTCCACCTAAAACTAAATCAGAAAAATCAAATAAACTTATGGCAGTATGAAAGGCATGTGCCAAACCATCATAAAAATTATCTATAATTATTTTACTTTCAGGTGTATTTAGTTTATGCAATTTATCAAGCCTATGATAGTATGAAGTTATTTTATAATACTCACACCATCTTTTTATAGCACTACCACTTACACTTAGTTCAATACAATCATCTCTACCACATCCACATACAAATGGTGTTTTTTTAAAAGGGATATGTCCTATCTCCCCACTTTGATTATTTACCCCTCGTACAAGTTTCCCATCGTCAAGAAAAGCACCTCCAAAGCCTGTTCCAATATAAAAAAGTGCCATTGATTTTGAGCCAGTACTTTTATGTTCTGCTATTGCTGCACAGTTTAAATCATTATCTATTTTTAGTGCAATTTTGTAAGTATCATTTATATATTTTTTAATATTAAAATTTTCTATAGCTATACTTGGAGATTTAACTATAACCCCATCTTTTACTTGACCCGCGAAGCTTATAGATATAAACTCTATTTGTTTATTTTTATTTATAATATCATCTAAAAAAGTTTTTAAGTCAACTGTTTTACTTCCAAGTGATATAATTTGACCATTATCAAACTGATATCTAAAATTTGTACCACCAAAATCTATATAAAGATTCATACTAAACTTAACTCTCTTTTAATATTTTTGCAGCAGTTTCAGGCAAAAAAGTATTTATCATAATATCACTATCAAGCTCAAATCCAGCAGTTTTGTACAATCTTGGTATAATTTGAATATGAAATCTATTAGAGTTATGAGTATCTTGTATAGCTCCATTTTTTATAAGCATATTAAAATCACACTCACCCAAAGCTTTTTTGAGCTTTATAAAACAGTATTGTATAATTTCACTTAAGGAGTAAATCCCTATATCATCTAAATCTAAAATAGAAGATATTTCACCAGTTGCAACTATATTTATCTCAAATGAATAACTTGAAGCATAAGGACAAAATGCTATAAAGTAGTTATTCTCAAAAAGTAACCCTTTCATAAAGGTTTTCTCTTCATAAATTAAATCATCAAAAAAACATCTATTTGTTTCTTGCTTATATTTACTATACTCTTCAAGGTCAGATGCAATCGTTTTAGGAATAAATGGCGTTGCTATAAGTTGTGAATGGGAATGCAAGATAGATGCCCCACCATCTTGTCCATAATTTTTAAATATTGAAAAATAATTCAATCTTATATCTTTTTTAAGGTCATTAATACGAAGTTTTATGATACTAAAATAATCAAAAAACTCATCAATTGAAAAATCAAACATTTGATGACTATGGACAGGAGTTTCTATGATAACTTCATGTGCTCCAAAAGCACTCATATTTTCAAAACATCCTGTTCTATATGATTTTACCTCTTTATCAATACTTAATGCATGATATAAATTTGGAACCACTCTGCATTTCCAGTTTTGCAAAGTACCAATTCTAGCTAGCTCATTAGGTGTTTGCTCTTCATTTCCTTTCTCAAAAGGACAACTTTCTATATCTTTTTTTGTATGATTATCATCATTTCTATTAAAACTAAAAGGTCTTCTTGCTCTATTTGGAGCAAATAAAACCCAATTTTTTGTTAGCTTATTATATCTAAATTCTGACATTATATGTACCAATTCTTTAAATCTAAATTTTCTATATCTATTATAAAACTATTATATAATGGGAAAGATTGAACTTTATTCGCCCCTTCAAATATAGAAAACTTAAAATCTATTTTTTTTCCTACTGTTAACTGTTTTGATGAAAACTCTATTTGTATACTATTTTCCAATGAAAAAACATTACAAGAGATATCTTCTTGAATAATATTTTGCTTACCTTTTGTAACAAATATTTCAAACTCCTTATCATTTAAAGTAACTATTAATGATATTTTTTTAAAAAGCTTTGCAAAATTTCCATCAAAAAAGAGATAAAATTTCCCTACATTATAACCATATTTAATATTTTTTACTATATTTTTAGAGCTATCCATAACTGAAAACTCTTTTTTTATATCAATAAAACCACTATTTATCCACTCAAAATAATTACTTTTATCACAAGCTAGGTTTTGATAAATAAAACTTAAAGGTTTTGTATGAAAACCATTATTTGAAGTGTCATCAACAATTGGTCTTAATATTTCTAAAGGTGTTGGAAGCTTTAGATACTCATAAATATTTATAAGGTGCGTTCTAAAAAATGTATCAAACTCTTTGGACTGAACAGTAAAATGGTCATCTCCATACCACCAAAACCAATCACTTGCCAATGCCACCATAAATTCATTTTCAATAAGCTGTAGAGTTTTTTTATCTAAAGAGTTTTTATATTTATCAAAATCCCTTTTTGTAATACTTAAAAGCTCCCAAGCTCTATTTTTTTGTTTACTTCCTATCCAAATATCAAAGTTTCCATTTATCCAACTTCCACTATGTATATGTGATAATGTTTCGCATACTATTTGTTTATCATGAGTTACTTCATCCATTGTTACTGTTTCTATCCAAGAAGTACTTTCAAATAAGCTATATAGTTCATTAAAAAACTCAAATGCATTATTTGGAAAAAACTCCCAAGCATTTTCTCCATCAAGTATAACATTAACTAATGGCATAAAATCACATGAGTTATATATCTCTTGCAAATGCTCTACAAATCTTTTTGCAGCTACTTTTGGTTCTATATTACTATACTCAAAACCTATTAAGTCACTTAAGTAATGGTCTCTAAATCTCACATCAATAACACCATTTTGTGTTTGTAACTGATAATTTTTATAGATATCTTTTTTCTCTCTTTTGTTAGGTGATTTAAAAAGAGTCTCTTCATCACTACAAAACCATTGCAAACCATTTTTTGTAAATAATTCAGCAGTATCCTGACTTACACTACCCTCTGCAGGCCAAAAACCCTTTGTTTTCTTTCCAAATCTATTTTCAAAAAATTGTATTGCATCTTCTGTATTTTTTATACCAAACTCCTTAAAAGAAGCTAACTTTTCTGGCATAACCACATCATGTTTTGCTTTTTTTGCATTTGAAAAGTCAAGTAATAATGGTGTGATTGGATGAAAATAAGGAGTGGTACAAACTGTTATTTTATTCTCACTATCTAACTTTTTATACAACTGTATTATAGATGGTAAAAATGCAACTAGTTCATTTATAAGTTTTATTTTCTCTTCTTGTGAAAAATTATCTCCTTTTGCTAAAAGGAACTTAACCTCTTCATTGGAAGTTCTTAAATATACACCACACCATGATAAAAGAAATAATACCTGTGTATCTAAAAGCTCACTAGAACTAAAATCTTGTATAGTTTTATGTGTATTGTATTTTAAATAAAGCTCATAATATCTTTTAAGAGGTTTTATCATATTTTTTTCATTTGATAAAAAAAGATAACTTTGAAGATACTCTTTATCATGAGTAGTAAGGTTTACTATATCTTTTTTTAAAGTCTCAAGTAGTTTATCATTTGCACTATTATCTATATATGACTCTATTTGACGCACTAATGAGGGAACTAGGTTAAAAGTAGTTTTAAGATTAGGAAATAAACTACCATACCAAGGTATATCATAATAGTCTTTTATTGAGTGTAAAAATACCCAAGGAAACAGTGTTTTATCTGACTTATCATCTTTATAATATGGCTGATGCATATGCCATAAAAATGCTAGTTTTAATTTTTTTTCACTCATGATTTATTATATATCTTTTATTGTAAATTGCATTATTGTATTGAAACTTTTAACAAAATCAAATACAAAACCAAAACTTATCCCTTGATTTGTAATATCAAGCCCTTTTTCACTTTGACTAATAGTGTTTAGTGGTACTATTAATATATCAATATCTTTTTGAAAACTAAAACTTATTATCTTTTTTGTATATCTATCTTTAATTATAAGTTCACTTGTATGTAGCTTTAAAGTTGATTGATTATCTTCTAAGATAAGATTATTAAAACTCACTTCTTGTATATTAGCAAAATGTAGATTCCACTCATGAAAATAGTAAAGTTTTTTAGTAAAACTACTCTTTAAGCCTATGTCTATTTCTATACTATTTTTTAAAAATTTATAAGATTTTTCAATCTTTGTATCAAACTTCTTATCTAAATAGATACCACCATCTCTTTTTAAAGAGATTTTTTTTGATCTATTTTTACTCTCTTCATAAGGCTGATTTGCAAAATCTCCTAACTCATGAAAACTATTATTAAAAAAGCTTTCACAGGATATTGCATTTACAATATGATCAATAGCTGATTTTTTTAAATACCAATCTATAATAATCTTCATATCTTCTTTTAGTAGAAGTTTATTATCGTGAATAGTTATTAACTCTTCTTTTTCTTCTAAACTACTATCACCTATTACTATTTCCTTATGATAGGCTTCTTCATGTCTTGTGAGTGTATTTTGTAGATTATATTTTTCATCTAATAAATCAAGTTCAACTATTTGTCCTCCATGTTTAGATGATATAATAGTAAGAAGGTTTTCACTTTTAAATTTATATTCATCATACCCATCCATATCAATATCAATAGTCTCTTTTGATGTTTTAAGCATGGTTTCACAATCTATTATATACTTATATGTATTATCTCTTAAATTTGGAAGATATATACCTCCAAATACACCATGCCATAATACATCATTACATTGTGATTTATAAAGTGCTTCTTTATATTTTGTACTTGTACCTTGTTTGTTAGAAAGTTCTAAAAATCTTTTTTGAATCCAGTTACTCTCTTGATATTTATTAAAAAAATTCTTCCATGTGCCCCCATTAATAAAATGAGATAGCTCTCTTTGAGAATTCATTAATGAGTCAACTTTAATTGCTTCAGCACACTTTAATGACCACTTCCCCATTTCTGAATATGATACTGTTGGTAAATATACCAAACCTAAAGGTTTATTTTCCATATAGTAGTCTTTAAACGTTTTACACTCTATTTTCTCATCTGCTAAAGTTTGAGTAATAAAATCTTCTAACCATTTTTTTTCATATACTGTCTCATATGTTTTTGGCCATATTCCAAACTTTTCCCCATCATCAAAAAGAATAGCTGCATTTTTTCCTTGTGTATTCTCAAAACTATGAAGAAGATTATTTGTAGTTTCTAAATCATAAAAAGGAATAGCATATCGTAACTCTTGATTTATAGGAAATATCCCTATAGAGTCACCGCCCTCTTCTGTAATGAAATATCCTGTTGTATCTTTAACATCAACTCCTGTAGAAATAAGATGATAATCATCTACTATTACATACTCAACGTTACACTGCTTTATATCTCTTATAATACTATTGTCCCAAACCCTTTCAGTAAGCCATAGACCTTTTGGAGTTTGGTTAAAGTGTTTTTTTATATAGTTTGATAGCTTTTTTATTTGAGCTATTCTATCTACAGCTGGAATAGAGGCTAAAATTGGCTCATAAAACCCTCCTGTAAAAAACTCTATTTGTTTTGATAGTGATTTTATAAGTGAAAAAAGCTCCTTATCATTTTTTTGTATAAACTCTAAAAGCCATCCACTAAAATGAACAGAAAATTTAAAATCAGGAAACTTTTGAACTGTTTGAAAAAAAGGCTTATAAGATTTCTCAATCGCATCATATATTACATAATCAAAATTATCAATTGGTTGATGAGAGTGAACCCCTAAAAGAAATGTTGTTTTCATATTTTAACCCCTTATTTGGTTGTACTAATGTTATTCTTATTTAATCACAGTTTAATTACAATTACTGATATAGCTCTATATATCTTAAAGCAGAGTGTTCCCAGGAGTTATCAACTGCCATATTATGCTTTGAAATAGTTTCAAACTTTTGATGATTTGCATAGAGACTTAAAGCTTTTGCAATAGCATGCATAAACCAAAAGATATTTTGCTCTTCATATGTGATACCTATACCTATATACTCATTAAGACTTGAATAATCCACATCTGTAAAATCAACCACACTATCTTTAAGTCCTCCAGTTTTTGCAACTATTGGTAAAACACCATATTTCATACCTATCATTTGATTCAATCCACAAGGTTCAAAAATAGATGGCATAAGTAAAAAATCCGCAGCTGCATATAGTTTTCTTGAAAAACTCTCTTCATATCCAACTTTTATATAAACATTAGGATAACTAACGGAAATATTATTGAAAATTGTTTCGTAATGCTTTTCTCCACTTCCAAGTATGATAAAGTTTGCTTCAAAATCTTTTAAAAGATTTAAACTCTCTATAAGTAAATCAATACCTTTTTGATTTGTAAACCTACCTATAAAAATAAAAAGTGGCTTTTGACTGCGTTTAAAACCTATATCTGCTAAAAGTTGTTGTTTATTTTCATTTTTATTTTTATAGTTTTTTAGTGTAAACTTTTTATATATATTTAAATCAATTTTAGGATTAAACACCTCATAGCTTATTCCATTTAAGATTCCAGAAAGTTTATAATTGTTTGCAATAAGTGTGTGCTCTAAGTCATTACCAAAAAGCTTTGTTTGAATCTCATTTGCATATGTGGGACTAACAGTTGTGATTTTATCACTATAAAAAATACCAGCTTTAAGAAAATTTACTTCATCGTGATACTCTAAAGCTTCTTTCTTAAAACACTTATCCCAAGAAAGTTCAAGTAAATCAACACTATTTTTTGGATAAATTCCTTGATAAGCAAGATTATGAATAGTAAGAATTATCTTTTGTGATAACTTATATTTTGTTTTTGCCAATAGTGCAATCAGTGCTGTTTGCCAATCGTTTATATGAATAGCAGATATTTCTAAATTCATATGAAAAATTACTTCTATACATGCATAAGAAAAGAGTCCAAACCTTAAAGCATTGTCACCAAAATCACCATATCCATCATAATACAGCCCTTCTCTATCACATAAAATTGGATTATATATAAAAAGTTCATATCTATTATTTTTATTATGAAATATATCAAACTGATGGGATACACCATTTAAAGTATAATAAAATGTACAATGAGCGTACTGTAAATTAAACTTATTTCTATCTATTGTTTGATAAAGTGGCAACACAGTATAAACATCTATGGTATTTCTTAATGCTTCAGGTAAACTTTGTGAAACATCACCAAGCCCACCACTTTTAGCATAAGGATACATCTCGCTTGTACAAAATAGTAGTGCCATTTTATCTCTCCTTTTTTGTGCAGTATATTCTATAATCACAAAAACTAAATAGGGAGTTTTTAGACTCAATCTCTTCTAAAAACTCATAATCTATATCTTCATTAATCATTTCTAATAACATTTGAAAATTACTTATATGCTCTTTTGTTCTTTTAATACTATATTCAGTAGCTGTTTGAGTTGTCATCAAAAATGCCCAATCACTACTTTGTGCTAGCAATAACTCTCTGTGCATTTGATTTAATAACCTTGTATTATTAGAACTTGTACCATCTTTATATCTATTTGCTAACTCTTCCATAGTATCAGCCATGTTATGCAAATGTCTATATATCCAAGAGTTTCCTTCATTTAACCATACATCATAGTACCCCTTATCTCCCCATGATGAAGCAGATGGACTTATTACTTGATTTTGTGAATACATAGAGAGATACTCAAGAGGTGTTACAGCTTTAAAAACTTTATGCTTATCAATCTCTTTAAAAATATTGTAGATAAACTCAGGACCCTCAAACCACCAATGACCAAAAAGTTCAGCATCATATGGAGACACAACCATAGGAGTTCTGTTCATATTTGATTTTAAAAACTCAAATTGCTTATCTCTTTTAAAGTGAAAATCTTTTGCATGTTCCACTGTTTTTTGTGAAGCAATTAATGGATTATATACCTCTTTATAATCAGTTTCCCCTGTTACTTTATGATATTTAAATCCAGTAAACTCTCTATTTCCACTAGGGTCAATATGCTCTTTTATATAATCAAACTCTAAGTCATACCCAATATCTCTATAAAAATCTCTATAGTTGAGATCTCCTGGATAGCCCTCTTTTGAACTCCATACTTGCTTTGCAGAGTGAGGGTCTCTAGCAAAAGCTGCAACTTCATTTGTGGTATATACAGGTGCATAAACACCATTTGTAGATGTGGGATTGCCATATACTAAGCCATGTGAATCCATAAAGAAAAATTCAATTTCATTATCTTTTAAAATCTCATCAAGCCCTTCATAATATGCACACTCAGGGAGCCATATTCCTTTTGGAGCTTTTTTAAAATGCCTTTTATGAGACTCTACAGCTACTTCAATTTGAACTTCAACTGCTCTTTTATTTGGCTTTAAAAGAGGAAGAAAGCCATGGGTTGCAGCACAAGTTATAACCTCTATTTTTCTAAGGTCATTAAAATATCTATATCCATTTAAAATATTCCTATCTAAAACATTTATAAAAAAATCTTTAGTTTTTGTATATAAGTCTTGATAAAATAGAGCTAAATCCTTATAGTTTATATCATTTGCCGTTCTTTTAACCTCTTTTTTTGCTAAAAGAAGCTGATTTTTAAGATGATTTTCATATTTTTTCATAAGATGTTCATCATCTAACATCTGAGCTAGGGGAGGAGTTATAGAAATAGTAAGCCTAAAATCTATATTTTCAGACTCAAGTTGTTTAAGTCTGCTTAAAAGTGGTATATAACATTCAGTAATAGCCTCAAATAGCCAATGCTCTTCTAGAAAATAGTCATATTTTGGATGTTTTACAAACGGTAAATGTGAATGAAGTACTGGTACCCAATATCCTTTTATCATAGTTTTTCTCCTAAATCTTTAGAGCTTAAATACTCACAAGATATATTACTATACTCTTGTATTCTTTTAGTTTTTTTTAGATAAGTTGCATAAATAATATCTTTATTAATAATTTTTATATTATCTGATTCCATAAGATTTTTAATTATCATACCGTCTTTATAAACAGCTATAACTTTTATCTCTTTTAAAGATGAATTTGTAGTATCTATATTATAAAAATACTCACCATATAAATATTCACACTTTATATTAGCAAGTAAATTCTGTTTTTGATCAACTATATGAAAAAAAATATCATCTAAACTTATACTATTTTTATCTAAAAACTCCTCTGTAAACTCCCAATAAAAATATGATCTACTTTTATTTACAGGTAGCATTACCAATTTATTTTTATAATATCTTGTTGGAATAATATAATCTTTTTCTTCAACTACATTATCTGCTACAATCGTATCAATAGAGTGTATACTACTAGTAAAGTTTCCTGTAGTTAAACTTTCATTTATTAAATTCTCTTTCATATTTAGCAATCTCCTTATATCATAAATTATATCGCTAAATAGTTACAAATCAGTTATATAGAAAAAAATTTAAGGTTAAGGCTAATATGTAACTAAAATGTATCTAAAGGTAAGTAAAATAGAGTAACTTTTAATTAGGATAGATAATGAAAGCAATAATTCTAGCAGGTGGTTTTGGAACAAGAATCCAACCACTTACAAACTCACTTCCAAAACCAATGTTACCAATACTCAATCGTCCAATGATGGAACATATTATTTTAAAACTACGTGATGAGTTAGATATAAAAGAGATGGCAATTTTACTTTACTTTAAACCTGAAATTATTAGAGAATATTTCGGTGATGGCAGTAGATTTGGTGTAAAATTAACTTATATAGAACCCGATGATGACTATGGAACAGCAGGTGCTGTTTCATTTGCAAGGGATTTTTTAGATGATACGTTTATCATAGTAAGTGGTGATTTAGTAACAAATTTCAATTTTAAAGCCATAGAGAAATTTCACAAAAAGAAAAAATCACAATTTACAATTACGCTAACTAGTGTTGAAGACCCTCTACAGTTTGGTGTAGTTATTGCAGATGAAAATAATAGAATAGATAAGTTTTTAGAAAAACCAAGCTGGGGAGAAGTATTTAGTGATACTATAAATACCGGCATTTATATAATAGAACCTGAAATATTAAACTTTATACCACATGGAGAAGATTTTGATTTTGCAAAAGACCTTTTTCCTACCCTTATGCAAAATAATATCCCATTATGGGGCTATAGTGAAAAAGGATACTGGAGAGATGTGGGAAATCCTCAAAGTTATAGAGAAGTATATGAAGATATTTTTAAAGGAGATATAACTCTACCTATAAAAGGTGAAGCAAAAAAGATTGATAATGGACTAGTTTACATATCAAAAGGAGTTGAGTTACCTGAAAAGTTAAGAGTAAAAGGTGTAGTTGTTTTAGATGAAAATGTTAAAATAAGTGAAGGCGTTACATTAGAAAATGCTTCTATTGGCAAAAACTGTAAAATAAAAAAACATTCTGAAGTAACAAACACTATTTTATGGAATGATGTAACAATAGGCTCAAAATCTAAAATCAATAACTCTGTTATATGTAACAACTCTCAAATAAAAGATGAAGTAAAAGCATCCTTAGGTGTAATAATAGCTGAAGGTTGTATAATATTTAAAAAAGTAAGTTTTGTAAAAGATATTATTATATGGCCTAATAAAGTTATAGATGCTTCCTCAATAGTAAGTAATAATGTAATATGGGGTACAAAATATAAGTCTACTATTTTTGAAGAGGGAAAAGTAACAGGAAGAACAAATATAGAACTTTCTGTACAAATGAGTACTAAACTTGCTGAATCTTTTGGTTCTATACTCCCTGTTGGTAGTAAAGTTTATATGTCAAGGGATTATCATAAAAGTTCAAGAATGATTAAGCGTGCTTTTCTTTCTGGACTTTTAGCAACTGGAATAAATGTTGATGACCTTTTTGATGTTCCCTCTAATGTAATGAGACACTGTTTGTCTAATAATGATAATGTTATTGCAGGAGTTCATTTTAGACAATCAGTTGTTGATCCTTCAAATACTGAGATTATTCTTTATACAAACGAAGGATTATCTATTGATACAAAACTATCAAAATCCATTGAGAGAATATTTTTTAGAGAGAATTTTAGAAGAGTTAACTATACTCAAATTGGTGAAATCACTGAAGAAATAGGAACAAAAAACAGATATGTAGATGCAGTTTTAGAAAAATTAAATCTTAATAGTTTTAAAAACAATGAGCTAAAAGTAGCTACAGATATTATGTTTGGTTCCACATCTGATATATATCCTAAACTTATGAATGAGTTAGCTATTGAAAATGTTGTATTAAATGCCTACAAAGATGATAAAAATCTATCAGGTGTAGCAAATATGATAGTAAAATCTCAAAAATATATGGAAAATATTGTAAAAGCAATGCAGCTAGACTGTGGTTTCTTAATCTATCCAAATGGTCAAAAACTTCAACTAATTGATGATAAAGGTGAACTTGTATATGACTATAAAACACTTCTTGTAATACTAACAATGTTAAATGAACAAACAAATAAAAAGCTAAAAGTTTTACTACCTGCTTGGGGTCCTGATTTTATAGAGTTCAAAAATCTACAAATAACTTATGAAAATTTATCTAAACTCAAAGCAAGTGAACTAATGGAGTTTGATCTTATTGCTACAACTGATGGGCACTATTCATTTTGTGATTTTGGTCTAAATCGTGATGCCATTTTTTCAAGTTTTAAAATTCTTGAACTCATGCAAAAATCAGATATTAAAATATCAAAAATTGTAAAACAACTTCCAGAGTTTGTATTTAGAGGCGAAAATGTAGCTTGTCCTAGTGAATTTAAAGGAAAAATGATGAGAAAATTCCTTGAAGATGGAAAAGATAAAGAGACTAGTTCTATAGATGGTGTTAAAACTTGGATAAGTGAAGATGAATGGCTACTTATGGTTCCAGATGAACATGCAGACTATTTAAACATATATATTCAAGCACAAGATGACAAAAGTGCAAGTAAAATATTTTGGAGCTATCAAGATAAAATAGAAAAATGGATTAGTGAAAAATAAAGGTAGAGATTAATTTCTCTGCCCTCTTACCACTCCATATCGTTAATATTTCTTCCACTCAAACTTAGATATATTTCGCTTATTGGTATCAAACTCTATACCTACAAGGTAAATATCTTTATTTTGGTTTGTGTAGCCTGAAGCATAGTTGTTATCTTTTATTTGTTGTAGTGCATCACCTTTGCCAACTATTTTAAACTCTAACACATAAATTACATCATCCATATTAATAGTTAAATCTATTCGCCCTTTGTTATTTGAATCTTCACCTATGATTCTCATTCCTAATGATTGTAAATAGATAAAAAACACACTTGCATAAAATCCTTCATAATTTGCTATAGAATTATTAGTATAGTTATTATGAGGAATAGAATCAAATACAGCTACAAGTGAAGCTTTTAAATTATCCATATCTTTTTCTAGTAAGCTTTTGTAAATATTAGTTTTCTTTTGAAGTAATCTATCATCTTCAATAAGATAGTAAATAATATAATCAGCAAATGATTGCCTTACTTCTTTATTTGGTAGCTTCAAGTTATATTGTTGTGTTCCAAAAAGTGTAGTTTCTACTTTATCTATAGTTAAATATCCACTTTGATACAGTATTACTTCTAAATCAAGATTTTCAATATCAAAGCTGTTAAGTAGTTTTTCATCAACTTTCAAATCAGTAAGAGCAGGTAAGAAATAATTTTTCTTCTTAATGAGCTTCATTAGAAATGTAGGAGTTCCACTTTCAAACCAGTAGTTACTATATTGAAAGTCATTGTCTATAAACTGTAAGATATCAAATGGATTATACATATCACTACCCAAGAAATTATAGCCATTGTACCAGCTTTTTAATTCATCCATATCTATACTTTCAAAGTATGGTTTAAAAGTTGTTTCTACATCTTCTTGAGAGTATCCACAAATATCTCCATATCGTTTATTTAAGCTTATATCTACTAAGTTGTTAAGTCCACTAAATAAAGATGTTCTTGTAAACTTACTTACACCTGTAAGAAAGGCAAACTGTAAAAACTCATCACTTCCTTTAATAACACTATAAAGATTTATAAGTCCATTTCTTATCTCTTCTGCAATCTCTGTTTTATCAATATTATCTAATATAGGTTTATCATATTCATCTATTAAGATCACTACTTTTTGCTTATATTTTTTATAGCACTCTTGAATAAGAGTATCAAAGCATCCAGCAACACTATCTTTATCTTTACACTCTACACCTAACCTTTCTTGGTTTTGTCTAAGTGTTCTAAATATAGCCTTATCAAGCTCTTTTCTATTTTCAATTTTCCCTTTAGCAAAGTTAATATGAATTACAGGATACTTTACATCCCAATCCCACTTATTTTCAATAACTAAGCCTTTAAAAAGCTCTTTGTTTCCCTCAAAAATGTTTCTAAGTGTATCAAGAAATAAACTCTTACCAAATCTTCTAGGACGGCTTAAAAATGCATAACGATAGTTATCTATAAGATTAAAAGCAATATCTGTTTTATCTACATATACATAATCATCTTTTCTTATATCGCTAAATGTATCAATACCAATAGGTAGTTTTTGTAATTGCATTAGAATATCCTTCTTACTTTGCCAAGTTTTAAACTATAGCCATTATAGCAAAATATCGTATAAATTCTAGAAATAAGGTGTTAAGAAAGGTTAAAAGACTCTATAAAGCCCTTAAGTTCGTTGGCGACCCCAGTATGATTCGAACATACGTTTTTGGGAGGAAATCCCAACGTCCTTGGCCACTAGACGATAGGGTCAGTTTGAAGAGTGAAATTATATTATATAAACTATTTCAAACCTCTTAAATATTTGCTTTTATTCTAAATTATTTATTTTAAGAAAGTTTGCTGATCTTTGGTGTCCTTTTATCTTTGCTTTTTTTAACCAATACTTTGCTTCATCTATATCTTGTTTTACTCCCTTACCCTCAAAAAGATAGGTTCCAACATAATACATTGCTTTATTTTTTCCCTCTTTTGCTGCCATTAGATAATATTTGAAAGCTTTTTTATAATCAGGGTTTACTTCATTTGCTTTTCTATAAATATCTGCTAGTTTAAGCTGGGAGTTTGTATTTCCTTGATTTGCTGAAGAGGTTAAAAGCTTTACTGCTTTTTTTATATCCTTTGGTACACTATCTGCTCTTAAATACATCATTGCAAGATTGTATTGTGCTAAAGGATTATTTGCTCTTAAGGCTTGCTTATACCAAAAAACCGCTTTGTCTTTTGATTTTTGCACTCCCTTTCCATAATAATACATTGAAGCCAAATTGTTCATGGCCATTATTACACCTTTATTTGCAGCTTTTTCATACCACTTAAAAGCTTTTTTTAGATTCTCTTCTTTTGTGGATTTTTCATAAAGCATTGCTAAATTTAGTTGTGCTAGGGCATAGCCTTGTTTTGCTGATGATTCATAAAGCTCTTTTGCTTTATGCAAATCTTTCTTTACCCCTTGTCCTAAGTGATACATATGCCCTAAGTTATTCATAGCTTGTATATTTCCATTTTTAGAGGCTTGTTCATACCAAAATAGTGCTAGTTCTATATCTTTTGGCACTCCTATACCCTCATAATTCATCAAGCCTAAATTATACTGGGCATTTGCATTATCTTTTAAAGCTAATTGCATTAGTTGTTGTTGAGCTTTTGAGTACTCTTTTTTTTCTAAACTTTTGACCGCATCTTCAAAAGTTAATGCATAAAGTGACAATGAAATAAAAAAACAGAAAAATAAAACTCTCATAATATCACCTCTTGCTTACTCTTCTTGTGCTTCTTCAATTTTCTCTAATGTTTTATCTAAATTATCATTTACTCTTTTATCAAGGGCATTTATCTCTTTATCTAAAGTATTTATCATCTCACTATTGTCTTGTGCTTTCTCTTGAGCATCACTTAGTATATCATCTTGTGGTTTATCATCCATTGTTAAAACAACATCTTGAGCTAATAAATCTTTTTTATCTTTTGCTATTTTATCCAATTTTCTATCTGCTCTTTCTGTGATATATATATCTTTTACTATATCATCTTTAGTTGGAGTACTTACAATATCTAAGTCAATATCACATAAGGCTTCATCATCATTGAATTTAATTCTATACTCTACACAACTATACCATTTGGTTTTAATTCCAAGCAAATACTCAAGTCTTGTATAAAAAAGCTCATATAACTCTTCTTTGAAATATATGGGATTTTTTTCATCAAAATCCACTACTCTTTTTATCTCTAGTTTTGTTGTGCTTACATTATCTTTTTGTTTGATGTTTAAATCCCAAATATCTTCTGTAGTATAAGTATATAATGGATAGTGATTTACTTTTGGTTTGATTACGGTCATTGAGTTTCTATAAGAATCAATCAAAAATTTTCTATCACCTGCATATATAAAAATCTTTTTTGCTGCTTCAAAAATCGCATCTTTTGAAACTCCATGATAAACTCTTGTTTTATATTGTGCATCTTTTACTTTTATATCTTTTGTTGAACAAGATGTAAAAACTAAAGATACAAAAACTAAAAGAGCTATCTTTTTTATTTTTTTATTTACTTGTAGCATAAGCACCCAACCTATCTAATAAATCATAATCTAAATCTAACTTAACACTATCTGCAACAACCTCTATACCATTTAACTGTCCATAAATAAGTATATTTTTTACCTTATGTTTCTTAAGTGTATCATTAGTAAATCCTGTAGTATAATCTTTGTGCATTCTAATATATGTTACAGGAACACCATCTAACTGTTCAAGTGGGAAGTCTTCTGTTTTATATCTTTTTAGAAGTGTTTTTAGCCCCATCTTATCAATCTCTTCAACAAAGCTTATAAAATCAATCTTATGCATTTGTGCAGTATATGAAGTGATACTAAAAACAACTTTTTTTATCACATCTTGATTTTTGTTTACAAAATCATTTAGCCATACATAAAAGTTAGCATTTTTTATAGTAATATAAGATAAGTTTACACATAGTTCATACTCACATGAATTAGCTTTAATAAACTCAACTGTTTTCTCTACTACTTGTTTATCAAAGGATTCTATTAACTCTAATTTTTGTGCAACTGATACAAAAGAACCAATCATGAGCTTTTTACCATCATAATCAAACAGTTGTGGAGCTACTTCTTTCATAACAAGCTTTTCATCTTCAAATGAATAAGTATCTAATACAAAATCTATATCAAAATCTGATTTTTCAATAATATCTTTTACATTATTATCAATCTCTTCATAGTTTTTAGCAATCTCTTCTTTTGTAATAAGACTAAAACTATTTTGAGTTACTTTAGAGTTCTCATAAGCTTTATTAGCACTATCTAAAACACTATCAATAGTCCCATATAAATCTATATAAGTTCCACCAAGTTGAATAATGCTAGGTGGTACATCAAAATTTTTTGACATTTTTGTACTTATCTCTTTTACAATATTTGAAGCTGTATTCTCTACTATTTTAAAATCATCACTTTTAAGTATAACTGCAAATAAAGAGCCATAAAATCTATATATTTTACTATCTGTTTTACTACTTTTATAGACTGTATTTTTTATGATATTTGAATAGTGTTCTATAAAATTATTAATATATCCTGTATCATGTTTTTTGCTTAACTGTGCTAAGTCCTCCACTTTAATAACAAAAACATAACCACTTATTGAAGATACAAACATATTTTTTAAATCAAAATCGAAAATCTTTTTATTTGGAAGACCTGTTAAAGTATCAGTTGAAACCTTTAACTCTAAAGACTCTTTATTCATATTTAATTCATTGGTAAGTGAGGCTATTTTTGATGAGATTTTTGATACTTTTTTTACTAACTCATTTATCTCTTTAGTACCTTCAATATTATCTTTTTTAAGCTTCACATACTTACTATTTATTATATTTTCCAAGTGTTCATTTAGTCTTGATACTGGTTTTTTAACATATTTTCTCAAAATATAGTTATGATAAGTACCAATTGTAAAAGTAAGCGGAATCAACATAATAGAAGTAAAAATAATAAGTTTTAAAATAAAAACTTCTAACTGTTTTTTTATGATATTTGTATTTAATACATACTCTACAGTTGCATATTTTGACTCATCTACTTTTATATCATAACTATTTTCTAACTCTTCTACACTAATAAGTCTATTTATAAATTTTGGAAAAATTCTACTATCTTCTTTCGTTTGACTGTAGTTAATATTAGAAAATTTTAATCTTGCTATGAAGTTTTTTATCTTTGAGTCTTTATATAGCTGTAGTCTTATATTTACATCATCATCTTTATCAAACTGAAGTGATGGTATAAACCTATAAAGATTTGTATTCTCTATTTTTTTTATTTCGCCAAGTGCCACATCTACTTTTATTTCTGCTAAATTCCATGATTTATCATTAAAGTTCTCTAAGGAGTCTATTAAAATACTTTTATTAAATATAAGTTTTTCATATCTTATTTCAATAGTTTTAAAAATATCAAATTTTGTATTATCTTGTATTACTTCTAATACATTTTCACCTCTATTTACTAAATTTTTATTAAGATAAGTATTTATATATTTTTTATTTAAATCATATGTTGCATAGCTTTTTTGTAATAACTCTTTTTTATAGCTATCATAAAAAAATTTACTAGATATAAAAAATAGAAAAATAAAAACTACTACAAGAAAAATAAGGTTCTTATTCTTTTCAAAACTAGCAACCATTCTATTTTCCTATCTTATTATTTAAATTATTCTTCTTAAATAACTCTTGAGTTTTTTGAACTTTTCTAATTATTGGTTGGTTTCTTTTAATAAAATCTGGTAAATTCTCTACAACTTCTTTTGCTTTCTCATAGCTTTCATATACCCCATACATAATCATAGCTTGACCTGCTGTTGTTTGTACTACTACCGTATCATTTTCTAAATAGTTCTTATCAATATATTCAACACCCTTACTCATAGTAGGTAAGCTTGCAATATGTATAGAGTAGCTACCTGGGGATGCATCTAAAAACTTAGATATAGTATCTTTATTTGCTAGAGGATATAACTCTTCTAAACTCTCTTTTGTATTTTCTTTTGTTTCAAGCTCTTTTACTTCTTTTTCTTCTTTTACTTTCTCTTTTGTCTCTTTATCGATTTTTGAAGACTTAACATACTCATACTCTACTTCTTTTTCTTCTTTTTTATTAAAATCTATATTTTCATTATATAGAGTGTGAACAGAGTCTATATCTTCAACAATTGGGAAGATATTATCACCTTTAATACCTTTGAATTGAATATAGTTTTTAGCTTCATCATACTCTTCAAAAACTCCATAAACAAGCTTATATAGACTTCCATTCTCTCCATACTTAAAGAAAAATGATTTATTATAGATATCATTCTGTTTTATAATATCTTCCACATCATTTAAATTTGTAAATGATGAAATATTTATAGTATATTTGTCTTTATTAGCAGTTAAAAACTTCTGTTTAAACTCTTCATTAACTTTAAAGAGTTTTTTTTCAACTGGTTTTAAATACCTATTTACAACTATCTCTTTTACTTTTACTTCTATTTTAGGCTTAGGTTTTTCTACTTTTAGACCACTTATATACTCATAGTAAAGCTTTCTTAAATCTTCTACACTTACTATCTCATACTCTTTTGAAATATCCACATTTTTCATTCTTTTTAAGTAGTCTTGTGCCTGTTGCTTTTCTTTGAAGTTATTATGCACAATAACTGTTTTTATATCAAAATCATCAACCACATCAAATACCAATGAATTATCTTCGATTTCTAACTTTCTAATATACTTAAATGACTCAAAAATATTTTTAAATGTTCCTATTTTTATCATGAAACTATTTTCATCAAAATTTAAAAACTTTTTAGTATATTCATCCATAGCCTCATCTAAAGATACATTTTTACCAAGCAGTCTTAGTTGTGGCTCTTGAATGTTTTTTATCTCTTGAGTATCATTTAAATTATCATTAGTTAAATTATCATCTTCTAAACTATCATCTTTATCTAAAATATCTTTTTTACTCTCTTGTTTTTGCTCTTTATCCTCTAAGTTTTTAAAATTAACACCACTATTTTTATCTAAATTTCCTATATAGTCACTATTTGAAAAATCCAAATACTTCTGACTATTTGCATCAATCTCAAAGAACTCAGTTAATTTACCTGTTAGTTGTAAAATATTAAATAATGAGTTTATATACTCTTTTTCAAACTTCACAAGCTCTTTTTCTGCTGTATTTAGCTGTCTTTGTCCCTGAAGTAATGCAGGCAAATCTTGCTCACCTAGTTTAAACTCATCCCAATAAGAACTAACCATTTTTCTAGAAGAGATAATCTCATTTTTTGTGCTTTCCAAAGCTTGTGATACTGAATCAACTGATGTATATAGTTTTGATAAGTTCCATTTTATTTTTTTCTTTTCCTCTTCTAGCTTGTAGTTTAAATCTCTAATCTTACTACTAACTTCAAGAATCTTATTCTCATCTCTACCACCCTTATAAAGGTTGTATTTTAGCTTTACTTTTCCATTTACTCTATCTTCATGCTCTACCATATCTTCTTGATTTAATACTTTTTTATAAGATATTTCAAAATCAACTGTTGGCTTAAAAGCAGCTTGGGCTTTTTTTATATTATACTTCTCTGCTTCAATTGTTTTATAATAGTTAATCAAATCCCTATTATTCTCTAAAGCTTTTTTATAAATCTTATCAAAATCTTTTACTTCAATATCAAAATATTTCTCATAAGGCATTGTTTTTTTAAACTTTTCACCTACAATATACTCATAATACCTCAAAGACTCTATAAATTTTGATTTTACTCTCACAAGTTTAGTCATGGCATTTGCAAAGCTTGCTTTTATTGATGTTAAATCACCAATTGAAGCAGCACCATTGTCATACTTCAAAGTTACTATATCAAGTATTTTTTGAAGCTTTTTCATATTTCTTTCATTTACCATTACAGTACGCTTTGCAAAAACCACGTCAAAGTAGGCTTTAATAGCTTTTTTTATCTCTTTTTGAAGTTGAATATCATACTTATTTTGGGCAACTTCAAACTTTTTTATTACACTCTTTACATTTTTATCTATACTTCCACCTGAGTATAAATTTTGTCTTAATACAAATCTATAGTTTCTATCATTAAAATATTTATACTCTTTATCTTCATCTCCACTTGGTGTAAGCTGTGTTCTTCCAAAATCATACTGAAAGTCCAAAGTTGGGTAGTGTTGAGATATGGCATTTCTAACTCTTATTTCATACTGAATTACTTGTTCTCTTGCAGACTTTAAAACATCACTTCTTGAAACAGTCTCTAAAACCACATCTATTAATTTAACTTTTTTATATTTTGTAGTATCAATTGAGTCTTTATATTTATCAGGCTTTGGCTTTTTTTTAGTTCTATCTTCTGTTTTTTTAGCATCTACTTTAATATCACTTGTAGCACTAAATGAGTTAGTAAAAAACAATAATAAAACTGTTACTATAAATACTTTTTTCACTATTTTTTAATCCTAATTACTAAATATCCATTCTCTTTGTTAAACTGCCCTTCAACATCAGTACTTGCTAAAAGATCAATTCTCACATCTTTTTTTTCATAACCAAACTTTCTTATTAAGTTTCTAGCTCCTATTGACCTTGCCAAT
>JBNJFB010000006.1:0-72406 GCA_051746405.1 Campylobacterota bacterium
AAGGAGGACAAAAACTAAAAATATTTACGCTATAATTTTAATCTGCAGGTGGGTCATTTTTATTCAAAAAAGTGGGTCAAATTTCAATCAAAATTTTCAGCTCTTTTGTTAGTTGTACATACTCACTAGCCATATTTAAACAAGCTAACTGTTGTGTTGGTGTTCCACTAAAATATAAAGTATTATCAAACTTATGAAATAGTTTCGCAAGTAAATCTAAATGGTCTTTTACAACTACTATTGAAGCTTTTATATCTTCAAAGTTTTGACTATCTATTTGAGAAAACTGTTTTAAAGCTTTATTCATAGCTGTTTTTATACCAATATAATCAACTACAAGCCCTTTTTCTTTTCCTTCAAACTTTCTATTTACCCTTGAGATAGTTTGTATAAGATTGTGTTGCTGTATTGGTTTATCTATATAAATAGTATCCAAAAATGGCACATCAAATCCTGTGAGCCACATATCAACTACTATAGCTATTTTAAAGTTTGATTTTTCATTTTTAAATTGTGTATCTAAAGTCTTTCTGTGTTCTTTAGTCCCTAATAAATCATATAACTCTTTTTCATCATCTTTGTTTCGGGTCATAATCATTTTCAATTTTTCAAGAGGTAATATCTCTTTTTTCTCTTTTTCAGTAAGTTCTACATCATCGTCTGCAACTGATTTTTCATTCCAATTAGGTCTTAAAGCAATTATCTCACGAAAAAGTGCATAAGCTATAGATCTAGAACTTGATACAAACATAGCTTTACCTTTTAGTGTAGCACCCTCTTCTACTCTTTTTTCATAATGTTCTACAAAATCTTTAGCAATTGCTTTTATCCTATCACTGTCACCAAGTATGGCTGTCATATTTGCCATAGATTTTTTACTATCTTCTATTTGGTGTTCATTTGCCCCTGCTTTTGCACAATCATCATAGTATTTCTCTATATCTTGTAGTTTTGAATTATCAAGTAGAACCTTTGCAGCTCTTCCTTCATATACTATTCTAACTGTAATTTCATCTCTTACTGATTCTGTCATTATATAGCTATCTACAACATCACCAAATACATCAAGTGTTGCATCAATCGGTGTTCCTGTAAATCCAACATAAGTAGCATTTGGTAGTGAATCATGTAAATACTTTGCAAATCCATAAGTCTTTTTTACACCATCTTTTGTTGTCTTAACTTTTTGATCTAAGTTTATTTGGCTTCTATGGGCTTCATCTGAAATACAAATGATATTTGTTCTTTCACTTAATAATTTAATATCTTCTGCGAACTTATGAATAGTAGTTAGAAATACACCACCACTTTCACGACCTTTTAATCTTTGTCTTAAATCTTCTCTATTTTCAACACTAACTATTCCATTATCACCTATAAAACCTTTTGCATTACCAAATTGTCTACTAAGCTGATCATCCAAATCTGTTCTATCTGAAATAAGTATAATTGTAGGACTAGAAAAATGTACACTTTTCATAAGCATTCTAGTTAAATAAAGCATAGTAAAACTTTTGCCACAACCAGTAGCACCAAAGTATGTACCACCTTTACCATCACCTTGTGGTTTTTCTAAAGAAGGTTCCCTTTGATGTAATTTTATGTTTTCATAGAGTTTTCTAGTTGCGTAATATTGAGGATAACGACATACTATTTTTTCTTCATTTTTTGAAATATCTGGCATATAGATAAAGTTATGAATAATATCTACTAACCTTTCTTTATTAAACATCCCTTGTATCATTGAGTACTGTGAAGCTATACCATTAACATCCTCTTCATTTCCTGTAATCCTTCTCCAAGAGTAAAAGAACTCATAAGGTGCGAAAAATGAACCTGCTTTATTATTCACTCCATCACTTATAACACAAAAAGCATTGTATTTAAAAAGTTCAGGTATATCTCGTCTATATCTAGTTGTTAATTGCACAAAAGCATCATGAATAGTTGCTTCTTCTCTTATGGCACTTTTAAATTCAAATACAACTAATGGTATACCGTTTATATACAGTATACCATCAGGGATTCTTTTTTGGAAGCCAACAATTTCAAGTTGATTTACTATTTTAAAATTGTTTTTATTTACATCACCATAATTTATAAATTGGATATGAATATCTTTTTTAGAAGCATCTTCTCTTTTTAGAATAAAGCCATCTGATACTAGCTTCATAATTGATTTGTTTGTATCATAAAGATCACTTGCAGGATAAGACTCAAGTTTTCGCACTATTTGAGTGATTTCACTATTAGTTATATTATCATTTTTATATCTATTTTTTAAATACTCTTTTAAATCCTCTTTTATTAAGACTTCACTTTCATCACGATTAATATCTTTACCATACTGATATTTTATGCCTTGATCTCCAAGTAAAGTTATAAATGCTAGTTCTAGTTTTTCTTCTGTAAATTTATTCATTATTTTATATCCATCTCCAATAATAATTTATCAAAATCACTTAAATATTCTTTATCTTGTATCTCTCTATATTTTTCATATTCTGTATGAGCTTTTAGTTTTGCTTCAAGTGCTGAAATCTTACCATTGTCTAAAAGTATTGGATAGTCTGAAAGAGATAAAAATTTATCTAAGAAAACTATCCAATCTTTCATATTCATAACTATCCCTCTTTTGGCTCGATTTTCTGCTAGATCAAGATAAGCTGAGACAATTCTTTTTAATTGTTCTATATGTTCTTCATTTAGATAGTTTTTAGCAATAGTTACATCTGATTTTAATATTTTACCATCAGGTGCATTTCTCCAAGTTTTAAGACCCATATATACTTTTTGAGCATCTGCTTCAGTATATATTATTTCTGCTGCTGTTTTACCACATATTGCCCAGTGCATTTTATTTTGCACAGTTGTATAAAACTCTTTTGTAATCTGAGCATTTTTATCATAGTCTGCACTTAATGCATATATATCTGTAATCTTTTGATAAAATCTTCTCTCACTAAGTCGTATCTCCCTTATACGATCTAATTGCTCATCAAAATAATCTTTACCAAAATGATGAATACTTTTAAATCTCTCATCATCCATAGCAAAGCCTTTTATGATGTACTCTTCAAGTACAGTGGTTGCCCATTTTCTAAACTGTGTAGCACGATGAGAGTTTACTCTATATCCAACAGCTGTGATTGCTTTAAGGTTATAAAAATTTGTTTTATACCTTTTGCCATCTTTTGCAGTTGTTTCCATTTTGGAAATAACTGATTCTTCCTCTAATTCGTTTGTATCAAATATATTCTTTAGATGTTTTGATATAGCTGGAACATTGACTTCAAATAATTCTGCCATCTTTTTTTGAGTAAGCCATAAAGTTTCATTTTCAAAAAGTACATCAATATTTACTTTTAATTTATCTATTTTAAATATCACAAAATTTGGAATATTTTCTGGCGAATGTAATTGTAATTTTTTATCCATGTTTCTTTACCTTTGAATATTCAAAAAAATTAAAGTGTTTATTTTTTGTAGTATATATTTTGTTTTGTAGGTTATTCATAAGGAAGACCCTCTCTTTGGCACATTATTAAGAGGTGGAAAGGGTGTGTTATTGGAAGTATAACTTATATACTTTTTAAGTGCACTTAGAGTACATCGGGCTACTATCCCGAAGTTCATAAAAGTAACAAGTTGTAAGTTATAATTGTTCATATAAAAGTAATAGTTTCTATTTATCATTATTCAATCCATCAAATAAACTTGGACAATGATTATCAAACCATTTATCTTGTTTTTTCTTTTTACCACTTTCTCGAAGTTTTAATTCCCCTAACTCTAATTCTTGAGTTCCATAAACCTTTTGAACCGAATAATTCTTTCGTTTTTCATCTCCAAACTCATCAAAAGTTGTTTTTATCTGTAAATGACAAGAGATAAGTGACCCGTTTAGAAAAGTATGTTTTCCTTCAGTAACTTCTTGTTTGAATTTAGAATCCCCCATACTAAAATCAACTTTTTCACTTTTATATTTACCTCTCCATTTGTATTTACCTTCTTTTAATACAGGAGAAATAATTTCTATCATTGCATCGTCATCTTCTTCAATAGCAATATTATCTTCTAAAATAAAATTCTTAAAGTACTGTCGTTCAACTATAGTTTCATCTGAATATTTTTCTATATTTTTAAAACCAATCTTTTCAACTTTTTTATAATCATTGATTTTTTTATAAAAATTAGATATAAATTTTTGTACTAACTTATTCTCAAGCTTTTTATCAATCTCTTTTTCTAATTCTTGTTTTTTGACCTCATTATCCAACTGTAAGTTTTTTAATGTTTCTTCTTTAATCTTTTTATCTAATTCTTCACTGGTTGCATCTTTTGTAGCATAGTAAACAATAATGTCATTAATTGCTAGAGATAAATAATGTAGGGCAGTTCCTAAAAAGCCAAATAAAATAAATTCTTTTAATCCACCCTCCTGATATGCTTTGGTTTCTATCTCAAGTTCACTATCTAATACATCACCAATTTTTCTTAAAGCATCAAGTAAATCTTTTTCAGCTTTATTCCGAATAAAGGCATCCATTGAATGACTACCATCATTAAGATAGTAATGAATTTCAAGTTTGTTAATAGACTTTATATTTTTCATCTTATAATACTTTAGATGAATTACTTTCTAATTTCCTACCAGTAATTTCACCCTCATAAAAATTTTCATAAATTACTTTTAACAGAGATGTAATATGTTTATTTGTACTCAAATTATACACACCTTTTGTTTTTTTTAACTCTAGTTGAGATTTATATTTCTTTATGTAATTATTTACTCTAGTTTTTCTTGATAATACATCTGTTACCATTCCATTATCTAATGCATATTTTAATTTTTTTAAATTAGTTGTTAAAAGTTTTAATTTAGTATCATCAATATTGAAATCTTTAAATGTATTTACACTATCAACAAATTCTTTTTGTTCTTCTTCCGTAGCTTCCATATATAATTCGATAAATACATTGTCAATCTTTTTTAAATCAGAAAAGTTTTTAAAGTAAATTTTTTGACTTTCTTCATCTATTATTACATCAATAGAATCTTTAAATTCAAGTTCATCTTTTTGTTCTTTAATTTCTAAACTATCTACTTTAAAACCTAGTAAAGTTTTTGATGTTATAAAATTCCTTTTAGTTATAGTTTGAATATTTAATTTATGTTTGTTCTTTTCTTTCTTACCATAAATTAATAATTCAAGCTTTCCTAAATCTTTTTTATTTAGATTTGATATTTCGCCAGTTGAATCAAACATTTTAAAATACTCTAAAAGAGATTTTTGAATTTCTTCTGCACTTGTTGAATAATCTATATGAAAGTATTTATCACTATCTAGTTTATAATCAGCTCTTACACTATGATAATCTACTGATTCAAAATCATACTCAGTATTAAAATAGTTTTGATTAGATTTTTTTAACTTTTTTATCAACTCTTTATCTTCTGTAATTTTTACATGTGCATGTTTATTTACTAATTGAGCAATAAAATTTTCCATATTTACCTCTTTTTTATAAATGTATATTCATCAATCCGATTTATATTATTAATTTGGTTTATTCCTTTAAAAATATCATCTTTATGAATTATCAAAATATAAATTGCTTTTTCATTATCAATTTTATAAATTCTATATCCTTTTAAATACCAAATAGGATTTATATATCCTATATTACTCATCTGAAAAAATATAAAAATTCCTATTAAAAGAATAATTGTTGCAATTGCATTTGAAATTTCAATACTATTCAAACTAAAAGCAATAATTATAATTGATAAATACACAGGCATAAGTTCTGTATAAATAGGATATATTTTATTAATTATTAAATTATCTTCTGTATGGTTTTTAGTGTTTTTTATTGCAACTTTTAATGAAAACCATCCTAACAAAATACCAATTAATGAATAAAATATATAAGATAATAATCTATCTAAATAAAAATACTTTAAAATAAATAATTGATTATCTAAAATATAAAAAAATAGAACCCAATAAAAAGCAGATATATTAATTAGAAATTTCATTTATCCCTCTATAGTTGACATTTTGAAAGTAAGATTTCTTTTAATTCATGTAATTTATAGTTTTCATTTTGTTTAATTAAAATATGCTCAAATAGCTTTTCTAATTTTTCTTCTATATATTTATTCATACTAATACTTCTGGAGGGATTAATCCACTTCCTTCTCTCCATTCTTCTATTAATTTATAATGCTTAAACTTTTCATCCTCTATATCTTTCCATTCTATATGTTCTAGAACAATTATTTGAAAATCTTCATGAAGTTCATTCTGAAAATATTCAATATGATTATCTAAAATATTTAAAGATTTCATAAATAATTCTTTTTCTTCACTTGTGTCAGAACCCGTTTCATAAAATGGACTATCAGGTTGATCCAAGATCAAAAATTGTGGTATGAACTGAGACGGTTCAACTTTTTTAATAAATAACCTATGTAATGCTGTAAAAAATGCTAAATGAAGAAATAAATGATTTGAAGAGCTTCCTATATTCTTGATAGTTTCACTATCATACATATCAATAATTTCATCAATTTTTTTTAGTTTAATTAATCTATCTTTAAAATCAAAGATTGGCTTATATCCACTATATCCTCTTAAATCAAACTCTACACCTCTAAAAATACTTTGCATATATTCACTCAATGTATCTAGTGTATCACTTCTATCAATAGGAATAACTTCTTTCTTTAAGTTATTAATTTGAATATCAAGTTCTTCTAATTGTTTACTATAATCAGTATCTTCAATCTTTGTTTTATATATTTTTAATGCACTTTTCAACTCACCCAAAAATATAAGCTGTTTTGATTTTAATTTATCTACTTCTATTTCATTACTTGATAAATTATTTATATTCTCTTCTATACTAGTTAAATCAGTATTTATTTCTTCAATCTCAGTATCAAGTTCTCTAATCGCTGGTAGATCTTTGTTTGAAATGAAACTTTTAATAGCAGTTAACTCTTTTTCTACTGCCTCAACTATATTTTTAAGACCGTTAACTTGTAATAGTTCATCCATTTTTGAATTTAAGTATTTAATTGGCTTTAAACTATCCATATCTTTTTTTAAACTTTTTTTATACTTTTCATATTGTTTTTTATATTTAGTATATTTAGATCGTTTTAATTTAAGTTCTAGTTTTCTTTTTTCTAAATTAGTTATCTCAGAAGAGTTATCTATAGTTTCCAGTTTATTAATATCTTTTATCATATCTGATAGTCCTAGCATCGCATCATCAAAAGAAAGATTATTCTCAATCAAATTTAATGCTTTTGCTTTATTAATAAGTTCTGTTTTTTCTTCAATAAAATTATCTTTTTTTGTTTTTAGAAAATCGATCTTATCTTCAATTCTATCTTTTTTATTTTCTAACTCTTTCAGCTTTTCATTTTTTATAATATTATCAATATTTGTAACACCTAAGGCTATATCTAAAATTCTAATCAGAGCTTCTTGATACTTTGAGTCTGTTTGTTTGTCGAATAAAACTTTATTATGAGATAAAACATCTCTAGTTTGTGTATTGAAAAGCATAAAATATCTATGAGATATTTTTGTATTCTTTTTAATGAAATTTCCACCAAATGGAAATTTCACATTATCGTTAATTGAAAACTCAGCATGTAAAACACTTTTAATATTTTTTTCTTTCGCATTTGCATAAATATTATCGGGAATATCTCCTGATGAAGAAAAGTAATAATTATTCATATTTGAGCTGTGTCTTGCTATAGTTAATGTCTTATTATTAATACAAAAATTTATACCAAACCACTCTACTCTATCTATATAATCATCACCTTGAACAACTGTATTCTCACTTGATAAAAAACAATAGTCTAGAATTTCTAAAATTGAAGATTTACCTTTTGAAGGATCACCTGTAATAATATTTACTTTATTATTCTCAAATTCTCCTAATTCACGTTTATAACCATTATCAAGCCATAAAACTATTTTTTTTATATAAAATTTCATATTTCAATCCTCAATTTAAAATATAGTTCTTTAACATCTTCATCTAGAATCTTGACAATGTTATTTGATGCTTTATAAACAGTATTTATCCTACTGCCTAATTCTTTAACACTAAAATTTATTTTTTCTATTTCTTGCTTTATAGGTATAATTTGACTATTGTTAATTTCAATATAACCCATTTTCTCGGCAAATATAATTGTATTTAAAGAAAGAGGTAAATAGTTAAAATATCTGTCATTATAGTTTAAAAAATATTCTACTTTTGATAGTATTAAGTCTTCTATCCCTCTTATCACTACTCTACCATCTTTTAAATATTTTACTAATGGATCATGTAATACTAGTGGTAGAATCAATAAAGATTTTGAATATTCTAAACTATTCATGTTTTTTATAATTGACAGAAAAGACATTAATGAAAAACCTATATTATTATATTGTTCAAATTTCATCTAAATATTCTTCCTTCCACGTATATTTCCAACCAATTTTTAAGATATCAGACATTTTTATAAATTGTCCTTTTGTAGCTTCTTTCCACTCAATTTTCTGTCCAGCCAAATCTAAATCTTTTTTTAAAACATTTAAATATAACTTCTTAGCATTTAAATCATTTCGATTCGTATCTTCTAAATAAATATCTTGAAATTCTTCATCCCAACTAATTATAGAATTAGTGTCCAATAAGTTTTTGTCATTTTCACTAATTTCTCCATCTTGTAAAAATGTATTTAAATTAGTTTCTATGGCTAATTTATAATAGTCTGCATCAAAAACCTTTTCTTTATCAAAACCTATATGCAGTAATTGTTTGGCAAAAGTATGATTTAAAATACTTTCATTATTCTTTCTTTCAATATTTGTTATGAATGGCAACCTTTCACTTTTAGCATTTTGAAAAATCATCAAGGTATCTGTATAAAATATATCTCTTGTTATTTCAAAGTCTTTTTTATCTTTTACAATATCAAAAAACTTTTCCTTATACAATCCTGTTAATTCATGGAAAACTTTACTAACTCGGCCTATCTTAATACTTCTTCCAAATTGTATTTCTTGTTTAACTACTCCAATAATATCATTAAGGTCAAAAATAAATTCTATTTTTAAAACAAAATTTTTAAGTAAGAGATTTTCTAAAGTTATTAAATTCTCTATATAATCTTTATTGGTATTATCATCCTCTAAACTATTAATATAATCAGATATTTTATTTCTAAAACTTACAATATCTTGATTATATTTTAAGTCTTTTAATGCGTTTAAAAATAAATGTTTTTCACTTTCAGCTTTATTCGTTATAAATACAAAGTTAGTGCTAGTTATAAAATTACTTTTATCTACTTCTTGATTAATTACATCAACCCAATTTGATAATGTCTTCCATAAATCAATATCAGATGTTGTTAGATTTTTAGGGTTACCATATTGATTAGTTTGTCTAGTATGTTTCAACTGTATGAAAGAAAGTGTTTTATTATTTTCTATATGTACATCATCTTTCACTTCAAAGCCTACCTTTTCATCGGTATTTAATTTTAACATTTCTAATAAAAAATAATAAAACTGATATTCAAATCCTAATATCTTATCATCTGCTCTAGTAGAACTCATTTTTATCCCTCAATAGTTGCCATTTTTGAAAGTAGAATACGAAGCAACACTTTTTCAATGGCTATTTCTTTCTCCATCAAGATTTGTTGATTAAATATCTTATTCACTATACTACTAAATTTACTACATGCTATTTTGCTTGGAATTAAAGCTTTATAATTTTTCATCATAGTTCCAGATATTTCTGCAAAAGTTGAACCTGTACTTTCATTAGCAATATTTTCTGTATTAAATTTAAGATAATAATAGACAAATTCACTTCCTATATCTTTTTTAGGTACTATAGACTTAAATCCTTGATTTGTACAAACTTCATTCATATTTATTGCTAAATATCCAATAGGTGCTCTTGATGAAAATAAAACACTATTTTTAGGCATTAATTTTGTACTGCTTTTTTTATATCCTAGTTCACTAATATTGAATTCACCTTGGTATATAAACTTATAGTTTTCTTTTGATAAGTCTTTTGGGGTAATCCATATCATTCCATTCTCATCCCAATAATCTGGATTATCTTTTGATGGTGTAGCTCCTCCAACAACTTCTCCGAGGTCTTCCATTTTCCCATAATTCCATCCCTCAGGAATTTCTAGATCTAACTCATCACAGTATTCCATTTCACCACCATTTGATTTGTATGGCTTACCGTTTTGATCTGGAAACTCGAAGTTCACAAACCACTCTTTATAGATGCTTTGTGCTGTATGTTCTAGTTTATGATTTAATTTTTCATTTAGTTTGATTCTATCTGTGATAGTGTGATACTCTTTTACTATCTCTTTTTGTTTTTCAGGTGATGGAACTGGTAGCTGCATAGCACAAAAGTCTTCCCACTCTAAACTACCTCTTACACCACCAACAGCATAAAAACAAGCTTCTCGATCGAACTCATCTCTACTCATCCACATCATAAGATACTCAGGTAACAATTCATTTGTGTCTATAATTTCAAACACCGGATAAGCTTGAGAAATAATAGCTTCATCATCTTGCATAAGTGCAACAGGTATTTTTCCATCTCTCCTAACTTGCATTAAACTACAAGCAAATTGATTTTTTTTAATCAACTTATAATTTTTCATATTTGTACCAATTGTATTTGCAACAGATGGTATAAATTTTTTATTTACAGTAACACCAACTAAAGGTAAATCTTTTAATTCTTTATTTCGATTATCTACTAGCTGAATATAGTTTCCAATTGGCTTATAGTTTGATTTCATAACCCAACTCTTTAAATACTGTTAATAATTCTTTTTTAGATTGTTCTTCTTGTTTTAAAAGCTCAGTAAATTCATTTTGAAGACTTGTCATTTTTGTATCAAAGTCAATGTTTTCATCTCTATTTGTAAACTCTATATATTTACTAGGAACAAGTGAATAGTCTTTTTTCTCTACTTCATCTTTTGAAGCACTGTAACAGTACTCAGCTATATCTTTATAAGTTTCTTTATCTCTTTGCCATGTATGATAAGTAGTAGATATTTCATTTATTGTTTCTTCATCAAACTGAGTAAATTTCTTTTCAAAAGAAACACCTTTTTGTCTTAAATCCATAAAAAGTATCTCTTTAGTTCTATCTCTATGAACTTTATTTACTCCATTTTGTTCAAACTCTCTTTTCTCTTTATTTGCATTTAAAATCCAAATAGTTACACTAATATTTGTTGTATAAAACATATTTTGAGGAAGTATTAAAATAGCCTCTACCAAATCATTCTCTATAAGTTTTTTTCGTATTTTATACTCTTCTCCACCACCACTTAATGCACCATTTGCAAGGATAAAACCAGCAACTCCATTAACAGATAGTTTTGATACCATATTCAGTATCCATCCGTAGTTTGCATTTGATGCTGGAGGTACATCATATCCAGCCCATCTAGGATCATCTAGTAGTTCATTTGCACCTCTCCAATCTTTTTGGTTAAATGGAGGATTTGCCATGATAAAGTCGGCTTTTAAATCTTGGTGTTGGTCTTTTGAA
This sequence comes from Campylobacterota bacterium, assembly GCA_051746405.1. Classification (GTDB taxonomy): domain Bacteria; phylum Campylobacterota; class Campylobacteria; order Campylobacterales; family Arcobacteraceae; genus Arcobacter_B. The sequence goes on from JBNJFB010000006.1 coordinate 11,635, forward strand.
AATGTATCAGCTGGCACATCTCCAAGATTTGCAGATATTCCTCTAATAGCTAGATTCATCTTTGCTAGTTTATAGGTAGTTGATGTATATTCTTGTCCATAGATAGAAATATCTTTTTTATTTCCATTGTGAGCATCTATAAACTTCATAGACTGTACAAACATACCGCCAGAACCACAAGCAGGGTCATATATCTTACCTTTGTATGGTTCTATCATATTTGCTATAAGATTTACAATAGATTTTGGAGTATAGAACTCCCCTTTTCCTTTACCCTCAGCGATGGCAAATTTACTCAAAAAGTATTCATACACACGACCTACTATATCATGACCCTTGTCTTCTATAGTATTGATGTTGTTGATAGTATCTATAAGAGAAGATAGTTTAGAAGCGTCAAGACCTAGTCTTGAGAAGTAGTTATCAGGTAATGCACCTTTTAAAGATGGATTGTTTTTTTCAACTGTAGATAATGCAGTATCTATTTTAAGAGCTATATCATCTTGTTTTGCATTTTGTTTGATATATGACCATCTTGAGTTCTCAGGTAAATAGAATACATTCTCCATAGTATAAAATTCTACCATATCAACAAATGCTTCTTTACCTTCTTTTATTAACTGTTCATGTCTTTCTTCAAATGTATCACTAACAAACTTTAAGAAGATTAGTCCTAAAACTATATGTTTGTATTCACTTGATTCAACTGTTCCTCTTAATTTGTTTGCACTATCCCAAAGTGTTTCTTCCATACTTTTTTGTTTTTTTGTAGATTTTGCTTTTGCCATTAAATATAAAATCCTTATATTATTTTTAATTATCATATCTAAATAATTTTTAATACTTTGTTATTTTTTAAATTAATTTTTGAGATAGGGAACTCTAAAGATTTATATTAGTTTCTCCTGCCCAATCCGATAAAGAGCAAAGTCATACTTCACAGGGTCACTTATATCAAACTGCTTTAGTTTTTCAGTTATTAAAATGGCTGATTTTAAGTCATAGGTTTTTCTCTCACATAGTCCCAACTTTTGTGATACTTTAAAAGTATGTGTATCAAGGGGTAGTATCAAATCTTTTTTATCTATATTTTTCCAAAGTCCCATATCAAGATTATCTTTTCTTACCATCCATCTAAGATACATATTCCATCTTTTATATGGTGCATTTCCTATATGTTTTATGCTATTTTTTTTATCTCTTTTAAATGGACTTGAAATCAAAAAAGTAAAGCCACGGGAATGGTATGAAGACTCTTGATATATAGCAGATATAAGTGTATCCAAACCATCTAAGATACTATTTTCTTTTTTGTACCCTTCATAAAAGATACTATTTAAACTATCTTTTTGTCTTAATCGTCTAAAAGCTTTAAATATATTTTTAATATCTTCGCTATTTTGAAACCTATAATAAAAACTTTCTAATTCTTTATCTATTATATCTTCACTCTCACCTAAAAGCTCAAAGTTTAAACTATCTAAAAACTTCACTATAAGTTTTGCATTTCCATATCCAAAAAGTGCACATAAAAGTATTATATACTCATCATCATATCTACTTGCAACTAAAAGAGGGTCAGGTTTTTCGTATGAAAGTTCACAATCTGTATTTCTACTACACACTTGCTTGTCTAAAAGCTTCTTTATTTCTTGCATTATTCACCTAAATTTTTATATTTGGCGTATTACCAAATATAAAAAAATTAATTTAATTTTTGAGCTACTAACTTATTTACAATTTGAGGGTTTGCTTTTCCACCTGTTGCTTTTAAAACTTGTCCTACAAAGAAACCCAAAAGCTTACTGTTTCCTGCTTTGAACTTCTCTACATTTTCAGGATTTTTAGAAACCACCTCATCAATAATAGAAGAAATTATCTCAGGGTTGCTTATTTGAACTAATCCTTTCTCTTCTACTATTTGTTTTGGGTCATTTCCTGTTTTTGCCATCTGCTCAAATACTTGCTTTGCAATTTTTGTAGAGATAGTCCCATCATCTATCATCTTTACAAGCTGTGCTATTTGCTTCTCATCAAACTTCAACTCACTTGCTTCTTGCTCTTTTAAGACTCTTGCTACTTCTGTTACTACAATATTTGCTAAACTAACTGCACTATTTTCTATATCTTCTAACGCTTTTTCATAAAAAGAGGATAGATACGCATCCCTTGCTAGTGTATTTGAAACTGCATCATTTAAACCAAGAGTTTTAGAATACTTCTCATAAAGTGCTTTTTGCTCTTGTGTCATAGGGACTTCTTCACCGTCTATTTGTACTTTTTTCTCTTGAGTTTTTTGTGCGTTTGGCTGTGGATTCTCTTTTTTTGTTTTTTTAGCCCATGAGTCTTTTAATCCTACGATTTTATTAAACACTGGTTTTTCATCTTTATAATCAATTGGATCTGCATAAAAATATCCCTGTCTTTCAAACTGAAATCTCTTATCTGGTTTATCTGTTATAACAGCTGGTTCTACTAGTGCATCTTTTATTATTTTTAGTGAGTTTGGATTTAAATCTTCTAAATCTTCAGGTATTTCGCTTTTATAAAGCCTATCATAAAGCCTAACTTCTGCTTTGATAGACTCTTTTGCACTTACCCACTGAATAGCACTTTTTACTTTTATACCACTTGTGTCATTTCCACTTTTTGAGTTTGGATAGTATTGAGCTTTTATCTCTACTATATTTCCAGCACTATCTTTAATAACTTCCTTACAAGAGATAATATACCCATGTCTTAATCTCACAGGTTGATTAGGAGTTAATCTATAGTAACCCTTTGGAGGAGTTTCACTAAAATCTTCTCTTTCTATATATAACTCTTTTGAGAAAGGTATTTTTCTAGTACCCTCTTTTGGTACATCATGTGGATAGTATGAAGCATCTATTTTTTCACTTCCCTCATAATTTTCAATAGTTACTTTAAGTGGGTCAAGTACAGCCATAACCCTTGGGACTTTTTTGTTTAAATCATCTCTGATTGAGTACTCTAACTGAGCCACATCAACCATAGAGTTTGCTTTTGCTACACCTATACTCTCACAGAAGTTCACAATAGACTCTTTGGTGTATCCTCTTCTTTTGTATCCTGCAATAGTTGGCATTCTTGGGTCATCCCAACCACTTACATAGCCACCTTCAACCAACTCCAAAAGCTTTCTTTTACTCATAACAGTATAATTAATATTTAATCTTGCAAACTCATGCTGATATGGTCTTGGAGGAGTTAGTTTTAAAGTGTCTAAAACCCAGTCATATATATCTCTGTTGTTTTCAAACTCTAAAGTACATATAGAGTGAGTAACCCCTTCAATATAGTCAGATAAACAGTGAGCAAAATCATACATAGGATAGATACACCACTTATCCCCTGTTCTAAAGTGATGAGCACGTCTAATTCTATAAAGCAAAGGATCCCTTAGCTTCATATTCGCCGCACTCATATCAATTCTTGCTCTTAATACATGCTCACTATCTTTAAACTCACCATTTTTCATTCTTTTAAAAAGGTCTAAGTTCTCTTCTACGCTTCTATTTGCATATTCACTTCTTTTTCCAGCTTGAGTTACAGTACCTCTGTACTGTCTCATCTGCTCTTCACTAATACTATCAACATATGCTTTACCCATTTTAATAAGTTTTATAGCATATTCGTACATTTCTTGAAAATAATCAGATGTGAAGTTAACACTTCCACCCCAATCAAATCCCAGCCACTGTACAGCATCTTTCAACGCTTCCACATACTTAGTATCTTCTTTTGTAGGGTTTGTATCATCCATTCTTAAATTACAATGACCTTTATAGTCATTTGCAATACCAAAATTTATACAAATAGATTTAGCGTGTCCTATATGAGGAAATCCATTTGGCTCAGGAGGAAATCTAGTAACCACCTTTTCATACTTACCATTTTTTAAGTCCTCTTCAACTTTAACACGTAAAAAGTCTTTATGCTCACTCATTGTTATTAAACCTTTTGATTTTGAAACTTTTTTAAATGAGACATTTTATCAAATTTGTGCTTATAGCACCTTAGAATAGCCTCTTAACTTTTTTATGTAGGCAACTTGATTTCAAATACAGCACCTTTAAACAGACTATTTTTGTAAGTAAAAGAAGTATTGTAAACTTCTAAAGTTCCATTCATATTTTTTTCTATAATCTCTTTACTCATATATAGTCCTATTCCTGTACCTTGTGATTGGTGTTTTGTGGTAAAATATGGTTCAAATATCCTATCTATTATATTTTCAGGTACCCCTCCTGCATTATCTTTTATTTGAATTTTAATTTTATCTTTATGCCTACAGGTATCTAAAAAAACAACTTTTTCAACTTCCTTATCTTTTTTTAGAAGCTCATCTCTTGCATTATTTAAAAGATTTATTATTACTTGTACAAGTTCATTTTTAAAGCACTCTAGTTCAAAATCTTCTTTATTTCTCATAATCTTTATATTTTTATTATGAAACTGTGTCTTTACTAAGGATATTGCACTATCAAAACTACTTTGAATATTAAAACGCTTTTTATTTTTATCTGTTTTAAAAAAGTCCCTAAAATCATCTATTGTATTTGATAGATATTGAACTGTATTGTTTATACTATCAAGTCCTTCAATTAGAAACTTATCATCTAAAATATTCATCTCTTTTTGAAGTTTTAATCCAGTTGAAGTTGTTGATATAGTTGAAAGAGGTTGTCTCCATTGATGAGCTATATTTCCAATCATCTCACCCATAGCTGCCATCTTTGATTGTTGAGATAAAAGAGTTTGTTGTCTTGTATTTTCCATGGCTTTTTCTTCTATAGCTTCTTTATATCTTAAAAACTTTTGCTGTAAAATTTTTGAAAAGTAAGAAGAGACCACAAGCAGTAATATAGTTACTAAAACTGTGATTTTTAGCGTCTTAAAAAGATAGTCTTCAAACTCTTCTTCTAGTTCAACTCTTCTTTGTTTTATTGAGCTATTTATCTCATCTTCATAAAATCCTGAACCAATCATCCACTCCCAATCATTTAGCCCTTTTACAAAACTTGTTTTTTTGATAGGCTGGTCAATACCTGGCTTTTTATTTTGAATATAAGTATAATACCCTTGACCTTTTTTAGAAATCTGTGTCAAATCATCAATAACTTTTTCTATATCAACTGTATCATTATTTGTTACTGCATTTTTGTTTATAAAATCTTTTCTCATATGACTTAAATAGACAGAATCGTAATTTATAACAAAGATATAACCACTTTTATCATACCTAATCTCACGGATATGTTTTAGTACTTTTTTTTGAATCTCTTTTTCAAAATCTTTTATATACTCACCTGTTCCTATAAACCAATCAAAAGGTTCAAATTTTTTTACAAGACCCATTTTTTTTCTTTGTTTCTTAGGATTTTTTGGGTTATACCAATACCATTCATAAAATGCTTTATCATTTTTTTTAAGTAGTGAGGTCATATCTTTTATAATATATGAACCCTTTGCATCTTGATGATTCCAAAAATCTTTGCCTTCAAGCTCAGGATTATGCGGTAGAAGTAAGTTTTTTCCCGTATTTTCATAAACAAAGTAGTACCCTCTACCATCTAAAAATCTAATATTTCTAAGGGCATCAATTATTAGTTTTTTTACAGTTTTTATATCCTTGTCTCTGTTTTGAAAGTAGATTGTTGAAGCAATTGCATGGGCATTATTAACAGCTTCATTAAGTGAGTTTTTTAATCTATTTTCCGTTTGTTTTTGTTCTCTTTTTATAAAATCGTATATCTCTACAACCCTTTGTTTTATAAGAGCTTTGTTCTTTTGTGAAAACTCTGATTGTATACTATTTTTTTCATTCTCAAAACTAACTTTTGTTTTTGTATACTGAAAGACTAAAAATATAATTGCTACAATAATTACAAAAACAGACGGTGAGAATTTTATTATTTTTAATAATTGCTTTTCATTTTCAAATATCACTTATACTCCTGTGTGATGTTTATTATAACAAAGGAAAAATAACAATATGCTTTTTTAGACTATCTTATAAGTCCACTTGTTTTTTAGTAACTCTTAATACTATTTTTCTTAAAGCTTTTATAAAAGGATATACAATACTTCTAAAGAAATAGTTATCAAAAAATAAAACTCTTTTTTCACTTAAATCATTTAAAAACAAAATAGCATCAACCCCTTGATAGATATCTTTATCATCTACTTTTATAATGTAGCCATTATTTATATCAAACCCTATAGTTTTTAAATACTTAATCTTTTCAGGATAATCTCTTGCATTTAATAGTATAAGCTCATGTGACTCTTTTAGTTTTATATATTTGGCATAGGAGTTACAAAAAGGGCACTCTTTGTCATAGTACATCTCTATTTTCATTTAATTAATACCTCTTTTTCTGTTATAATACCATCTTAAAAAAACAATTGAGCTTTAAACTAGGATAATAGATGAAAAACATTTTAATCACAGGTTGTTCTTCAGGTATTGGACTTCAAACAGCAATCACACTTAAAGAAAACAGATACAAAGTCTATGCAACAGCAAGAAAAGAAGAAGATGTACAAATGCTAAAAGAGTTAGGGTTTGATGCACACAAAGTTGATGTTACAAATAAAGAAAATATAGAAAATATACTAAAGTATATTTTAAAAGAAGACAAAAAATTAGATGCAGTATTTAACAATGCAGGTTATGGACAGCCAGGTGCCATAGAAGACGTAAGTGTAGAGAGTTTAAAAAAACAGTTTGAAACAAACGTGTTTGGTCTACATGAAGTTACACTTCAAACTATGGAGATATTTAGAAAACAAGGTTTTGGCAAGATTATTCAACACTCTTCTGTTTTAGGAATTATCTCTTTAAAATTTAGAGGTGCATATAATGCTTCAAAATATGCTATTGAGGGCTTAGCTGATACTATGAGACAAGAAGTTATGGATAGTAATATTTATATCTCTTCTATAAATACAGGACCTGTTACTTCAAAGTTTAGACAAAATGCACTAAAAAACTTTAATGAAAATATAGATATAGAAAATAGCTTTTTTAAAGACATATATAACCAAGAACTAAAAATAAGATTAGAAAATAAAGAGGATAACACTCCATTTAACCTACCTGCAAGTTCTGTTGCAGATGTTGTTTTAAAGATTATGCAAGCAACAAAACCAAAACCTAGATACTATGTAACAAAAGCCACCTATCTTCTAGGATTTGCAAAAAGAGTCTTATCAACATCTCTATTAGATAAACTTCTAAATAAGATATAATTTTTATATCTTATAACTTTTTCATACTCTTAATATGTTTTTTTATCAAATTTGAAACACAGCTATGTAAAAGCTCTAAAAAAAGCTCTCTTTTGAGAAAAACTTCTGAAAGCTTATAGTTATTTGAAGATAGATTTGTTTCATTTACTAAAGTTTCTGAATATAACTGTTCATTTTTTTCATTTATTACTTTTAATTGCATATATATTTTCATATATGCATTATTTGTAAAGAGACTTTTATCTATTTCATACTTTATTACATGTAAATGTATACTATTATTTGCACCAAAAGGTACGTATTTGTCTTTATAGAAGTTATCACTTCTCATCTGTTTAGTAAACTCTTCTTTTATTTCACTCTCAAGTGAGATATTAAACTTCTGCAAAGCTTTTTGAAAATTTAAACCTTTGCTATTTTTAATATCAGGGGTTACACTACTTCCTATATGAACACCCATATTTTTAAAAATATACCCACCAAAACCTAAGTTTAAAGAGACAGGAGACTTTACTGTTTTTGGAGTTTGTGCTACTAAGATATCATCACTTAGGGATATTGAAGTTAGATTATTATTAAAGTTTGGTTGATTTTTTGAAGTACATCCCACAACAAAAAAAACTAAAAAAGTTAAAAATATATATTTAAAATAGACCATAAAACACCCTCACATAATAGTTTTATAAAAATTTTTATCCTACAACTAAATCTTTTCCTTGCTTTTTTGCTCTATAAAGATTTTCATCTACCCTTGCAAAAAGAGTCTTTATACTATCTTCACGCCTAAACTCACCTGCTCCAACACTTGTAGTAATACTTCTACTTATAAAATCAAAGTAATACTCTCTTAAGTTTTTAGCTATTTTCTCACCTATTTGTATGGCATTTTCTAGATTGGTTTCAGGCATAATTACCAAAAACTCTTCACCTCCCCAACGTCCTACCATATCAGATTTTCTAACACTTTTTTGCAGTATATCTGAAAATATTTTCAAAACAACATCTCCTGTTTGATGACCAAAAGTGTCATTTAAAACTTTAAAATCATCCAAATCCAATATCAAAATAGAAAAGGTATTTCCATATCTTCTAAATCTTATCACCTCATAGTTTAAAAACTCATCGGTTTTTACTCTATTATAAAGTCCTGTCAAAGAGTCAGTAGTTGCTAACTTTTCTAACTGTTTATTTACTTCTTTTAGCTCTTTTGTTCTTTTTTCTACTTCTCCTTGAAGCTCATAAGTAAAGTTATAAATTCTTTTACCCATTGTATTAAAAGCAACAATTGCTTGGCTTATTTCATCATTTCCATATGTTTTTATTGGTATAAACTCATCATTTTCATACTGTCTTGATGCTTCTTTAAGTGCATTTATTGGTTTTACAATCAAAGTAGATAAATATCTAGCTACAAAATAGGTAATAATCAATAATATACAATATAGTATAAAAATATTTACAATTATTTTATTTAATGCATTATAATAATAATCATAGGGTAGTAGTGTAACTTGACAAGAAGATGAACTAGGAAGTTCATCACAAGTTGATGTTATAAACTTTTTACCATTTAAACTTATTACATCTTTTAGTTTTAACTCTTCTTTAGTATAAGATTTATAGTCATCTTTTGTAATAAGCCAGTTTTTTTCCTTACTTTTTATATAAAGATGAGTAATATTATAGAATTTATCCTCAGATAACTTATTTTGTAAAAAAAGTATTGGGTTTATTTTTACTATTACTTTTGCATTTTTAATACTAAAATCAAAACTCTGTTTTATTAATAACTCAGAAATATTATCATTTTCATTAACTGCATTTATTAATACTTTATCATTTTTATAAAATGTCATAGATTTTAAATAAGGATGATTTTCAAATATTTGCTTAAACTTTTTTTTAGTTTTTGCAACGCCAACTATTGAAAGCCACTCTGTATTGTCATATGCAAGAACTATATCACCATCTTTTTCTAATGTTTTTAATAGTGCATAATTATTACTAATAATAGATTTTAGTGAATCTTTATAGGTTTTATTTACCACTTTTGCCTGTATTTTTTGATTGTTAATCAATACAGATTCAAAGTGAATGTAATATGCCCATGCAGATAGAATAAATGCAAAGGTAAATACAAATATAAATCCAAAAAGAATTTTATGTTTTATTGTCATAATTCTCTACTTAATTTTTGAAACTAATTCATTATAATCTTCAAGTGTCATACCAGTGTAATATTCTAGCTTTTTAGAGAACTTATTTGATAGTTTATACTCTTTGATAAATTCATCTACTTTTTTATTTAAAACTTTTGTATTATGACTTAAACCCCATGCTAAAAATTTCTTTTTAACACTTACGGGAAAATATGGTCTTATATTTTCACTATAGTAACTATTAGAAAAAAGTCTAAAAACAATTCCTAAACTGTCATTTATACTAACATCAATTGTTTTATTAGCTAAATAGTGATAAATAAGCTTACCATCATACTTTTCATTTACAGGAAATACATAAAGATTCACCTTATCATCTCTAATCTCATATCTTTTTTTAGGTTTTACAGAGTCTTTACTTTTATCTACATAAACCATATTATAAGGTATTTCTCTTTTGTTAAGCTCTTTTTTAAATACATCCAAAAATGCCATACTTTCATACAGTAGTATCTTTTTACCAACTAAGTCATAATAGTTTTTAATTGGTTTATTTATATCACCAAAAAAAAGCTCCATATTCTCTATATAAGGACTCATATGCACTAGCTTCTCTCTTTTAGCAGTTATAGTAAATGCTTCAGGTACTAAATCAACTCTATTGTAAATATCTGGTGTTTTATTTTTTTGACTTTTTAAAAGTACAACATCATCACTTTTCCAAAAATCAGAAAAAGAGTCCACTGTATAAACTTCAAGTTTTAAGTCATTCTCATTAGCAAATGCTAGTGCCATTTCATACAAAAACCCTGGATAATCTTTACTTTTAGAGTCATATCCCAATGAAGACATATCTCTAATAGCAATCTTTAAAACCCCTGATTGTTTAATCTCTTGCCATGGTCTAGCTAAAACCTCTAAGCTAAAAAAAGTTTGTGATATTAAGGCTACCATTATTAAATAATATTTGAACGATTTCATATCTTTTTCCTAGTGTGAAGATATTTAAAATAAGTCTGTCTTATATCATTTTAACGGTATAAATATTAAAGTATTATAAATATTAAAAAAAGCTTATAAAGAAGAGGAGACTCTTCTTTATTTTTATGAGAAAATATCTGCCATTTGGTTTTGATACCAACCAACAGCATACTCAGCTTCTTGCTTCCTAAATGATTCATCAGCAATCATAGGACTTAATCCACCAGCACCTTTTACTTTTTTAATTTTATCTTCATGTGCTTCATATACAGCTGCAACTGAAATACCATATTTTGGACCAACTAAACTATAACAAGTATTAGCTAATTTTGGAGGATTTACTACTGATTGTTTTTTTAACAATCTTGAAATCTGTAAAGCAGTAATTTTAGCTTGAGAGTTTGCAGAGAAGCCTGATTTTGGCATTTTTGTAGCTATTGCTGCATCACCAATTACATGTACATTTTTTACAAGTCTTGACTCAAATGTTTTTGTATTTACAGGACACCATTCACCTTGTGTCAGTCCTGAATCAAATGCTAACTTACCTGCTTTTTGTGAAGGTATATAGTTTAATACATCTGCTTTTATTACACCATCTTCAGTTGTAACTTCTAGCTTTTTAGGGTCAACTGATAACACTTTTCCACCAAATGTATAGTTTCTCCACTCTATCATATCACCATAAAGTTGCCCCCAACCTTGTTGGAAAAGTGATTGTTTAGAAAACTTATCTTTTTGGTCTAAAATAATAATTCTAGAGTTAGGCTTATTTGTTTTTAAATAGTGAGCCACTAAAGAGATTCTTTCGTATGGTCCAGGAGGACATCTAAATGGATTAGGTGGTGCTACCATTACATATGTTCCACCATCTTTCATTGCTTCTAGTTGCTGATTTAAAAGAGTAGTTTGTGCACCTGCTTTGTATGCGTGTGGAGCATATTTTTCAGAACCCTCTACATAACCTTTTTCGTATTTAAAGTCAATTCCAGGAGAGACAACAGCTCTATGATATGGTATTACATCACCATTTTCTAAGATTACACTACTTGTATCACCATCAACTTTTTTAACTCTTTCATGAATTACTTTTATTTTATATTTACTTTCTAAAGTTTTATAATCATGCTTTATATACTCTATATCATTTAAACCTGCAATTACAGTATTTCCAAATGGACAAGTATAGTACTCTTTGTTTTGCTCGATTAATATAACTTCAGTTTCAGGGCTGAATCTTTTTAAATATTTAGCAGCAGTTGCACCACCAAAACCACCACCTACAACAACAACTCTTTTTCTATCTTTTGGTAAAGAAACACTAGTGATACTACTACATGCAGTAAAAGAAAGCGCAATAGAACCAACTAACAGTTTATTAAAATTTCTTCTATTCATCATCTTTTATCCTTTATCTCTTTACTTTTGAAAAATAGTAAGCTATTTGTTCTAATTCAGCATCTGTGAAACCTTTTACGTGCTTTTGCATCATAGTACCTTCTCTTACACCATTTTTATAATCAAGTAAAGTTTGATATAAACCCTCTTTACCCATTCCTGCCAAGTATGGAGTAATAGTTTGAGATTTTCCATCTGTACCATGACAAGATGCACAAGATAGTGACAACATTTTCCCTTGAAGCTCGTCATATTCTACACCAAATGACAAGCTATAAAGAGATACAAGAATAACTGCTATTCTTTTCATTCTAGCCCCTTTTTTTATGTTTTTGTTGAGTGTTTTACTCAACAAAACAATTATAAAACAAGAACGTAACAAAAGTGTAGCATTTGATTATGTTTTTTGAATATCTTTTTGATTAAACCTAAATTGAAGATAATCAGAGATTTGCATTAAGCAAAAAGTAATTATAAAAATCATTAAACCAGGAAAAAAACTAACCCACCAAGCAATATCAATAACATTTTTTCCATCACTAAGTAAACTTCCCCATGACATATCAGGTGCCATAACACCAAGTCCCAAAAAAGACAATCCAGACTCAGCTAAAATCGCTCCACCAACACCAAAAGTAAATGAAATAAGAAAAATTGGAGCTAATAAAACTGCAAAATATTTAAAAACTATCTTATAAGTAGGAACATTCGCTATTTTTAAAATTTTTATAAAAGGTTTATTACTAATTGCAAAACTTTCACTTCTAATAAGTCTAGCAGTTGCCATCCACCCTGTAAGTGAAATTACTATTATTAACACAGCAGTTGAAGCTTGTATATAAGATACTAAAGCTAAAAGTAAAAAAAAGGTTGGAAAGGTCAAAAACAGATCAATAAGTATTGTTATAGTTTTATCAACTTTTCCTTTAAAAAAACCTGCATTTATACCTATAAACAGTCCTATTATAGAAGATATTGTAGCTGAAAGAAATCCTATAATTAAAGAGGTTTGACCACCTTGTAAAACCCTAGCTAAAACATCTCGCCCTAATCTATCTGTACCAAACAAATGACTTAGTGAGGGTGATTGAAGAATTTTCTGTGGATTTAATTCATAGGGGGATATTGTATAGAAAAGTGGCAAGAAAAATACTAATAAGATAGTAGTTATTAGTAAAGATAAAGCCACCTTTGGCATGATTTAGTCCTGCTTTGTATAAGTGAAGTAAGACAGTGAACTCTTACCAAATTTTTTAGTTCTATGAAGAGTAAATTTACCCAAATTTTCTGGAACATCTAATTTAGACACGTGTTCTAAAACAATCAAGTAAATATTTTCATTTTCAATCTCTTCAATCATATTAAAACTTTTTTTGTAAATATCATCCATCCCATCTCTATAATCAAATGGTGGGTCAATATATAATATTATCTCATCACTTGAGTTTTTTAAACTATTTAAAATACTTGGTGTTTGAATAAACGTATCACCTTGCATTGTTTGACATGAGTCCATATCTATAGCTTTACAGTTTCTTACTAAAACATTATATGAGTCTTTATTTAACTCCACAAAGTAGCTTCTTTTTGCATCTCTACTTATTGCTTCTAAACCAATAGAACCAGAACCTGCAAATGACTCTATAAAGATTTTACCTATTATATCAAACTGCAAAACATTAAAAAAAGACTCTTTTAGTCTTGCTTTAGAGCTTCTTGTAACCTCCAAAGGTGGCAACTCTAAAGCTCTATTTTTATACTTCCCTGCAATAACTCTTGTAGTTGGCTTACTATTTTTCATCTTTTTCCTTATCTAGCATAACTTTGAGCTCTAAGCTCTCTTATTACATTTACTTTTATCTCACCTGGATATTGTACTTTTTCTTCTATTTCTTGGGCTATTTCAGTTGCTAATAATACAGCTTCATCATCATTTACTAATTCAGCTTGAACTACTACTCTAACTTCTCTACCTGCATTTATTGCAAAAGCATTTATAACACCCATTTTAGAAGTGGATATATTTTCAACCTCTTCTACTCTTTTTAAGAAGCTTTCTAATACTTCTCTTCTAGCCCCAGGTCTAGCTGCACTTATAGCATCAGCTGCACAAACAGATGCACTCTCTACATTTATAGGCTCCTCATGCCCATGGTGAGCATAAATTGCATTTATAACAGTTTCTGGCTCATCATATCTTCTACATATATCTGCACCTAAATCCACATGCGAACCTGGCATCTCATGAGTAAGAGCTTTTCCTATATCATGAAGTAATCCAGCACGTCTTGCTAGTATAGGGTCACCACCCATTTGACCTGCTAATAGTCCTGATAAATAAGATACTTCTAAAGTATGAGCTAATGCATTTTGTCCATATGAAGCTCTGTATCTTAATTTACCAATTAGTTTAATTAGTTCAGGGTGCATAGATTTTACACCAAGTTCGAGTATTACATCCTCACCCTCTTTTTGAATATTTCTATCAAATTCAGATTTTACTTTATTGTAAACCTCTTCAATTCTAGTTGGTTGTATTCTTCCATCTTCTAATAACTCTTTTATAGTTTTTGTAGCCACTGCTCTTCTATAAAGATTAAAAGATGATACAGTAATATTATTAGGTGTATCATCAATAATAATATCAACTCCCATTTGCATCTCTAAGGCTTTAATATTTCTACCTTCTTTACCTATAATCTTACCCTTTGTCTCTTCATCACTTAAAGGTATATTATTTATAAGTCTTTCTGCTGCAAACTCACCTGCATATCTTGTAACTGCGTGCGATAGCATGTTATTTATTTCACTCTTACAGTTTTCTTCAGCTAGCTTATATTTTTTTCTAAATATTGAAGCTATTTTTGCACGACTATCCTCTTTTACTTTTTTTATCATTAACTCTGTTGCTTCATTAATAGTAAGTCCTGAAGCATTTTCTAGTATTCGTATAGCTTCATCTGTTTTCTCTTGGTAAGTTTTCTTTTGCTTTTCTAAGCCTTGCTTAATAGTTGAAATTTTTTTATTTTTTTCAATTATCTCTTTTTTCTCTTTTTTTATTGCATCAAGTTCAGTCTCTAAATGCTCATTTAACTCTTTTTCTTTTCTTTCTATTTTTGCAAGCATAGAGTCATACTCTCTTCTTGCACTTTTAAACTCCCTATCACAATCAGTCTTAGCTTTTAGTTGTGCCTCTTTTAAAGCAACTTCTGCTTCATGCTCTATCACTTTTGCTTTTGCTTTTGCTTGTTCGATAAAAACTTGAAATTTTGCTTTATCAATTTTTCGAACTACAAAAATACTAACAGCACAACTTATTAATGCTGAAGCTGCCCCTACAACAATCATCTCCATATTTTAATACCTTAATTTGTAATTATATAATCTGCTTGTATATCATATCTATTAGAAAGAACTTTGTCGCTTTTGCAAAGTGTTAATTGAGTAAATACCATCGTAGGTTTATACTCTAATCTATCAAAAAACCTATCATACATACCTTTTCCAAAACCTACTCTTTTGCCTATTGCATCAACCCCCACAATTGGTACAATAGCCAAATCAATTTTTGAAGGTTTCAAAAAAGAGTTATTTGGCTCTTTTATACCAAACCTTTTTTTATGTAGTGGTAACCTATATTTTACGATTTTGAAACTATCACCTTGCATAAAAGGAACATAAACATTTTTATTTTTATTTTTTCTTATTTTTTTAATTAAAGGCAAGGTGTTAACTTCAATACCCAAAGGTATATACAACAATATATTTTTTGCTTTACTATTTTGTATAAAGTATTCTAGTTTATTAATAATTATTTTGTCTTTATAATACTTTGAAAAACCACATGAAAATTCTAATTTTTTTATACAATTTTTTCTAAAATCACTTTTGTGATTCACATCCATTTTTAAGCCTCTCTTGGGTAGAATTCGTACCCATCAAATAATTTTACCTAAAGGAATTAAAATGCAGTTTAAAACCTTAGCATTTTTATCTATTTTATCTCTTTTATTTTTTTCTGGTTGCTTTGAAGATGATAAATCATCCAAAGAGAATGAAAAAGATAAAATAGAAGCTAAGCAAAAAATCAAAGAAAATACTATTAATCTTAAAACATTAGATAATAAGCCAATTACTATAATTAAAAGAGATAATAAATATGAAGTTAAACAGTACCCAAATAAAATAATTCTTTTAAATTTCTTTGCCACATGGTGCCCACCTTGTAAAGCAGAAATTCCAAACTTAATTGAACTGCAAGAAAAATATAATAAAGATTTTCAAGTTATTTCAATACTTATGGAAAAAGATAAAACAAACGAAGATATAAAAGAGTTTTCTTCACAGTTTAACATTAACTTTGATATTACAAACTCAAAAGAGAACTTCAAGCTAGCTAAAAAAATTGGAGAGATTAAATCAATACCAACACTTTATATGCTTGATAAATATGGAGAGGTTTTCCAAAAGTATGTGGGACTTGTTCCTGTAGAGATGATGGAGATTGATATAAATAAAGTATTAAAAAAATAAGGATTAATATGTTTAATTTTTTTAAAAAGAAAAAAGATGATGCAAATAATGATGAATATCAAGAGCAAATAGAAGAACAAAGCCAAAACTCACAAGAAAACAAGAATGATAACTATAAAAATGATGACTATAAAGAAGAAGAGAAAAAAGGTTTCTTTTCAAAAGCTTTAGAGAAAACATTTAAAAATATCAAATCTGTTGTTCCAAATAAACAGGAAAAAATTAGTTTTGAAGATATTGAAGAGATGTTAATTGAAGCAGATATGGAGTATGAAATCATTGAGAAAGCTATGGATGGACTACCTGAAGAGATTAGTAGAAAACAGTTAAGACATAGACTTGTGATGCTTTTTGAACATGCTCCTGATGTTGATTTATCAAATCTTCCTAAACCTTTTGTAAGACTTATAATAGGTGTAAATGGTGCAGGTAAAACCACAACAATTGCGAAACTAGCAAACAGATCACTAAAGAAGAGTAAATCAGTTATATTAGGTGCAGGGGATACATTTAGAGCAGCTGCTATTGAACAACTTGACTCATGGGCTACAAAACTGGATGTTCCTATTATTAAAACAAAACAAGGTCATGACCCATCTGCTGTTGCATTTGATACAATCGCTTCTGCAAAAGCAAGAGGTATAGATAATGTAATAATAGATACAGCAGGAAGATTACAAACCCAACAAAACTTAAATAATGAGCTAAAAAAGATAGTAAAAGTCTGTAATAAGTCTTATGAGGGCTCACCTCATCAAAAACTTATGATTTTAGATGGAACACAAGGTAACACAGCAATAGCCCAAGCAAAAGCATTCAATGAAATCATTGGAATTGATGGAATAATAGTAACAAAACTTGATGGTACAGCAAAAGGTGGAGCTCTTTTTTCTATTTCTAATCAACTTGAACTACCAATATTTTATGTTGGTGTTGGTGAAAAGCAAGATGACTTAATAGAGTTTAGCCCTGATGATTTTGTTGATAGTTTACTTGATGAAATCTACACATCAGAGTAATTAACAAAGGTATTTGTTTGATTTTTGATTTTATAAAAACAAACAAATACTTAAGTATACTTTTTCTATTTGTAATAGTATCTATACTTACCCTTTTTTATATTCAATCAAATCATAACAATAATAATAAGCTAATATCGAAGCTAGAAAACTCTTTGATTTTTACTAAAAATCTTCTTGAAGAAGAGAAGAAATATGCCCTATCATTGGCCATACTACTACGTGAAGATAAAGAGATTTTCAACTCTTTTTTAAAAAAAGATAGAAAAGAGACATTTAAGTTAGTAAATAAAAAAATTCAAACATTAAAAAGACTACAAGATAGCCATACACAAGTTCAAATACACAACAAAGACTTAACTACTTACATTAGAAGTTGGAACTTAAATATCAAAGACACTCCCCTAGAGTCATTTAGAAAAGGGCTTGTAAAAGTAAAAAATTCAAAAAAACCAATTGTTTCAATAGAGCTTGGTAAAAGATTAAATATAAAAGCTATCTCACCTTTTATCAAAAACAGTAAATACTTAGGTTCTATTGAAGTTATAATAGGGTTTGATGGATTAACAAAAAAGTTAAAACAAAACAGTCTTGATATGTATGTTCTTTTAAATAATAGATTTCTAAAAATAGCTACAGATGAAAGAAACAAACCAAAAATTGATAACTACACTTTAATAAATGATATAAGCATGGATAAGCTTAAAAATTTAAATTTAAATAATCTAGAAGATTATGGATACTTCACACATAACAATCATCCTTTTGCTTACTTTTCAATTTATAGTCTAAAAAGAGAAAAGTTGGGGTATATTTTAATATCATTAGAAGATAAAGAGAAAACAAACATCAAAAATAGTTCATATAAAAAACAGATTAATAGTTTAAAAAACGGAGTAGTTATAATAGAATGAAAATAGTTTTGTTAGAGGATGATTTAGATTATAAAGAGACTATAAAAGAGTATTTAGAGTCACTAAAATATAGTGTTGATGACTTTGAAGATGGACAAGAGGCTTTAGATGCTATTTATGAAAACCATTATCACTTACTAATATTAGATATTAGAGTTCCTAGTTTAAATGGATATGAACTAGTAAAACAGATTAAAAGTGATAATATAAATATACCTATTATTTTTATAACCTCTTTAACAGATATAAATAATCTAAGCTTAGGCTATGAACTTGGTTGTAATGATTATATAAAAAAGCCTTTTTCTCCTAAAGAGTTAAAATATAGGGTCGAACAGTTAATTAAATCTTTCTATTTTTCAACCACAAAGGAGTATGTGGAGTTAACAAATGACTTTCTATACGAACCTGTAAATAAAGAACTTTTAAAAGATAGTAAAAAAATTGAGCTTACAAAAAAAGAGCAAGAGATAGTATTTTGTCTGCTATCATATAAAAATCAGTTTGTAAGTATTGATAAACTTAGATTTGAAGTGTGGAATGATAAATTTATAAATGAGTCTGATATAAGAGTTTGTATAAAAAATATTAGACAAAAGACATTTAAAGAGTTTATCTTAAATAAACGTGGTGTTGGATATAAAATTGAAAGAGCTTAATTCAAAAAAACATCTTATAAGATTAAGTACACTCTATACCTTTACTATTATTATTCTTATAATAATACCAAGTTATTTATATATGACAAGTGAGATAAATAGCTATAAATTTAATCAATACAAAAAAATAGATGCATATAGTTTAAGTATTCAAAGGGCTATTTATGATTTTAATAACTCAAAAAGCAACATCTTTAGATTTCCTAAATCGTTTTTTGTTGATGCTTATTTATTAAATGAGAATGAAAAGATAATATTTTCAAATACAAAAGAGAAAAAGAGTGCACAAAGAAGTATCACTAAAAAAGTAAACTTAAGCCAAAATAGATTAGGTGCAAAATATCTTATATTAGAAAAGTCATACTCATACTTTAATATCTATATAAAAATAGCTATTTTAGCAATAAGTATACTCTTTTTTATTTTTATTTCTGGCTATTTAATCATAAAACAAAGCATAACACCCTATCAAAAAGTAAATAGATATCTTGATGCATTTTTTAATGATGCCATGCATGAGTTAAAAACACCTTTAGGAATTATTCAATTAAATCTAGAGATTTTAAAAGAGAAGCAAAGCTCAAAAGAGTTAAATAGGTCATTAAATGCAGTGAAAAATCTTAATATTATTTATGAAGATATTGAGTATCTAATAAAATATAAAAAAGTCAACTATACAAAACAGAGAGTTAATTTCTCTACTTTTTTACAAGATAGAGTTGATATGTTAAATGATTTAGCTCTTAGTAAAAACATTGAGTTAAAATCATATATACAAAAAAATCTAATTATTGAAATAAATAGAGTTGAACTTCAAAGGATAATTGATAACACAATATCAAATGCTATAAAATACTCAAATAAAAAAAGCTGTGTGGAAATTTTTTTAGAGTATAGAAATAATTACTTAACTTTTATTGTTAGAGATTATGGCAAGGGCATAAAAAATACTTCAAAAATTTTTGATAGATATTACAAAGAAGACTCTATAAAAGGTGGTTTTGGTATTGGACTTAACATAGTGAAAAATATATGTACTAAAAATAGTATTGATATTATATGTAACTCAAAAGAGCAAGAGGGAACCACCTTTACCTATACTTTTTTAAATACTTAATTTTTTCTTAAAATCACTTTAAAAAAACTAACTTTATTTTTACAATGTAGTGTTAATATAACTTCAAACCAACAAGGAGTTTACCCATGAAAAAAACTATATTATTAGTAGCTTTAACATCGTCTTTAGTTTTTGCCTCATTACCTGATGCACCAAAAGAGTATCCAAAAGGAGAAATTGGAAAATTAGTAAAAATAGGTGAAGATATTATGAACAATACAGATACTCACCCACTTACAAAAGATCTTGTAGGTAATAAACTGCAGTGTAAAAGTTGTCACTTACAAGGTGACGATGGAAGACCTGGAACAGCCAAAGGTATTTCAAGCTGGATTGGAACAGCAGCTGCATTTCCTGCATGGTCAAAAAGAGAAAAAACTGTTCAAACACTACAAGATAGATCAAATAACTGCTTTATGAGAAGTATGAATGGTAAAAGACCTATTATTGATAGTAAAGCAAGTGTTGCTATGGCTGCTTACATAACGTGGCTATCAGAGGGTATGGAAATAAAAATGAATGAAAAAGGACCATGGAGTGATCATAATACAAAGCTATATCCAAAGGCTGTTAAGAAATTTAAAAAGATTCAAAAAAATGCAACCCATGAAAACTATTTAGCAGGAAAAGAGATTTATATAAAACAGTGTGCGTCATGTCATGGAGCAAATGGTGAGGGTGTAGCTACTTTTCCTCCATTATGGGGTAAAGGACTTAGTTATAACACAGGTGCTGGTATGAGTAAACTAGATAAAGGTGCAGCTTGGGTTAAATCAAATATGCCATTAGGACAAGGCAACTCTATGAGTGACCAAGAAGTAGCAGATGTAGTTTTATATATGAATGCACAAGAAAGAGACTCATTTGACCTTCAAAAAAGACTTCTTCCAAAAGAAGAAATGGGATACTACAACTCAAAAGTTTTAGAAGAAAAACATACAGTTGAAAGTAATTTCAAAGCATTAGGTCTTGATTTAAATGAGATTAAAAACGGTAAATAAAGAGAGTTTCTCTCTTTATTTTTTTGTTTTAAAAGATAGGAACTAACTTATAATCTTGAGTTTGCCACCCAATTAAAGATATAAAACCATCTGCTACAATATCCATCTGCTTTGGTATATTTTCATTATTCACATTAAATACATCTGTGGCAACAGCACAAACTTCCATTCTAACACCTAACTTTGAAAATGCTTTAATAGATTTTTGAATAGAGTTTAAATACTCTTCATTTGCCATTTCAAAAGCCTCATCTTGCTTTTTGCTTAAAAACTTTACTGTTTTACCAATAAATACAAGTACCATTTTAGGTTCAACCCCTTGGTTGACTAATCCCTTGTGAGTACCTTGGATAATATCTAAGTAAAATGCTGTTTTTCTAACATCTGTAAAGTCTATTAAAAATACACTTTTTGCTTTTTTTATTCCATTTAATGCAACTTTATCATTAATCTCTTTTGCATTTAAACTATTTAATGCAAATAAACTAAAAACTAAAACTAAAATAGCTTTATTTAATAATCTCATAACTCTCCTTTGATAATTTAAACTTATTATATTATATTTAAGATAAGAAGTTAGATATCTTTCTAAAGTATTTTTCAATTCCATTAAAAGAGTGGTTACCACCCTGTTCTATTACTAAATTAGTATCTTTTAATCTCTCTTTAGCTTGTTTAAAATCCAGTACCTCATCATCTGTTTGCAATAGTGTCATAATATTTTGCGGTTTTTTTAATTTTGGTACTTCATAGTTTTTCAAAGACAAAATATGTAAGTGATTAAACTCAAACTTTGTATTATCATAATAGTTTTCAACAAACTCAACACCCTCATATGAATCAAGTGTATTCATAGGGTCAACTGCTGGATTTATTAATACTACTTTTAAATCATATTTATTAGCTAAATATATTGCATAATAACCACCAAGAGAAGAGCCCACTAAAGATACTTTTTCATTTTTATATAAAAAAGCTTCTATTATTTGCTCTAGTGTATTTATTGCTAGATTTGGTATATTTGACAGACTAGGTATTATAATTTCATCTTCAAAATACTCTTTAAACTTTAATGCTTTTGAACCAAATGCACTACTTGCAAATCCATGTATGTAAATAGTCATACAACTCCCTTTTTTTTATTTTTTAAATTTTTATTTTTTAAAACTTTTAAATGTTTAGAAGCTAAAGCATAACCACCATTTGAACCATCTATAAAGTGTACATGCTTTCCATGTCTTTGAAATATCAAGCATGTCATCAAAGAGGACTGGGATTTATGAATTCCATAAACTAACTTTCCATTCTCATATTGTAGTTTTAAATACTTTTCTAGTTTTGCTGTTTGTTCTTTATTCACTGCAACTACCATTCTTAATATATCATCAAACTTTTCATTATCAATAGTGGAGACTATTCTATTTTTATATGAACCCCAATTCGAAATTTTATTATCCATTAATATCTTACCTATTAGATTTATTAGTCTTAACTTTTGGACAATAATAAACCTCATTATCTTACTTTTTGCCATAACTGCTGCTTCCACATCTAAATCTTCATTTTTAAAACTTAGCAGTAAATTCTCACTAACTACTGGTTTTCTTATTTTATTGCTACCTAGAATATTCTCTAAGTCTTCTAAAATTGTCAAGTAATATTTAGGTTCCAAAGCCTCAATTAGTATGGTTAGATTCTCTTGCTTTGGTGTTTTTACACTCTCCCATCTACACTCTAAACCTGATAAATCAATATGAAAGTTCTCATTCTCTTTGTCTTTTATGTAATATGTTTTATCTTTTTTTAAAAGTTTATCTGCAAAACTAAGACCACCACCTTTTATCATAGCTTGTGTTGAGTTGTTTGAGACTTTATACTTAAATACTAAAACCTCTTTATTATTTCTGTATATATGTACTATTGGAATAATACCAATTCTTAAATCAAGCCCATAGCTTTGCTTTGCTATATTTTTAACTTTTATTAACGCTTGTTTTGTACTTTTTAAAATATCATTTGGTATCAATAAAAAAGAGCCATCTCCTCCAAATACAAAAGGAATATCAAGCTGCTTATCAATATTTAATATAGAGATAATACTCATAGCAGCAATTATATTTATCTCTTTGTATTTGCCTTTAGCTATTTGATTTGTAGAATCAACCACATCAGTTGCCACAACAAACCAATTGCTAGGTACAGATTTATAGTTTGAGTTTTCAAATATACTTGAGAAACTATTTACTGCTTTTATATCTTTGTAGAAGTCTTTATTACTCATATTTTTCCTAAAACTTTTTTACAATATAACATTATTTTAATTACAATTTGTTATCTTTTCTTTTTTAAAGAAAACTTTATGATAAGATACACTTTAATAAACCCTTTATAGGAAAGATTTATGGCAAAAAAGAGAAAAACCCTATTTGAGTGTCAGCACTGTGGAGAACAAGCTACTAAATGGCTTGGGAAGTGTCCAAACTGTGGAGGTTGGGATAGCTTTGTTGAGTTAAACCAAGAGCAACAAGAGATATTAAAGCAAACTACAAAAGTAGTAAATAGTAGCTCAAAAGCAAAACCTATTACACAAATAAAACAAGATGATATTACAAGGTTTAGTTCATACAATGATGAGTTTGATTTAGTATTAGGTGGTGGAATTGTACCTGGGTCTTTAACACTAATAGGAGGAAGTCCTGGTGTTGGGAAATCAACACTTTTATTAAAGGTTGCAGGAAGTATTGCAAGCTCAAATAAAAAGGTACTTTATGTATCGGGTGAAGAGAGTGCTGGGCAGATAAAACTAAGAGCTAATAGGTTAGATGCAAACAGTGAAAACCTAATGCTTCTAAATGAGATAAAACTAGAAGAGATTCAAGATGAGTTTTTAAGACAAGATTATGATGTGGCAATAATTGACTCTATTCAAACAATCTACTCATCAAATCTTACAAGTGCTCCTGGTAGTGTAAGTCAAGTAAGGGAGATTACTTTTGAGCTTATGAGAAAAGCAAAAGAGTCAGATATTGCTATGTTTATAATTGGTCATATTACAAAAGATGGTTCTATTGCAGGACCTAGAGTCTTAGAACATATGGTTGATACAGTTTTATATTTTGAGGGTGAAGCCTCAAAAGAGCTTAGAATGTTAAGAGGTTTTAAAAACAGATTTGGAAGTACTTCTGAAATTGGAATTTTTGAAATGACTCAAGAGGGATTAATAAGTGCAAAAGATATTGCATCAAAATTTTTTGATAAATCAAAAGCTCAAAGTGGTTCAGCTCTTACTGTATCTATGGAGGGAAGTCGTGCATTAATTCTTGAAGTACAAGCATTAGTTACTGAAAGTACCCATCCTAATCCAAAAAGAAGTGCCACAGGTTTTGATGTAAATAGATTAAATATGCTTTTAGCTTTACTTGAAAAGAAAATAGACTTACCACTAAATCACTATGATGTATTTGTAAATATAAGTGGTGGAATAAAAATCAAAGAAAGCTCCGCAGATTTAGCTGTGATTGCAGCTATAATCTCTTCTTTTAGGGATAGACCTATTTCTAAGGAGTCAACTTTTATAGGAGAGGTGTCATTAACAGGTGAGATTAAAGATGTTTACTCTATTGATATGAGACTAAAAGAGGCACAAGCCCAAGGGATAAAAAAAGCCATAATTGCTCAAAAACCATCAATAGATTTAAAAATTAAATGTTTTGCTGTTGATGATGTACCTAAAATGATTGAACTATTTTAACTATTAATTTAAAAGTTTTAGATATAATCGCGATTAATAAAGGTGATTAATGATTGATATTGAAAATAACACTTCTTTGAAAATTGATGAAGTAAAGTTAGAAAAAATAGCTAATGAAGTAACAAATAAAGATATTGAGCTTATAGTAACAAATAATATAAATATTCAAAGCTTAAATAAAGAGCATAGAAATATAGATAAACCAACAGATGTATTAAGTTTTCCTTTGGAGTTTGATTTACCTAATATGCCAGTTGGTTCTATTGTAATAAGCGAAGATTTTGTAAAAGAGAAATCAAAAGAGTATGGTCATACAAATCAAGAAGAGTTTTTTTTACTTTTTATTCATGGAGTTTTACATCTTATAGGGTATGACCATGAGATTGATAATGGTGAGCATAGAGACAAGGAAGAAGAGTTGATTAATAAGTTTAATTTACCCAAAAGTTTGATAGTAAGGAACTCATAAATGGATTTTATTATATTCACAGTGGCTATGGCTGCACTTATATATGGGGCAGATTTTATTATTGTACAAAGTGAAAAAATAGCACTTCGTTATAATATCTCACACTTTGTAATTGGTGCTACTCTTATAGCCCTTGGTACTTCTTTACCTGAAATGGCTGTATCTATTTCAGCTTCAATGAAAGGAAGTGCAGATATTGCAGTTGCAAATGTAATTGGAAGTACTATTTTTAATATTGCTTTAGTTTTAGGGGTAGTATTTTTAATAGCAAAAAAAATCTCTCCTAAAAGGGACCTTTTTGCAAAGGACTCAGCATGGTCACTTTTCCCTATTTTAGTTTTTATTCTTATGGCACTTGATGGGAAACTAAATATTGTAGATGGTATTTTATTTATATTTTTAATGATTGCATATTTGATATTTTTAATTAATTCAAATCAAGTTGATATTGATGATGATATAGAAAAAGAGAAGTTTGCATGGGGTAAATCAATACTACTACTATCAATTGGATTTATATTTGTTGTTGGTGGTGCTGATTTTGCTATTGATAGTGCTGGGAATATTGCAAGAGAGTTTGGAATTAGTGAATGGATTATTGGATTGTTTTTAGTTGCATTTGGAACTTCACTTCCAGAATTAGCTATTTCAATAAAATCAGCAATGAAAAATAATGCAGATTTAGCTATTGGTAATATTATTGGCTCAAATGTTGCCAATTTTACTATGGTACTTGGGGTTGCTTCTATTATAAACCCTTTAAATGTAAACTTAAATGTAAACTTTTTTGATGTGGCAGCAGCAGCCATTTTATCACTGATGCTAGTGTTTATAACAGCTAATAGATTATATAATAAAAGTGCGGGAATTGTTTTAATGGTAGTTTTAGGGTTAGTTATACAAAATAGTTTAGCCTAGGCTAAACTATTTCGCACACTCTTTACACTCTCCAGAGAATACAACATCTAAACTTTCGATTTTAAAGCCACTTTTTTCAGAAGCTTCATTGGATATAATACTAGTATCTAAAGTAACATCTTCAATACTATTACAAGATGAACAAACTAAGTGAGCGTGCTCTTCTTTTACTAACTCATATACAGATTTTGAATTTGGTATTTTAACTTCCCAAAGAAATATTTTATCTATCATTGCATTAATATTTTTATAAATTGTTGCTAATGAAATAGAAGGGAATTTTTCCAAAAGTTTTTTATATAAATCATCTATATTCATGTGACCATTAGTATCTAATTGTTCTACGATGGCTACTCTTTGAGGTGTAACTTTTAAATCATAGTTTTTTAATAAATTTGTATAATTCATCATAGCTTTTTCCTTTCGTGAAATGATACACAATTTAACTTTTAATTTTTATAAATAGAATAAAATTTTGTTATAATAGTACCATGGCAATATTATAGCATATTTTTTATCAAATGCAAATAATTTTCCTTTAAGGTTAATTGTTTTATAATTTTGCCAAAGGAAAAATATTTTCCTATAATAAATTATATTAAAAAGGATTTGCATGAGACAATATGAAACATATAAGTGTAACCAATGTGGTTGTGAAGTAGAAGTACAAGAAGCAAATGAAAAAGCAAAGCTTTCTTGCTGTAATCAAGAAATGGAAATGACTACAGAAAACTTAACAGCTGTAAATTTAATGAAAGCATTCGCAGGTGAATCACAAGCTAGAAATAAGTATGAGTTCTTTGCAGATGTGGCATTTGAAGAGGGTTTACATAGAATTTCTAGATTTTTTCAAGAAGCTGCTGACAATGAAAAATACCATGCTATGGCAGAGTTCAAGGCTTATAATAAATTAGTAAATGATATTGAGCTTGATACTACAAAGAAAAATATTCAATATGCAGCAGATGGTGAAAAGTATGAGCATGAGCAGATGTATCCAAACTTTGAAGCAATTGCAAAAGAAGAGGGTCTAAAAGAGATTGCAAGAATGTTTAAAGCAATTGGAAAAGTTGAAGTTGAACATGAAAGAGAGTATTTAGAACTAAAACAAGAGCTTATTGATGAAGGTTTCTTAGAGTCTGATGAGGAAGAAGAGTGGGTTTGTGAAGTTTGTGGTCATGTACACAGAGGTAAGAAACCACCAAAACAGTGTCCATTATGTAGAGTTGAAAAAGAGTATTTCAAAAAAAGAAGTAGTGACGTAACAGTAGGTTAATATAAGTTAATAAAAAAATTAAGGGGCATTTCATGCTTCTTAAACTCTAAGATATAATATTTTTGATAATATACTTAAAAACTTATGGAGTCTCTTTGTCAAAAATAGTTTTACTAACTGCCCTACTTTTAAATCTACTTTATTCAAAAAATTTTACTGTATCAACTTATAATGTTGAAAACCTATTTGATTTAGAAAACAATAAAACAGAGTATTTTGAATATAGAATTAATAATAAAACAAACTGGAATAAAAAAAACTTTAAAATTAAACTAAAAAACAGTATAGATATTATAAGAAAAATTGATGCAGATATTATTGCACTGCAAGAAATAGAAAATAGAAATATACTAGAAACTTTGCAAAATAAACTTCCCAAATATAAATATATATCTTTTAGTAAATATAATAATTCAGCTATTGGCTTAGGTTTTTTATCAAAAATAAAAATAGTTTCAAGTAATAATATTGATGTAAACTTCTATAGAAGAGTTTATAGACCAATTTTAGAAACAACTTTTAAAATAGATAATATAGAGTTTAAGATATTTAATAACCATTGGCCCTCAAAAAGAGTAGATGAAAGTTATAGAATAAAATATGCAAAAAGACTATTTGATAGAGTTAAACAACTTCCTAAAGATTATGATTATATAATACTTGGAGATTTAAACTCAAACTACAATGAATATCAAACTTTCAAATATGATAAAAAACTTAATACTACAGACTCAATTACAGGAATCAACCATATTTTAAATACACATTTAGATGGTGAATTTAATACTTATGATGATTTTATGAAGAAACGAAAAAGGTCTCACCTTAACCTATGGCTTGAATTAGATATAAACAGTAGATACTCAAGCAGTTATAGAAATCAATATATTACACCTGATAATATAATATTACCCCAAGCTTTATTTGATAATAAAAAACTATCTTATATAAAAAAATCTTTTATGGTATATAAAGATGAAAATATTATAAATAACAGTAAGATTTATAGATGGCAAGTAAACTATAAAGATAAAAAAAACTATCATAAAGGAGTTGGATACTCAGATCACTTACCATTAAAAGCCAGTTTCTCCACAAATAAAAATTACAGAAATAGTTTAGAAGATAATATTATTAATCAAAACAAACAAGAGTTTAAAATATCCTATTTATATTCAAAAGAGAAGTTAATAGATAGTATAATTTTAAAAGATGTTATAGTTATATACAAAAACAACAACAGTGCTATAATAAAACAAAGAAATAATCGTGCTATATATCTATATAAAAATGCAAAAAATCTAAAAAAAGGTTTTATGTATGATCTCAAAGTAAATCAAATCAAAGACTACAATGGACTAAAAGAGATTGAAAACTTTGAAATAGTAAAAGAGTATGGCAAGTACAAAAACTATAAGCAACTCTATTTAGAAGGTAATGATATAAATATTTTAGATGCAAAGTTTCAAAATGAGATTATTAAAAATATGAACTTTACAGTAAAAAGGAAAAGACTCTATTTTAATAAAAATGACTATATCTATATGTATGCAAAGGATGAATCAGATCTTCCAAAAAGTAATACTAAAATAGAAGTAAAAAGTGGTCATCTTGGAGTATATAGAGGTAAAAAACAGATTATTTTCTACAATAAGTCAGATTATGAATACAGATAATAAAGAGAGAAAATGTTAATTAAATCAATTTTTACAAATAGTACAGGTATTTTAACTTCACGAATATTAGGATTTATTAGAGATCTGTTTACTGCTTCAATTTTAGGTGCAAATATCTACTCAGATATCTTTTTTGTGGCTTTTAAACTACCTAACCTTTTTAGAAGAGTTTTTGCAGAGGGTGCTTTTACCCAAGCTTTTATTCCAGCTTATGCAAAATCAAAACATAAAATCAGATTTTCCTCAGTAGTATTTTTACAAATCTTTGGTTTTTTAATAGTTTTATCTTTATTTGTAACTGCATTTTCACATTTAGTTGCTAAAGCAATAGCAATAGGTTTTGATGCAAAAACAATTGATTTAGCAGCACCTCTTTTTGCTATAAACTTTTACTATTTGCCTATGATTTTTATTGTAACATTTATGGCTGCGTTATTACAATATAAAAATCACTTTGCAACAACAGCCTACAGCACTTCTTTATTAAATTTAAGTTTAATTGGTGCACTATTAATATCACAAAACCTAGATAAGTATGAGATAACATTTTACTTATCTTATGGTGTTTTAATAGGAGGGGTTCTTCAAATAATTGTACACTTAATAGCTATAAAAAAACTTAGCCTATGTAAAATTTTTCATTTTAAAAAGCATAGAAAAAAAGAGGAGAATAAGTTTTATAAAAATTTTATGTCTGCAACTCTTGGTTCTTCAACTGCCCATATCTCAGCTTTTTTAGATACATGGCTTGCATCATTTTTAGTAAGTGGTTCTATTTCTTACCTTTACTATGCAAATAGAGTTTTTCAACTTCCATTAGCACTTTTTGCTATAGCAACCTCAGTTGCACTTTTTCCTATGATAGCAAAAGCTATAAAAAACAAAAATGAACATAGAGCTTTAGCATTGATGAAAAAATCTTCTGTAATTTTATTTGTTTTATTATTTGTGGCTACAATAATAGGAGTAGTTTTTGATAGCTTTATAATAAAACTACTATTTCAAAGGGGTGCATTTAATGAAAATGATACTATAAATACAGCATTGATTTTATCTATGTATCTAATAGGACTTCTGCCCTATGGCTTAGCAAAGATATTCTCCCTTTGGTTATATGCAAAAGAAAAACAGTTTGTTGCAGCAAAAATCTCTATGAAAAGTTTAGGTTTTAATATCATTTTTTCACTTTTGTTAATAAAACCTTATGGTGCAGCAGGACTTGCATTTGCTTCTACTTTAAGTGGATTTATACTATTTTTTCTAACTATAAAAGAGTTTGGATTTTATAAGTTTCTAAGTATGTATAGAAAATAATTTTTAGAAATTTAATTTTTTTTAGATATAATAATAGATTATACTATTAACATAGGATTTAAATGAGAGAATTTTATAAACACTACTTACCATATATCAAAGATTATAAATTAAAGTTTTTTTACGCTGTAATTGGGATGATTCTAGTTGCAGGTGGTACTGCTGGGACTGTATATATTATTGAGCCTTTATTAGATGAAATTTTTATAAACAAAGATGAAAATCTACTTTATATTATGCCTTTTATTGTTGTTGCTATTTACTCTGCTAAAGGAATAGGTGGCTATATTCAAAAATATTATATATCTTTTATTGGTCAAGATATTGTAAGAATAATGAGAGATAAGCTTCTAAAACATATTTTAGATTTAGATATGGCATTTTTCCAAAAAAAGCACGGTGGGGAACTTATATCAAGAATTACAAACGATATAAATAAAATTCAAGCTGCTGTTTCAAACTATGTGGCTGACATGATAAGAGAAAGTTTGACTATTTTAGGTTTAGTTGCAGTTGCAATCTACCAAAGTCCAGAGCTTGCCTTTTATGGACTTGTTGTACTTCCAGCTGCATTAATTCCACTATCAAAGCTTGCAAAAAAGATGAAAAAACTATCTTTTAAATCACAAGAGTCTATTTCAGATATCACCTCACAATTAAGTGAAACTTTTAATAATGTTGAGTTAATAAAAGCTAATTTTACAAATAAACATGAACTAGAAGATTTCAAAAGTCATAATAAAAACTTTTTTAAGCTAACACTTAAAACTGTTCAAACAAATGCCCTAGTATCTCCAATCATGGAAATAATAGGTTCAATAGGTTTTGCAGTAGTTATTGTTGTTGGTGGTTCACAAGTTATAAGTGGTGAGCTAACAACTGGTTCTTTCCTTTCATTTACAACTGCACTATTCTCTTTATATACACCAATTAAAAGACTATCATCTTTATATAACCAACTGCAAGATGCAATTGCAGCTGATATTAGAATAAAACATATATTTGCCCATAAACCTACAATTGAAAATGGAACTAAACAGTTTCCTTCAAAAATAGAGCATATAAGACTTGAAAATATTGAGTTAAAGTATGATGATGTAGTAGCCCTAAAAGATATAAACCTCACAGCAAAAAAAGGTGAAAAGTTTGCATTAGTAGGAGATAGTGGTGGTGGAAAGTCATCTGTTATTAATCTATTGATTAGGTTTTATGAAGCAAATAGTGGACAAATATTATTTAACAATGATGAGATAAAAACCATTGATATAAAATCACTTAGAAATAGTATCTCTGTAGTAACACAAAGAGTATATATCTTCAATGATACTATTGCAAAAAATGTAGCTTATGGATTTGAGGTTGATGAAAATAGAGTTATTGAGTGTTTACAACAAGCACATGCCTATGAGTTTGTAAAAAATTTAGAAAATGGAGTAAATACAAGATTAGATGAGTTTGGCACAAATCTAAGTGGAGGTCAAAGACAAAGAATCGCAATAGCAAGAGCACTTTATAAACAACCTCAAGTATTAATATTAGATGAAGCAACCTCTGCACTTGATAATGAGAGTGAATCAATCATTTCAGATGTAATTGATAATATCTCAAAAGATAGAATAACTTTTGTTATTGCCCATAGATTAAGTACCATTAAAAATGCAGATAAAATAGCTGTATTTAAAAAAGGTAAAATAGTTGCAATTGACAAAGAGGAGAATTTATTGCAAAATTGTGATGAATATAAAAGACTTTATAATCTCGCAAATCTGTAAATTTATTTATGTTAAAACAAATATTTAACAATATTTGGATAAAATGCCTAAATTTAAAAAAAGGATTAACTTGTTTAGTTATGATACAATCAAAAAAGTTTTATTTAAATTTGAACCTGAAACAGCACATAATATAGCTGAGTTTGGTTTAAAAACATTAGGTGGATTTAACCCTGTAAAAAAACCTATGGAAAAGAGAAACTTTATAGATGACCCTAAACTAAAACAGGATATCTTTAACGTAACATTTAAAAACCCAGTTGGATTAGCAGCAGGTTTTGATAAAAACGCTACAATGGTAAAATCAATGAAAGCTTTAGGATTTGGATTTACTGAAATTGGTACAATGACACCAAGACCACAAAGCGGTAATGCAAAACCAAGAATGTTTAGGTACCCTGAGTATAAAAGTGTTCAAAATGCAATGGGTTTTAATAACAAAGGTGCCCATGAGGTTTTAAAAAACCTAAAAGATGTACACCCTTTTGAGATACCATTGGGTGCAAATATAGGTAAAAATAAGATTACACCTGAAAAGTATGCCTTAAGTGATTATAAGTCATTAATTAAAAAGTTTGAAGATATTAGTGATTATTTGGTTATAAATATTTCAAGTCCAAATACTCCAAACTTAAGAGATTTACAAAATGAAGAGTTTATTACAGAGCTTTTTAATATGGGCAAAGAGTTGACCAACAAGCCAATTCTACTAAAGATTGCACCTGATATGCAAGCTAGCGTGGCTATAGAGCTTTGTAAAAGTGCTGTAAATGCAGGTGCAGGTGGTATTATTGCAACAAATACTACTATTGATTATAGTTTAGTTCCAAACTGTCAAAATTTTGGTGGTTTAAGTGGTGCTTGTTTAACAAATAAGTCTTGTGATTTATTTAAAGACATAGCAAAAGAGTTATTTAATAAAACAACCTTAATATCAGTTGGTGGAATCTCAACAGGACAAGAAGCATATAAAAGAATAAAAGCAGGTGCATCACTAGTACAAGTCTATTCTGGGCTTATTTTTGATGGGCCTTCAATGGTAAGAGAGATAAATAAAGAGATATTAGAGCTTCTAAAAGCTGATGGTTACACAAATATAACCCAAGCTATTGGAGCAGATATAAAAAAAGGATAGAAAAATGAGACTTATCAAAAAAATTTTAATTCATTTTTCACTATTAACAATTTTCGCAGGAGAAATAATGAGTAGCAGTTTACCAAAATACTATACGCAGACTTTAGATAATGGCCTAAAAATAGTAGCCATACCAATGAACAATAATTCAAATGTAATAACTACTGATATTTTCTATAATGTAGGAAGTCGAGATGAAATAATGGGTAAAAGTGGAATTGCTCATATGTTAGAACATTTAAATTTCAAGTCAACAAAAAACCTTGAATCAGGTGAGTTTGATGAGATTGTAAAAGGATTTGGGGGAGTAAATAACGCCTCCACATCATTTGACTATACGCACTAC
The DNA here is from genome assembly GCA_051746405.1 of Campylobacterota bacterium. GTDB lineage: Bacteria > Campylobacterota > Campylobacteria > Campylobacterales > Arcobacteraceae > Arcobacter_B. The sequence goes on from JBNJFB010000006.1 coordinate 45,348, forward strand.
TATATAAAATCTTCATCTAAAAATATGGATAAGTCTTTAGAACTTTTTGCAGAGCTTATGCAAAATCTTACTTTAAAAGATGAAGAGTTTCAACCTGAACGAGATGTTGTAGCAGAAGAGAGAAGATGGAGAACAGATAATAACCCAATGGGATATTTACAGTTTAGGCTATTTAACAATGCCTACATCTATCATCCGTATCACTGGACTCCAATTGGATTTATGAATGATATAAAAAATTGGACAATTGATGATATTAAAAGTTTCCATGAAACCTATTATCAACCAAAAAATGCAATTGTTGTAGTTGCAGGTGATATTACAAAAGAAGAGGTTTTTGAAGCTACCAAAAAAGAGTTTGAAACTATTGAAAATACAAAAGAGATTCCATCAAAGTTACATACAATAGAGCCTGTTCAAGATGGTGCAAAAAGAGTATTTATAACAAATAAAGATTCTGCTGTTGATATGTTAGCCATTGCTTATCATATTCCTGATTTTGAGCATGAAGATCAAGTTGCACTATCTGCATTAAGTGAATTTTTCAGTTCAGGGAAAAGCTCTATTTTACAAAAAAGATTAGTGGATGAAAAAAGATTAGTAAACTCGGTTTTTGCTTATAACTTAGAGTTAAAAGATCCTGGACTATTTCTTTTTGCTGCAGTTGCAAATGAGGGTATAAAAGCAGAAGATATTGAAAATGAAATTTTACAAATTATTCAAGAAGTAAAAAGTGGAGATATAAAGAAAAAAGATATAGATAAAATCAAAGTAAATACAAAAGCTGATTTTATTTTCTCTTTAGAAAACTCTTCATCAGTTGCATCAATTTTTGGTTCATACTTTATAAAAGACAATATAAAACCTCTGATTGAATACGAAGAAAGCATAGAAAAGCTATCAAAGGAAGATTTAATAGAGGTTGCAAATAAGTATTTAACAAAAGATAACTCTACAACAGTAATTTTAAAGCAGGAAGAGTAGATGGATTATCATGTAAGTAAAACCAAATTTGGTGAGAAACCAGAGTTTGAATATCCAAAACCTATCTTTTTAGAAGAGATGGGTGAAGAGGGATTAAAAAAACTCTTTAGTGATTTTTATGATTTAGTTGTTGATAGTGATATAGGAAATTTTTTCCCACAAGATGAAGAGCAATTAGAAAAAGTAAAAGAGCATAATGTAAAGTTTTTTATAGAAGCTTGTGGTGGACCTAAACACTATAGTGATGCAGTTGGTCACTTTGATATGCTAAAGACCCATGAACAATTTTCTATTACTGAAAAAGCAAGACGTGAATGGCTTGGATGTATGCAAGAGGTTTTAAGAAAAACTGATATCTCAGATGAAGCAAAACAGAGTTTTTGGGACTTTTTAGAGAAGTTCTCAAAACATACGGTTAATGTGAATGAAAGACAAGAATTAGAAGACTTAGTAGCTAATAAAAAGGAAGGATAAGCATGGAAACAATAACAGGTGCAATGACTGCACTAATAACACCATTTAGAAATGGAAATGTAGACTTAGAAAAATATGAATCTCTTATAAAAAGACAAATAAATCAAGGTATGGATGCAGTAGTTCCAGTTGGAACAACAGGTGAAAGTGCCACGTTATCTCATAAAGAGCATAAAGAGTGTATTGAAGTTGCAGTTGCCACATGTAAAGGAACAAATGTAAAAGTAATTGCAGGTGCTGGCTCAAATGCAACCCATGAGGCTTGTGATATAGCTAGACACGCTCAAGATGTGGGAGCTGATGGTTTATTATCTGTTACTCCATACTATAATAAACCATCTCAAGAGGGTTTATATGCTCACTATAAAGCTATTGCAAACTCTGTTGATATTCCTTTTATGCTTTATAATGTACCTGGAAGAACAGGTGTACAAATTGAGACAGATACAGTTGTTAGACTTTTTGATGATGTAAAAAACATCTATGCCATAAAAGAAGCAACAGGTTCTATTACTAAAGTTGTTGAACTACTATCAAAAAGAGAAGACTTAGTTGTGGTTTCAGGGGAAGACCCAATTGATTATCCAATCTTAGCATCAGGTGGAAAAGGTATCATCTCAGTTACATCAAATATTGTTCCAAATCTAAAATCAAAACTAGTTCATAGTGTATTTGATGGAAACTATGAAAAATCAAGAAAAATAAATGAAAGCTTATATCCACTAAACTCTGCACTATTTTGTGAAAGTAATCCTATCCCAATAAAAGCTGCTATGTATATAGCTGGATTATTAGATACATTAGAGTATAGACTTCCTTTAACAGCACCAAGTGCAGAAAATATGAAAATGATAGAAGAGACTTTAAAAAACTATGAGGTAATTAAATAATGAGTAATGATATGCAAGGTAAGACTTTAGTAATAACTGGCGGAACAAAAGGTATAGGTAAGGAGTGCGTTTATAAATTTGCTAGCAATGGCGTAAACGTTGCATTTACATATAATTCAAATGCACAGATTGCTGAAGATATTTGTAAAGATATTGAAGATAACTATGGTGTAAAATGTAAAGCATACCCTTACAATATTTTAGAACCAGAAACTGCAAAAGAACTGTTTTTAGAGATCGATAAAGATTTTGATAGAGTTGATTTCTTTATTTCGAATGCTATGATTTATGGAAGAGCAGTTGTTGGTGGATATGGTAAGTTTATGAAATTAAAACCAAGAGGATTAAACAATATTTATACTGCAACAGTTAATGCATTTGTTTGTGGAGCACAGCAAGCTGCAAAAAGAATGCAAAAAATTGGTGGTGGAGCTATTGTTTCTTTATCATCAACTGGTAACTTAGTATATATCGAAAACTACTCAGGTCATGGTACAAATAAAGCTGCTGTTGAAGCTATGGTAAGATATGCAGCAACAGAACTTGGTGAGTTTAATATCAGAGTTAATGCCGTTTCAGGTGGTCCTATTGATACAGATGCACTTAAAGCATTTACAAACTATGAAGAAGTGAAAGCTAAAACAGCTGAATACTCACCATTAAATAGAATTGGTCAGCCTCAAGATTTAGCACAGTCTTGTTTCTTTTTATGTACACAAGAGTCTTCATGGATAACAGGTCATACACTAATTGTAGATGGTGGGACTACTTTTAAATAATGACAAAATCTCTAAACTTACCAAATATATTAGCACTATTTAGAATAGCATTAGCTCCTTTACTTTTATGGTTTTTAATAAGTAAAGATAGTGCTATATTCTCAACTTGGCATCCTTCATGGATTGATTATTTTGCTGGCTTAATCTTTGTAATAGCATCTGTAACAGACTTCTTTGATGGTTTTATAGCACGTTCATGGAATCAAATGACAAAACTAGGTGGTATCTTAGACCCACTTGCAGATAAAATGCTTATGCTTGCAGGTTTTTTAGGACTTATGGCTATTGACAGGGCTTCTGCATGGGCAGTTTTTTTAATACTTTCAAGGGAGTTTTTTATAACAGGACTTAGAGTTGTTGCAATTGGTGAGGGCAAAAATGTAGCCTCAACAATGGCAGGAAAGATAAAAACAGTAATACAAATGATAGCAATTGGCTTTTTGATTATGAACTGGCCTTTTGGAGAGCTTTTACTTTGGGTAGCTGTTATCTTAACACTATACTCAGGATATGAGTATATTAGAGACTATTTTAAAATAAATTAATGGAGTTATAATTGGGTACTATTACATTTCTACTTGTCCTATCTTTTTTAGTATTTTTTCATGAGTTAGGTCACTTTTTAGCAGCTAAATTTTTTGGTGTAAAAGTACAAGTTTTTTCAATTGGTTTTGGAAAATCAATATATTCAAGAGAGTTTAAAGGCACCACTTGGCAATTTGCTATTATCCCACTTGGTGGGTATGTGAAAATGAAAGGTCAAGATGACTCAAAACCTGCTTTAAAAGAGGATGGTAATGACTCATATAATACAAAAAAACCATGGCAAAGAATTATTATACTTCTTGCAGGTCCCTTTGCAAACTTTATTTTAGCTGCAATACTATATTTTGCTATTGCTATTATGGGTGCTTCAAGTTTAGCACCACAAGTTGGAAAAGTGTTAGAAGACTCCCCTGCAAAAAAAGCTGGTCTTTTAAAAAATGATGAAATTGTTAAAATCAATAACCAAGAAATTCAAACATGGAGAGATATAGGTAAAGTAATTACTAATACACAAGGTGCATTAAACTTCTATATTAAAAGAGATAATAGATATATGATAAAAACCATAAATCCATATATATCAGACTCTCAAAATATGTTTAAAGAGAAAATAAAAAAAAGAATGATAGGAATCTCACCATCAGGTGAGATTAAAAAGCTTGATTTAAACTTTGTAGAGTCTGTACAGTTTGCTGTTGAGAAAACTATTTTTGCCTCAACTATGATATTTCAAGGGGTACAAAAACTTATTCAAGGTATTATTCCAAGTTCTGAAATTGGTGGAGTTATTACTATTGGAAAAGTTATCTCTGATGCTAGTGAGTCTAGTATAATTGCTCTTTTAGGTATTACTGCTTTGATATCTGTGAATTTAGGTGTTTTAAATCTTCTTCCAATTCCTGCACTTGATGGGGGACATATTATGTTTAATCTTTATGAAATGATTGCAAGAAGAAAACCAAGTGACCAGGTTTTTATGTTTTTAACAATTGCAGGTTGGGTTATCTTAGCAAGCTTGATGCTTCTTGGAATTTACAATGATATTAATAGAATCTTTTTAGATGGTTAAAGGAAATAAAAATGGATAAAATAACTGCAACAAAAAATCTTGATAATGTTATTACAAAAGTTGAAGGTGCAAGATTAAGAGTATCCCATCATCATATAGTAAAAATCATAGGTATTAGTAAATACTCTAGCTTTGAAGATGTAGAAACACTATATGAAGCAGGTCAAAGAGCCTTTGGGGAAAACAAGGTGCAAGACTTAAAAGACAAAAGCAAAAAACTTGAAGAACTACCAATTGAGTGGCACTTTGTAGGAAGATTACAAAAAAATAAAATAAATAATTTAATAGATTTAAACCCCTCATTAGTCCAATCAATTGACTCATTAGAGTTAGCTCAAGAGTTTAATAAAAAGCTTGAAGCAAAAGATAAAAAAATCAATGCCCTACTTCAAATAAACTCTGCAAAAGAAGATAGTAAAGCAGGAGTTATGCCAGAGGATGCAGTTGCTATTTATAAAGAGATTTTAAATACATGTCCTAGATTAAAACTTAAAGGTGTTATGAGTATTGGTGCTCATGTTGAAGATGAAAAGATTATAAAAGAGTCTTTTAAAACTACTAAAAAAATCTATGACCAGCTAATTCCTCTTGGTGCAAAATATTGTTCTATGGGAATGAGTTCAGATTATGAACTTGCAATTTCATGTGGTTCAAATATGATTAGAGTTGGGTCCACCCTATTTAGAAAATAAAAGATATAAAATGTCAAAAAAGATATATCTAGTTGGTGCAGGACCAGGTGAACTGGATTTACTAACCCTAAAAGCTATCAAACTTATAGAAAAAGCAGATGTTATTTTATATGATGCATTAGTTAATAAAGAGGTTTTTCAATTTTGCAACAAACAGTGTCTTAAAATAAATGTTGGAAAAAGAAAAGGCAAACACCTAAAGCAACAAAGTGAAATAAATAGACTTTTAGTTCAATATGCAAAAACACATAAAACCGTAGTAAGACTTAAAGGTGGAACTCCCTTTGTATTTGGACGGGGTTATGAAGAAGTTAGAGCTATAAAGGAAGCTGGCTTTGATGTGGAAATAGTTTCAGGGGTTAGCTCAACTACTTCTGTACCAGAGAGTTTTATGCTTCCTTTAGTAGATAGAAAATTCAATGATTCATATAGAACTATTACAGGGCATGATATAGATGTTTTTAGTGATATAATCAAATCATACCATGAAAGGGAAAATTTAATTATTACTATGGGTATTTACAATATTAAAAATATTGTTTCATACCTTTTATCAATAGATTTTCCTAAAGAGTTGCCATTAGCTATACTTAGCAAAGGAACCACAATAGAATCAACCAAAAAAACATTTACCCTTGAAGAGATAAACAATAAAAATGAAATATTTTTTGAAGATTTAAAAAAACTAACCCCTGCAATACTTTTTATTGGAAGAGCGATTAATGCTATGGAAGAAATTCAGTAGTATTATAATAAATTAAATAAAAACTTTTTTTACTTTTATTATCCTAAATCAAAGGGAGTAAAGGTTTGTTGTAACTCAATGCTTGTAAATCTTTCATTCTCTTCTTCTAATATTTTTTTAACTTTTATTTCTATTGCATTAAGAAGAAATGTCTTATCATTGATTTTATCTGGAATATCAGCCTGAATTTCTAATGCTTTTTCTTTAATAAATTCTAACTCTTCATTTTCTAAATTTGAACGAACCTTTGCTGCTAAAATATCTTTAATACACTCCTTATCATAACCACATTGTTCTATATTTGCACCAATTTTTTCTGCTTTTTGTTTGAGGATATCTAAATAAGAGTTCATAAAAATCCTTTATATTTCTTATTATTAAACTAAACTAAGTGTCTGCCAAAATACTATAAATATTATGATACTATTTAGGAGCTAAAAATCAAAATAATTAACACACTATTCATAGCACGTATGATAAAATTATTTATATTTATAAATAGACAAAAAAATTTAAGGAATATTTTATGAAAGATATTTTTCTTTTAGATGGTGGAGTTGGTCAAGAAGTATATAAAAGAGGTGGGAAACCTTCTAGTCCAATGTGGTCAGCTAAAGTAATGATGAATAATCCTGAAATAGTAAAAGAAGTTCATCAGGATTTTATTAAAGCTGGGGCTACTATTATTAAAACTAATAACTACACTTGCACACCATCTAGATTAAAAAGAGATAGTCAAATTGAACTATTTGAACAACTACAACTTCAAGCTTTAGAAATAGCTAAAAATGCAAGATCAGAACTTGGATTAAGTGCGAAGAAGGTATCTATTGCAGGATGTTTACCACCATTGATTGGAAGTTATACTGTAGATAAGCGTGCTTTTTCTGACTTGAAAAGTGAGTATGAACAGTTAGTAGCTATTCAAATGAAAGATGTAGATTTATTTCTTATTGAGACTATCTCAAGTATTAAAGAAGCAAAAGCTGCAACTGAGGCAGCTTTACAAGGTAAAAAACCTGTATGGCTTAGTTTGAGCCTATCAGACGAAAATCCTAAACTACTACGATCTAAAGAAACAATTAAAGAAGCACTTAAATCTCTAGAAAAGTATCCATTAGATGCGCTACTTTTTAACTGCTCTTTTCCTGAAACTATAGACCAAGGTATATTTTCACTAAAAGGTTTAGATTTAAACTATGGAGGTTATGCAAATGCCTTCACTTCTATAAATGCCCTCAAACCAGGAGGAACTGCTAATTTACTTTCAGCAAGATTAGATATAGATGAAAAGAAGTATGCCTCACATGTAATGCAATGGATTGAAAAGGGAGCAAATATTGTTGGTGGCTGTTGTGAAGTGGGTCCTTCATACATAAGTCATATTTATAAACAATTAGAAATTAAAAATCATAATGTAATTTCCCTAAACAAAACAGTTGAAAATTAGTTTTATACATAATTTGATATGATAATTATTTTAAATATTATCATATCATCAAAGTTAAACTTACTAATTACATCCCATTAGATAAAGACCAATGGGATTTTTAGGAGTTTTTTTTAATTTTTAAACTTTTTAAGCTCATCTTCAATAGATGGAACTCTCATAAAGTGCTCTCCTATTAAAAATGCATCAGCCCCTACTTTGCTTAATCTACTTATAGTTTGCGTATTTGATACACCTGATTCTGCTACTATAATTTTTCCATTTGGAATCATAGGAATTAACTTATCGCAAAGCTGCATATCCATTTCAAATGTATCTAAGTTTCTATGATTTATTCCAATTATAGTTGCACCACATTTTATAGCCTTTGTTAAATCCTCTTTATCATGAATCTCAACAAGCACTTCAAGTCCTAAATATAAAGCATAGTCATATAACTCTTTTAAATCTTTTGTACTTAATGCTTTTGCAATTAAAAGTATAAAATCAGCTCCATAAACTAAAGCTTCAACTATTTGATACTTATCAACTATAAAATCTTTTCTTAAAAGTGGTGTTGGCACATATCTTCTAATTGCTGCTAAATACTCTAAATCACCTTGAAAATAGTGAGGTTCAGTTAATACTGAAATTGCATTTGCACCACTATTACTATACTCTTGTGCAATAGCAATTGGGTCGAAATCCTCTTTTATTACACCCTTTGAAGGACTTGCTTTTTTAACTTCTGCAATTATTCTTATTGGTTCTTCTTTTGTTGATGTTAAATATGGTTTAACATCCCTTGGCGAAAAAGGGTTAGAAGCTAATGTTCTACCTAATAAATCCAAAGGTAAATCTTTTTTTCTTTTTTCTAAATCAACTTTTGTTTTGTCTATAATTTCATCTAAAATCACTTATTACACTCCTTAATTTTATCCCAGTGATGCTTTATCTCTTCATCATCTAAACCTGCTTGGTTTACAACATATTTCATATTTTCAAATGCACTTGTACAGTTGTTAGTTTTGTATTCACCCCATGCTAAGGTATCAATAAATGCAAGATTATTAGGGTCTTGCTTTAAAGCTTTTTTTACTAATTCAAGTCCCTGTTTTATATTTATATCATAATCTATCAATAAATAAGCAAGGTAGTTTTGATAAGTAGGATTATTATTATTTGCCAAAACTTTTTCAAACTTTCTTACCACATCAAAAAGCACTTCACTTTTATCTATTGATGTCTCAAACTCCAACATTGCTATTTGAGCTAAATACTCTAAACTATTGCTATTTTTATAGAGTTTTTTTAATAGACTCAATGCTTTTTTAGGTTCATTTGCCCTTTGATATAAAAAAACTAATACCTCATCATCTTTTTCATTCTCTTCAAAAAAATCAATTGCACTATTTACATCTTCACTTACTAGATATTGAGCAAGTAAATTTTTTAAAGCATTAACATTCATATCATCTTTATATTTTATATAAATATTTTTTAGTAGCTTTATGGCTTTTTGTTTATTTTTGTCTTTTCTATAAAACTCTAAAAGCTCAACACTTACTTTATAGTTATATCCATTTTTTAAAATATAGTTTTCTAATATCTCTTTTGCATCATCTTTTTTATTTAAATAGTAGTATTTTATATTTGAAATGGTGACTAAATTTTGTAGCTTTTTATTTAACTTATAAGCTTTTTCAAAAAAAGCTACAGCTCTTTTGTACTCTTTTTTTTGTACAAAAACTGTTCCTAATAACTCATAATTGATCCCTTTTTTATATCTGTTTGCTAAGTCTTTAGCTATTTTTAAAGCTTGATTATAGTTTTTAAGCTTTATCATACTTAGTACATAAAATCTTTTAATCTCTTCACTTTGTTCAATATTTAAGTTAAAACTATTAGGTGCATACTTCTGTATTGTTTCATAATCACTTAAAAGAAATGAAAGGGATAAAAATTTCAAAAAATACTCATACTTATTTGTCTCTTTAAAAAGTTTATAATACAAAGACCTGGCTTTTGAAAACTTTTTTTGCCTTTCATACTCAAGTGCAAATATAATATACTGATTCTCTAATAGATATTTATTGTGCTTAATTTCATCAAATATTTGTTTTTTTTCAGAACTGTTTTTATTACTATTTGTATCTATATTTTTGCTAGAACAGCCAAGAAGAAAAACAAATAAAAATAGAACAGTTAGATATTTTTTATAGCGGGACACTCTTTTATTACCTCTTTTTTATTAGATTTAAAATATTCCCAAAAAGGAAATGTTTTACACTGTTTTGGTCTAAAATTATAAATTGTACAACACTTATTATTTAAATCAAAGAAAATACATGCATAATTTTTTATATCTATCTGTTTTTCAGCTAATGAGTATTTAAACCCTACTTTTTTTAAATATTTTTGTGAAAAGTCAAAGTGATTTAACTCTAAATAACTAGCTAATAATTCAATCTCTTTTTTATTAATCCAAATATTGCCACTCTTTCCTATACAACAGTTACCATCACAACTACTACAAATAGATGGTTCAAACTTAAAATCAAAACCCTCTTTAGTTAGATATTTTTTCATGGTCAACCTTTAGACTATGTGTTGATGTTCTTTTATAAATATCTTTGACCTCTAGTGTAAACTCACCATTATCAAAAACAGTAAGTGGACTCATAACTTTCATAAGTGATTTGGAGTTTTTTCTAGCATAAATTAAGACTAATGTTGCATCCTTTGAACTATTTGGATGAACAAACTGTATTGATTCTATATTTAACTTTGCTTTTTTTAGATATACAACTATTTCAGGAAACTGTTTAGAATCGTAACAAAAAAAGAACTTACCCTTATTTGTTAATACTTTTGATACCTTTTCTATAAAATACTCTAAAGGCAAAGAGTCAGTATACCTAGCAATTTTTTTATTTTCATTTTCACTTTTAATTACATTATTATGATAAAAAGGTGGATTTGAAACACACATATCAAACTTTTTTTCAAAGTCAATATCTAAAAGTGAGCCTTTATACATTTTTGATTTTATACCATTTATAAATGAGTTTTTTTGTGAGAAAAATTGAAACACATTCTGTATTTCATTTTGATTTAAAAAGAGTCTTTCATATTTCCTTGAAACTAGTAAACCAAGTATGCCACTACCACTTCCTATATCCAAAAGCTCACCATTTATATTTTTGTATTTTTTTAGATTTTTACAAATAAACTCATATAAAAAATGTGTGTCACTATTGTAGCAATAGCCCTTTTGTGGTTGATATAAAAGCAATCTTTTCCTTTAAGTTTTTAATATTATATCAAATTAAATATATATACTTTTTTAAACTATAGTTAATAATAGCTTTATATGAACTATTATGAATAAAATTTAAGCTTTAATATAGCTTGCTATTTGAAATATATCCTTAAAAAAAATCTTGTATCAAAATGTAACAATAGTCAAATTATAAACTCTTAAACAGCTTTTTAATTAATTATTGAATATTAGATAGGTTATCATTCATAAATAATATTTGAGATTCCAATCAACTATTGATATAAGTAAAAATATAAGGAGAAATTATGTCTACTATGGAAGCTCCTGCAAATACTCCTGTTTGGGTAAATGAAGATAGGTGTAAAGCATGTGATAAGTGTGTTTCTGTTTGTCCAGCTGGTGTACTTGCAATGAGACAAGAGGTGACTTCAACTTTAGGTTCAATGATTAAAGTTGTTCATCCAGAATCATGCATAGGATGTACTGACTGTGAGTTAGCATGTCCAGATTTTGCAATTTATGTTGCAGATAGAAAACAGTTCAAATTTGCTAAATTAACTGATGAAGCAAAAGAGAGAAAAGAAGCTGTTGTAAGAAATAATTTTAGAGAATTAGAGGCTTAAGGAGAATTAATGGCGAGAGAAGTTATAGCAACCGGTAATGAATTAGTAGCAAAAGCTGCTTTAGACTCAGATTTAGAGTTTTTTGGTGGATATCCTATTACTCCTTCAAGTGAAATAATGCATATTTTATCTTCTGCTTTACCTGCAAAAGGAAGTGCATGTATTCAAATGGAAGATGAAATATCTGGTATATGTACAGCACTAGGTGCAGCAATGTCAGGTAAAAGATCAATGACAGCTTCATCAGGACCTGGTATATCTTTAAAAGCAGAAAACTTAGGTGTAGGTTATATTTCAGAGGTACCTTTAGTAGTAATCAATGTAATGAGAGGTGGACCATCAACAGGTCTTCCAACAAGAGTTGCTCAAGGGGATTTACTTCAAGCAAAAAATCCAACTCATGGTGATGTTAAATCAATTACATTAGTTCCAGGTAACCTTAAAGAGTGTTATACAGAAACAGTAAGAGCATTTAACTTAGCAGATAGATTTATGCAGCCTGTATTTGTTTTATTAGATGAAACAATTGGTCATATGAGTGGTAAAGCATCAGTTCCTGATTTAGATGAAGTAGTAGATCAAAGAGTATCTAGAAAGAAATTCGAAGGTGATCCAAAAGATTATAAACCTTATGGAGTAAAGCAAGATGAGCCAGCTGTATTAAACCCAATGTTTGAGGGTTATAGATACCACTTCACAGGTTTACATCATGGACCAACAGGCCACCCAACAGAAGATGCAAAAGTTTGTGGTGATTTAATGGAGAGGCTATTTAAAAAAGTTGATGACCATATGGATGAAATTGAGTTAAATGAAGAGTATCTACTTGATGATGCGGATATTATGATTATTGCTTATGGTTCAGTTTCATTAGGTGCAACTGAAGCAGTAAATAGATTAAGAGACCAAGGTATAAAAGTAGGTATGTTTAGACCTAAAACAATTTGGCCTAGTCCAGCAAAAAGAATAAAAGAATTAATGACAAAATTTGATAAAGTATTAGTAGCAGAATTAAATATGGGTCAGTTTGCTGATGAAGTGCAAAGAGTGTCTGGAAGAGATGACTTTGATACTTTATTTAAAGTAAATGGAAGACCATTATCACCTATTGAGATTATTGAAAAAGTGAAAGGAATGTAATCATGGCATTTAATTATGATGAATATTTAAGAACAGACAAAATGCCAACACTATGGTGTTGGGGATGTGGTGATGGAGTTATTTTAAAATCTGTAATTAGAGCCATTGAAAAAGTTGGATGGAATATGGACGACGTTTGTGTTGTTTCAGGTATTGGATGTTCAGGAAGATTCTCTTCATACATCAACTGTAACACAGTACATACAACACACGGTAGAACATTAGCTTATGCTACAGGTGTAAAATTAGCTAATCCAGACAAAAAAGTAATTGTTGTTGGTGGTGATGGTGATGGACTTGCTATTGGTGGTAACCATACAATTCATGCATCAAGAAGAAATATTGATTTAAACTATATTATTATCAATAACTTTATTTATGGATTAACAAACTCTCAAACTTCTCCAACAACTCCACAGGGTATGTGGACAGTTACTATGAGTAGAGGAAATATTGACCCAACATTTGATGCTTGTAAGTTAGTAGAAGCAGCAGGTGCATCATTTATTGCAAGAGAGACTATGTTAGATCCTAAGAAACTTGAAAGAGTTTTAGTTAAAGGTTTCCAACATACAGGGTTCTCATTTTTTGAAGTATTCTCTAACTGTCACGTTAACTTAGGAAGAAAAAATAAAATGGCAACTGCAATGGCAAACTTAGATTGGATAAACTCAATATCTATTGCAAAAGCTAAATTTGATAAACTAGAGCCACAAGAGCAAGAGGGTGTATTCCCAACAGGCGTTTTAAAACACGATAAAGATGCTCAAGAGTATTGTGAAGCTTACGAAAAAGTAAAAGAAGCTCACAAAAACAAAACAGCAGTACAACTATAAGGAGAAACATCATGGCTAAAACTTTAATGAGATTTACAGGAGTTGGTGGACAAGGTGTTCTTCTTGCAGGTGCAATTTTTGCAGCTGCTAAAATCAATGTTGGTGGTTATGGTTTAAAAACAGCTACTTATACATCTCAAGTTAGAGGTGGACCAACTGTTGTTGATATTACATTACAAGATGAAGAGATTTTATACCCTTATGCAAATGAAGGTGAAATTGATTTCATGTTATCTGTTGCACAGGTTTCTTACAACCAATTTAAAAGTGGTGTAAAACCAGGTGGAATAATTGTAGTAGAACCAAACTTAGTTTCACCAAGTGATGAAGATAGAAAAAAATGGAATATTATTGAAATTCCAATTATTTCTATTGCAAAAGAGCAAGTGGGAAATGTAATTACACAATCAGTAATTGCTTTATCTATTGCTAACTACTTTACAAATGAAACTATAAAAAATGAAGATTTAAGAAAGACTATGCTTTCAAAAGTACCAGCAAAAGTACATGAAATAAACAATAAAGCTTTTGATTTAGGTCTAAAATACGCTAAAGAAGCAGAAGCAGCACAAGCATCTTAATAATATATTAAAAGAGAGTTTTTAACTCTCTTTTTGTTTTTTATTTTATATAGTTTTTATAACTCTGTATTTTCTCTTCTAATCTTATTGATAAATGTATATTTGAATTTTTTAAACATGATAAAATAAACTTAGACTCATTATAGTATGCAACTATTTTTTCATTACTCCAATCTTTAGGAGGTTTTGCTAAATTTGAAACTCTATCTGCTAATTTTACCATTTGTACTTCATAAGGCTCGTTCATTAGTTTTTCTATACTATCTTGCATCTGTTCTTTTTTTGTTGGTAGTGAAGGATTTTTAGATAAAGCTTCAACACCATTTGCAATATTTGGTGAAAAATCAGTATATAAATCATCATATGTAACATCCGTATCTTCAATAGTATCATGAAGTAGTGCACAAGAAATAGCAAGATTTGATTTATCTTCATCCAAGTTTGTTTTTTCACAAGCGTTTATAACTTCCATAGCTACACTTACAACATGCGTTAAGTATGGTAGTCCCTTTGGTGTTTTTTGTTCACCATGAGCTTTTGCTGCATATTTTAATGCTTTTAAATATACCTCTTGAGAAAACATAATTACTCCTCTTGCTTATATCTTGTATTTTTACTTTTTATTACCTTTGAGCTTTTTGATAGTTTAACTAAATCCTCTGAATATATAATAGTTTCATCCTTTGACTTTATACACTCTTTAAGAACATATGTGGTAGCTAGTGCATCATAATATGCCCTATGGTGATTATCAACATTTATACTTAAAGTCTCTTTTAATGTACTTAATCCATACTTCTTAGATTGAATACAACGCCTTGCTAAATCTATTGTACAAAGTTTTCTATTAAGAAGTTTTCCTAAATCATACTTTTCAAAAGAGTCTGAAATAAACCCATAATCAAACTTTATATTATGAGCCACAAATAAATCATTTCCTAAAAAATCTTTAAACTCCTCTAAAACTTTTTTCAAAGGTGGTGAGTTTTTTAACATATTTGGATTTATCTGTGTTACTTCTTGTACATATTCAGGTATAGTTCTTGCATATACTAAGCTTTCAAAGCTATCTACTATCTCACCATTTCTATACTTCACTGCACCAAGCTCTATGACTTGTGCACCTTTTTTTACAGATGAGCCGTTTGTTTCAATATCAACTATACAAAAGCTTTGATCTTCTATTTTAGTATAAGCTGTGGTAAGAAATACATTATTTTCATCATCAATATCAATAGGCAAACCATTTGATAATAATAACTCAAACTCTAAATCTGTTGATTCAAAAAATGTATCATTTGCTTCATTTAATAGACTCATAAACTCATCAAAACCTATCTTTGAATCTTTTATGAGTTTATTGATTATATCATCGGTTCTTAAAGTTTTTCTATAATTTCTTCTATATTTCATGGGAGGCTTTTATAAAATTTATAATCTTTTGTTTATCTTTTTTACCCTTTGATGCTTCAACTCCAGAACTTACATCAACCCCGTAAAAACCATAACCATACAACTCTTTCAAATTCTTCTCTTTTAATCCACCTGCTAAAACAATTTTTGAACAATCTATTTTTTCAAACCATTCAAGGGCAACTCTTTTACCAGCACCCCCAAACTCTTCAACAAATGCATCAACCAAATAGTACTCATTTTGATTTAAACTATTTATATCATCTTTTGTTTTTGCTCTTATTACTTTTAAATACTTAATATCTAAAGAGTTAAAATCTGTATAATCTTTATCATCAATTATTTGAGCTAATTGTATTTTTGCATCTTTACAAACACTATTTATACTCTTTGTACTTTCATTTACAAATAGTCCAACTGCTTGCACAAATGGAGGTAATCTCTCTATAATCTCTTTTGCTTTGCTAGCAGTAATAAATCTAGGTGATTTCTCATAAAATACAAACCCAAGTGCATCAGCACCTGCAGATATTGCATCTAGTGCATCTTCAAGGTTTGTAATACCGCAAATTTTAACTCTCATAAACTATACCTGTAAACTCTTAATAGCTTTACTGTAATCTTCATTTTTAAATATATATGAACCTGCAACAACCATATCAACACCAGCTTCTTTTAACTCATGAATATTTTTGTCATTAACCCCACCATCAACTTCAATTAGACAGTTTGGATTTTTTCTATTAATAATCTCTTTTAATTTACGACTCTTTTCAACTACACTAGAGATAAACTTTTGTCCACCAAATCCTGGATTAACTGACATTAAAAGTACCATGTCCAAATCTTCAATTAAATACTCTATTGATTCAGGAGTTGAGTGAGGATTTAAAACTATTGCGGGTTTTATTCCATAATCTTTTATCTTTTGAATCAATCTATGAGGATGTTTTTCACTCTCAATATGAAAAGAGATGTACTCAGGTTTCAATGGGGCAAACAGATCCACAAAAAAACTATTATTTTCAACCATTAAGTGCACATCAAGTGGCTTTGTTGAACTCTTAGCTACAGGGTTTACTACAACTGGACCTATAGTCATATTTGGAACAAAATGTCCATCCATCACATCAACATGAACTAAATCACATCCACCATCACAAATTGCTTTAATCTCTTCATTTAGTTTCCCAAAATCAGCAGATAGAATTGAAGGTGCAACAAGCATATACCAACCTTTAATTTTTTAAAAATTATAGCATCATCTGACTTTTATCCACTCTAAGCAAAGCATATGAAGCTAATTTTATACAAATTTTATCTATAATCACTATTTAATTTATATCAAAGGGTCTATATGAGAACTATTTTATTATCTTTAATTTTAACACCTAGCTTACTTTTTGCATCAAATATTCACTTGCAAAATAAAGCAAAAGCTTATGAGAAAAAAGGTGATTATAAAAAGGCTATGAAAATTTACAAACAACTTTTTTATAGCAAATATAAAAATGAGAATAAATCTTTAAAATCTAAACAAGAAAATAGTATTATTAATAAAGTAAGAAACAAAGAGACAAAAGAGTCATTAACAAAAATATTAACAAAAAACTTCAATATCCTTCCTTACAAAAAAAATTATTTTCTACCAATTACATATGATACTATTGAGAAAAGCAATAGAAAAAATGTGGAAACAAAATTTCAATTTAGTATTCAAAAACCAATAATTACAAACCTTTTTGGATTAGATGAAACAATATCATTTGCATATACACAAAAATCTTTTTGGCAAACTACTAAACACTCAGCACCATTTAGAGAGACAAACTATATGCCTGAGATATTCATGAAAGCACCAATTGAAGATAAATACTTAAAAGCATATAAACTATCATTTGTACATGAATCAAATGGTCAAGATAAGCAGTATTCAAGGTCTTGGAACAGAGTCTATTTAGAAAGCTTTTTTCAGTTTGATGAGCTGTTTATCATCCCAAAGATTTGGTTTAGAATACCTGAAGACAAAAAAGATGATGACAACCCAGATATTGAAGACTATTATGGATATGGAGACTTAAAATTAGCCTACCCTTATAAAAATCACCTTTTAGAGTTAAGCTTAAAAAATAATCTAAAATTTAATAAAAATAATAAATCCTCTGTTAAGCTTGATTATACTTTCCCATTGGGAATAAGTGGTTCTGATACCTTTGGATATTTACAACTTTTTCATGGATATGGAGATAGCTTAATTGATTATAACCAAAGAACAAATAGAATAGGGTTTGGTATAAGTCTCTCTAGATAATTTGATTATTAACTATTTTAAATTAGTTACATAGTGATAAATAGCTTGAATCTCCTCTTCAACTAAAAAGTAAGTTGGCATAACATTTGAATAGTAAATCAACTTTTCACAAATTTGATCTTTTTTAAACTTTTTTGGTGAGTTTTTTTTAGCATTTACTTTTCGTAAAAAGGTTCTATATGTTACATTTTTAATTGAAGGGACCCAAAGTTCACACTCATACTTCTTTTTATCATAAGTATGAGTAAAACTTACAAGTTTTTTACCCTGTGCTTTTTTGCCATGACAATTACTACAACCTATTCCCCGAGGGTTATTATAAAGCATCTTTCCATACTCAAACTTTGTAATAAAAGCATTATCAACTCTATTTACTAACCTATTATCATTTGCATAAACAAATGAAAAAAGTAAGAAAACTAATAAAAAAATATTTCTAAACATATCTATTTTTTAAAAACCAATAAAATGAAAACATCAAACCAGGAGTTTTAGCCTTTGACTCATCAAATAAAAACTCTTCCATTTGCTCTAAAGGTAAATACATAAGCTCTATTTGCTCATCATTTACCCCTCCACCACTATGCTTACAATCAGCTTGTGAAACCTTTGCAAAGTATAGACTCTGCTTTGCTCCACTAACTCCTACATTAGTATAAAAAGAGGTGACTTTTTCAATATTTTCAAGTTTTACATCATAACCACACTCTTCATCAATCTCTTCTTTTACAATCTGCTCTAAACTCAAATCTTTATCTACAATACCCGCACAAAGTTCATAGGTACAAAGCTTTGATTTATCATTTAAATATACAGGTGGTCTAAACTGCTTTACTAAAATAAAAGAGTCTTTTTCTATATGGTATAATAAAACTGCCACAGAATCAAAACTTCTAACAGCTTCCCACTGTTTGTTTACACCATTTAAAATATATGACAATTTAAGTGGCTCTACAAACTTTGTACTATTTAAATCATTTACTTTAAACTCTTCTACTCTATTTTCCATTTTAGTTCTCCTTATTTGTCATTGATATCACATTTAGCTCCAATTTTAACTAAATTAAAATCTACACTAAAAGTTGCACCCTCATTTACTTTTGACTCTAACTTAATCTTTAGGTTATACTCTTTACAAACTCTTTTTACAATATCCAAGCCTATTCCAAAACCACCTTCAATATTATTTCCTCTTTTATATCGTTGAAATATTTCACTTTGCTCTTTTTTATTAATTCCTATCCCATAATCTTTTATAATCAAGATACTATTTTTAATTCTCACTTCAACATTTGAGTTTTTATTACTATATTTTACTGCATTTGATAATAAATTATTTACAACTTTTTGAACTTTTGTTCTATCCATAAGTATAGAACACTCTTCTAACTTACCATTTATAGTTACATTTTTAGTTATTGAAATATCATTAAAATACTCAATACTTTCATTAACTAAATTTTTCAAATCTATATTTTCATATACATCTTTGTTTTTTTCATTAAATGCAGAAAAATGCATATCGTTATATACTTGAGAAATCTGTTTTGAACTACTGATTATATACTTCATCATTTTTTCAGGTTTTGTACCCTTTTTTAGCATACTAACAGAAGTCAAAAGTACTGCAACGGGTGTATTTAATTCATGGGCTGAATCTTTTATAAATCTATTTAAATGCTCTACTTTTTCTCTTACAGGCTTCAATAAGATTTTAGCTAAAAAGTAAGCAACAAAACCAATAAATACTGCACTTAATATAAATATAATTAGTATATAAATCTTAAGTTTATTTTTGCTTAAATACTCCCTACAAGACTCTAATACTATATATTTAATTGGCACTCTTTCATCACTAATCGTAATAATATTATAATCATAGATATCTTTGACATATATACTTTTATTTAAATTTACATATTTTTTTCCCTCTAAACTAGAGAATAAAAGGTTGTTTTTTCTATCATAAAGTGCATATCTAACATGCTTATTATCTAATTTTTTAGGATTATACTCTTTTTGACTCATATAGCTATCTATTATATCGCTTTTTATTTTCATAGCTACATTACTAAGCTCCATACTACAACTATCTTCCAAGTTTTTCACTTCATTTTTATAGTAAATATAGAGCATTATACTTATTAAAAAAAGAGCTGAACCAATATAAATACTCAAAAAACCTATTAAAGCTTTTTTCTCATTTTTATTCAAACTTATAACCTATTCCTCTTATAGTTTGTATTCTATTCTTTCCAATAATATCTCTTAAATTTTTTATATATACTCTTATTGTTGCATCACTTGGCATATCATCATAACTCCAAATATTTTGCAATAACTCTTCACTTGAGATGACTTTATTTTTATGATTAATAAAATATTTTAAGATATCTCTCTCTTTGAGTGCTAAACTAATCTTTTTGTCATTAAGTTTTATTAAACACTCATTGAAATTAAACTCCATACTATCATCAATTTTAATACTATCTTTTTGCTCAATAAAAAACTGCTTACAAAGTTTATTTATTCTTTGGTCTAACTCTTCTAGATCAAAAGGTTTTTTTATATAATCATCAACACCATTTTCAAATGACTCTTTTAAATAAGTGGTATCTTGATATGCAGTAATTACAATAATTGGAGTACTATTTTTATATTCAGTTCTTAATCTTTTTAAAACCTCAATACCTGTTAATTTAGGTGTATTAATATCTAATATAGCCAAATCAAATTTTTCATCCACTAAATACTCTAAAGCCTCTTGACCATCTGTACATAAAGTTACATCAAATCCTTTATCTTCTAAATGCTCATTCAACAAATCATTTAAAGCTATATCATCCTCAAGCAAAACTATTTTCATTAAACTTCCTATTTTGATTATTCATTTCTTGTCTTTGGCAAAATTATATTTAATAAAATCCCAACAATTGCACCTAATCCAATTCCTGAAAATGGTACACCACCAAAATTAAAAGTCATACCACCAATAGAAAAAACTAGAATAACTGATACAATAGTCATATTTCTAGGGCATGAAAAATCGGTTTTTACTTTTACAAGTGTTGATATGCCAAGTGTAGCAATAGTACCAAATAAAAGTAACATAATCCCACCCATTACAGGAGTAGGAATAGTAGCTAAAAGTCCTCCAAGTTTACCAACAAATGCTAATATAATTGCAGCTATTGCAGCCCAGGTCATTATGGCAGGATTATATGCTTTTGTAACAGTAACAGCACCTGTTACTTCTGAATATGTTGTATTTGGTGGACCTCCAAAAAGTGATGCTACACTTGTAGCTAATCCATCCCCTAATAATGTATTTTTTAGTCCTGGTTTTTTTAAGTAATCTTTCTTTGTAACATTTGAAATTGCTAACATATCTCCAATATGCTCAATAGCAGGTGCTATGGCAATAGGTAAAATAAACAAAATCGCTTCCCAACTAAAAGTTGGTGCCTCAAATTCAGGTATGGCAAACCATTTTGCTTCATTTAAAGAGGTAAAATCTACAATTCCAAAGAGTAAAGAGACTACATATCCAACTGTAATTCCAATTAATATTGGTACAAGTCTTAATATACCTTTACCCATTAATGATATAAATACTGTTACTAGTAAAGAGATCATTGATATAACAATTGCAGTTTCAAAAGGAAATAAAATAGCAGAACCATCACCTGTCTTTCCCATTGCCATATTAACAGCAACAGGAGATAAAATAAGACCAATTGACATAATTACAGGACCAACTACAACAGGAGGAAGTAGCTTATGAATAAAATCATCACCTTTTAATCTAATCAAAAAACTAAGTATTACATAAAATATACCTGCTGCAAAAAGTCCTGACATAGTAGCAGCAATACCCCATTTTTCTACCCCATATGAGATTGGAGCAATAAAAGCAAAAGAAGATGCAAGAAAAATAGGAGGAATAGAGTTTTTATTTACTAATTGAAAAACCAAAGTACCTATACCAGCTGTAAAGAGTGCAACACTTGGATTAAGACCTGTTAAAATAGGAACTAAAACCAATGCACCAAAAGCTACAAATAAAAACTGTACACCTATAATTGAGTCTTTTAATCTAAAACTATAATCAGTTGAGTTCATTTTACCTCTTTTATTTCTAATTTAAATTTTAAATATTATCCAAATATGTATGTAAAATATATTAAATTAAAATATGTAACTTATAAGTCACTTTCTTGTATCATTTTATTTTAAATTTTATATAGGAACTATTATGTATAAACAAAGTACAAATGTTGTAGTAAAACATTTAGTAAATAGATTAAGAGATACAAGAACAGCATCAAATGAGTTTAGACTAACTATTGAAGAGTTATCTAGAATCATTGTTTCAGAAGCATTAAGTGACTTTAAAACAATCACAAAAAACATCAATACATGGCAAGGTGATTTAGATGTGGAAATGATTGAGGTTCAAAAACTAGTTTTAGTACCTATTTTAAGAGCAGGTGAACCAATGCTTACAGGAATATTAAGAACTTTACCATATGCAAGAAGTGGCTTTTTAGCAATGAAAAGAGATGAACAAACTGCACAAAGTAAACTGTTTTATGAGAATATTCCCAATTTAGATGACAAAACAGTACTTTTACTTGACCCAATGATAGCTACAGGTGGCTCACTTATAGATGCAATTGATTATTTAAAATCAAAAGGTGCTAAAAATATCATCTCACTAAATATCTTAGGCTGCCCTGAGGGGATTAAAAATGTACAAGAGGCTCACTGTGATGTGGATATTTATATCGCTCAAATTGATGAAAGACTTGATGAAAACAGATATATTAGACCTGGATTAGGTGATGCAGGAGATAGATCATTTAATACTAGTTTATAAAATATTCCAAAGGGTTTGGGTATTGATACTTAAACCCTAAACTCTCAATTTTAGTTCCATCTATTAATCTATTATTTTCTGTATTTAAACTATCTTCTTCAAAAATTGGTTTATCAAACCCATATTTTTCTGCATTTGTTAAATACAACTCAATTTTTGTTGGATGATATGCACTACATAGATTAAATATACCCTTTAAATCATTTTTTATTACAAATTTTGTAGCATTTATAACATCATCTCTATGTACATGATTTATTCTTTTATTTGCAGTTGAAACTTTTTTATTACTAAAATATTTACCAGCAACTCTATCATACCCCATTAGCCCTGCACATCGAAAAATTACATCACTTTTACTTGCAACTTTTTCTGCTTGAAAAACAACCTCTTTTGATTGCTCTTTTTTTATTTTGAAACTCTCTGTGTAGTTATTATTTTCCTTTGGATAGATAGATGTGGAACTAATAAAAATTATCTTTTTAATTCTATCAATTTTATAATGGGAATAGATTTTATTTAAAAAGCCCATATAGTCTTCAAACTTTGAGGGTGGATAGTTCACAAAAAGATAGTCACAAGTTAATAAATCATTCAAACTTTCCATATTATATTCATTTAAAATGTAAGGCTCAAACCCCTTATGTTTTAACTGGGTATATTTTTTATTATCTCTTATAGATACTTTTATATCATAACTATCTTTTAAGCTGTTAGCTAAAGCATACCCTAACCATCCTGTACCTAATATTGTAAATGTCTCTTTTTGTTTCATTTTTTTTCACTCTTTTTCAATTGGTTTATCTCACTTTTTAAACTCTTCACCTCTTCAAGTAAAATATCAAGCTTTTTACTATCCTCATGAATTTCATCTTTCATTTCAGCTTCTTGAAGTTTTTGCATCTCTCCTATTATAACTGCAACAAAAAGATTGAAAAATACAAATGCTGCAATTATAATAAATGAAACAAAATAGACCCAAGACCATGGATAAACGTCCATAGCTTCATACATTACATCTGTCCAATCTTCAAAAGTTAAAATTCTAAAGAGTGTCAACATAGAAACTAAGAAGTCTTCCCATAATCCAGATGGTAAATCAACAAAAAAGAAACTACCAATAATAGCATAAATATAAAAAATAATAAACATTAAAATTACTATATCAATAATTGAAGGAATTGCCTTTATTAGCATATCAATAATTGCTTTTAATTCAGGTCTTGCTGTAAACAATCTTAGTATCCTAAAGACTCTCATAAGTCTAGCAATAGCAGCAAAATTTGAAGACTCTAAAGGTAGTAATGTAATAACAACAATTACAAAATCAAAAATATTCCAACCAGATTTAAAAAAGTTTAAAAACCTTTTTTCAGCAACCATTTTAATAGCAAGTTCAAAGACAAAATAGATAGTAACAAAATAGTCAGCAACAACTAAAAAGAAATCATACTGT
The DNA here is from genome assembly GCA_051746405.1 of Campylobacterota bacterium. Lineage (GTDB taxonomy): Bacteria > Campylobacterota > Campylobacteria > Campylobacterales > Arcobacteraceae > Arcobacter_B. The sequence goes on from JBNJFB010000006.1 coordinate 69,478, forward strand.
GCTTCAACTTCATCTAATGTTTTAAAACCTAATATTGAAGCATAAGCTATGATAATAATTGTAGTTAAATTTGAGAACCATTTAGCATCTCTTATTTTTTGAATTTGTTCCATTGCAGTCATTTACTAGTCCTTTAAAATCCCAATAGTTACCAATAGCCATGCAATAATTAACATAACACCTCCAATTGGAGTTACTGCACCTAATATAGGCTTATCTAAGATTACTAATAAATATAATGAAAACGAGAATATAGTCATTCCTACAATTACAAGCCATGAGGCTACTAATATCTTTTTTGATTCTTTAAAATTTAAAATAATAGCTAAAAACATCAATCCTAATGTATTATAGAAGTGGTATTGAACACCTGTATTGTAGGTTTCAAGTAGATTTGCAGATACAGATTTTTCTAGTCCATGTGCACCAAAAGCACCAATTGCAATAGCTAAAGCAAAATATAAACTTGCAATAGCAAAAAGTAGTTTTGAGTTTTTATTTAATGTCATAATACTTCCCATATTTTTTTGGGAAGTATATCAAAAATAAGTTAATAAAAAGCCATTTACTAAAAGAATTATTTCTTATCTTTTTTGTCTTTTTTATCTTTTGAGAAACCAGCACCTTTTTTCTCTTTTTTCTTCAACTCCAGTTCACTTATCAATGTTCTGTAGTCAATCCCAACTTGATTCATCTTTGCAAATGAAGCTGCTAATGCACCAATTGCATTTGGCACTTCTTTTTTCTTCTTATAAGCTTGAATATTTTTCTCACTAACTTTAATCAAGTCTGTAAACTTAGGTATAGTAAGTTCCGCATCTAGAAGTAACTTTTTAAATTCAATAAATGTCATTTTACGCCTACTCATATTTTTTATAAAATTATACAAATAAGTTTTTAAACCTAGCTAAAATAAGAAGGTTTATATCAACAAAAGTAATATATTATAGGTATTTTTATACAACATCAACTTCCCAAAAGAAATCAATCCATTGTTTAGCTTCTCTTACCGTATAATCAGGTTGTAAAACAGCACTTTTCTTATAAAAAATAGTTGCAAGTCTAAAATCAACACCTGGAAACTTCTGCTTTAAAATCTTAAATATTTCACGCATAGTCTCACCTGAATCAACAATATCATCTATAATAAGTACTCTTTTAGCATGGGATAAATCAGGTATATTAAATATATTAAAAGTATCTAATTTTAAATCACCTTCATAGTGAATAGAGTTTAATGAGTACAAATTTCTCATATCTAAAGCTTGTGCCATTAAATGAGAAAGGGTCATACCACCCCTTGCAACTGCTAATAAAATATCAGGCTCATAATCTCTACAACTATCAACTAACTTTTGTGTATCCTCTTTAAATAATTCATAACTATAATACAGTTTTTCCAAAAAATATCCTTATAAAATAAATGCTAATGCACTAATAAATGTAATAACTATAATTCCAAGATTTAAATCTTTAAACTCTCTTTTACCAATTTTAATTAACGTATAGACTAAAAAACCAGCTGCAATTCCATTTGTAATTGAAAAAGTAAGTGGCATTAGGATTACAATTAAAAAAGCTCCTGCACTAGTTGCTAAATCAGACTTCTCAAAATTAATTTTACCTAATTCTGTAAACATCAATACACCTACAACAACTAAAACAGGATAAATTGCATTTGAAGGAATTGATTTAAAAATAGGTAACATAAACAAAGTAGTAATAAAAAATAGTGCAGTAAATACAGCAGTTAAACCTGTTCGACCACCCTCTTCAACACCTGATGCACTCTCAACAAATGCAGTTGTAGTAGAAACACCAAACAAACTACCAAGTGTAGTAGCAGTAGCATCAGCTTCTAATGTTTTTTGTAAAGATTTGTCATTTTTATCACTCTCTTGAAATAGCTTAGCCCTAGTTCCTACACCTGTTAAAGTACCTAAAGTATCAAACATATCTGTAATTAAAAAAGTTAAAATTACAGGAAGTAGTGAAAAAGTTAGAGCACTTAAAATATCAAGCTTAAAAAATATAGGTTCAATAGAAGCAGGTGCAGATACAATTGAAGTTGGAGTAGGTGCAATTCCAAATGACCATCCTACAACTGATGTAATTACAATAGATAGTATAAATGCAGCTTTAAGTTTATACGCATAAAATAAAAAGGCTAAACATAGTCCTAATACACCCAATAAAACATTTGGTTCAGAAAAATCTCCAAGTGAAACTAATGTAGCTTCATTAGCACGAATCATACCCATTTGCTTTAATCCTATAAAAGCAATAAAAGAGCCAATCCCTGCACTTATTGCTCTTCTTAAACTCATTGGTATAGAGGTCATTATCCAAACTCTAAAATTGGTAAGTGATAACATCACAAATAAAATACCTGAGATAAATACTATACCTAAAGCTGTTTGCCAAGGCATATTCATACCAAGAACAAGACCATATGAAAAATACGCATTTAAACCCATTCCAACACTCATTGCAATAGGAGTATTTGACCATAATCCTGATAATAGTGTAGCAATAATAGTAATTAAAGCAGTTGCAGTTACAACAGCATCCATTGGTAGACCAGCATCTGCTAATATAAACCCATTTACAGGAACAATATACATCATAGTCAAAAATGTAGTAAATCCTGCAGAAAATTCAGTTGATATATTAGTATTATGCTGACTTAACTTAAAAAAGTTCACAACCTAGTCCTTATTTTAATTTTTAAGGGCGAATTATACTAAAATATTAGTAAAATATAATATAAAAAGCTAGCATTATTAAAAAAAGTTATAAATTTTGAAATATAAGAAGAGTAAACTAGACAAAAAAAAAGCCAAACCTGAATCAACTGCTTGGTTGACTAAGGTTTGGCTTAATAAAATACTCAGAAGCTGGCAGCGGCCTACGTTTCCACAAGTGAAAC
>JBNJFB010000007.1:0-65703 GCA_051746405.1 Campylobacterota bacterium
AAATAGTAGTAAAAGTGATAAAAATATAGAAAAAATCAACATCTTATCACTTGGAACAAAAATTAATCCGCATATTGAAGCAGTTGCTCCTATTAAAAAAGGTATAGGATTTTTTAGATTTTTATACTGTTCAATACATAAAACAACAAAAAGTGCAGTTAGCGAAAACTCTAATCCTGCTGTATCAAACTTAATATTAGTACCAACTATTGCTCCAATGGTACAACCTAAGAACCAATAAAATTGATTAAAAGCTGTTAGAAAAAAATAATACCATCTTTTTTTTAGTTGGTCATCATCTTTTATTGAAGTTAAAAGTGCATAAGTTTCATCAGTAAGTGCAAATATCAAATAAGGTTTAAGTCTTCCTGTTTTTTTAAACCTTTTAAGTAAAGATAGGCCATAAAAAGACTGCCTTAGGTTTATAAACCATGTGGCTATTGCTATATCAACATAACCTGCTTTTACATTAAAAAAATTTATTGCTACAAACTGTAAAGCACCCGCATAAATAAAAAGCGACATTATAGGAGCTAAATACCAAGGATAATCAAAAGATACCAAAAGTAAGCCAAAGGCAAAACCTAAAACTGAATATCCCATCAAAACTGGAATAGATACTTTAAATGCAGCTTTTATCTCCTTTTTGTATTTCAAATAAACTACTTATTTATCAAACTTTTTATTATTTGGATTATTCTTGAAAACATTCATTGATTTAGCTTTTGGGTTTTCATTAAACTTTTCAACTGTTGCAACTGAGTTTATATATAAAATAGACTCATCCACAACTATTTGAAAAATAGAGTGTAAAGGTATCTTAACAACAGAACCAAAGTTTTCATTTCCAAACCCTGTTTCAAATGTAACAAAATCTTCATGTAACTCAAAAGATATTAGTGCATAATTACTTCTTAAAATTGAAAACAGGCTGAATTTTTGAAGTTTACTTGAAATATGTTGGGGTAATTCTGGCTTGAAATTTACCATACCAATATTTGCTGTAATTGAAAACTCAATTGAGTTATCTAGTAAGTACTCAATTGTTTCATAAACTTGCTTTTGAACTATTTTTTTATAATCTTCACTTTGTAGTATTTCATTTATCATTAATTAATATCCATTTTAAAAATTTGATGCTATTATAACTTATGAAACAAATAATTACGCTTATATTTATATCTTTTAGTTGTTTATATGCATATGAATTTAAACTTAATAAAAAAGATATAGAAAAAATAGAAAAATCTTCACAAAAACACTTTATAATCAATAGATTAAAAAAATATCATACTCTAAAACAGAAAATTAAAAACTATAATCTTAATAGAAAGCTAGGTCATGTGAACTCTTTTTTAAATAAAGTACTTTCAAAAGAGGATATTGACTCAAGCTCTTCAATTGATTATTGGGCTACTCCAAAAGAGTTTTTAATAGAAGGGCATGGGGATTGTGAAGATTATGTTATTAGTAAATATTTTACTTTACTTGAATTAGGAGTTAATAAAAAACATCTATACTTTAGCGTTGTAAAAGTAAAAAATGCTCAAGATTATCATATGATTTTACTATATTTAGACACAAAAGAGTCTACTCCACTTGTTTTAGATAATCTTAGTTCAAAAGTAGTAAAACTTACAAAAAGAAAAAATCTAATCCCAAAGTTTGCATTTAATGAAATAGACTCTTATAAGTTAAATCACAAAGGTTTTACTAAAAAGATTAATCTAAAGTGGCAAGACAATAAATGGGAAGAGCTTTTAAATAGAGTTTATGAAAAAAATGAGTAATCATCTAAAATATCAAACCCTATCATTGCATTCATAAGTGCTATTTTTTCACTTTTATAAAGCATATCAAGGGTAATATAGCACTCAAATATATCTTTTTGGTTTAAATATCTTTCTCTCGTAGTGCCATAAAGCAAAGGCTTTTTTCCAGTAAGCCATCTGTTTTTATAATATATAGCAATATTTGCTATTGAGGTATCTGTTATTAATCCATTTTTTACTATTATAATCTCATCACAGCCATCTTTTTTTTTGTATAATCTATCCAAACAGTCTCTATTTAGATACTTCTTATTATACTCTATACTATTATCATATACAATTTTAAAGCTTCTAATATCTCTTTTTTTATATGGGAAAAACTCCATATCTAAAACCCCTGATTCATCATAGATTAGTTTACATCTATATAAATCTTCGCTAGGAGCATAAATATACTCATTTAAATCAATATTTAAAGCTACTGTATTTGCAACTCTTTTTTGATGATAAGGTAGATTTAAAGCCTCATAATCTTCACATCTAATAGTTTCAAAATATTTAATACTACTCAACTTAAGTAACCTTTAGTGGGTATTTATATATAAAGTGTATAATACCAAAATAATATTTAAGGTAAATTCTATGCAAAAAAAGTACAAAAAAGTTATCAATAACTATAGTGATTTTAATAAAATCTTTGATGATGCGTTTATTGGTGTTCCAAAAGAGTTTATAAATGAAAAAGAGCCATTTTATGGTACATTAAAAACTTTTTTAAATAAATATAAAAATATAGATTTAAGCAATACTACAACAGTTTTTTTTATGCATGGTTCAGCAGGACTTAAAAAGGGTACAGTCTATAGAAAATGGCTAGTCAATCAAGGATTTATATTTTTTGCACCTAACTCATTTAAAGTACAAAAAAGACCAACTTATGAAACTCCTGCAAAACTAAAAAAGTATGAAAAGGTTCATACATTTAGACAAGCAGAGATTCATTACTGCTATGAGAGACTAAGTGAATTAAACTTTATAGATACAAAAAAGCTTTTTTTGATGGGAAATTCAGAGGGTGGATTAGCAGCTGCTGCATATAAAGGTAAGGAGTTTAAAGGAAGGGTTATAACAGCTTATTCATGTGAAAATGGCTACTACTCAAAAGATTTTAAAATTGGTGCAAGTAAAAGTGAACCTATTTTAAATATAATTGGAACCCATGATGAGTTTTTCTCAAATGAATCAAAACCAACAAAAAAATATGAAGTGCAAGGTCATTGTACAGATGCTTTAAGAAAATACCCTAATGCAAAAGTAATAATACTACCTCAAACAAAACACGATATTACAACTAATATCTATGTGAAAAATGATATTTTAAACTTCTTAAATCTATGGAAGTAGAGCTACTCTACTTCCAAAAAACTTAGGACTCTTGTGAAAAAACTTTTGCCACATCTTTTGCATACTGTAACTCTGTTGTAATACCAACACAAGAACAGTTTATTTCTGATAGTACATACTTATTATTTCCATTTTCATCATAATCTAAAATATAGTCCATAGTCCATAGTAAAGGATAGTTTTGCCCTGCTAAAAATGGTTTTAAATCTTTTAAACCATTCATTGTAATATCAACAACATCTTTCCATTTTGGTTCATCAGGAGATTCATACTTATACTTAGCACCACTAAATAGTGTGGCTGAAAACTCACCATCTTGTGGCTTTTTATGAACAACTGAAATAGGCTTATCATTTACTAATAATACTCTTATTTCACCTTCATTTATTCTCTGCAAGTATCTACACCCTACAAATCCATTTTTGCCTTGAAAGTATGCAGCATATTCACTCTCTTCTTCAAAATTCTTTTCAAATTTTGAAATAAACTCATGAACATCATCAAAGAAATACTTCTCATTATTTACAGCTTCTGTTGAGATAATAGAACCATCATCTTGCTGTCTTACTAAATATACACCCTCACCTGTTGAACCATAGTTTGTCTTTAAAACTCTAATTCCATACTTTTTTAAATCATCTGGAAATTTTGAAGCAAAATCAGCAAAATTGTGATAAAAATATGAGTCATCATCACCAAGGTTAGTTCCTCTTAATTTAGCTAAAATATCTTTAAAATCAAGGTTTATCATAGCATCTGGGTGAGTATGAATCTGTACTCCGCTATCACCCAATGCTTTTAAAAACTGAAAATAATCATCTATATGTTTTAAGTTACCTGGATTTATTCTAGAAATAACCGCATGGGCATTCTCTTTTAAGTAGTCTAATAACTGATACTTTTTATTAGGTCTAAAAAATACAACTTCAGTATTAAAAGAGCTAACCTCTTCAATTGCTTTTAAAATAGGCTTAGTATCAGGTCTAAAACCATCAAAACCTTTGTCAGTACCTTTAGCGTATTCAATAATAAAAATTGTGTTATTCTTTTTTGTCATTTAATCATCCTATCAATAAAATTGATAGAATAATAAAATCATTTAGTTACATTAAAGTTACAAATTGAAAAAATAATAAAATTTTAAAGCCATTGGTATATCTATTGATATATTTTAACTCTAATTTTCTAAAATATCTCCAAGTTCAGCTTCAAACTCTTCAATAGTAGGCAGTGAATTTTTAAGGTTTTCAGGTATCACTTCTGTAAGTTCAAATTCACTTACACCCATAGGTTTATTAATATCTCTTAATGCAAACTCTGCTTCAATATTATTTTTATCTCGACAAAGTAGTATACCTATAGTTGGATTATCATTGTCCTTTTTAAGCATTGTATCAACAGCTGAGATATAGTAGTTAAGTTTTCCTGCATATTCAGGGATAAACTTTTTATTTTTAAGTTCAATAACTACATAACATTTTAACTCTATATGATAAAAAAGTAGATCAATATATCTATCAATTCCTGCTACTTCTATATGGTACTGTTTCCCTACGAATGCAAATCCTTTTCCAAGTTCTAACAAAAACTTTGTGATATTATTGATAAGTTGCTCTTCTATATCTCTTTCTACAAATGATTTATCGAAACTAAAAAAATCAAATAAATAAGGGTCTTTTATAGTTTCTATAGCAAGGTCTGAAAGTGGTTGTGGCAGAGTATTTTCAAAGTTATTAACACCGCTACTGTCTCTTTGATAGAGATTAGATTTGATATTTATGGCTAATGTATCTTTACTCCAATTATTTTTTATTGTTTGCTCAATATAATAGATTGATTCATCTATATTTTTAACTTTATTCAGTATCTCAATATTATGTCTCCAAGGTATTGTAAAAAGAATATTTTCCAATTTTCCAACTTTGGGTTGGACAATTTTATTTTCAACATTTTCAATTAGTCCAACTCTCCGTTGGACTAAATAAGGTGAGTAAAATTCATAGAATTTTTTCATACTAAAAAGATTGGTTCTAGAAAACCCTTTGAGATTGGGAAACTCTTTTTTGATATCCTTCGCCATAGATTCAATAAATTTTGCTCCCCATTTTGATTCTTTTTGCTTTTGACTTATCATACCACCAACTTCAAAATAAAACTGTATCAATCCACTGTTAACTGTGACAGCAAGTTTTGTTTGAGTTTGTTTTATCTTTGTAGTAACATCAACTATAAAGTTTTTGTATTCATTTTGACTGGTCACATTATTCATACTAATTACATCCTTTTATTTATCTACTTCATGCACTCTATACAAATAACAGTTTCTGGCATTATCTTTAATCTTTCTATATTTTTCACTTCATCATAAATATTACAATATTCAAATTTTTCATTAAATACCTAATCTTTTGGATATTTATAGTCATTTCATATTATCCTACCTAAATAAAAGTAGTGGCTTCTTTGCATTTAAAAACATTTTTGTTGTAAAGCTTCCAAAAATTGCACTTTTTAATCTATTGTGGCTATATGCACCCATTGCTATTATATCTATTTCATTTTCATCTTGAAACTTAAGTAGTGTATCCACTGTTTCACCACTTAAAGAGTGTGTTTGTACTTCAAAATCTTGTTTTTCAAAGAGTTTCTTTGCTTCACCTAAGAGTCTATTTGAAGTTGTAGTATCTTTGTTTACATTTACAATATATCTTTTTGCATTTGGTAAAATTGGATTTTGTGTTGCTACTTGTATTGCTTTATTTGCATAATCACTTCCATCATAAGCCATAAGAATTGACTCTATTGGCTTAAATTCGCTATTTACTAATAATATAGGAATATTAAGACCTCTTATAAGCTCTTCTATATGACTTCCTATGTTTTTAGAAGGGTTATCTTCCCCTTTTAGTCCTATGATTGCTATTTTTATATCTTGAGATAGATCATCTAAAGTCTCTTCTAAAGTACCATGTTTTTGTAAAGTCTCAAACTTTGTAATACCACTTTGTAAAGCATACTCTTCATACTCTTTTAAAACAGCTCTTCCTTTTGCTATAAGCTCTTTACTCTCATTCATCTCTTCATTTGTTAGCTCATCTAATAAACTATCTTTTGCTCCAAGGCCTATATTTCCTGATAAATCTGTTTTTTTTGAAATATGAGAATGTTCAATTACATTTAATAATACAAGTGGTAAATCTAACTTTTTTGAGATAAATATACCATAGTCACAAACTGCTTTTGAAAGTTTAGAACCATCTAAACATACTAGTACCTTTTCCAATTTTAATGTCCTCCCATTACTTTATCAATCTCTTCTGGTTTATCATGAACTCCAAATCTATCAATAATTGTAGAACTAGCTTCATTTTGACCAATAACTTCCACATCTGCACCCTCTCTTCTTAGTTTTATTACAGCTTTATCTAAGGCATAAACAGCTGATACATCCCAAAAGTGAGCTTTTGTTAAGTCAATTACTACTTTATCTAATACCTCTTTAAAATCAAACATTTCATAAAACTTATCTGAACTATTAAAAAATATCTGCCCCACAAACTTATAAGTTTTAACTGTCTTATCTTCATTGTATGAAGTGTTGCAGTACATAAAGTGTGAGATTTTGTTTGCAAAGAATAGAGCAGCTAGAAGTACACCTGCAAAAACACCATGTGCTAGGTTATGAGTATAAACTGTAACTGCAACTGTTGTTAGCATAACAACATTAGTTGATAAAGGTAGAGTTTTTAATCCCTTAATACTTCCCCAATCAAAAGTACCAATAGATACCATAATCATAACAGCAACAAGTGCAGCCATTGGAATAACTGATAAAATATCACTCAGAAATACAACCATCAGAAGCAAGAAAACACCAGCAATTAAAGTAGACATTCTTGTTCTACCACCTGATTTTATATTGATAACTGATTGTCCAATCATAGCACAACCTGCCATACCACCTAAAAAGCCTGAAGCAATATTTGCTATACCTTGTCCTCTTGCTTCTGTTTTTTTATCGCCCTTTGTATCTGTAAGTTCATCAACAATTGTAGTTGTCATAAATGATTCAAGTAAACCAACTACAGCTAAAGGTAAAGAGTAAGGTAAAATAATTTGTAATGTTTCAAAATTCAAAGGAACATCTGGCCATAAAAATACAGGTAGAGTATCAGGTAACTGTCCCATATCACCTACGGTTCTAACATCAATTCCAATAAAATAGACTGCAACTGTTAAAACAACAATAGTTACAAGTGGTGATGGTAGCATTTTTCCTATTTTTGGAATATATGGAAAAAGATATATGATTCCAAGTCCAATTATTGTAAGAGCATAAACATGCCATGTTACATTAGTAAGTTCAGGAAGTTGAGCCATAAAAATCAAAATAGCTAAAGCATTTACAAAGCCTACTACAACAGCCCTTGCCACAAAACTCATAAGTTTATGAATACCAATTGAAGATAAAACTATTTGAATAACACCTGTTAATAAAGTTGCAGCTAATAAGTACTGCAATCCATGCTCTTTTACTAATGTAACCATTAAAAGTGCCATTGCACCTGTTGCTGCACTAATCATACCTGGTCTTCCACCAACAAATGCAATTACAACTGCAATACAAAATGAAGCATAAAGCCCTACTTTAGGGTCAACTCCTGCAATAATTGAAAAAGCAATAGCTTCAGGGATAAGTGCTAAAGCAACAACCAATCCAGATAGGGTATCATTTTTTATGTTTCCAAACCATTCATCTTTTCTAAAATATTTTTTTACCATTTGTTTCCTTATCTTTTTATTGTCATTATTAATATTAATAATATTTAAGTGATTAATTATATTTGTCAGTAATTTTGATTTGAATAAATCATGCAGTTTTTACTATGTATTGTGTATAACAAATATAAGATTAATACTAAAATAAACCATTTTCTACTATAATTTAAATATTTATCTCATATTTGTCATAATCACATTGTTTTGTAGCCTAAATCAAATTTTTGGCAATTCTATCTAAAAAATCTTTATATTAAGTTAAGAAAGTATTAAAATTATTTTATTAAAGAAACAATCTCATCAACTCCTAATATTTTTCCACTTGCTTTAACTTCACCATCTATCACAAGTGCGGGTGTACTCATAACTCCATAGTTCATAATCTCAACTGGGTCTTCTACTTTTTGCACTTCATGAAAACCACCAACTTTTGAAACTGCTTGTTTTGCAGCCTCTTCTAAACCTTTACATTTAGCACATCCTGTTCCTAGTATCTGTAATTTCATTATTAAATCCTTTTTATAATATGGCGTTAAATAAATAGCCTGTTAGAAGTATTCCAAATCCAACTATTCCAAAAAATATTCCTATAAGCTTAACACTTAAAACTCTTTTTAAAATCATAGCTTCTGGCAAACTTAATGCAACAACAGCCATCATAAATGATAGTGCCGTTCCAAGTAACATACCTTTTTGTGTTAAAACCTCAACAAGAGGTAAAATGCCAGCTGCATTACTATACATAGGAATCCCCATAAGTACACCAACTATTGGTGCATACCAAGCATCACCACCTGCATATTTTGTAATAAAATCAGCGGGAACATACCCATGTATAAACGCACCAATTCCAACCCCTATAATAACATATAGATAGATTTTTTTAAATATATCAGATGTATACTCCCAAGACTCTTTAAGTCTACTAGAAAATAGTACTTTTTGCTCCTCATACTCCATATTCATAGGTTTTACATCTATTAAAACCTCTTTTTCTAACTTCATAGCTGCTATAACTAACCCAGCAACAATAGCTATAAGTAGTCCTATTCCCACATAAAGCAAAGCAATTTTCCAACCAAATAGTGAAAATAGTAAAGCAATTACAACAGCATCACTAAGTGGTGCTGAAATCAGATATGAAAAGGTTACTCCTAAAGGAATTCTAGCTTGTAAAAACCCCAAAAATAGTGGAATTGCACTACATGAACAAAAAGGAGTAATTACTCCAAATATTGCAGCTAAAACATGTCCAACTAATCTATTTTTTCCACTTAAATAATCCCTTGCTTTTTCTACAGGAAAATAGCTTCTCAATAGAGTTACCACATAAATAATAGTAATTAAAAGTATAAAAATCTTTATAGTATCGTAAATAAAAAAGTGTACAGCTTCACCTAAGTGACTATCTTTTTGCAAACCTAAAATATCAAATACAAATATAGCACTTAAATTCACTAGCCAATCAAACATATAATCTCCTAATCTAATCTTTCACCCATGGCTTAATTAATGTCTTAGGGCTTAAACTCTCTTTTACCTCATTTATATACTTCAGTTCATTTAACGCTTTTTGACAAAGTAGATTATTTGAACTATTTGTTAATGCAAAACTTCTATTCACAACCCATGCATAGGGTTTAATTCCAGCTCTTTTTAAATCCTCTTGTAAATCTTTTGCTTCATGGGTTGGGGTTGCTTCAGGAAGTGTTACTAATAAGATTTTTGTGTATTTTTCATCTTTTACTAAAGGCATTAACTCCAAAAGTTCATCTTCTAATGCACCACTACTATTTTTCAAAACTTCTTTATGATAAGCTTGTGAAGCATCAAGTAGTAGCAAGGTATGACCTGTGGGAGCTGTATCTAGTACTACAAAAGCATCTTTTGCTTTTGCTACAGTTTTTGCAAAAGCTTTAAACACAGCTATCTCTTCAATACAAGGTGTACTTAACTCCTCTTTTAAAAGTGCCATATCTTCATCTGAAATTTTACCTTCATTTTGTGCAATAACTTCATTTATATGATTTTGCGTCTCAATTTTAGGATCAATTTTCTCAATTGTAAGATTTTCATCTGTTTTTGCTATATACTCTAAATGTGAAGCTGGGTCAGTTGTGGATAAAATCACGTTATTACCTTTTTGGGCTAAGTCTAAGGCAATGTTTGAAGCAATAGTTGTTTTTCCAACTCCACCTTTTCCCATAGTCATAATAAGTCCATTACTATCTTTTTGGAAATCATCTATTAAACTATCCCAAGAGTATGTATCTTTTAAAATATCTTTTAATGCATCTTCTAATTTTTGCTTTGCATTTTCAAGCTCTTTTGGATTTTTATTATTAATGATACTTTCTAATGCTTCAAGCCCAACTGCACCATTTGGATAGAAACCAATTTTTGTCTTAGGTAAAGCATCTATTGTTTTATCAATATCTTTTAAAGCTTTATTTGAAATCTCTTCAAAACTCTTAGCAATACTATCTTTATCATCTGTCTTAAAAACTCCATTAATAATCAAATGTTGATTTAAGATACCTTGTGTTCCCAACTCCTTTGAAGCTTTTGAAGCTTCAATCAAAGATAACTCCTCTGCACGTGATACCAAAATCAAAAGAGTTTTAGCACTATTTTTTAGGTTTTCAACCACACTTTCATATAGCTTTTTATTTTCACTAAGTTCAGAAACAGCACCTAAGCATGAACTTCCTGTAGTGTTATCTTCTATAAAACTATTCCAAGCACTTGGAAGTTTTAAAAGTCTTAGGGTATGACCAGTTGGAGCTGTATCTAGTACAATATGGTCATAATTTTTTGAAATATCCTCATCACCCACATACTTTGAAAACTCATTAAATCCTGCTATTTCAACAGTACAAGCTCCACTTAACTGCTCTTCCATTTGCTCAATGGCAGCTTGTGGTAAAACTCCCCTTAAAGGAGCTGTCATTTTCTCTTTATACTCATATGCAGCAACTACAGGGTTTATATTCATTGCTTCTAGGTTTTTTACACCATCTACTTTTGTAGGTGTACTTTGAAGTTTTGTCTGCAATACTTCATCTAAATTTGAAGCAGGATCTGTTGAAATAAGCAGAACTTTTTTACCCTCTTTTGCTAAAGCAAGAGAAATAGCACAAGACATAGAGGTCTTACCAACTCCACCTTTGCCTGTAAAAAAAAGAAATTTCGGTATTTTTTTGATTAAATTTTTCATACTAAAACTTTGCCACAAATGAGCCTAATCCCATTTTTGAGCTAAGCTCTGGCACACTTGGGTACTCACCTTTAAACAGTAGTTCATCATCTAAAAAAAATAGTGGCAAAGACTCAACTCCTTGCTCATTTAAAATCTTTGCGACTTCACTGTTTGTCACATACTCTTGGGGATGGGTACTTAATCCAAATCTTTGCACTTCAAACTTATTTTTATCTAAAGAGTTTAAAAAGTTTGAAAGTTGTACAAGTTTTGTATCTACACTTGTACCACAAACACCTGTTGGACAACACATCGCTGGGTCATATATTTTTAAAGTTTTCATTACTTTAAAGCCTCAACTACTTTAGGAAGTAAAACCTCTTCAATCTCTTTATAAGTCTTTTCAAATGCACTAAAATCTTTTCCATCTGGGTCTTCAAACCCCACATGTATAACTTTCACAGCTTTTGGGAACATAGGACAAGTCTCATTTGCATTATCACAAACTGTTACTACTAAATCATACTCATTATCTATTACAGTATCAATTGTTTTAGAGTGATACTTACTTTGCCAAATCTCTTTTTGTTCAAGTAGTTTTTTAGCATTTGGATTTACTCTTCCACTAGCTTTTACTCCACTAGAATCAGCACTTATTCCATCACACTTAGCATTTATTAAAGCCTCTGCTATAATACTTCTACAACTATTTCCTGTACATAAAATTAAAACTTTTTTATTCATCTTTTTTCCTTTATATTAATGTAAGCAGTACTATTAATAGTACCGGTGGTGTTATTATCATTCCAAATTTACTGTATTGTGCAAAAGAGATATTTACACCTTTTTTTGCTAATACATGTAACCATAATAGCGTAGCTAAACTACCAAATGGTGTCATTTTTGGTCCTAAGTTACATCCAACTATATTTGCATAAATCATCGCTTGACTACCGACATCTTCTAAAGCTATATCCATAATCATAATTGTTGGCATATTGTTCATAATAGCACTTAAAAATGCTGCAATAAAACCTGTACTTATAACAGCAATTGCATCACCTTGAGTTGCTAAATCTTTTAAGATTATTGTTAGATAATCAGTTAAACCTGCATTTTTAAGTCCATAAACAACTATATAAAGTCCAATACTAAACCATACAATTTGCCAAGGTGCCTCTTTTATAATTGTTTTTGGTTCAACTGCTTTTGATGCACTTGCAATTATTAAGAAAATTATACCTCCACCTAAAGCAAATAGACTAACAGGTAATCCATAAATATCTCCAATAAAATAACCAATAAGTAAAACTGCTAAAAACACCCATGAAAAGTAAAATAGTTTCATATTTTTAATAGCACTTTTTGGCTCTTTTAAAAGTGATATATCAACAGTTTTTGGAATATCTTTTCTTAAGATTAACCATAAGAAAAATATAGATGCTATTACACTTACAACATAAGGAATAAACATATCAAAGAAATATTGAGCAAAACCTATATTAAAGTAATTGGCTGTAACTATATTTGTAAGATTTGAGAACACAAAAGGTAAAGATGCACTATCACTTATAAATCCACCTGCAAGTAAAAATGCAATAATAGTTTTTAAATTAAGCTTTAAAATTCTCATTTTTGCAAGTAAAATAGGAGTTAATATAAGTGCTGCTCCATCATTTGCAAAAAGTGCTGAAACAAAAGCACCTAATAAAATAGAGTAAACAAACATTTTTAAACCATTTCCATTTGAAAATCTTGCCATTTTAAGTGCAGCCCACTCAAAGAAACCAATTTCGTCAAGAACCAATGAAAGAATAATAATACCTATAAATGCTAAGGTAGCATCCCATACAATACCTGTAACAATTTGAACATCACTAAAGCTAACTACACCTAAAAGTAAAGCAACTATTGCACCAATAACTGCTGTTGTTCCTATTTGTAAACCCTTTGGTTGCCAAATAACAAATATTAATGTTATTAGAAAAATTCCACTTGCTAATATCATTTTGCACACCCTTTTTTTAATTTAGGAATATCTAATTGCAAACAATTAATCTCTTTTAGAATTGATTGTCTAAACTCATCTAATGGATTTCTAATGCAATAGTAAGCCCATCTACCTCTTCTTTCAAGTTTTAAAAATCCTGCTTCTTTAAGTATTTTAAGATGTCTTGAAACTCTTGATTGAATCATGTCAAAGGAGTTTTCAATATCACAAACACAAACTTCACCATTTACATCCACAAAGTTAAGCATCTTGATTCTTGTTTCATCATTAATAGAACTAACTGTTTTTAAAAATATATCCATAATTTTCTCCTGAATTTTGAAATTATAGCAAAATTAGTTTTATATATCAAGATATCTTGATATATTTATTACAAAATAGTTACTAAAGAAGTATGAATTTTTTTCTATAGGGGTAAGTAGATTTTGTCTATTAGCTCTTGATACTCATCTTTAGCAAGTGAGTCACAGGTGATACCTCCACCACTTTTATAATATTTTTGTTTATTTTCTTCTTCTATAAACCTTATCATTACACTACTGTCTAAACTTTTACCATCAAATATACCAAAAATACCCGTGTAGTAATCTCTTTTATAGTTTTCAGTTTTTTCTAAGATATCTATGGTACTTTTTTTAGGAGTTCCTGTAATTGAACCAGCTGGCAACATTGTAACTAATATATTTCCTATTTTTTCATGCCAATTGGCTTGTAGTTGACCTGTTATTTTAGAACTAACCTGTAAAAGTTTTTTATCACCTGCATTTATTTTATCTATATATCTAAACTTCTCTACTTTTACATCTTTTGAAATCATTGATAAATCATTTCTTAATAAATCAACAACCATGGTATGCTCAGCCATCTCTTTTTCATTTGCTAAGATATTTTTTTGTGCATTATTTATATTTGCATCAATTGTTCCTTTCATAGGATAGGTACAGATTGTATTATTGTCTATTTTTACAAATCTTTCAGGGGAGAAGCAAACAAAATTATCATTTTCATTTTTATATCTAAGCTTAAATTTTGCATCAACTTTATCATAAATCTTATCTAAACTTAAAGATGTACTAATTTTCGTTTTTGAAGTGAGATTTAAAAGGTAGCTATTTCCTTTTTTTATCTCATCTTGGAGTTTATTAAACTTTTTTTCATACTCATTAAAAGATATTGGGAGTTTTATTAGGGACATTTTTTGTGAAGTTTTAGTAAATGTTTTTTTATCAAACTCATACTTAATATTTTTTGGAATATTACTTATTTTTTCAATATAAAATTTTGAAAAATCATAAGAGATAATAAATAAAAAAGGCTCTTTTTCTTTGCCAAATTTATTTAATCTCTGCTTTATAAGCTTCTTGTTTTTAATCAAATTACTCTATTTTGTCAGTTTTTTTAATACAGCCATTCTTATAGCAACACCATTTGTAACTTGCTCTAAGATTTTATTTCTTGAGTCTTTTAACATCTCATCTGAAATATCAACATTTCTATTAACAGGACCTGGGTGTAGAAGTAAGATATCCCTATCTTGCATCAATTCTTTTGTAATACAGTAATCCTTAGCATACTCATTTAATGACTCAAAGAAGACTTCATTGTGTCTTTCAAGTTGTGTTCTTAAACTCATAATAATATCAAGCTCATCAATAACATCATGAATACTTGAATAGGTAACAAAATCATTTCCCTCATACGCAAAACATTTAGGTGATACAAAACATACATCTAAGCCAAACTTTGGAAGAAGTCTTCTATTTGAACCTGCAACCCGTGATGTTCTAACATCCCCTACTATTGCTACTTTTTTACCATCAGTTTCGCCCTTAAAATGCTCATAAATTGTAAACATATCAAGTAAAGCTTGTGTTGGGTGGGCATGAACTCCATCACCTGCATTTATAATAGGACAATCAACAATTTTAGCTAAAGACTCTGGAAGTCCACACTCTGAATGTCTTATGATAAGTGCATCTGGGCACATTGCATTTATATTTGCAACTGTATCAAAAATAGTTTCACCTTTTGATGTTGAAGAGGTACCCACATCAAGTGATACAACCTCAGCTCCAAGCCTTTTAGCTGCTATTTCAAAAGAGCTTCTTGTTCTTGTTGAATTTTCAAAAAAAAGTGTTACTATTACCTTACCTTTTAAAGTCTCATTTGGTTCAAACTTTAAAAACTCTCTTGCATCATCAAATAGTTTTATTATTTCATCTTTAGAAAAGTCAGAAGTTCTTATTAAGTGCTGCATTTTTCACCTTTGATTTTAGTTTGTGATTTTAGCAAAATTGAGTTTAAAAGAAACAAATACAAACCTATCTTGTTAATATCAAGTTTAAAAATTTTAGATATAATATTGCAAATATAAAAGAATTTTAGGATATAAAGATGTTAGAACAGCTAGATAAAGAGTATGTATTACAAACTTATGCAAGAAACTATGTAAACTTCAAAAAAGGTATAAACTCAACCCTTTATGATGAAAATGATAAAGACTATATAGACTTTACATCAGGTATTGGAGTAGTTTGTGTAGGTCATGGAAACAAACAGTTAGCAGATGCTATTAGTACACAAGCTTCAAAGTTGATTCATACTTCAAACCTTTATGCAATACAGCCCCAAGCAAAACTTGCAAAAAAGATTGCCCAACATGCAAATATGGATATTAAGAGTTTTTTTTGTAACTCAGGAGCTGAAGCAAATGAAGCTGCTATTAAACTTGCTAGGAAGTATGGAAAAATAAACTTTGAAAATAAAAAGTACAAAATAATCACACTTGAGCACTCTTTTCATGGAAGAACTATCACAACAGTAAAAGCAACAGGTCAAGGCTCAATGCATAGCCCTAACTTTGAACCATACCCTGATGGTTTTTCATATCATAATCAAATTGATGATATATATAACTCAATTGATGATGAGACAGTTGCTGTTATGATTGAGTTAGTTCAAGGTGAAGGTGGAGTTCAACCTTTTGAAAAGAGTGATATTCAAGAGTTAGCAACTTTCTTAAAAAAACATGATATTTTACTTATTATTGATGAAGTTCAAACAGGTGTATATAGAACAGGTGAATTTTTAGCCTCAAACCTTTATGAGATTGAGCCTGATATCATAACCTTAGCAAAAGGTTTAGGTGGTGGTGTTCCAATAGGTGCTGTTTTAACTAAACACAAAAACCTTTTTGAAGTTGGTGACCATGGCTCAACTTTTGGTGGTAACTTTCTTAGTTGTAGTGCTGCTTTAAAAGTGCTTGATATTTTAGAAGATTATAAAGAAAAAGGCTTTTTAGATGAGACTATAATCTACTTTCAAAAAATGATAAATGAACTTTTTGAAAATCATAAAGATATATTTACCCATACAGTTGGATTAGGACTAATGAGAGGACTTAGAGTAAAAGATAGCGATACTTTAACAGCTATTATAAAAGAGGCTTTTGATAATCAAGTTTTAGTACTAAAAGCTGGAAGAAATACTTTAAGAATGTTACCTATATTAACTGTTTCAAAAGATGAAATAAATAAGGGATTTAAAAGGTTAGATAATGCACTTTCTAAAATCAAATAGATTTTTAACACTACTTTTACTTAGTACAGGTTTTCTATACGCACAAGATTACTCAACCTTAGAAGAGAGTATCTTATCTGAAAATAGAGAAAAAAGCTTTCAATATGAGCAAGATAAAGCAAGGCAAGATAGCTCAAAACTTGAAAAAGATTGGATTAATCCTGTTACTTTACAGTACCAAAAAAATCTAGGTGAAACCTACCAAGGTGAAACCTCTAGCATATCAGTTAATCAACCTATTTTTAAAAGTGGTGGGATTTATGAAGCAATTAAATATGCAAATGCAACACATACTTACTCAAAACTAGAAATAAAAAGTCAAAGAAAAGAGCTAATAAAACAAGCGATTAGTTACCTTTTTAATATTGAAAAGCTAAACCTTAATATAAAAAAAGCACAATACTCAGTAAAAAATGCACAAATAGATGTGAAAAGAAAAAGAGAGCAAGTATTAAATGGCTTTTTAGATGGTTCATTTTTGGATGAAGCTTTACTAAAACTAAATGAGTCAAAACATAATTTAGTTGATTTAAAGTATCAAAAACAAGAGCTTATAAATAGTTTTCATAATATCTCTTCAAAACACTATAGTAAATTTGAATTACCAACATTTACTATTTTGTCAAAAAAAGATTTTTTAAACAAAAATATAAATTTACAAAAAGCTAATAAAAATATTAAAAAAGAGCGTCATTTAAAAAATATGACTATTTCAAACTATCTACCAACTATAAACTTCTACTATAACTACTCTAAAACGCACTTTACAGATGGAAATCCAAAAGCTGCCCAAACAAATTCACAAACATATGGATTATCTGTAAGTATCCCTTTAGATATAAAAATGCTAAATACAATTGAGAGTCAAAAAATAAGCTATCTAAAAACAAAGCTTGACTTAAAAAATAAAAAAGATGATGAGATTAGCTTTTATAAAACAAAATTAGCTAGAATTGATAGTTTAAATCAAAGAATAAAGATTAGCTATGATGATATAAAACTTTACGATGATATTTTAAGTATAGTAAAAGAAGAGACAAAAGCAGAGCTAAAAACACAGAGTGACTATAACACATTAGCTAACTCAAGAAAAATCACTGCGTTGGATTTGCAACTATACAAACTTGATAAACAAATAATATTATTAGATTTATATTCAAAGTTGAACTAATATAAAATTTTTAAAGGAAGTGAAATGAATAGTAATAAAAATCTAACCTATTGGCTTATTTCACTTCCAATAATTGCTGTACTAATAACTGCATCTATTCTAACCTATCAATTTATTTCAAATGAAAAAAAAGATTTAAATAGAACTAAAAAAGATATTGAAAAGAAACTAATTTCACAAATAAAACAGACTATTGAAAATAGAGTCAATAGAACTATAGAGTTGATTCAAAGAAAAATTGAGCTAAATAATGCGCAAGAGAAAAAAGCCTTAGAAGATGTTGTAAATATAGGCTATAAAACAATAAAACATATATACTCACAAAATAACCACCTACCAAAAGAGAATATTATAGAAAAAATCAAAGAACAGCTAAGAAATATAAGATTTTATAACAATTCAAATGGCTACTACTTTTTAGTTGATTTAGAAAATAGAGTTATCCTTCAACCAAACACACCTAAGTATGAGAATAAAACCTTAACAAACCTAAAAGACACAAAAGGCAACTATTTTATAAAAGAGTTTAAAAAAATAGCTAAAAATCAAAAAGAGGGGTTTCATAGTTGGTATTGGAATAATCCTGCAACAAATAAACTTGAAGAGAAATTAGGTTTTATTAAAGTTTTTGAACCACTTAACTTATATATTGGTAGTGCAAGGTATCAAAGTGATATAAAAAAGAGTCTGCAAAAGGAGCTTATTCATTTAATCTCTAACCTTAAATACAGCAAGCAAGAGTATGTTTTTGTTATAAATGATAAAGGTGTAGTTTTATCTCATATCAATAAAGATTTTATAAATAAAAGTTTTAAAAAATTAGGTGACCATGAAGAGAGAATAATAAGCAACATCTTAAAAAAAGCCAAAGAGAATAGTGATGGTTCATTTATAGGATATACTCCCACAAGCTTTAATGTTTCACAAACAAATCTATCAAAGAAAATATCTTTTGTAAAACGAATAGATGAACTTGGTTGGACAATTGGTACAGGTAAATATACTATTACAATAAATGAACAAATAAAACAAGAAGAGAAATACCTAGAAAATAGAGTCGCTAATACAATCAACAATATTATAGTTGTCTCTATTATTATAAGTTTTATCCTCAGTATTTTCCTATTTTATATTGCAAAAAAAATCCAAAATAGATTTTCTCAATATGACACCCAACTAAATATAAAAAATAAGAAGTTAGAGAAACTAAATAGAAATCTAGAGGATGAAGTAAATATACAACTTGATAAGTTAAGACAAAAAGATAAAATCTTATACCAACAATCAAAACTTGCTTCAATGGGTGAGATGATAGGAAATATAGCTCATCAATGGCGACAGCCTTTATCTGTTATTAGTACAGCAGCATCAGGGACACTATTTCAAGATGAATTAGATACATTAGATAAAAAAACACTAAATGAAAACTTAAATACCATAATAAAAAATACACAACAACTATCTTGTACAATAGATGATTTCAGAAACTTTTTTAATTCAAATAAAGAGAAAACCAACTTTAAATTAACTGATGTAATATCAAAGGTTTTATCACTAACATCTACAAGTTTTAAAAACAAAGATATAAAAATAGTAAACAGTGTAAAGCCCATTGAGATATATAATTTAGAGAATGAACTAACACAAGCTATAATAAATATTTTAAACAATGCAAAAGATGCTTTACTTGAAAACAATCCTGACAATAAGCTTATATTTATTTCAACTAAAGAACTAAAAAACAATAAAGTTATATTAAAAATAGAAGATAATGCAGGAGGTATAGATGAACAAATTATTGAAAAAATATTTGAACCATACTTTACTACAAAATTCCAAGCTCAAGGTACAGGAATAGGATTATATATGTCACGAAGTATTATAGTAGATAATATGAAAGGTGAAATAAGTGCTAAAAACTCTACTTTGGTGTACAAAAACAAAGAGTATAAAGCAGCTTGCTTTGAAATAGTTTTAGATAAAAAGAGCTAGCTCTTTTTATCTTTACTTCTATTTTTTATCAAAATTTAAATAATACTCTATTTCAGATGGAGTTAAAATTTTAATAGTATTTGTACTTCCTGGCATTCCAACAGGATAACCAACTGTTGCCACATAAGTTTCATTTTTATCAAGTAGTCCTTCAGAATCTAACTTTTTAAGCATCTTTTGGAACATCTTTGAAGCTTGAGACTTTTTAATGGTACCAACAGATGTAACTCCCCATAATGCTGTTATTGTGCTTAAGACTTTTGTTTTATGTGTAAAGGCATAAATAGGTGTTTTAGGTCTATATCTTGACATCTTAAGTGCAGACTTTCCTGAACTTGTAAGTGCTAAAATACCTTTTGCACCTAAATCATCTGCAAGCTTTGTAACTGTTGCTTGTATTACATCAAAGTGGTCAATATACTCAAGCTTGTCTTGCTTATCAAAGCTATACATCTCTTCTGTTTTATGAATAATATGACTCATTGTATTTACTACATTAATAGGGTCATCCCCCACAGCACTCTCTTCACTTAACATAACCATATCTGTTCCATCTAAAACTGCATTTGCAACATCTGAAATCTCAGCTCTTGTTGCCCTTTCATTATGTGTCATAGATAAAAGCATTTGTGTTGCAGTTATTACAGGCATTCCAACACTATTTGCTTTTTTAATAAGCATTTTTTGAATAGTTGGAACATCATAGTAAGGAACTTCTATCCCCAAATCACCCCTTGCTACCATAAGTCCATCACTAGCTTCTACAATCTCATCAATATTTTCAACTGCATCGAACTTTTCTATTTTTGCTATTAATTTTCCATCATAACCATTTAAAAGTTTTCTAGCTCTTTTCATATCTTTTGCATTTTGCACAAAAGAGATAGCAAAGTAATCAACCTTATTTTCAACACCCCAAGCGATATCTTCCTCATCTTTTTTAGTAATAACATCAATATCAATTATGGTATTAGGAAAATTAATTCCCTTTTTTGAAGATAGTAATCCATGATTTTCTATTACAGCTTTTACTTCATCTTGGGTTTGTGTAAC
Organism: Campylobacterota bacterium; assembly: GCA_051746405.1. GTDB lineage: Bacteria > Campylobacterota > Campylobacteria > Campylobacterales > Arcobacteraceae > Arcobacter_B. The sequence continues at coordinate 20,961 of JBNJFB010000007.1, forward strand.
TCTTGCTCTAATAGTTCCATCATATAAATAGATATATTCATCTTTTTTTACTTTTTCTAGGATATCTGGATAGTTTATTGATACTACATATCTTTTATTAGCTTCTTTATAGCCTATAATTTCATCTTTTAAAAAAGTTATTTCATCACCTCTATGTAATTCAAATGGCTCTTTTAAATCACCAATTCTCACTTTTGGTCCTGAAATATCTTGCAAGATACCAACAGTTTCATTTAAATTATTCATTGCTGTTTTGATATTTTTTAAAGTTTCACTATGATACTCATGACTACCATGTGAGAAGTTAAGCCTAAACATATTTGCACCTGCTTTTATTAACCCCTCAATAGTATCAACACTATGGCTAGCTGGCCCTAAGGTAGCCAATATTTTTGTTCTTTTTTCCACAGTCTCTCCTTTTTTTCTTAAAAACTATTATATCTAATTTTCATTACATATTAATTACTTTTATTATCCTATTTTAACACAATTATTTCACAAAAAATATGTTAAAATATCAAGATTAACAAATATAAACGCAAGGTGTCAAATGAACTTAAGTAAAATTAAAATATCTACTTTATTAATAGCATCTATACTTTTTACAGGGTGTAGTCAAAAAACAGCTAATCAAACTATAAGTGATAATCAAAGAGCTATAGCAGGTAGTGCTATTGGTGCTATTGCAGGAGTAATTCTAGGTAATAATATTGGTGGAGGAAGTAAAAGTAGAAATAAAACAATTGGTGCTGTGACAGGTGCTGCTATTGGTGGATACGTTGGATATAGAATGGACCAACAAGCAAAACAGATAGCCAAGAGCTTAGATACACAAGTTGATAATAGTGATAATGCAGCTTTAGACCCTAATAATGATATTTTAGTATCCCATACAGACAACTACGTAAAAATAATGTTTAGAGATGATATGATGTTTGCTACAAATGAAGCAACACCTACACAAACTGCAATAAACAAAATATCAAAAGTAAATAGTGTATTAAAGAAATATCCAAAGAGTTTAGTTCAAGTTGTGGGACATACAGATAGCACAGGAAGTTATGAATACAACAAAATCTTATCTGAAAAAAGAGCTAAAAATGTTGGTAACCATATTCTCAACTCAGGAATAAAAAATGATACCTTCTCAAAAGGTTGTTCATATGATAAACCAATTGCACCTAATACTAATGAATCAAACATGGCTTTAAATAGAAGAGTAGAGATATACTTATATCAAAGTGCAAATGCTGTAATTGATGTTTGTAGATAACCTATGAAAAGATTTAGTAAATACTTTAATGAGTGGCTATATGGAAAAGATGGATACTATACTAACTATAAGCAAATAGGTAAAGAGGGTGATTTTTTTACCTCTGTATCCACAAGCTCTTTTTTTGGTGGTGCTATTGCTAAACAAATAGTAACCTCTATTGAAAACAAAACATTAAATAGCAATACCACTATTGTTGAAATTGGAGCTCATCATGGTTATTTATTAGCAGATGTTATTCAATTTATTTACACACTAAAGCCTGAATTATTGCAAACTTTAAACTTTGTAATAGTTGAACGATATAAACAGCTTCAAATACAACAAGAGAGATATTTAAAAGAGTCATTTGCAGATGCAATAAACTTAAGTTTTTGTGATGATATAAGTGATTTAAAGCTAAATCATGCTTTTATTTTTGCAAATGAGATATTTGATGCATTTGAGTGTGATTTAGTCTATACAGATAAAAATAGTATTTTACAAAATGCCTATGTAAAAGATCATAAAATTGAGTTTAGAGAGTGTGAAGATAAAAGATTAATTAATCACTGTAAAAAATATAAAATAACAAAAGGTGAAGTGGCTTTACAGTATGAAGATTTTGTTGAGTACTTATGTGAAAATATCAAAAAATTTGAGTTTATTACCTTTGATTATGGGGATAGATATCCAAGAAATGACTTCTCAACTAGAGTTTATAAAAACCATGAGGTCTTTGCTATTTTTGAAGAGAGCCTAGAGTTAAAAAAGTTTTATAAACAAAGTGATATAACCTATGATGTTCATTTTAATCATCTAAAAGATCTTTTTTCAAAACAGAATATTAAAAGTGTAAAATTTGATACCCAAATGAATAGTTTAATTGATTTTGGTATTTTAGAGTTGTTAGAGTTATTAAAAGCAAATGTGGATGAAAATATCTATTTAAAAGAGGCTCAAAAGGTAAAAATGTTACTAGAACCTACGGGTATGGGTGATAGATTCAAAACACTACATATTTTTAAGTAACTTAAACACAATTATATTAACAAATTGTTATAATTTTTCTATGACTACAGACAATTATATAATAAATAGTAATTTTAATATTTCCAATATTGATGCTAAAAACTACAACTCTTATGAATCTATTTTAGTTCAAATATTTTGTAGTCAAGAAAAAAATCAGCTAAAGCAAATAGCAAAAGAGATAAAAAAAATATTGCCACAATCTGTATGTATTGGTTCAACCTCAGCAGGTGAAATAGATAATAATAAAACTACAGACAACTCTACTTTAGTGGCTATTTCTTGTTTTGAACATACTACTATCAAAACAGCAAAATCATCAGATAACTCATCAATTCAAAGAGGTTTAGATATTGGTACAAAATTAAACCATGAAGATAATAAACTAATGATTCTATTTGCAAACTCTTTAAATACTAACATAGAAGAGCTTCTAAATGGAATAAAAAAAATTAATTCAAAATTTACAATATGTGGAGCAGTACCTGGAAATATAAATAATCAAGATAAAACCTATGTATTATTAGATGAGGAAGTCTATTCAAATAGTGTTGTAGCAGTTAGTTTACACTCAAAAGAACTCAAAGTAAAAACCGATTTTAAATTTAATTGCTCTGCTATAGGGATTGAACACACCATAACAAAATCAAGAAATAATGTAATATATGAGATTGATAATATACCTATAAAAGAGTTTTATAAGAAATACCTAGGTGATGATATTATAAAATATCTACCACATGATGCTAATACTTTTCCCATACTAGTTAAGAAAAACAACAACTATCTAGCAAGGGCATTAATAAATATTTTAGAAGATGGTGGCTTTGAGTACACTGTACCTATTAAAAATAATGAAAAAATAAAACTAGGCTTCACAAACGAGGAGTTTATCTCAAAAAATCCACTACTTAAGAGTTTTGATAAGTTTCAAAAAGCACAGAGTTTTTTTATCTACGCATGTAAAACAAGAAAGTGTTATATAAAAGAGTGGCTTAAAAATGAAAACTTTAATCATAATATAAATACCTGTGGTTTCTTTACAAATGGTGAGTTTTTAAAAATCAAAAATAGATTTGAACTTTTAAATCAAACCTTTACAGTAGTAGCACTAAGTGAAGAGAAAAAAAGTATTGAACATAATCAAGAAGACTCAAGCAGTGATACTTCAAACTCCCAAAGAAAATTAAAAAAGCTAATGCATTTAGTTAAGCAGTCATCCATGGACTATGATGAACAATCAAAAAAACTAGAAGTTGAGAAGATAAACTCTCAAATGTTATTAACCTCTCAAAAGATTTTTTTAAGACATGCAGTTCATGAAACTAACACACCCTTATCTGTTATTATGAGTAACATTGAACTTTTTGAGATGCAGTATGGTAAAAACCCCTATCTTATAACTATTGAGGTTGCTTTGAAAAATATCTTTAATATCTATGATGACCTAAGTTATTTAGTAAAAAAAGATCAAGTTACTTACCCTAAAAAAAATCTAGATATTATTGATTTTATTCGTTCAAGAATTGAATTTTTTAGTCAATCAGCCAAACAAATAGGTTCTGAAATTAAATTTTTTAGTGATAAAAGCTTTTTATTTTTAAATATAAATGAGACAAAACTGCAAAGAATTATAGACAATAATTTAACAAATGCAATAAAATATACAGAAGAGAACTCAAATATCTATATTACTTTAAAACAAGAGTTTGAAAACCATGCTTTAACAATCTCTAGTTGCTCACAATATATAAGATATCCAAAAAAGATTTTCAAAGAGTATTATAGAGAAGAGTCCACAAAAAAAGGTTTTGGTCTTGGTCTTAGTTTAGTCAAAAGAGTATGTGATGAAGAGAACATAAAAATTAAAATAGAGTCAAATGAATACTTTACTTCATTTAGATATTTATTTAAGGTAAGTTAAAATGAAAATACTACTTTTAGAAGATGATGTTATGCTAAATAGAGCCATAACACAGTTTTTACAATCCACAGGACATATAGTAAGAAGTACAAGAGATGGGAATAACTGTCTTAGAATTTTAGAGCAAGAGAGTTTTGAACTTTTAATTTTAGATATTAATGTACCTGATATAAATGGGTTTGAAATCTTAGAAAACCTTCATAAAAAAGATATTATTATCCCCACTATTTATATCTCAGCACTTATTGATATAGAAGATATCTCAAGGGCTTTTGAACTTGGTTGTTATGATTATTTAAAAAAGCCATTTCATCTAAAAGAGTTAGCACTTAGAATAAATAAAATATCCCAAGCAAAAACAAGTAAAAAAAATATACAAAAGCTATCTAATAGCTATAGTTTTAACCCAAATACATTAACTCTTCTATATAATAATGAAGTTCAAACTCTTGCAAAAAGACATATACAAATTATTCAACTACTAGCAAGATATAAAAACTCTGTTGTAAACTACGATATGTTTAGAGAGTTTGTATGGAAAGATGATGTTGATAATGCAACTATAAGAGCTGAAATCAATAGAGTAAAAAAATCTTTAAATGAAGATTTTATATCAAATATTAGAGGCTTTGGATATATTATTGAGTATGAAAAAACAAATTAAAGGTAAAAGTATGAATCTGGAAATAAATGGTGAAAAAAAAGAGTTTGAAAAAGCTTTAAGCCTACAAGAGATTATAGAATCACTTAATATTGAAGATAAAGTGATGGCAGCAGCTGTTAATATGGAGATAATAAAAAAAGAGAATTGGAGTAGCTTCAATCCAAAACAAAATGATAAAATTGAGCTTTTACAGTTTGTAGGTGGAGGTTGATTTGAGTAAAGAAAAAGGAAATCAAGCTGAAAGTAAAGCAGTTAGTTTCCTTGAGAATAGAGGTTTTAAAATAGTTCAGCAAAACTTCTATGCAAAAAAATTAGGTGAGATTGATATTATTTGTAAAAAAGATAGTATTTATCATTTTTGTGAAGTGAAATCTGCACTGGATTATGAAATAGCAGTTAATAACCTAACCTCCAGTAAACTCTCAAAAATAAAAAGAAGTGTTGAGTACTACTTACAAAAATATAAAATAGCCCCTGCTTACTGTATTGATGTTATAATTATTTGTGAAGATGAAATAGAACTACTAGAAAATATCACTATTTGATTAATATATAGATTTTAGAGATGTTAACATAATTTAAGTTAACTTAAAATATAATAAAAAGCTTAAAAATATAAAATATTGGACGATTTTAGATGATACATAAAGAAAAAGTGATACTTGAGCTTTTTGAGAAAGAGCCTGAACTTACAAAAAAAGAGATAGAACAAAAAACAGATATAAAAGGTTCTACTCTAAATAATATCTTAAAATCTTTGGTGGAATCAAATCAACTAAAAAGATTAGGTAAAGCAAGAGCAACTTACTATCAAAGAGTATACAATCAAAACTACTCTTATAAAAATATCACAGTTCTTAGTGATGGAATTATCATAGGTGAGTTAAAATTTGGAGAGGGAAAGTATATTTTTACTTATAACAAAAACTATAAAGGAACACCTCTTTTAGGTTTACCAAAAGAACAATCTCCTATAAAAAGTAATGAGCTATTTTTTGTCTTTGAAAACCTTATTCCAGAATCCCATAGAAGGCAAAAACATCTCAATATTGAAAACTTTGATGATCTCGCAGATAGTTTAACTACTCTTTTAAATACACATGGTTCTTATGAATTTGTTTATACTTATGAACTATTTAAATATAAAAAATCAAGTGATAAAAGACCTAGTTTTACTACTATTAAAAACAGACTTTTAGAAAGCTACACCTATCCAAATGTTTTAAACTATTCACTTGATATAGCAGATGAAATACTAGAAGATAAAAGTGATACAGACTACTCATCACTAAGCGGATATCAAAATAAAATAGATATAAATCTTAATGAAAATAAAAAATTAATACAAATAGATATTAAAAATCCTAGCTATCTTTTAAAACCATTTAATAAAAATATTGGTGAATATTTTGGGGATAAAAAATCATACTATCCACAAGTACTAGTAAATGAACATCTTTTTATGAGCTTTGCTAAAAATGAACTAGACTTTGATGTTCCTTACAATGCACTTATTTATCACAACAATAATTTTCACTATCTCATTAAGCGATTTGATAGATATAAAGAGTTTAGATATGAGCAGTATGATTTTGGGCAGCTTTTAAATATACCAAGTAAAAATAAATATGATGCAAGTAGCGATGAAGTATTTAAAAAAGCAAATGAGATACTAAAAGATAAAAATTCTAAAATGCAACTTCTAAAATTTTATTTTTACTCATATATTATTCAACATAGTGATCTTCATATAAAAAATTTAGCTATTTTAAATATAGGGAAACAGTATTTTATATTTTCACCACTTTATGATGTGATATCTTTAGGAGTGATAAAAGGGGTAAATGTAGATGATTTAGCACTTCCAATTAAGAGGGTACACAAAAATCAAAAATCAAAATTTATCATTGAAGACTTTTTATATCTTGCTAGTTTACTTAAACTTAACCATTTTGAAGTCAAAAAAGAGCTTCGACAAATCAGTATCAAATTTATACAAAAATTCCCAAGCTATATAGAAGATACTAAAAAGCTTTTAGATTATGATAGCTTAAGTATTAGTAAAACAAGACACAAAAAAACAGATCTTATCTCAAAACTAAAAAGTTTTTATGATGAGAGAATTATAGCACTTAGAAAAGCTAAAATATTTGAGGATTTGAAAATATGATTATTAAGTTACCACACTATATTCTGTATAATTTATATACATATTTATTCCTAAATTTCCTATACAATTAGGTAAAATATATACATGGAATCAATACTATTTATACTTTTTTTATCACTTGCTATCTCATCTGTTTTAAATATAATATTAAAAAAATTCTCAATTTCCCATATAATTGGATATATACTAACAGGCGTAATTATAACTTCTATTTTTAATTTAAAAAGTAATCATGATTTAAAAGCATTAGATTTAATAGCAGAGTTTGGGATAGTATTTTTGATGTTTACAATTGGTTTGGAAATGTCAGTGAAAAAACTAAAAAAGATGAAAGAACTACTTTTTGTTAATGGCTTTTTTCAAGTTTTCCTAAGCTCAATTGTAATTTTTGCAGCTTCTAAACTAGTCTTTAATATTGATACTATTTCATCAATTATTATAGCATTAGCATTTTCACTATCTTCTACTGCTATTGTTTTGACATACTTAAAACAGTCTAAAGATATTTATACACCTTATGGAAAAAAATCAACTGCTATTTTAATTTTTCAAGACCTAGCTGTAATCCCAATTCTTCTACTTATTAGCTTTTTATCAAATGATACTTTAGCCTTTGAAGAGATTATCTTAAAAACTATTGTTTCAGCTACAGTTATAATAGTTTTTATGTTTACACTTGGTAAGAAAATAGTAAATTGGCTACTAAAATTCTCATCAAGCACACAATTAGAAGAGCTTTTTGTAGGTTCGGTTCTATCAATTGTAATTGGAGCTTCTATTTTAGCACATGAACTTGGTTTTACCTACTCCCTTGGAGCATTTATCGCAGGTATGATAATAGCTGAAACAAACTATGATATTAAAGTAGAGTCAGATATCGCTTCATACAAAGATTTGCTTCTTGGTACATTTTTCTTTACAGTTGGTACAAAAATAGATGTGCTTTATTTTATCGAAAATATCCACTATATACTTTCACTATTTATAGTAATTTTACTAATAAAAGCAGTAATTATTTATCTACTAATCAAGCGAAAATCAAGTAAAAATGACTCTGTAAAAGCAGCACTTGCACTAAGTCAAATTGGTGAGTTTTCATTTGCTATTTTTGCTTTAGCAAGTAGTAATAATCTATTAGATGAAAAACTTGCTAATTTTTTGATTTTAATAACTGTTTTATCAATGGTATTAACACCTTTTATTATCAACAATATTTACAAAATAGCATCCTTTTTTGCAACTGAATATTTTGAAGCAGATAAAATTACTCCCATAAATAGTAAAAATCATATTATAGTTTGTGGTTACTCAGAACTAGGAAAAAGAGTTGCTAATAGACTATTCAAAGATGAAAAGAGTTTTGTAATAATATCTGATAACCTTCAACATGTACTTCAAGCTAGAAATAATGGATACATGGCATATTTTGGTCACTTAGAAAAACCACAAGTTCAAGAATCACTTAAAATTGATGAAGCAAATAGTATAATAATCACACTAAATAATATAAGTAAAAAAAGACTAATTTGTGAAGCTATATTAAAGTATAAGCAAGATGCAAAAATAGTCTTAAAAATAAATACTTTTAGTGAAAAGAAAGAGTTTGAGAACTTAAATATCTACAACTATGTTCATGCCCACAACAAGATAGCTTCACTTTTAGTTAAAAAGAGTTTTTAACTTTTTTTTATTATAAATTAGATACCATATATAAACATTTATGGAGAGACTTTTGTACAACAAAGAACTACAAGCCATACAAAAATCAAACCGTTTTCGAACTAGAGAAATTTTTGATGAGAATCTAATAGATTTAGCCTCAAATGACTATTTAGGTCTTGCTAATAATAAAATACTTTTAGAAAAAAGTTTTAATACTCTTTTAGATGAGAAAACACATGCACCTAAAGCATCTATGCTAGTAAACGGATACAGCAAAATTCATAAAAAATTTGAGAACAGACTTTGTCAATTAAATAACTTTGAAAATGGCATTGTCGTTGGCTCTGGTTTTTTAGCAAATATCTCTTTGATTGAGACTTTATGTAGAAAAGGTGATATGCTTTTTATTGATGAGCAGTATCACGCAAGTGGCGTATTAGCTTCCAAGCTATTAAATAAAAAACAAGTCGTAATCTTCAAACATAATGATTCAGTTGATTTAGAAGAGAAGTTAAAACTACACAAAAATGCAAAAAGAAAAATCATAGCTATTGAGGGTGTTTACTCTATGAGTGGAGCTGTTGCTAGTAAAGAGTTATTTAATCTTGCAAATAGCTATGAGTGTTTATTGGTAGTTGATGAAGCACATAGTTCAGGAGTTTTAGGAGATAACCTTTTAGGAGTTTTTGATTATTATAATATCAAACCCTGCAAAAATCATATAAAAATGGGAACTTTAGGTAAGGCTTATGGCTCATATGGTGCATATATTTTAGCTTCAAAAGAGATTATTAGTTTTTTGGAAAATAAAGCATTACCTATAATATACTCAACAGCTCCATCTGTTTTTGATATAGCTTTAGGCTTACATAGTTTAGAGTACATTATAAATAATAAAGAAAAGTTAAAAGATAGAATAACCCAAAACTTACAAATAGTAAAAGATAGTTTAAATATTGACTCAAAAAGTCTTATTATTCCAATAAATATAGGTGACAATAAAAAAGTCAAACAGATACAAACTCGCTTAAAACAAAAAGGTTTTTTGGTTGGTGCTATTAGACAGCCAACAGTTAAAAGTGCAATAATTAGACTTATTGCCAAAATTGATGTTTCAAAAGAAGAGCTTAAAGCTGTTTGTAATATGATAACAAGGTTAAAAAATGCGACTAATAACAAAGAATGCGAGTAATTGAAATTGATATTAAAAGAGTTAATAAAAGGGCATAAAAGATTCACAGAAAAAAAAATACCAAAATGGCAAGAGGAGTTAAAAGAGCTTGCAATAAATGGACAAAAACCTGAAGTATTATTTATTGGATGTTCAGATAGTAGAGTAACACCTGATTTAATGCTAAATACAAAACCAGGAGATATGTTTATTTTAAGAAATGTTGGTAACTTTGTACCTCCCTTTAAACATGATGAGGATTTCCATGGAACTGCTGCTGCTATTGAGTTTGCTGTTGCGGTTTTAAAAGTAAAACATATAATTGTATGCGGACACTCTCACTGTGGAGCTTGTAAAAGCCTATATGAAGATATACCAAATGATAGCTCCCTAATTCATGTTAAAACATGGTTAAAGCTTGGAGAAAAAGCAAAACAAAGAACCCTAAAGAACAAAAAGTTCTCAAATGAACAAGAGATGTACAGAGCAACTGAGAGAAACTCTATACGAAGCCAGCTGGATAATTTACTAACTTACCCTGATGTAAAAGCAAAACTTGATAAAAAACTTTTAGAGATTCATGGTTGGTACTATGATATTGAAACAGGTGGCATTGATTACTTTGATAAGCAAAATGATAATTTTAAACCCTTAGCACAAATGGAACTATAAATGAATAATAATACACATGAAATAAGAAAATTACCAAAGAAAACTATAATTACAATAGCAATTATTATAATATTAGGTGCTTTAGTCTTTCTAGGATTAAAAGAGTTAAAAGAAGCAAAAATGACTGAAATAATAGCTACTTTAGGTCATAAAAATATTGAACAAATGCAAGTAATTAATAAACTAAGAGTACAAGATGAAAAAACAAAATACAAAAGTACAGTTTATAAGGTTATGTTTTTTGATAAAGATACAGACAAAACTTGTATAGGTTTTATTCACATGGGTAGAAATGACAACTATAGCAAAGATTTAAACTGCAAAAAATGATAGGAATAGTATGAATTTAATAGAGAAACTAGAAAAAGATGAAAGACTAAATTATGAAGATGCTATAAATCTTTATGATTTAGACCTATTTACCATTGCAAAATATGCAAATAAAAAAAGAGCTAATAAGCATGGTAAAAAAACATATTTTAATATAAATAGACATATAAATCCCACAAATGTATGTAAGGATGTTTGTCAATTTTGTGCATATAGTGCAAGTAGAAAAAACCCTGATCAATGGACTATGAGTCATGATGAGATTCTTGACATAGTAAATAACTCATCGAAAAATGGAATAAAAGAGGTTCATATAGTCTCTGCACATAACCCACATACAGGAATACAATGGTATATGGATGTTTTTAAAAAAATAAAAGCAGACTATCCATCAATTCATGTAAAAGCTTTAACAGCTGCGGAAATACACTTTTTAGCAACTGAGTATAACCTAACATATCAAGAGATAATAGATATGATGAAAAAGCATGGAGTTGATTCTATGCCAGGTGGTGGTGCTGAGATTTTTGATGAAAAAATCAGAAAAAAAATATGCGGAGGTAAAGTTACTTCTAAACAGTGGCTGCAGATTCATAAGCTATGGCATGAAGCTGGAAATAAAAGTAATGCAACTATGCTTTTTGGTCATGTGGAGCAAAGGAAGCACAGAATTGACCATATGATAAGATTAAGAGATTTACAAGATGAAACTAATGGTTTCAATGCTTTTATTCCCTTAGTTTATCAAACTTCGAATAACTACTTAAAAGTTCAAACAGCCCTTTCAGGTCAGGAGGTTTTAAAAACTTATGCCATAGCAAGATTAGTGCTAGATAATATTCCAAATATTAAAGCATACTGGGCAACATCAACTATGAAATTAGCATTAATAGCTCAAGAGTTTGGTGCAAATGATTTAGATGGTACTATTGAAAAAGAGTCTATTCAAAGTGCAGCTGGAGCTTCAAGTGCTAAAGGAATGGCAGTAGATGAGCTTGTAAATCTTATTAAAAACTCAGGATTTACACCTGTTGAGAGAGACTCAATATATAATGAATTGAAGGTATGGTAAAAAAATACCTTTAATTTAATTTTAATTTGGTTGAATAAATACTAAACCAAATTCAACTTCTAAAGAACCATTTTCTAGTTTTTTCATACTTATTGGATATGATAAGTTTATAGAGTATAATTCATTGTTAATCATTTCAACTATATTAAAAAACTCTTTTGGACTATTTACCTCAATATTTACCGTATAGTTATACTCTAAATACTTATCATTAGAACTTGACTGATGCTTAATAGATGCTTTTTGAGGTAAGAGTATATTTAACTGCTCAGATACTCTATTTTTTGATAAGAACTCATCTTGAATATATTGATTGTTTCTTGTTCTATATGTAACATCATCTAAAGAAATAAACTCTTTTGCTAAAACAACTGCATTTACAAAATTTTTATTCTCACTTTCAAATTTCACATCTATACTTTTATAAATACTACTTAACTCAGGTTGCAATGACTTTATATAAGTATCATCTTTTAAAAAATTACCCCTTAAAAGAAGTGCATCTTCATCTATTACAAACTCACTTAAAACAACATCATAAGGAATACTGCTAAATACTGCTTTAATTCTCTTTATCTTCTTATCATTCCTATTCACATGGTCAGGTAGCTCTTGACTAACTGTATTTTGCTTTACAACTGGCTGGGTATCTTGTTTTTTTATTGCAAAATACTCATCATATAATTTATACCCAACAAATCCAAGTGTTGATAAAATCAATAAGGCTATAAAAGATTTTAGTATATATCTTTTTTTCTCTTTTTTTCTTGGATGTATAAAACTCTGTTTTTGATGAATATCTTTAGATAACTCAAAAATCTCTTCATCAATATTTATTGGTAGATAGTCTATTTTTAGAAGTAATTCACTACTTAATTGATTTATCTGTTCTTGACTCAACTGCTTTAAATTATATAAAATAGTTATTTTTTCTATAAAAGTTTTAGAGTTACTCTCATAAAAACTATTTAGATTTTCATGTATAATCTCACTTAATTCTAAGTAGTATATCTCATCATAGAGTTTTTGTCCAACAACATCATCATCATAAAAATGAGTTTTTTTAACACTTTCAAAAGTAGGTAACTCAATTGTTTTACTAAAAACAATTTTTGAATTATCATCTAAAATAACAATAAAAGCTTTATTATTAAATAAAAAAATCAAAAGTTGATTTTTGCATATATTTTTTTCTATATGTAAATTTAATATATGAAAAGCAGAGTAGATATAATCAATACCTGTTTTTTCAAAGTAGTGCTGTGTTTCAAAAAGTGTAGTTTTTAAAACAGCGATATCATAATCACTATTAAAGTGTGCAATTTCACAATCATCTAAAGTTCTTGATTTTGATTTAGGAACTAAAGTTGTAGTGTCGCTTATTAGAAGTGTAGATATATATGTGGCATTAGCCTCTTTTTGAGATATATTTATTTTTTGAGCAATATCATGTGCTAGTAACTCATCTTTTACAAGAAATACAGAGCTATTAGTCTGTTCTAACTCTCCATTCTTTATTTTCTTGTAATCAAGCTTTAGTTGTGTATCATATTTAATTGCATTGATATATAAAAACTCTTTACTAAACATCTACTTCCTACTTAAGAACTACTTTGTGGTATTTATCATTAACTTATCATAAATGGCACGCTTTGCATCTTCTAACTCAAGTCCTTCAATACTAAAAGGCTCTTGAACATAAAACTCAATTGTACCAAAAGGTTTTGGAATAATAAATTTATCCCATGAGTTTAATTGCCAATATTTAGATGGTTTACAATTAAAAACTGCAACTTTTGCTTTACTCTTTTGTGATATTGCTACTATTCCATTTGCCACATGAAATCTAGGGCCCCTTGGACCATCTGGAGTAATAGCTATATCATTACCCTTTTTTAACTCTTTTATTGTACTAATTAAAGCTTTAGCTCCACCTTTTGAAGATGAACCTCTAATAGAACCAATACCTAAATACTCAACAGTTTTAGTAATAGCTTCACCATCTTTATGCTCACTTATTATAGCTCTTACTTTAGAGTTTGGTTTTAGTTTTTTATAATTAAAAGGTTGCATCAAAAGCTCACCATGCCAAAATGCAACTACAATAGTCTCATCTTGGGGAATATTTGCATGATGATATACTTTTTTATTTGTTAAATAGATAAATCTAACAATAAGTTGCATTATAAAAGGTGCAACCTTTACTGTTAGATAGTTTTTAAGTTGTTTTTTCATGATTAATTAACAACTTCACCTTTTAAGGCTGTTCTTGTAACATCTGTTACTTTTATATTCACAAATTTACCTAAAAGTTCATCACTACCTTTAGCAAAAACTTGTAAATAATTATCTGTATATCCAGAAACCTCACCATTTGGTTTAAGTGTCTCTGCAAGTATTGTAACTGTTTGTCCTATAAAATTAGGCATAGACTCTTCTTGATGTCTTTTATGAAGTTCTATTAGTTGAGTTAATCTCTCACTTCCAATCTTATCATCAATCTCTTTATTTTCAAGCTTTAAAGCTTCAGTTTCAGGTCTAGGAGAGTATTTAAAATTAAAGATTTGATCAAATTTAACTTGATTTACCACATCTATTGTATCTTCAAACTGCTCTTGTGTCTCCCCTGGAAATGCAACAATAATATCTGTTGTAATTCTAAGGTTTGGCACAAGCTCTCTCATTTTAGCAGCTCTATTTAAGAACCACTCTTTTGTATATCCTCTTTTCATAGCTCTTAAAATAGAAGTTGAACCACTTTGTAATGGCATATGAATACATTTTGAGATTTTGTCATTTTTTGCAAACTCTTCAATAAACTCATCATCCATATGTAAAGGGTGGGGAGAAGTAAATCTAATTCTTTCTAGTCCATGGATTTTTGAAATATCTTGTAAAAGCTTTGTAAAAGAGTACTTAGGTCTTTTATCACTAAACCTTCTTCCATAAGAGTTAACATTTTGACCTAAAAGCATAACTTCTAAAGCACCCTGCTCAACTGCTTTTTGAACTTGCTTTACAATCATCTCAGGTGGAATAGAAATCTCTTCACCCCTTGTATTTGGTACAATACAGTAAGTACATTTTTTATCGCAACCTACAGATATATTTACACTTGCTCTGTACTTATTTGTTTTTGCAGGCAAAAACTCATAAGTTGAGTCATCATTATCAAGGGCTATTTCTACAGCACCTTTTTTGTCAACTATATCTTTAATCTTTGAAATATTTCTTGCACCTAATACAAAATCAACATATGGTGCTCTTTTAATTATATCTTTTCCTAAATGGCTTGCAGTACAACCACAAACACCAATTTTAGCACTTTTTTTCTTTTTTACATTAAATTGTCCTATTTCAGAAAAAAGTTTTTGTACAGGTTTTTCCCTAACTGAACAGGTATTAATAATAATCAAATCAGCATCTTTTATATCTTGCGTCTGCTCATAATCTTTGTGTTTTTGCAATTCTGATGCGATATGTTGGCTATCAGTATCATTCATCTGACAGCCAAGTGTTTGTATAAATAGTTTTTTATTTGAACTCATAATTTTATAACACCTTACTTAAAGTGCATGAACCTCATACATATACTCATCATCAGCTAAACCATACTTTACTTCTCTAAAGTAAATATTTAACCCCTCGTCCTCTAGTGCATCAACTAAAGCCATCATATCTTTATGAGAATTATCTCTATCAAAATAGTATATTTTTTCACCTAACTGTTTTAGTTCTTCTTTTATTTTATCTAATTCAACTTTTTTGGGTTTTTGATTTAACTCGTTTCTAGCAAATAGTAATTCCATATTATTAAGCCCTTTTATTTTTTAATATAACTTTACATTCTATCTTAAGATTGCTTTAATTTCTATAAAAGATGTTTTTAGATAAAATGTTTGTCTACTTTACATTGAAAATCAAAAAAACATTTCAGTGTTAACAAAAAAAAGGTTATTAATTAATGGATAAGATTATAGATATTTTAGATTCAATTGCCTATGAAAAAGGCCTTAAAGTTGAAGACGTTGAAAATGCTTTAAAAGAAGCATTAATCAAAACAGCAAAAAAAATGGTTGATGAAACTTTAATTTTTGGTGCAAATATTGACAGAACAAATAAAAAGTTAGAACTTTCACAGAAAATTGAGGTAGTTCCAGATGGTGATAATAGAACATTAGGTATTGGTAGTGATGAGTATGGAAATGCACTTAACTCTGAAAACTATATTGAACTTAGTGAAGCAAAAGAGATTGATGATGATTTAGAGGTTGGAGATACAGTTGATTATGATTTAGAGTTTGAAAATATGGGTAGAAATGCAGCAACAATTTTACATAGTAATTTTGAGTATAAAATCCAAAGATTTATAGAACAAAATCTTCTAAGCAAATATAAAAACAAAATTGGTAAAACAATCTCAGGTTCTGTTACAAGAGTTGATAGAGCTGAAAATACATATATTGAAATTGGAGAGATTAAGGGTATTTTACCAAGAAAAAGCAGAATAAAAGGTGAGTCATTTAAAGTTGGTGATACCTTAAAAGCTGTTGTAAAATCTGTAAATATTGATAAATCTAATGGCTTAATAATAGAAATTTCAAGAACAAGTCCAAAGTTCTTAGAATCACTTCTTAAGCTTGAAGTACCTGAATTAAAAGATGAAAAAATTACTATTGAGGGAAGTGCAAGAATACCAGGTAGCAGAGCTAAAATTGCACTACTTACAACTGACCCACAAATTGACCCAATTGGTTCTGTAGTTGGGGTAAAAGGTGTTAGAATTGGTGCAGTATCTCAACAGTTACATGGTGAAAATATTGACTGTGTTGAGTATTCAACTGTTCCTGAAATGTTCATAGCAAGAGCACTATCACCTGCTATTATTACTTCAGTACAAATTGAAGCAAAACCTTATGATAATGAAAAAGGTAAGGCGATTGTTAAAATTCCAAGTGACCAAAAATCTAAAGCAATTGGAAAGTCAGGTCTTAATATAAGATTAGCTTCAATGCTAACAAGATATGAAATTGAATTAATTGAGCTTGACAGTAAAGGTGATATAGGTCAAAATAGTTTCAATAGTAACAATAATGAAAATAAAAACAGCGATACTTCATCATTAGAAGCACTATTTAAATAGCCATGAATGAAATATATTTATATGACTCAGTCAAAAAAGAGAAAGTAAAATTTCAACCAATAAAGCAAGGAAGGGCCATAGTTTATATATGTGGTCCTACTGTGTATGATGATGCTCACTTAGGTCATGCTAGAAGTGCTATTGCATTTGATTTACTACATAGAGTATTAAAAGCAAATAAACTTAATGTGACTATGACTAAAAACTTTACAGATATTGATGATAAAATCATAAAAAAAATGAATGAAACTTCAAAAAGCTTAGAAGAAGTTACAGATTTTTATATAAACTCATATAAAAAAGATATGCAGTCTTTAAATATCTTAGATAATACATTAGAACCAAAAGCCACACAAAATCTTGAAATTATGAAAGATATGATTAATAACCTATTAAAAAAAGATATTGCTTACAAGATTTCAAATGGCATCTATTTTGATACTTCAAAAGATAGTTCATATGGAACTATTTCAAGTATGGCAAGTGATGAGAATTCACAAGCAAGGGTTGAATCAAATACCCAAAAAAGAAATAGTTCAGATTTTGCTTTATGGAAGTTCCCTAAAAACAATGAAATCTCTTATGATGCACCATTTGGAAGTGGGCGACCTGGATGGCATATTGAGTGTAGTGCTATGATTAAAAAACATCTTGCATATGAGAATGAAGAGTTTCAAATAGATATTCATGGAGGAGGTGCAGACTTACTTTTCCCTCACCATGAAAACGAAGCCGCTCAAACTAGATGTGAATCAAATCAAAACCTAGCAAAGTACTGGATGCATAATGGTTTTGTAAATATAAACGGAGAGAAAATGAGTAAATCTTTGGGGAACTCATTTTTCTTAAAAGATATTTTAAAAGCATACCAAGGTGAAACAATAAGATTTTATCTTCAAACTGCCCATTATAGAGCTAACTTCAATTTTAATGAAGATGATTTAAAAGCTTCTAAAAAAAGAGTTGATAAGCTTTATCGAATCAAAAAAAGAGTTTATGGCTCAACAGCTTCAAAAAGAGCGAATGTAGAGTTTACAAATATGATTTTAGAAGCACTTAATGATGATTTAAACACTTCAAAAGCTTTATCAATAATTGATGAGTTTATTGCAAATGCAAATGAAAAACTAAACGAAAACCCAAAAGACAAAACATTTAAAAAAGAGCTAGTAGCAAATATAGAGTTTATAAATCAAACCTTAGGTATTGGCTTAATAGATGCTTTTGAATATTTTCAATTTGGTATAAATAATGAAACAAAAAACAAAATTGAAAATCTTATAGAAGCAAGAGCTCAAGCAAAAAAACAAAAAGATTATGAAGAAGCTGATAAAATAAGACAACAACTTTCATCTATGGATATTTCCATAATGGACACCCCAAATGGAGTTGTTTGGGAGAAAAATTAATCATAAAAAAAGGGGTATTTAAGCTAAAGCTTCAATACCCCTTTTTACTAATCAAATAGTATAAACTACTTGATATATGCTGCGTCAGTTACATTTTGTGTATCAACAATGTATGGAACTAATGCCATGTGTCTAGCTCTTTTAATAGCTTTTTCTACCATTTCTTGAGCATTTTTAGAGTTACCTGTAAGTCTTCTTGGCATAATCTTACCTCTTTCACTCATAGACAATTTTAATAAGTCTGTACTTTTATAATCAATGAAATCAATTTTCATCTCAGTATATTTACAATATTTCTTTCCGTATTTTCTTCTTTCTGCCATCTTTATTTCCTTTTAAAACGGTATTTCATCGTCATCGATATCAATTTCAGGTATTTTTTGTGCAGGCACTGTTTCTTGTTGTGCTTTGTTATTCATACCACCATAATTGTTTTGCGAATTATCAGAATTCATATTACCGTACTGATTTTGTTGCTGTTGTGGAGCTGCTTGTTGCTGATTATATGAATTATTTTGTGAAGGGTTATATGAGTTTCCTCCCCCTTGCATAGAATCATTTTTTGAATCAAGCATTTTCATAGTGTCAACTCTTAGTGAGTGTTTACTTCTATTTGTTCCATCTTGAGCTGTCCATTGTTCAAGTACTAATCTACCTTCTAATAAAACCTTAGAACCTTTTCTTAAGTACTGGTTAGCAACTTCTGCTGATCTTCCAAAGATATTAAAATCTAAAAAACAAACCTCTTCTTTTTGTTCTCCAGTTTGTGTTTTGTACTTATATGAAGAAGCAATTGCAGATTTTGCAATAGCAGCTCCTGAAGGCAAATACCTCAACTCAATATCTCTAGTTAGATTTCCAACCATAATTACTTTGTTATACATAAACGGTCCTATCTTGATTAGTTATTAGTTAGCTTTTTTAGCTGCCTCATCACTCATTTTTGTCCATGCAGTGATCTCTTTTTTATTTTCATATTTAATAAAAATAAATCTTAAAATATTTTCATTTAATTTTAAATTTCTTTCTATTTCATTAATAGCTACAGGTGCACTTTTGAAGTAGATTACATAGTAGTAACCTCTTTTATTCTTTTCAATTTCATAAGCTAATTGTCTTGATCCCATATCGTCACAAGCTACGATTTCCACATCGTTTTTACCCATAACAGTTTTAACTTTTTCGATTTGAGCTTGTAACTCTTCTTCAGTTAATGTTGGTTTAACAATAAACATTGTTTCATAATGTTTTAATTTCGACATCTAATTTTCTCCTTGTAGTTTAAGCCGGTATCTTTACACATATCAGCAAGGATAATTTTTGTAAAGTTTGTGATTTTATCTAAATAAAACTGTGAATTTTCTTAGACAAGCCTGTAAGTACAAGTTTTGATTAGTGATTTTTGAAGTTTTAAACTCTAATTCTATATTTAATAAGTACTGTAACATCTCTAAATAGACTTCAGGCTTTATATTTATAGCTATTTTTGATTTTCTTTCCCATATTTTTCTTGGGGGGTTAAAACCTAAAATCTCTTTTGGATTTGGTGTTGAAATAGCTCTTGCGTATGAACTAATCATAAATAGTTGTTGAACATATGCTGTAATTTGATTTAATAAATATATCTCATTTACACCCTCTTCTAAAAGTAAGTTTAAATCATTTGATATATCATTTCCTTCAATTAAACTATTTAAAAACTCTTCAAATGAAACATCACCTATACCAAAACAGTGATTATTCACAACAGTTGAAGTGATTTTGTAGTTTAGTATTGATAGCTTTTTTAAGTCATTCATACATAAAGATAAATCATTTTTATGCATAAAATATAGATGATTTAAAGCTGAAATTTCATAATCTATATTTTGTAGTTTAGCTTCTTCTTGAAGTATCCTAATAGCTTCATTATTTGAAGGTGAAAACATTCTAATACTAACGCAGTTGCTTTTAGGGTTAAAAGCATTTGCCATAGTTTTAAACTCACCATCACCCAAACAAGAGAATATAACAGTGCTATTACTATTTGTATTGCATACTTTTATTAACTCATCAACCTCTTTTTTTGGTCTTTTTGAGTTTAGCTTTATAAGTACTGTATTTGTATTTGAAAATAGTGAAGATTGCATAAGCATATTTTTTGCACTATTAAAATCATAATCATCAAAATATATTTTCTCAATTTCACCATCAGGTGCATGTATTTTTGCTATTTTTGATGAGTAATACTCCACCAAAAAAGTTGATTGACCATAAAACATATATGCATTATATTTTCTATTTTGATTTATTTGAGTGTCAAATTCGTTTCTATACATAAAATATATGATATCCTAAGTAATCTTTGATTAAAATTGTAAAATGAACAAAAGGTTAAAAAAATGTATAATATCACGTTACCACTATTAGGCTTTGAAGATAATAGGATTCTAAAAGTAAATAAAATCGATAACTATTTTTCATCATTAGTATTAAATGAGACTCAAGAGATAAGTTTCACTGTAGTAAATATTAGCTACTTAGAGCATGCAGCTTTTGATTTTACTATAGATGATAAAATACTTAAAAAAATGGAGATAGCTAAAAGAGAAGATTTTGATATCTATTTTAGTGTAGTACTTCAAGAACCTATTGAAAAATCAATAGTAAATCTTGTAGCACCAATTTTAATAAACAATAAATCAAAACTAGCAGGGCAGTTTATTATAAAAGATGATATTCCAAATATTTTTACAAATTTAAGACCTTAGTATTTAATCTGTGCTATTATCTCTTTTGTAATAATATTTGCACTAACTATTTTAACTTTTAGTTTCGTAAATAGATTTTGTCCCTTGTAATTTTCAATAGTAACTTTCATACCTTTTATTTTATCATAGCAAACAGCTTTTGTTCTTTGTATATCTACAATTTTTACTTTAATATCTGCACCTATGTTGTCATTTGCCCATCTTGCATATTTTCTATCTTCAAAATCCCATACTAGCTTATCAACTTCCCTTTCATTTGTTGAGATATATTCACAAATATCATCAATATTTTTAGGTGTTTTTTTTGTTTTTAAGATTCTATGTAACACTAAATCTGCATATCTTCTAATAGGACTTGTAAAATGAGAGTATGAATTAAACCCTAAACCAAAATGTCCAAGATTTGTTGAACTATACTTAGCTTGAGTTTGTGATTGAATAATTAGTTCATCAACCTCTTGACTTAAAACACTGTTTCTAGCTTTTTGTTGAATATGAACTATTGTATCATGAACATTATTTTTTAACTTTACATTTAATCCTAATATATTCACATCATCAACTAATTTAGAGATTGCTTTAAGGGATGGTTCTTCATGTATTCTAAAGATACCTACACTATTTACTTTTCTACTAGCTTCAATATTTGCTAAAAGCATACACTCTTCTATTAACTGATGGGATGCTGTTGAACTCTCTTCACAAACAGTTTCTAGCTTGTTATTTTTTAGTTTTATTCTATTTTCAACACTTCTAAAATCATAACCTTTTTGTAGTCTTTTACTTCTAAACTTCTTTGTTACATCATATAAAGGAGTAACATAATCAAATATCTCTTTTTCAATACTTGAATAGTTATCATACTTGCCATCTAAAACCCTATCAATTCTTCCATAAGAGAAGTTTTTATGTGAGTTGATTACAGCTTCAAATAGTTCTGATTTTTTAATACTTAAGTTATTTAAGTCTAAATAAATTTTAAAAACATAAGCATATCTATTTTCTTTTTCTTTTAGTGAACACATCTGCTCACTTAGCTCTTTTGGTAGCATTGGTAAGACTTTACTGGGCAAATAGATTGAAGTGGACTTTTTAAAAGCCTCCTTATCAAGTGCACTATTCTGCTTTACAAAGTATGACACATCGGCAATAGCAACATATAAAATACTCTCTTTTTTATCATAATAAATAGCATCATCATGATCTTTTGCACTGCTTGGATCTATTGTACAAAAAGGCAGGTTTGTTAAATCAACTCTTTTAGATGAATTATCATCCATTTTTGCATCAACCTCTATAGGTTTTTTTAATCTAATTTTTTCATTATATAAATGCAAAGATATATACTCATCTACACTTGGGTCTTTTATGTTTCCAATTTTTTTAATAAGTGATAAATCATCACTATTAACTAAAAGTAGCTCATCATCGTCATATTTCATACTCTCATTGCTATTTAGTTTTATATTCTCTTTTACTGTATAAAAACTTCTGTTTTTGGTATATACTAGTACTTCACTTTTTTTACCATCTAAAACTTTAATTATCTTAGCTTTTATTCTACTTCTTGGATTAAAAACTCTTTTTGCTAATACAAAATCGCCATTATATGACTTATTCAAATGCTCAAAATCAAGCCTTATATCCCTATGCTCATTTTGTAAATCCCTTAAAACAGCTATTTTGTTTTTTATTTCTAAAGTTCCAACTTTATACTTGGAGTTTAATTCATATTCCCCATTAGATTCAATTATAAATGACTGTTTTTTTAACTCTTCTATTTTTTTTAACTCTTCTTTTGTAAAATTTGTTTGTTTTTTTAATATCTTTTCGAATAAAAATTTATACAATTTTATTCCTTTCTTTTAAATCTAATAAGTAGTTTATCAAAATTTATCAATAATTTGTATAAAAATATTTTCCCAAACTTTCAGTTTTCTTTAGATACAATATACTAAAATTTTTAACTGAGGGTTGATAATGGCATTAAATGTTTATTATGATAAAGATTGTAACTTAGATTTAGTAAAGTCTAAAAAAGTTGCTATGATAGGATTTGGATCTCAAGGTCACGCACACGCTGAAAACCTAAGAGATTCTGGAGTTGAAGTTGTTATTGGTTTAAGAAAAGATGGTTCATCTTGGAAGAAAGCTCAAGCAAAAGGTTTTGAAGTAAAAACTGTTGCAGAGGCTACAAAAGTTTCTGATATAGTAATGGTTTTATTACCTGATGAGTCTCAAGCGACTGTTTATGAAAATGAAATCAAAGATAATATTCAAGATGGTGCTACTTTAGCATTTGGTCATGGATTTAATATTCATTATGGAAGAATTAAACCTGCAAGCAATATTAATGTAATGATGGTAGCTCCAAAAGCTCCAGGTCATACTGTAAGATCTGAGTTTGAAAGAGGTGGAGGAATTCCTGATTTAATTGCAATCAAGCAAGATCCATCTGGAAGTACTAAAGAGTTAGCATTATCTTATGCAAGTGCAATAGGTGGTGGAAGAACTGGAATTATTGAAACAACTTTCAAAGATGAAACAGAGACTGACCTTTTTGGTGAGCAAGCTGTACTTTGTGGTGGTGTATCTGCATTGGTTCAAGCTGGTTTTGAAACATTAACAGAAGCTGGTTACCCACCTGAAATGGCATACTTTGAGTGTTTACACGAATTAAAACTGATTGTTGATTTAATGTTTGAAGGTGGAGTTCATGATATGAGATACTCTATTTCAAATACTGCTGAGTATGGTGATATGGTTTCAGGACCAAGAGTTATTAATGAAGAGTCTAAGAAAGCTATGAAAGAGATTTTAACTGAAATCCAAAATGGTAAATTCGCAAAAGACTTTATTTTAGAAGGTCAAACAGGTTACCCAAGAATGACTGCTGAAAGAAATAACTTATATAACCATCCATTAGAAGTAACAGGTAGAAAATTAAGAGATATGATGCCTTGGATTAAAGCAAATAAAATTGTAGACCAAGAAACTAACTAATTATCTATATTAATACATAAAGAAGAGTTTTCTCTTCTTTATAATCCCACAAAACGAAAGCCTTATGCCAAAAAGAAAAAACAAAAAAACATCAAATAAAAATAATCCTATGCCTAAGTTTAGAATATTAAGAGTATTTTTATTAGTATTTTTATTTACAGTTATTGCTAGTTCTTTTAGCTACTTTGTAATGCACAGTGAAAAAATTAATAAAAATAATCAAGAAACAGTAGATGAAAAAGACAAAGACTCTATAAAAAAGTATCAAGAAAAAAAGCTTAATGAATACTCTAAAATCGTTGAAGATAAAAAACAGGATAATACTGCGTATGAGGAGTATACACAAGAGTTTAATAAAGACTTCATCTATACTCCACCAAAAGAAGTAGAGCAAAAAGATGAAAAAAAGCCAAAAGAGCAAAACTATAATTTCCTAAAAAAGTCACTATATAAGTATGATAAAAACACAAAACCTAAAATAGCTATTGTAATCGATGATGTAAGTAATAGATATCAAAAAAGAGATATTTTAGATATCGGATATAAAGTTAATATGTCATTTTTGCCACCTACAAATGGACATAGAAATTCAGCCAATATTGCACAGGATTTACCATTTCATATGATTCACTTTCCAATGCAAGCATCTTCAAAGTTTAATAGACCCGAAAAAGATACATTAAATATAACAGACTCATATGAAAAAATAGAAAAAAGAGTCAAGCAGCTAAGACAGTGGTATCCAAATGCAATCTATACAAACAACCATACAGGCTCTGTTTTTACAAAAGATTATGATGCGATGGATAAGCTTTTTAAGGCTTTAAAAAAGTATAACTTCATCTTTGTTGATAGCAGAACAACCTCCCAATCAGTAGCAAAAAAACTTGCAAAAAAACATGATATGCCATATATTGTAAGAAATACTTTTATTGATAATAAAAAAGAGTTTGGTTATATTCAAAATCAACTAAAAAAAGCTATATATATTGCAAAAAAAAGAGGTTATGCAATAGCAATAGGTCATCCTTACTCTATAACTATAGATGTTCTTAAAAAATCAAAACATTTACTTAAAGATTTAGAAATAATTTACATAAATGAATTACCTTACTTATAGTTTATTTTTGGTATAATTAAGTAAATTATTATACTAGAGTAGCCATGATTAAAAAAATTGATTTTAAAATAAATGAACTATCATCTATGAAAAAACCTGTAGATGATATCTATTTCTTAGGAGATAAAAACCTATTAAAAAGTAGGAAAATATCTATAGTAGGCACAAGAAGACCCTCTTCTTATACCAAACAAATAACCCATAAACTATCAAGTGAATTATCAAATAGTGGATTTACTATTGTAAGTGGTGGTGCTATGGGTGTTGATGCTATTGCACATAAAGCAGCAAATAATAATACAATTGCTGTTATGGCAAATGGCTTAGATATAAGATATCCAAGTGTAAATAAAAACCTAATTGAACAAATGGAAACAAATAGCCTAGTTTTATCCTCATATAAACCAGGAAGTAAAGCTAGAAACTATACCTTTGTACTAAGAAATGAAATAGTTGTAGCACTAGGGGAGATTCTAATAATTACCCAAGCTGATATAAAATCAGGAAGTTTAACTTCTGCAAAATATGCAAAACAGATGGGAAAAAAGATTTATACAATTCCCCATAGAATGAATGAAAGCTTAGGAACACAAGAGCTTATTGAGCAAGGCATTTGTGAACCGATTTATAATATAGAAAAATTTATAGACTCTTTAGGAGGCATTACTACTTTAAAAAGTGAAGTAAAAGATGAGTTCTTAGAGTTTTGTAAAACAAACCCTACTTTAGAAGAAGCAAGTTTAAAATATCAAGAGAAGATTTTTGAGTATGAACTATTAGGTAAGATTTTTATAAAAGATGGGAGGGTATATCCCAACTAATATAAAACATATTATTGTCTTAATTGATATGTAATATCACCTGCTCCTACTCCTAGTATGATACCCTCATCTAAAATAGAGATAACCTTGTCATCTTTTATAAGTTCAATCTTACCATCACTTGTTTTTAATCTATGGGCAAAGGTTGGATTATATGAAGCAAACTCTTTTTCAAAATCAATATCAAGCACTATCTCACCTGGAATTGTCCAGATAGGTAAAATAATTAACTCATCACATCTTCTAAAACACCTCTTAAATCCTTCAAGATTATCATAGGTCCTAGAGTATTTATGGGGTTGCCAAATTACAACTCTTTTATTAATATTTGTTAGATTATCATAAACTTCCACTGATTTCATAGTAGCATCTATCTCTGTTGGATGATGTGCATAATCATCAATTACTACAAAGTTTTTATGTTTTTGAACAACATCAAATCTCTTTTTTATTCCTTTATAATTTAAAAGGTTTTGTCTAATACTATCTATATCTAACTGCTCTTTTGCTGCTAATATAGCTAATGATGCATCTAATGCAATATGATAACCAAAGCCCCAAACCTCAAAACAACCTAAATCTTTTAATTCAAATTTTGTATATGGCTCACCATCTTTCAATAGAAAACATAAATTTTTTATATCACTACTTGGATATAAAAAGTTTGGATTTTTTATATTTAGTTTTTTTATATACTCATCTTCACCATTTAAAATATTCTTTTTTCCTAGATTTATAAACTTTTCATAAGCTTGAAAAAACTTCTCATAATCATAGTGATAATACTCCATATGCTCAGGCTCTGCATTTGTTACAATAGAACAGTAAGGATTTGAAAGTAAAAAGCTTGCATCTGACTCATCTGCTTCAAAGGCAACTAAATCATTTACATACCTAAAGTTTGAGTTAAAATCTTTTGAAATTGCACCTATTATTGCTGAACTATTTAATATAGAAGCTAAAATAGCAGTTGTAGTTGATTTACCATGGGCTCCTGCTACACAGTAGTTTTTCTTATCTCCTAAAATAATAGGTAAAGCCTCTTTTCTTGATAGTGTTCTTATTTGTTTTAGTCTTGATTGTATTAGTTCAGGATTTTCATCTGTAACAGCAGCTGAATAGATAACCAAATCCAAATCATCACTAATATTTGAAGCATCTTGTGGACATGAAACTTTTATTCCCTCTTTTATTAACTCTTTTGTAATTGGTGTACTTTTCATATCTGAACCACTAACTTCATGCCCATCATGCTTTAGAAATCTAGCAAGTGCTGATAAACCTATTCCACCAATTCCTATAAAAAATACTTTCATTACGCATCCAAAAGTGGTTGATATTTTTTATATAGTTTTTTTAAAGTATCTTTATTATCTTCTAAATATTTATCTTGGTCAAACTTAAAATTAGTGATAAAATATCCATACTTTTCATCAGTTGGATCCTTTTGTAAATCAACCTCATTATCAAAAAAATCATCAAGATTTGTCTGCTTTGATAACACAATTAATATAGTATTAAGAGATTTTTCAAGTACTTCATCTTCAATAATATTAGCTAAAACAAAAACTAGTTCAGATGCCCCTTTAAAGTTTTTTGTTGACCATTTTTCAACTGCATGTTCAAAAAATGCTCTTACATAAAGTAGTTCATCCTCTTGTAGTTTTAATTTCTTATTACTATTTATTATCTCTTCTACTCTTTCAAAAGCAAGTTTTAAAATATTTTCATATAAAGAGTTCATCTTCTCTTCATCAAGTCCTAAAATCAACATTGAATCCAGAGTTTCATACATTGCTGAAATATCTTTTTGTTCAATTGATTTAACTCTTGTTTCTTCTAAGTAGTTTAAAAAGTCTGGATTTGTTCTTGCTTCATTTAACTCACTTTTGTTCATCTATAAACTCCTTTAATCTTGTAAGTACCTCTTTTGTTTTTGTTTCATTTTCCACTAAGGCTATTCTTACATAACCCTTTCCAATACCATCTCTTCCAAGGAAACTTCCAGGTAATACTTTGATATTTTTTTGTCTATATAGCTCTTTTGTAAACTCTAGTTCATCACCAACTTCAAGCCAAATATAAAAGGTTGCTTGTGGTTGCTTGATACCAAGAATCTCTTGGGCTAACTTAAAATTGTTTTTATAAACTTTTCTAAACTCATCAACATGCTCTTTATTATTCCAAGCAACAGCAGCTGTTAATTGTAAAGGCTCAGGTAATGCACATCCCACATAAGTTCTATACTTCATATACTCTTTTAAAATATTTGCATCCCCTGCAATAAATCCACTTCTAAGTCCAGGAGCACTACTTCTTTTTGAAATAGAGTTCATAACTAAAACATTTTTAAACTCACTATTTTGTGCTTCAATACTAGCTTCAAGAAGTGAAGCTGGCTTATCATTATCATCAAAGTATATCTCACTATAACACTCATCATTTATCAAAATAAAATCATACCTTAAAGCTTTTTTAACCCAAAGGGCAAGCTCTTGCTTTGTCATTTTTGCAGATGTTGGATTATTTGGATAGTTTAAAATCACTAAATCACACTTTTGAAGCTCTTGTTCACTTAAATTAGCTTTGAAGTCATTCTCTTTTGTTAAATTTATATGAATAACCTTTGCCTTACTAGCTATTGCTGCACCCTCATAGATTTGATAAAAAGGGTTTGTAAATGCCATAACTGGCTCTTTTTTATCAAATAGTGCGAACTGAGGAAAGTTAAATAAAACCTCTCTTGTACCAAAGGTTGGAATAATTTGATTTAACTGTAGTTTTATATCAAACCTGTAATCTACAAAATTTAACATTGCTTGTTTAAGTTCAGGTAACCCAGCACTAGCTGGATACTTTTTTAAAGAGCTTGTTGTCTCTTTTAATGTTTGTTGAATAAATTGCGGTGTTTCAAACTTAGGTTCACCTATAGTTAAAGCTGATAATTCATACTGTTTATTTGGATTTACACCTTCTAATAAATCACTTAACCTCTCAAAAGGGTATTTTTCAAAATTCATATTATTTATTGTCCTTTCTATTTGATTCTACAATAGGTATTAAAAGTTGATTATAAACATTTAAATCAAAAGCTATTACATCAGAGTTTGTATAAAAGAATTTAAAAGAGAATCTTTTTTTAAACATATCTTGTTTCATAGGTAATATTTGAAGCATTTTTTGTTGCTTTTTTAGCTTTCTTATTGGATTTTCATCACTTGAAACTACTTCTATTTTTTCATTAAATATTTTTGCTAAGTTTTCAAAATGATCTAAAAGATTACTCTTATCCTCTTCTTGACCTATTGGGTCTAAATCAAAAATCTTTGTTTTTGTTTTAAGTTGACTAGCCACATCAAAAACCATTGATGAAATTTGCTCATATGAGTTTGTATCATTTAGCATTACAACTGTATTTTTTATTGATTTTATGCTCTCTTGTCCTAGTTTAAAAATAGGAGTTTTAAACTCTGTAATAGTAGATATATCCTCTTTATTTTTAAACATCTCATGGGTTAAGATAATCATACCAATATCACTTCGTCTAAAATCTTCCCTTAAAATTTTAAACAAACCACTGTTTGCATAATCTATTTTTAAAATTATTGAGGGAAAATGTTTTAACTCCTCTTTTATATAGGTCATAACTCCAACAGTTGTAGGTCTTGTAATTCTTACTATAAGTTTTCTGTTTTTTAATCTTTGATTTAAAACTTTCACCTCTTGAATAGCTCTTTTTGCACTAGTTGCTGTTTGCAAATATAAGTCTAAATACAAATATAGGTTATGACCAAAAGGCATGGGAAATTGACCTTGATTTTTACCAATTGCATTAAATACTTGCATTAAAACATTTGGTTTACCAATAACTAAAATCAAGTCATTTGGCTTAATTACCGTGGAGGGTTTTGTATTAACTAATTGCTGATTTCTGTAAAGGGCAAAGATTTTCCACTTTTTTTGCTCTATTGAGCCTATATATCTATAAGCATAAGAACTACCAAAAGGTATCCTAATCTCCATTATTTCACCCTGCTTTAACCCAATATTTTGAGCTACTACAGGAATGTTTGGTAACCTCTCAACCATACCATTTGCTAAAACTTCAATACCTTTGTAGATATTTACATAAGCATCATCAACTTTTATTCCCCAATAGTCTAAAACATTCATTTGAAGATTTTTTTTATGCTCTCTTATATTTCTAATTACACTTAGCATCTCATCTTTAGAGTTAAGTGCAATTAAAACTTCAGTATGAATATTTTTATCTAAAACCATTGTAAGCTTTGATTTTGAAGTGGGGTCAAATTTATAAAAAGTAAAATTAGATGGCTTTTGTACAGGTAAAATCACATCATTCATATAAACTACATCATAAGAGTTATCACCCGTATTAGCTTCAACTATCCTGTGCATTAGTTTTTTAGCTACAATTCCATCTAATATAATCAGTATTTTTTTCATTTGAGCATTATATCCTAAAGTTTCTAATAGTAGATTTTAACATAGTTATATATTTTCTATAAAGCTAGAACAAATATCAAGCTAATTTTGATATAATTTCGAAATTTTATAAAAGGTATATAAAAATTTATGCAATTTAAAATAGAAGCTACAAGTAACAAAGCTAGAGCTGCAACAATAACTACAGCACACAGTACAATACAAACCCCTGTATTCATGCCTGTTGGAACACAAGGTACGGTAAAAGCCTTAGATGCAAATGATTTGCTATCAATGGGTGCAAAAATAATTCTTGGTAATACTTACCATCTATTTTTAAGACCTGGAAGTAAACTAATAAAAAAGTTTGGTGGGCTTCATGGATTCTCAACTTTCCCTAACTCTTTTTTAACTGATAGTGGTGGATTCCAGGCTTTTTCACTAAGTGATAATTCAAAACCAGATGAAAATGGAATTATGTTTAAATCCCACATAGATGGAAGTAAACACTACTTTACACCCCAAAGTGTACTTGATACACAATATGATTTAAACAGTGATATTATGATGATACTTGATGATTTAATTGCACTACCAAATACAGATGAAAGAATTGAAAAATCAATTAAAAGAACTACAAAATGGGCGAAAGAGGCTATAGAGTATCACAAAAGTCAACAAGAAAAAGGTATTGGAATAGATCAAAATATCTTTGCAATAATTCAAGGTGGTACAAGTAAAAAATTTAGAAAAATGAGTGCTCAACAATTATGTTCATTAACCGATTTTGATGGATATGCTATTGGTGGATTAAGTGTTGGTGAACCAAATGAGCAGATGTATGAAACAGTTGAGTGGACAACTCAGTTTATGCCCGAAGATAAACCAAGATATCTTATGGGAGTTGGAACTCCTGAGGATTTAATAGAAAATATCCATAGGGGTGTTGATATGTTTGATTGTGTAATGCCCACAAGAAATGCTAGAAATGGGACTATCTTCACATCATTTGGAAAAATGAATATAAAAAAAGCAAGCTTTAAAGATGATGTAAGACCCTTAGATGAGAGGTGTAATTGTTATACTTGTCAAAACTTCACAAGAGCATATTTAAGTCATCTATATAGAGCAAAAGAGATAACATACAATAGATTATCTTCTATTCACAATATTCATTACTACTTAAACTTAATGAGTGAAGCTAGAAATGCTATTTTAGAAAATAATTGGGAAGAGTTTAGAAAAGATTTTTATATAAGAAGAGATAAGCAGATTTAAAGAGTTAAGCCTCTTTACTTAACTCCTGCTTTTGAATCTGCCCTATTTTATCATTTTCTAAATAGTCATTAACAACTAAAAAAAACAGTGTAAATACAATAATTAGTAAAATAACAAGTGTTTTATCAATTGAGCCTTTTTTATTTAAAATTTTCACATTAAATCCTTTTAATCATTCTATCAATTTTTTTATTAAAGCCTGTCAAAACTTTATTTAGGTAAAATACAAAAATATTAAATCTAAGGAATAAGTAATATGACTGTAGATGATAACCTAATAAAAAAATTATCAACCCTATCTGGTTTAGAAATTGATGAATCAAGAAAAGAGAATTTAAAGTCCGAGTTAGGAGATATTATTAACTTTGTAGAAAATCTAAATGAGATTGATGTTTCAAATATTGAAGCTACTTTTAATACAGTTGAGGGTGGAACTTTTTTAAGAGAAGATGAATCAACACAAGATTTAAAAAGATCAAAAGATATTTTAGATAATGCTCCACAAAGTGAAGATGGTTACTTTGTTGTTCCAAAAATTATTGAATAAAATAATAGTTGGATTTAATAAAGATAAATACAAAGCAAAACTTTTATAGTAAACCTCTACTATAGTTTTGCACCTTTTCTTAAATGCTTCATTCTACTTTTAGCCAACTCTCGCATATCTGTAAATTTATCTTGTTCATCAACAATTTCACTACCAAGAAGTGTTTCAATAGCATCTTCTAAAGTAACTATACCCTCAGTTTGGTCGTATCTATCTACCACAATAAAAAGCTGCTCCTTTCTTGATATAAACAAATCTATAAGTTTTGAAATAGGTATATTTTCATAAACACTAAAAACAGGCTTTATTATCTTAGATTTATCCTGCAAATTATCTTCTATATACTCTAAAAAGTACTCTTTTGAAAAAAGAACTCCTGTTATACTATCAATATTTGTACTATAAACAGGTATTCGTGAATGTTGCATAAGCTTTACAAAATCTAGTTTTTCATCTTTTGACTCTAAGCTTTGTATCACCTCATCTTCACTAAAACTTTCAACCACACTTCTTGGAGTATGAATATCTTTTACCTTGATATTCTCTAAATTTAAAAGATTATTTATGATATTACTATCTTTGTTTTTAATTATTCCATCTTTTAAAGCAATATTAGTAGCAGCTGTAATCTCCTCTTTTGTAATCTTGTTTTTATTTTCATTTGTAGTTATAAAACTAGTGATTTTACTCATTACAAATAGTAAAGGATATGTGATAAAAACTAAAAAACTAATAACTCTTGTACTAAAACCACTAAGTGCTTTCCAATAGTAAGCCCCTATTGTTTTTGGAATTATTTCAGAAAACACTAAAATAAGTATAGTCAAAATAGCAGATATATAAAACATATACTCTTGTCCAAACAGTTTAACAGCCTCAGCCCCCACTCCAGCTGCTCCTAATGTATGTGCAAAGGTATTTAAAGTAAGAATTGAACCAATAGAGTAATCAATACCATCTTGTTGCTTTTGCATTAAGCTACCAAGTGATTTATTTTTGTTTTTAGTTACTTCCACATGAGCTTTATCAATAGAGAGTAAAACAGCCTCTAAAATTGAACATAAGAAAGATACACCAACAGCAATAAAAAAATAAATGAACATCAACATAAAACTAACCTTGTCAAATAAAATATTAAAGCAATAATATCATCTTTTTATTTTCTTTTGACAAAAAAGCACTAAAAAGTTAAAATATTCAACTTATTTCAAGGAATTAAAATGAAAAGTGAAGATATAAAAAAAGAGTTTGCAAAAGTTATTAGAAATGCGAAAATATCAGCTGGTATTTTCTTTATTCTTTTTGTACCAAGCTTAATCTTAACAATAACAGGAGAAACTGAACTATTCTCAATGTCAAAAGATATATGGCTAAATGCTTCAATTGCTGGGTTTGTAATCTATATAGGTTTTGTATTTTTATTATGGAAATGCCCTAATTGTGGAAAATACCCTGGTAGAGGATGGTTTAGAAAAAACTGTAAGAATTGTAATGTGGAGTTAAATTAAGAAAATTAAAAACAAGACTTACTAAGTCTTGTTTTAAACTATAGTTATACTGAACTATTATTCTCTAGATTTTTAGGAGTACACTTTTTAGAGATTATACATACAGGGCAGAAATCTACAAGTCCCGCAATTAAAGGTATAATACCTAGATAAAACCATGCTATTCCTGTAAAAAATCCAACTGCTATTAAAACAATACCTAAAACAATTCTAAATGGCCTACAAAATGCTCTTATTTTGTCATAAATATTCATTATAAATCCTTTTAATTATACTTATATTAATTTATCTTATTAAAACTATAATACTATTATTAGTTTAATTTATACTTAAATAAAAATAAAATAGATTAAAAAAGCACTTCTTTTACACTTTTTTCAATATTTATCTCTTCTTCATTAATACTTGATTGATATACTAAAACCTCAACACCCTCATGCCTTACTTTATCAAAAGTTTCTTTATATTTTTTATCTATATCTTTAGCAATATCAAAAGGTAGATTATCGGTTCTTTGTATAATATAAAGCATTACAGCCCTATGTCCATCTTTTATCATATCACTTAATTCATTTAAATGTTTTTCACCTCTTTTTGTAACCGCATCGGGAAAAGCTAGTCTATCTTCAAGCCTTAAACTTACACTTTTCACCTCAACAAAACATTTTTTCTCACTATTGTTATTTGACAATAAAATATCAATTCTACTATTTTTACCATACTTTTGTTCAGGTGTTAACTTATCATAGCCTTGTAACTCCTTTATAGTACCGTTTTGCACTGCTTCAATGGCTATTTTATTTGCAACATTTGTATTAGTACAGATAAGATTATCTCCTATTTTTGTTAATTGAAGTGTATATTTTAGTTTTCTTTTTGGATTATCATGAAAGGTAACCCATACAGGACAGTTATTTTCAATACATGAAGTCATAGCACCACTATTTGGTACATGAGCTGTAATCTCTTCACCACTTTGTAATACTATATCTGCTAAAAACCTTTTATATCTTTTTATTAAATTTCCCTTATATAGTTTTTCAAATTTCATTTGCTACCTTTTCATTTTTAAGCTATTATACAAAATTTCTAATTTTATAAAAATATGTTATTATTAATAAAAATAAGATAGAGTGAAAACATGGAAAATATAAAAGATTTAGTAGAAGTTTTACCAAACCCAAATAGTGAACTTTATGAACTTTTTTTATTAAAAGATGAAAAACTAGATATGGATAAACTAATAAGAATAGTAGAAAAAAATCCTTTTTTAGTAAATAGAGTTTTATATCTAGCAAACTCTAGATATTTTGGTTTTTCATACAAAATTCACTCACCAAGTAAAGCAATAAATCTTTATGGTATAAACTTTTGTGTTTCTATATGTATAAGCCAACTAGTTATTGATTCACTAAAGTTTGATTTAAAAGCATATAGTATGGGCTTTTTAGAGTTTAGAAGACATTTAGATATCTCTTTAAAATTTATTTTTGAATTTTTAGATGAGAGTGAAGCTTGGTTAAAAGAAGAGCTTATTATTCCTTTATTTTTACAGCATATTGGCAAGTTTATCATCTCATCATATTTACAAATAAAAGCCAAAATGGACTATTTTAAAACCCAAGCAGATATATCAAGTATTCATGTAGCAGAGTATAAAGCTACAAGATATAACTCAAATGAAATAAGCTACGAAATATTAAAAAAATGGGGATTCCCTAATAACTACTTAGAAGATATCAACTCTACAATTGATACAAAAAACTACAAGACAACTAGAGTAACTCAAGCTTTAAATATAGTAAATACACTTTTTGAATTGAAAAATACATTAACAGAAACTTCAATAAGTACAACAATATCTAAAATAAAAGAGTATGATTTTGATTTAGAGAGATTTAAAAAATTAGTTACAAAATATAGAAACGAATATTATAAGGCAGATTTAAATGGATAGCATGGAACATATAATGAAACTAAAAGAGATTGCAAAAGAGTATGATATTCTTTTTGTAGAAGATAGCATTGAATTACAAGCACAAGTTAATAAGTTTTTAAAAAAGCTTTTTAGAAATGTCTATGTGGCCTGTGATGGATATCAAGGTTTACAAATGTATAAAAAACATACTCCAAAACTTATATTAACAGATTTAACTATGCCAAAAATGAGTGGCCATGAAATGATAAGAGAGATAAAAAAAATAAATCCAGATATAGAAATAGTGATTTTATCAGCCCATTCAGATAGCGATACATTAATGAAATCCTTTCATATAGGAGTTACAGATTTTATATCAAAACCTGTAAATGCACCTAAGATGATAGCAACATTTTTAAAAGTATTGTCCAATTTAAAAAGAAAAGAGTCAAATCAAAATAGAAAAGATTTTAATAAAATGAAAAGTAATGAAGATATTTTAAAGGTTCACTTAGAAAATGAAATAACTCTTGACATAATAAACCACTACAAAAAAGTACCTATTATAAATGAGGGACATATTAAAAAAATCGAAGATAATGAGATAACAATAAAAACTACATATGCTCAACTACTTGCAATAAAAGATGAAAATATAACTATACTAGACTCTTCACTTGTTAATGAAAATATAAAGTGTGAATTAATAGAGATTAATTATAACTCATATGAAGCAAAATTGAAAAAAGTAGATACTTTTTTTCCTGAAGTAAAAGATAAAAATGAACTTGTAGTAGAACCTGACAATAAGACAAAAGGATATATTACCTTAAAAAAAGGTGAACATGAAGTTACACTAAAAGCTATCTCCCAAAAAGAGATTATAATAAATATTCAAAAAGAGGATTTTGAGTTTGAAAAACATGATAAAGTAAACTTTAAAATAGTATTTACAAATGATTCTACTGAACATAAGCCAATCTATACTATACAATTAGATGCCACTATTTTCAAAATAGATGAAAGTTCTAACAAGGGAGTTGACTTAGTACTTTTAATTAAAGAAAACGATAAAATAAAGAAGTTCACTTATACAAGAGAGACTCAAATAATTGAAGAGTTTAAAAGAAAGTTCTTGGATTAAGATATGAATACTCTTAATTTAAAACAAGTAAAAAGAGGCTTTTTATTTTTAGTTTTTATTTTAATATCTGTTGCAACATACTATATTTTAGATTATCAAGAAAAAACTATGCAAAGTAACAAAAAACTATTTTATAACTCAATTTTTCAAGAAGCACAAACACATTTTGAATACTTCAAAGTATTTAGATCTTGGAACTCAAGCTATAATGGAATCTATGTAAAAAAATCAGAAGATATAAAACCAAATAAATATTTAAAAAACAATAAACTACTAACAAAAGATAATGAGACTTTAATAAAAATCAATCCAGCATGGATGACAAGACAAATATCAAACTTAATGAATGATGTATCACAATACAACTATAAAATCACTAGCCTAAAGCCACTAAATCCCCAAAACAAAGCCATAGGATTTGAAAAAGAAGCTTTAAAATATCTAGAAAAGAATAAAAATAAAGACTACTATACAAAAATAGATGAAAAAAATGAGTCTCTTAATTTTATGGGTAAGCTAATAGTAAAAGAGTCATGTCTTTCATGTCATGCATCCCAAGGATATAAATTAGGAGAGATAAGAGGAGGAATTAGAGTTAGTGTACCACTTGATATATACAAAGAAAATATTAAAGTACTAGAAGAGTCCCATAAATTCCATGTTCTACTAGTACTATATTTTGGTCTAATTATATTTACAATAATTTACTATGTGGTAACTAAAATATATAAAAATGAAATCTACTTAAGGGATTTAAAAAATGAATATAAACATCTATATGATAGATATGACTATGCTGTTGCTGGTTCTAAACTTGGACTTTGGGATTGGAATTTAAAAACAGATGAGATTTATTTTTCTAAAATCTGGAAAGAGATGTTAGGTTTTAAAGATGATGAACTACCAAATGAGTTCTCCTCATGGGAACAAAGACTTCATTTAGAAGATAGACAAAAAGCCATAATGGAAATTCAAGCAAACCAAAACAATGAAACAGAGTTTTATGAAAATGTTTATAGGCTAAGACATAAAGATGGCTCATGGGTGTGGATTTTAGATAAAGGAAAAACCATATTTGATGAAAATGGAAATCCTATTAGAATGCTTGGATTTCATGCAAATATTACCAAAATACAAAAACTAAAAGAGGAGTTAAGTAAACTAAAACTAGCTATAGAACACTCCCCTATTTCAATAGTTATTACTAATAAAGAAGGCGAGATTGAGTATGTAAATCCACACTTTAGTAAAATATCAGGATATAGTTTTAATGAAGCAAAAGGCGAAAATCCAAGAGTTTTAAAATCAAAATTCACCTCTTCGCATGAGTATGAAGAGCTATGGAAAAGCTTAATATCAAAAAAGACTTGGCAAGGCACCTTTAAAAATATAACAAAAGAGGGTAAAGAGTTCTGGGAGACTGCTATTATAACTCCTATTTTAGATAATAATGATAACATAAGCCATTATTTAGCAATAAAACAAGAGATAACAAAAGAGATATACCTAAAACAAGAACTTAAAAACAAAGAAGAGTTAATGATTGCTCAATCAAGACATGCTGCAATGGGTGAAATGATATCTATGATAGCACATCAATGGAGACAACCAATTTCAGTTATATCAATGGCTGCAAATAATATTCTTGCCGATATACAATTAGATATGGTTGATAATGATGAACTTAGAGAAAATACTGAATCAATGATTCAACAAACAACTTACTTATCTCAAACAATTGAAGACTTTAGAGACTTTTTTAGACCAAATAAAAGCAAAGAGATAACCACCCCTAAAAAAGTTTTAGATGAGTCTTTAAAAATTATGGATAAAGCCTTAGAAAACAATGATATAGAAGTAGAACTAACTAAAAATGAAAATCATGAAATATCTATTTACTCAAGGGAGTTACTACAAGTATTTTTAAATATTTTAAAAAATGCAAAAGAAGCCCTTCAAAACAATAAAAAAGACAATAGAGTAATTAAAATAGAAATAACAAAAAAAGATAAAGTAAGTAGAACAATCATGAAAGATAATGCAGGTGGAATTAAAAATGAGATATTAGATAAAATTTTTGACCCATACTTTAGTACAAAAAATGAAAAAAGTGGTACAGGATTAGGTCTTTATATGTGTAAAACTATAATAGAGAAACATTTCAATGGGGAAATTGGAGTTTACAACGATAAACAAGGTGCATGCTTTTATATAGATATACCTTTGCATGAAGAGTAGTTTATCTTCATGCAAAAGTTTCTTATAAACCCTCTAAAAGTATTTTAAAACCTAATATTATTAGAATTATTCCACCTAGATATTCAGCCTTGTCCTCCAAATAACCTCCTAATAACTTACCTACATAAACTGCAACTATACATAATACTAAAGTTATAATAGTTATTAAGCTAACTGCATACCAAATATCTACTTGCGAAAATGAAAAAGTAATACCAACTGCTAAAGCATCAATACTAGTAGCTACTGCTAAAACTAAAAGAGTCTTATTTTTTAAATCTTTAACTTCCTAATTGCTATTAAAATTAACTCCAAACCTTAATTAACCTCTACTCTTCCATATCTTCAACTTCAGGCTTTAGAGTATAAATAAAAGTATCCACCTCTAACTCATCATATCTCTCTACTGTTACAGGTGTTCTTTCAAACTCAGCACCCTCAAACTCATCTAAATAGTCCCAATTATCTATTAGATTATCTGAATAAAAAAGGTAACCGTGAATTGTATCATCACCTCTATCTAACCTTATTCCTGGATAACCCATAGAAGCAGACCAACCTGCATCTATTAGTTTTCCTTTTACAGTTGCTGGTATAAACTTACCAATAATATTTTCTAAAACATACCCATTTGGACAATTAGGCATTAGTGTGCCATATACAAAAAGTGTCTCTTTCATCTACTCTACTTTAATTTTGATTTATGATTTAAATAGTTGATAAATTGAAGAGAAGTCCTCATCACCCTTACCCATCATTTTCATTTTTGAAAACAACTCTTTTGGAATAGCTGCTGTATAAAGTGGCTTTTGCAAAGAGTAAGCCAAATCTTGTAAACAGTGCAAATCTTTATTTATTGCATCATTTGAAAAGTGAGCAGAGAACTCCTCATCTAAAAGTTTTTGAGTCTTTGCTTTTAATACAAGAGATTGTCCACCTCCAACTCCTAAGATATCCAAAGCTTGCTTTTTATCTATTTCACAATCTTGAGCTAATGATGTACACTCTGCAAGTGTAGCCATAAATGAACCCAAACATAAGTTGTTGATTAGTTTCATTTTAGATGCACTACTTGGCTTTTCTAAGTAAAAAATCTCTTTTCCAAACTTTTCCAATAGTGGCTTTACTTCATCAAATACCTCTTTTTTCCCAGAAGCTACTAAAGTTAAGGCTCCTTGTAAAGCAGGTCCTACACTTCCAAATACTGGATTTTCAAGATATTTACCTCCAATATTTTCTACTGCTTTATGAAAGTTTAATACATCATCATAATGATTTGTTGATAAATCAATAATAGTTTTACCACTCAACTCTTCACACGAAAGTCCATCTTGCATATTTAAGATATTACTAACAGCAGATGAGTCAAAAAGACACAAAAAAACCACATTACATTTTTTAAGTATCTCTTTTGGAGTATCTACTACTTCATATCCTAAGTTTTCAACTTTTGATTTTGTTCTATTATATACTACAAGCTCTTCACCCATTTGAGTGAGTCTTGTAGCTATTGCTTTTCCTAAATTACCAAGTCCAATAAATCCAATAGCCATTAAATCATCCTTTTTTTTCTATTATTTTTTAAGCAAGTGGATCTTCTCCACTCTCCCATGAAGCCAAAAACTTCTCTATTAAATGAAAATCTTCGCCCTTATGTTCAGTAAACGTTAAGTATTGATTTTTTGAATCTACTTTTAAACTATTTTTAACAATATCCATAAACCTAAGAGCCAACTCTCTTCTTTGCTCTATTGTTCGACCTTGTCTAATATCCAAATTCATCAAACATATATCTTCATTTGAGTTTGCCCTACCAATACTTAAAGAGTATTTATCATACTGCCTTAAAGATATAGCAATATGATCTTGTCCTGTATCCATAACTTCACTAAAAGCATCTCTTATTTGCTTGGCAAACTCTTCTTTTGTCTCATTGTAAACTTTTTTATTTATTTCAAACTGCAAGTGTGGCATTGTGTTATCCTTTCGATTTTTCTTATTTTACAAAGAGTAAGTAGCAAAAAAATAACATGAAAGATACTAGGTGAAAGTATCACCTAGTTTTTAAAATCAGCTACAATATTAGCTTTTAGTTTGTCAATAGTAAATCCAAACTCATCAAATAAATCATCAGCAGGAGCTGATGCACCAAATGTATCCATACCAAATACCACATTGGCAAATCTATAGTACTCAAGTCCACGTGCTGCTTCAACAGCATATACTTTAGTATTTTTATTAATAACTTTATCAATATACTCTCTATCTTGTTCTACAAAAAGATCATAACAAGGAACAGATACAATATTTGCATAGATTCCCTCTTCTTCTAATTGACAAGCAGTTTGTAATGCTAACATAACCTCAGAACCAGATGCCATAATTGTAATATTTGCATTATCTCTTTTTTTAAGTAAGTAAGCACCCTTTGAAACCTCACCAAAGGCTTTCTCATCTTTTAATACTCTTAACTTTTGTCTTGAACAAACAAATGCACTTGGAGCAGATAGTTTTAAAGCAGTTTTCCATGACTCAATATTTTCAGTTGCATCAGCAGGTCTAAATACGTAGAAATTTGGTAATGCTCTAAATTGTGACAGCTGCTCAATTGGTTGGTGTGTTGGTCCATCTTCACCCACACCAATAGAGTCATGCGTCCATACAAAGTGATGAGAAATATCAGATAGTGCAGCAATTCTTGCAGCAGGTTTTAAATAATCAGAGAATACAAAAAATGTAGAAGAGAATACTTTGTATAATCCATATAAGTTCATGGCATTTGTAATTGCAGCCATTGCATGCTCTCTAATACCAAAGTGAATATTTCTACCCATTGGGAAGTCACCCATCTCTTTTAATTCAGTTTTATTTGATGGAGCCAAATCAGCACTTCCACCTAAAAATCCTGGAATTGCTGTAGCAATTGCATTTAAGATTTTACCATTTGAATCTCTAGTAGCAACTTCACTATCGGCTTCAAAAGTTGGATACTCTATCTTGTCATAATCAGGGTTTTGTAGTTCATCAATTTTGGCTTTTGTCTCTTTGCTTAATGAGTCATTCCACTCATTTTCAGCAACAGAGCCTTTAATCAACTTATCAAATGCACCTTTAACATCAGCAGGTACAAAAAACTTCTCATCAGAATCAAACCCAGCTGCTTTTTTTGACTGTGCAATATCATCATCACCAAGTGGAGCACCATGTGATTTATGAGAACCCTCAAGTGTAGCACTTCCTTTTGCAATTGCAGTTTTAGCAATAATCAAAACAGGTTTAGTAGCCTCTTTTGCAGTTTGCAAAGCTTTATCAATCTGCTCAAAATTATGTCCATCTATTTCTAGCACCTCAAAATCTATACCTTGAAATCTTTTCTTAACATTTTCAGACCATGCAATTGATGTATCACCCTCAATTGTAATTGAGTTTGAATCATAAATCACTACAAGGTTATCTAAACCTAAGTGACCAGCTGTAGCACATGCTTCATAGGAAATACCCTCTTGTAAATCACCATCACCACATAGACAATAAACATTATGATTTATTACATCTTCTCCAAGACTACTCTTTGCATATTTTGCAGCCATTGAAAATCCAACTGCATTTGCAATACCTTGCCCTAAAGGACCTGTAGTAATTTCAATACCATGAGTATGTCCATACTCTGGATGACCTGGAGTTTTTGAGTTTTTTTGTCTGAAATTTTTCAAATCATTTATAGAAACATTAAATCCCCATAAATGTAACAATGAATAAACTAAACCAGTTGCATGACCACCTGAGAATACTAATCTATCTCTATTTAACCATTTGTCATTTGCTGGGTTTAAGTTCAAGTGATTGCTTAATACTGTAGCAACATCAGCTAAGCCCATTGGTGCACCTGGGTGACCTGAGTTTGCCTTTTGAACCATATCTGCAGCTAAAAATCTAATTGTATCTGCTTGTTTTTTAAGTAGTTGTTTTGACATGATAATCCTAATTAATTAATGAAGTTTTCTTAAATTAAAGTGATTATATCTAAAATTGATTAAATCCAATTTTAAGCAGTTTATTTACTGTTTTGGTAGATAGATTTTAAAAGAAGCACCCTGTTTTAGATTTACAACATCAAGCTGCCCTTTCATGTTATTTTCAATAATAAGTTTTGATATAAAAAGCCCTATACCAGTGCCATCTTTTTTATCAAAAGTAAAAAATGGGTCAAATACCTTACTTAAAGGTTTTACTTTTACTCCACCTGCATTATCATTGATTGTAGTTACTAAGAACTCTTTTTCTTCTTGAATTAAAATATCAATTTGGGGATTTTTTATTTTTCTTTGTATGAGAATATCTCTTGCATTATTTATTATATTTATTAA
The DNA here is from genome assembly GCA_051746405.1 of Campylobacterota bacterium. Taxonomy (GTDB): domain Bacteria; phylum Campylobacterota; class Campylobacteria; order Campylobacterales; family Arcobacteraceae; genus Arcobacter_B. Next base: position 64,602 of record JBNJFB010000007.1, read on the forward strand.
AACCTGTGAAAACTCATTTTTATACCCACATAAAGTAGGATTTTTTTTAATAACTATATTTAACTTAATATCATAACTTTTTAAACTCCCACTTATAATATTAATAGTAGATTTAACCTGCTCAAACACTTCAAACTCAACTTTTTGCTTATCTTTTGCAAAAAAGTTTTTAAAATCATCAATAGTAGAAGACATATATTTTATTATTGAATACTGTTTTTCAATAAACTCCCTTAACTCATCTTTTTCAATATCTTGGTTCATTTTTAGCTTTGCTTCAATAGGTAAAAAAAGTGAAGATAGCTCCATAAGTGGTTGTCTCCACTGATGAGAAATATTAACAAGCATTTCACCCATTGAGGCGAATTTTGCTTGCTGAAAAAGCACCTTATCTTTTTGTCGGTTTTTATTAACCTCATCTTGTACTTTTTTTTCTAACTTTTTATTTTGCTCTTCTAATTCAATAAAATCATCTAACTTTGTTTGACGCATAGTTTACCTTTTAATATAGTATGAATCATACTATATATCTGGATTCACATCAATATTTTCATCAATTAGAATTTTCACAGTTGAGTTGTTACTTGTACCATTATAAACTGTATAACTATCACCATCAACCTCTTCTTTTGAATCACTCTTTTCCCAACTACCACTTCCATCATCAAGATCAACTTTATCTTCATAATCACCTTTGATGATTAACTCACTATTATCAGCTAGAATATCATCTAAATCAATCTCAATATCTTGAGTCTGATTATCTGTGAAATCAACTTTTGTTACATTGTTGTGCCCTGCAACTATATCGGATAAATCGATAGATTCATTTTCTGATGCGTCAATATCAAGTACAGTTTCTCCACCATGTGAAATTGTTGTAGTAGCTTCACTACCACCATAGCTTTCACTAGCTGTTGCACTAACAGATATATCATTAAGTTCATTTTCTTCTAGTTTAACGTTACTTTCTAAAGTAATATTTGTTTTTCCATCTTCATCAACCTCTATACTGTAACTACCGTCATTATTAGAACTTATTTCATTGCCTTCACTATCTTTAAATATCGCATTATCAGGGATATTAGTTAAAGTAACATTA